>JANQMU010000149.1 GCA_028279875.1 Rhizobiaceae bacterium
ATCGGCGTCGATCCGGTCGGCCACTATGCCGTCAAGATCACATTCGACGATATGCACGATACCGGCATTTTCACATGGGTGTATCTGTGGGAACTCGGCTCGCAGTTCGATGAACGCTGGTCCGGCTATCTGGCGGAACTCGAGGCCAAGGGCATGACGCGCGATCGGGCCGACACGCCGCGCTAGATTGCTTGCTCAGGGCTCGAATTCTTCCATTTTTCGGATCATCCGGTTCATGATTTCGCCGACATGGTTGCATTCCTCAACCGTCGTCGTCGACATGGAATGTTCAATCAGTTCCAGTTCCATGGCCAGCGCCTTGCGGGTAATTTCGCGCCCCTTTTCGGTCAGATAAAGCCGCAGGATGCGTTTGTCGCGGTCGTCGGGCCGGCGCTCGATCAGTCCGCGTTTTTCGATCTGCGGCAGCAGCATGCTGATATTGGACCGGCCGACCAGGAGCTTGTGCGCCAGATCCTGCTGCGAGATGCCCTCAAAGCGGTAGAGATTGGCCAGAATATCGAGATGCGGAACCTTGATATCCAGCGCGGTCAGCGCCTTGGCCAGTTTCTGGTGGATGATCTGGCTGGCCCGGGCAACAGCGATCCAGTTCTTGAAACGCGGATTGTCCCATGGGAGACCTTGATTTTTGTTCATAGTTGTACAATTATGTTCATGGTTGAACTTATCATTGGACCCTGACTATGCCATCATTGCTTGAAAAGGTCATCCGTCTTGGTTTCACCGCCGGCGAAAGGCTGGCGCCGGATACCGCCGGCCGGCTGGCGTTTCGGCTGTTCAGCAGAACGCCGAGCCGCAAGCCGGCATCGAAGAACGCGCAAAAGCGTCTGGATGAGGCCCGGCCGCTGATGGAACGGGCCGAACGGGTTATTCTGCCCATTTCGAATGGCGCCGTTGCGGCCTATCGGTTCGATCCGCTGGTGGCCCAGGCGTCGGAAACGGTGCTGGTGGTTCATGGCTGGGGATCGCGCTCCGAGCATATGCTGTCACTGGTCGAAGGACTGCGGGCTTCCGGGCGGGCGGTCGTGGCGCTGGACCTTCCGGGGCACGGGGCATCGACCGGACGAATGCTCAATATGGCTCTCGCCGTCGAGGCGGTCGATGCGGCCTGGCGGCAGTTTGGCCCGTTTGCCATGATGGTCGGACATTCCTTTGGTGGCGCCGTTGTCGTCAATGCCGCCTGTGGATCGGTCTGCGGCGTGCCGCCACGAACGCCCGAAAGGCTGGTGACTATCTCCGCGCCCAACGCCTTGCCGCAGATCTTCGACTGGTTTGCCGGCTGGATCGGACTGCGCGACAGGGGCAGGCTGGCGCTGTTCGAGGAAGTCAGACGGCTGACCGGCCGCCCGCTCGATACATTCGTCGCCGCGCGCCAGATCGCCGCGCTGAAGCTTCCGACGCTCGTCGTTCATGCCCATGACGACAAGGAGGTCGCCGTGGACCATGCCTACGGGATCGTCGGGGCAGGGCCGCATGTCGATGTCTTCTGGGCCGACGGGTACGGACATCGGCGCGTTCTGGGCGCGCAGGATGTTTCGCAGGTAATCGTGGACTTTGCCGAAAAACATGCGCAAGACCCGCCGGTTGCGGCCGGGGAGGAACGCAGACGGCCGTTGCGGGCCTGATCATCCTCTGTTCCTGACATCGAAGCGCGGCTATGGTGCGCCGGGATTGCGACGTCAGGAGGTGTCAGCGCATGAGCATAGTCCGGACCGCCGAGGAACTCGAAGCGATTTACGGGGTTCCCGGAAAACCGTCACTGGTCAAGGTGGCTCCCCGGATGACCGCCGAATATGCACGGATCATTGCCGCCTCGCCGTTTTGTGCGCTGGCGACGGTCGGACCGGAAGGGCTCGACTGTTCGCCGCGCGGCGATGTGAAAGGCTTCGTGCGTGTTCGCGACGAGCGGACGCTGCTGCTTCCGGACCGGCGCGGCAACAACCGGATCGATTCGTTGCGCAATATTGTCCGCGATCCGCGCGTCGCGCTGATGTTCCTGGTGCCCGGATCGGGCAATGCGCTGCGGGTCAATGGCCGGGCTCAAATCAGCGCCGAACCGGATCTGCTGGAGAGTTTTTCGGTCAATGGCAAGGCGCCGAGAAGCGTGATGGTCATTGCCATTGACGAGGTCTATTTCCAGTGCGCCCGGGCGATTGTCCGCTCGGGGCTGTGGGACCCGGAGAACCATGTCGACCCGAAGGCGCTGCCGACGCCCGGCGAGATCCTTGCGGCGATGAGCGAGGGCGAGGTCGGTGGAAAACCCTATGACGAAGCCTGGCAGGGCCGGGCCGAGAAGACCATGTGGTGATCAGTCGGGTTCGCGCCAGCGGACCCAGCGGCCATGAAAATCCACCCGGGCGAGTTCCACGGACGTGCCATCCGGCCACGCATCCAGCCGCAGGGCGGCACCGGGTGATTGCCCGTCGGGCTCCATGCCAAGCAGGAACAGAGGCGCGCTGGGCGTTGCCCGCGCACCGGCCTTTTCGATGATATTGCGTCCCAGGCGCTTGGCGTCTTCGGGCAGGTATTGCCAGGCGATGGTGTGATAGAGGACATGGGCGCGCCCGTTTCGGGGCTCGCGTAGCCGGGCTTCCAGCCAGGCGATCGCGTCTTTACGGTCAACCCGGACCGGTACGGCATCGGCGATTCCCATCGCCGCCCGCAACCGTTCCAACCGGTCGGGCTGATCCGGCCAGACATAGGACAGGAGCCGTGTCCGGTCGCCGTCATGATCGAGGTCAAGCGGCGACAGATCGCACCCTCTGCGGTCGTCGATGCGAAGACCTGCCTCCGGCGGCGGCGGGCCGCTCCAGTCCGGCTCGAGACGGAGGGGAGAATCGGCGGCTCCGTAGGTTTTCCCGCAAATGACATGGGCAAAGCGGTCAAGGCGCAGGTTGAGGCCGGCGCTGGCGCCAATCTCGGAAATCTGCAGTGGCAGGTTGGTGCGGGCGGCAATGTGTAAAAGGGTAGCGATGATGGCCGTTGAACGGCGGACTTCATTGGTCTGGGGCGCCATGCGCAGCCGCGTTGCGATGAAACGGTCATGGGTGGTGATGGCCGCCGTGATCGCCTTGTGCAGCGTTGCCGCGTTCACAGTGTGGTGATTCGGCGGATAAAGGCCGCCCAGGCCGCTTTCGGCTTCGGTGAGAACAAGTTCGTGCAAGGCCCCGCAAAGCCGGACGGGCAGGGCGTCGCCGGCGCCGGTGGGATCGCCCTGCCAGTCGACCAGCGTCGAACGTGTCCGGGATTCCGGTAGGCCGTATCGCACAACCGCCTGACACAGCAGTGCGTTGAATGGCGAGCCCAGCGTCCGGCAGGCCTCCTGTTGTCTTGCGAAAGCACCCGCCAGGTGGTCAGGAAGCGAAATCGCTGTCATCTTGAATTGCGCTTCCGAAATGCAACGATGGGCAGCCCGCGCTGGACTGCCCATCGAACAAAGGCCGGACCGTGTTGGCGGTCAGCTTTCTCGGTTGTTGATGAAGTCGGCAATATGTCCTGACAGTTCCTGATATTCACCGCAGCCGCGGCCCTGGCACAGGCGGCGGATTTCGGCGAGTTGGTCCAAAGCTCCCTTGAGATCGCCCTTCTGCAGCAGGGCCTCGCCCATATATTCACGGACCAGCGTATATTGCGGGTCGATTTCCAGCGCCTGGCGATAATAGGTCAGCCCGACATCGATCCGGCCGGCCTTGCGATGCGAATAACCGAGATAATTCAGGATGCGCTTGTCGCCCCGGTCGGCGCCGATCGACAGAACCTCGATGGCTTCCTCGTAACGTCCGGCTTCCGCCAGATCGCGCCCGGCCCAGTAAATCGTATCGCGGTCGAGACTGGAACTGCGCTCAACGCATTTATTCTGGGTTCTGCTCCACACCTCGCCTCTTTTACAGTTCTTCGCTTTCGAACTTGAGCCGGAGTCACCCCCGCCAGCCGCCATCGCCGGTACAGAGAGCATCAGGCCGGCGGACAACATGAATGCAAATGATGTAATCGCGGTTTTCATCGGTGTTCCTCTGTTGGTTCGATGTTGTGGGCTATCTAACATGGAATCGCTTCATGTGCATTTCACGATCTGATGAGCGGCTGAAATGGATGCCCGAAGACCCTATCTGCGGCAGCAACCGCGGATTTCAAGATGAACGCCCCGAATTCAAGAGCAAGGGACGGAGTGTCGACCGAAACAAGCAGGGTTAGGGTGCATCACAATGATGAATATCTTGCGATGAGAGGTCCAAAATGTTTGAGATATCAGCCGATATGAATGCCACGGCAAATCCGGCACTGGATGCGGAGCGCTGGCTTGCGGTCCAGCAAAGGGACGGCAGCGCCGACGGCCGGTTCGTCTATGGTGTGAAAACCACCGGGATCTACTGTCGGCCGTCCTGCGGTTCGAAGGCGGCACGCCGTGAGAATGTCACCTATTTCGACAGTCCGGACGATGCCGAGAAAGCCGGCTTCAGGGCCTGCAAGCGATGCCGCCCCAACATGCCGGGCCTTGCACGGGAACGCGCTGCGATGATTGCGGAGGCGTGCCGCATGATCGAGGAGGCCGAGGAACCACCGAGTCTCGAGGCCCTTGCCAGGGCGGCCGGGGTCAGCCGGTTTCACTTTCACCGGCTGTTCAAGGAGGCGACCGGCGTGACGCCCAAGGCCTATGCCACGGCGGCCCGCGCCGAAAAGCTGCGCGGCGAGCTCGCCGGCGGGTCCAGTGTCACCAGTGCCATCTATGATGCCGGCTACAATGCCAGCAGCCGCTTCTACGAGGAATCGACCAGCCGTCTCGGCATGCGTCCCAAGCAGTATCGCGACGGCGGGCGTGATGTCCGCATCCGGTTTGCCGTCGGGGAATGCTCGCTTGGCACCGTTCTGGTGGCGGCGACCGACAAGGGTGTGTGTGCCATCGATTTCGGGTCGGATGCCGACAGCCTTTTAAAGCAGTTGCAGGACCGGTTTCCGCATGCAGAGCTTGTTGGCGGCGATGCGGAGTTCGAAACCCTGATCGCGACCGTGATCGGGTATCTCGAAATGCCGCGCGGTGATCTCGATCTGCCGCTCGATATTCGCGGCACCGCATTTCAGCACAAGGTCTGGGCCGCGTTGCGGGCCATTCCGGCGGGGCAGACCGCGAGCTACTCCGATATCGCCAGGGCGATCGGCAAACCGTCCGCCGTGCGGGCCGTGGCCCAGGCCTGCAGCGCCAATCGCATTGCCGTCGCCATTCCGTGCCATCGTGTCATTCGAACGGACGGCAATCTGGCCGGCTATCGCTGGGGCGTCGACCGCAAGCGGGAACTGATCTCGCGGGAGGCGGCAGCGTGAGTGCGCCGGCCATCGCAAATCCGGTCGGGGTCGTGGGCCCCGACCCGGTGAACCTCGATCGCTTTGACTGGGACCGTTTGTCGGCCGCGCTGCACGAACGCGGTTTTGCGGCGATGGGTCCACTGCTGAAGTCGTCGGCCTGCCGGTCCCTGCAGGATATGTATGACGATGACGCCCTGTTTCGCAGCCATATCCATATGGCGCGACACGGGTTCGGGCGCGGCGAGTACAAATATTTCGCCGGCCCGCTGCCCGGGTTGATTGCCGACCTGCGTCGGGCGTTTTACGAGCGGCTGGCGCCCGTCGCCAATCAATGGCTGGAGATGCTGGGCCGCGAGGACCGGTTTCCGGCGGACCATGCAGCCTATCTCGCCCGCTGCCACCGGGCGGGCCAGCGCCATCCGACACCGCTTCTTTTGCGATACGGCCCGGAGGACTACAACTGCCTTCACCAGGACCTTTACGGGGACCATGTGTTCCCGTTCCAGGTGGCCATTCTGCTCAACACGCCGGACAAGGATTTTACCGGCGGTGAGTTCATCCTGACGGAGCAGCGCCCGCGCATGCAGTCACGCGCCGAAGTGGTGCCTCTTGGCCTCGGCCATGCGGTGATATTCGCGGTCAACGAGCGGCCGGCCACCGGCAAACGGGGCGTCTACCGCACCCGCATGCGCCACGGGGTCAGCCGCGTCCTGAGCGGGCGGCGCCACGTGCTCGGTCTGATTTTCCACGACGCTGTGTAAAGTCAGGGCTCGTCGGGTGCCGGTTTTTGCGGCCCGGCGGCGGATTCGATGGCGTTCTGCGCGGCGCCGGCAATTGCCTTCTTGGCCTCTTCGCCCAGCGGCTGATCGCCGAGAACCTCGACGGTCACGTTGCGTTGGGCGAAGCTGATGCCATTGGCGTCGAAGGCGTCCCGGAGCTTCTGATAGGCGTCGCGCCGGATCAGCCATTGCGAGCCCGGTTTGGCCATGAATTTCACGCCGACCACCATGTTGAACTCTTCCATGCGGCGAACGCCCTGGGATTTCAGTGTCTGGATGATGCCGGCGCCATAGACCTCGTTCTCGAGCAGCTCGGCGCCGATCTTCTTGACGATTTTCTTGACCAGCTTGAGATCCGTTTCGAAGGGGACGCGAAATTCCAGCCGCATGATGACCCAGTCACGGCTGTAATTGGTCAGCGACGACAGTTCACCGAAGGGAATCGTGTGGATCGCGCCCAGATGATGGCGGACCCGAAGCGAGCGGATCGACATCGATTCGACGGTCCCGCGCAGATCGCCGATTTCGATATATTCGCCGATGCGGAAAGCATCGTCGATCAGGAAGAAAATCCCGGACACGATGTCCTTGACGAGCGCCTGCGCGCCGAAACCGACAGCGATGCCGATGACACCGGCACCGGCGAGAAGCGGCCCGACATTGATGCCCATCGATGCGAGGATCGTCATGAGCACGACCGCGACCAGCGTCACCATCAATGTGACACGCAGGATCGGCAGCAGGGTCGCCATTCGCGCTTCCGGCCCCGGCGCCTCACTGCCCTGCGGCGGGACATAATTGGCCAGCCGGCGGTCGATGGCGGATTTCGCCCAGACCCAGACGAGGTCGGCGATCAACAGGACGGTGATGATGTCGGCAATGATGCCGATGAAACGGCCGGAAAAGGTCTGCGATTCTGACAGGCTGAAGATGTTGCCGCCCCAGGCCGCAAGCAGTGCGAAAATCGCGCACAGGATGGCCACAAAACGGACGAAACGGCGGACGACCGGCCGGTAGAGCTCCAGCGCACTCACCGGTTCGTCTTTTTCCCCATCTTCGGCATCCGCCTCGGCCGCGTCCGGCGGTGCGGCGGGTTCGGACTCCGTGGTCAGTGCCTGCGGGCCATCCGGCGCCAAAGGCGGTGGCTCGCCGCCGGCCGGCGGCCCTTCAGCTTCGGGCGGGGGCGAAGCGGCCGATGCGATCTGCGTGCCGGCATCATGGTGGTGCAGGTGACTGGCGTCGGCCTCGTCGAAAAAGTAGTTTATCCAGCCATTGAGCAGGCGGATCACCGGAAAAAGCAGACCGAGAATGACGACGGTCCACATCATCTCAGTGGCGCTGAGCAGCCAGAGACACCAGGTCACGGCGGTCAGAATGGTCAGGTAGCCGGGCCAGAACCGCTGCCGCCGGGACCGGGACGGTCCATCGTGATCCGATTGCCGGTAGATGATCCACGACAGGTGCCATATGGCCAAAATTACCGCTGCCGCAAGCGCCGAGCCGGCGGCGACGGCGACCGCCAACGTTGCGCCGAGCGCGTCCGTGTTGCCGGCCAGATGAACGAAGATGTCGGTGACCGTCAGGGCGATGACGGCGATGGCGGATACCAGAACCACCCAGGTATGCAGAGCCCGCGCCAGGGCGGTGTCGAGCGGTACCAGCCGCAATTCGGGAACGCGGGGTGCCAGGAAGAACATCGAAACGGTGGAGGCGATGCGTATTGTGATGACGATCGTCAGCAGGTTCAGGACAGTGTTTTCGATGAAAGCGGGCCAGGAAAAACTGAGAAACGTGCCGATCGTGCCGATCGAAAAGATAAACAGGCCGCCGGAGATCAAAAGCGCGCGCAGAACTGCGGCGCTGAACCGGTGGCCGAGGGACAGGGACCTCTGCAGTTCGAGCCGCAGCATCGGCTGGAGCGTGTATTGTCGGTAGAGCCATTCAAGGCCGCCGCCGATAGCGAGGAAGATGACCACATAGATGATGCTGCGCAGCGTCTGGTCGCCGGAAACCTGTTCCTGCCATGCCGCACTCAAGAATGCCGGCGCGGCCGGCATATTGCGCCAGCTTACAGCAAGATCCCGCAGGCGAAGCCGGGTGCGGTCAGCCCGTTCGGCCAACTCCTGCTGGAAGCTTTCGCTGCGTTCGTGTGCTGCCTCGCCAGTCAGGTCCTGTTGCAGGCTTTGGGTGCGCAGCCATTCGACCATGCTTGGATCAGCGAGCAGGCGCATCAATTCGCGGATGTCGTTGGGCGAGGGTGGTTCCGTCGGGGCGGTGACCTCCGTTTGCGCCGGCGCCGTGCCCGGGATCATCTGCGCGGCCGACGGGTCGGGGGCCGCGAAAATTGCCAGGATCATGGCGAATGCGGCGCCGAGCATCCGCTGTGTGCGCCCTTGATTGTCAGGCATCGGCGGTCTCCGCGACGGAAGCCGCCGCGCCTTGGGCCTCCGCTTTCTGCTTCAGGACCATGTCCCGTGGCGTGATGTCGGGCGACACGAGCCGCTCCACGGTCAATGAACCGGCCTGCGGACAGATCTGGCAGGCCAGGCGAACGTTCTTCGGCGACCCGAGACGGGCGAGCGTCGCCAACTCTATGCTGTTCGGATCGTTCAGCTCGGCATCGCCGTCGACGATGCGCACGCGGCAGGTGCCGCAGCGGCCGCGTCCGCGGCACAGATTGGCGTGCGGAAAATCGTTAAGGCGGGAGATTTCCAGCAGGCTGGGGCCGACCCTGGCCTCCACCGTCGGGCCGTCCAGATAGGTGATCATCGCCATGCGCCGGCTTCGCAGCCGCAATCGCCAGGCCCGCAACAGGAGGGTGATCACGACCATGGCCGCATAGATCGCCAGGACGGTCCACAATATGCGGTAGGTGAGCGCGAACCGCGCGAGATTGGCGGCCTGCCGTTCCTCGGCCGCCGCTTCCTCGGCGATGCGTTCCTCCTCGCTGATCTCCTCCTGCGGCTCGCCGGAGGCGGCATCGGCGGCTGCTTCTTCAGCTTGTATGATCGCGGCCTGTTCGGCTTCGGCGATGACCTGGTTGCCGGCGTCGACGAATCCCAGCAGGGCTGCCACCGGGACGGCAACGATGAGCGGATAAATGAACCATGAGACCCGCTCCCACCAGGGCTTGATGCGCATCCAGCTGAAGATCCCGATGATTCCGTGAACCCAGACGACAACGACCACGAAGACCTGTCGCAGGCCTTCGAGCGGCGAACGGACCCAGAAGATATCCAGAATGAGCCGGTAGGTCGGGTCGGCGTCGAAGATGTTCCGCGTGGCGTAGATCCCGACGATGTGCGAGGCAAGCAGTGGCATGATGAGCAGGCCGAAGATCAACTGGCTTGCGTCATAGCCCGACATGCGAAGCGTGCTGCGCCGGTAGAGGGCATAGAGCCCGAGAACCATGTGGATGAACAAGGCCAGCATCAGCAGGGCGAAAACGGGACCGGTGGACCACGGGGCGGTCAGGTAGGTTCGGGCGGTTTCGACGGCATCGAGGGATACGAGGCCGAAGGCCATATTCAGCAAATGCAAGGTCACGAAAACAAAAAGCACCGTTCCGGTGAGCATTCTCAGATATCGGACCATGACCCCATCCCGGTTCCCCCGTCGCACCATTCTTGGAACGTTTCCAAAGGCGCGTCAAATCCCTTTGCCCGCCGGACACCGTCCGAAGGGCGATCGCGGCGTGCCCGGCGAAAAGACGAGCGGTGGCACCGTTATCGAATTGTCACATATTATGGATATCCGTGGCCGACATGCGTCGATCGCTTTGGGGCCTGTTGATCATCATGCTTGCATTGTCGCAGCGGCCGGGGTGAATTGTCGGCGGGGCGGGGATCGAATCGATGCATGAACAATTGACAAAACAGCTGGGCGCCGAGTTTGTCGGCACGGCCTTCCTGCTGGCGACCGTCGTTGGTTCCGGCATCATGGCCGAAGCCCTTGCGGGCGGCAATGTGGCGATCGCGCTTCTGGGAAACACCATTCCGACCGGTGCGATCCTGGTGGTGCTGATCACCATGCTCGGACCGGTCTCCGGCGCTCATTTCAACCCGGCCGTGACCCTGGTTTTTGCACTTCGACGCGTCGTGTCGCCGCGGCAGGCCAGCCTTTATGTCGCGGTGCAGATCGTCGGCGGGCTGGTGGGCGTGTGGGTCGCCCACATGATGTTCGACCTCGATGTGCTGCAGTTTTCGCAGAAGGTCCGGACCGGTCCGGCGCAATGGTTGGCGGAGGCCGTGGCGACCTTCGGATTGATGTTCACCATTCTGGCGACGCTGAGGGCCAACGAAAAAGCGGTCGCCATGTCCGTCGGGCTTTACATCACCGCTGCCTACTGGTTCACCGCGTCGACATCTTTCGCCAATCCGGCCGTCACCATCGCCCGCGGGTTTTCCGACAGCTTCGCCGGAATTCGGCCACAGGACGTGATTCCGTTCGTGATCATGCAACTTCTGGGCGCTTTTTTGGCGCATATGTTCTGTAAGTGGCTGCTCGGCGCCGCAGGTGATGGCACCGCGCAACAGTCTTGATCAAATTTTTAGGAAATTGGCCGTATTTTAGTGAATCCGACGGTCCGCTGTTGCGCTCGGCATTGCACACGTCGTAGCAATGACCAAATAAAACATATTCGACGGTGGGGCGTTGAAACGAAAATAGCCGTGGAGGGTGCTGGAGTGAAAGCCGGAAAGATGGGGTGGGGTTGCTGCGTTGCGGCCCTTACATGCATGTTGTCGGTCGGGTTCGTCCTGCCGACGGCTGGGCCTGTTCAGGCGCAGCAGCGGGTGACGCTTTTTGATCTGATCTTCAACCCGAGGCCAAGGCGCGAACGTCTCCAGCGCATCGAGCAGGAACGCCTTCGCGAGCGCCGCGCTGCTGCAGCGCCCGTCGTCAAGATCAGTTCGCCGCGGGTTTACGCCTACAAGCCGGATGCCATGAAGGTCTTCGACCTTTCTTCCCTGTCACGGGTGGAGGTCGCCTCGGTCGATCCCTATCTGCCGCCCCTGGGCAGCAGCGCGTTTGACGAGGCGCGGCGTTTTCTCGACGGCGTCAAGATCAAGGCCCCCAAGGAGGTCGGCACCGCTCTGCTCGAATATTATTCGGCCAATCCGGATTTTGTCTGGGTCGACGGGACGGCGGCAAACGACAATGCGCGCGCGGCGATCGCGGTGATGGCGAAAGCCGGTGAATATGGCCTGTCGCCTTCCAACTATACCGTGGATATTCCGGCCGACGGGTTCGACATGACCGATATGGCCAGCCGGCAGCGTCAGCTCATGCTGTTCGAAATGAACATGAGCGCCAGGGCGCTGAGCTTCGTGCTCGACGCAACGCGCGGCCGCATCGACCCGAACCGCCTGTCCGGCTACCATGACTTCAAGCGCAAGGAAGTCGATCTGAAAGCCGCGCTCGGCAATCTTGCCGCGACGTCCGATGCCGGCGTCTATCTTGCCGGAAGCAATCCGGGCAATCGTCAGTTCAGGGCTTTGATGGACGAGTTGGCGGCACTGCGCGCCGCCGAGGAAACCGAACTGATCATCATTGCCAAGGGAACCTTTTTGAGGCCCGGTGCGCAAAACCCGGAAGTCGCCAATGTGGTGGCGGCGATCCGCAAGCGCGGGTCCGACAAGCTGCTCGTGGATCACGGTGTGACGCTCTATGAGTACCAGATGTCCGGCGGCGATATCTACACGCCCGAACTGGTCGCGATGGTCAAGGATTTCCAGCGGGAGAACAAGCTTGCCGTCGACGGCATCGTCGGCAGGATGACGATCGCCAAACTGACCGATCTCTCCAATGGCGACAAGATCGACAAGGTCGTGCTGGCCATGGAACGATTGCGCTGGCTGCCGCGTGAGCTGGGCACAAAACACGTGTTCATCAACCAGCCGGCCTATCGCGCGACCTTCGTGAAGAACGAAAAGGACGCGATTTCCATGCGGGTCGTGGTCGGCAAGAAGAGCAATCAGACGAGCTTCTTCCAGGACGTGATCGAGACCGTCGAATACAACCCCTATTGGGGCGTTCCACGGTCGATCATCGTCAATGAAATGGTGCCCAAACTGCGCGCTGATCCATCCTATCTCGACCGGCTCGGCTATGAGTTGACGGACCGGCGCGGCCGGCGCGTCTCGTCGCGCAGCGTCAACTGGTACGCCGTCGGGGCGACGGTTCCCGTGGATGTCAGGCAGCCTCCAGGCCCCAAGAATGCGCTTGGCGAGTTGAAGATCCTGTTTCCCAACAAGCACGCGATCTACATGCACGACACGCCATCGAAAAACCTGTTCGAGCGCGATACAAGGGCCTTCAGCCATGGCTGTGTCCGCCTTCAGGACCCCAGGGGAATGGCGGCCGCGGTGCTCGGCAAATCCCGCGAGCACATCGCCTCGCAGATCTCGCAAGGCCATAATCTTGCCGAGCCGGTGCCCGGAAAAATACCGGTCTACGTGTCCTATTTCACCGCCTGGCCGAAGGAAGACGGCAGCGTCGGCTACTACACGGACATGTATGGGCGCGACAAGCGGCTGAACATGGCGATCGAAAGCACCGAGAAGGTCCGCGTCGGGTCGCAGGGCTGAGGAGATCGCGGGCAATTATGCCCGCACCAGCAATCCGTTGACGAGATCGGGCGTCAATTCATCGTAGTGACCGATGACGCGGTTCGGACCGAGATGTTCGACCGCGACATCGGAATATCCGAACGGCACCGCGATGGACGGTATGCCGGCATTTTGCGCCGCGTGAATGTCGTTGACGGAGTCGCCGACCATTACGGCCGCTGTGCTGCATCCAAGCGCCATGTCGATGGTTCCGCGGATGTGATCCCCATGCGGTTTGCGGACAGGAAACGTGTCGCCGCCGGTTATCGCACAGAACCGCTTCGCTAGACCCAGCAGGTCGAGAAGGCGCCGGGCCAGGGATTCGGTCTTGTTGGTGCAGACGGCCATCGCCATGCCCGCTGCTTCAAGGCGGTCCAGCGCGTCCAGCAATCCCGGATAGGGTGTCGACGCGCCGGGCATCGATCCGCTGTAAAATTCGATGAACCGGGCGAACAGCCGGTCGATTTCGGATTCATGGACAATCGTGTCGCGCATCTCCAGCGCCCTGACGATCATCGCCCGGGCGCCGGCGCCGACAAGCGAGGTGATATCGTCATAGTGGACCGGAGCGAGCCCCAGTCTGCCGATCGTGTGATTGAGGCTGGTCATCAGATCCGGCGCCGTGTCGAGCAAAGTTCCGTCGAGATCGAAAATGACCAGTGGCCTTGGCATCGCGGTTCCGATTCCTGAATTCCATTCTGCACTCCGGCGTAGGGCAGCGCGCCCCAGAAAGCAAGAGAGGGCGGCAGGGGCGAGGAATTACGGCTTTGCTTGAGACGTGCCGCATGGTAACAGCGCCTCAGACAAGTTTCTGGGAGCCGTCGGCGCATGGACGCCCGTCAGTTGAAAATCGAGGCCGCACGGGTCGCGCTTGACCATGTCGAAACCGGAATGAAGCTGGGCGTCGGCTCCGGAAGCACCGCCGAGGAATTCGTGCGCCTTCTTGCCGAAAGGGTCGAAAGCGGTTTGCGGATCGAGGCCGTGCCCACATCTGAGCGGACGGCCGGCCTGTGCGTCGAACTCGGCGTTCCGATCTTTTCGCTCGACGAGGTTCCGCAACTCGACCTGACGATTGACGGCGCCGATGAGGTCGACGGCGACCTGCAGGTCATCAAGGGTGGTGGCGGCGCGCTGCTGCGCGAGAAGATCGTCGCCTGCGCTTCCGATACCGTGATCGTCATTGCCGATGAATCCAAGGTGGTCGATGTGCTCGGCCGGTTCCCGCTGCCGATCGAGGTCAATGTCTTTGGCCTCACTGCCACCCGCAACGCGATTGAACAGGCAGCCGGATCACTCGGTCTCAGCGGTCCCGTCGACCTGCGCAAGGACCGCGACGTTCCGTTTGAGACGGATGGCGGACACCATATACTGGATGCATCTTTTGGCCGCATTCCCGATGCAGAAGCACTGGCACGTGCCCTGCAGGACATTCCCGGCGTCGTCGAGCATGGATTGTTTCTCGACATTGTTTCCGTGGCGATCATCGCCGGGTCATCTGGTGTTAGGACAATGAAGAACGAAGGAAGTCAGAACCGATGAAACAGATGAGCATGGCGACTGGACTGCGCCGCAACATACTGGCGATTGCCGTGGCGGCAACGATGGTGTCAGCAATGCCCGCAGGGGCGCAGGAACCCACCGATGAACATGTGGCCGCAGCGCGGGCGACCATCGCCGCCATTCGCGCGACGGATCAGTTCGATGCGATCCTGCCCAATGCCGCGCAGAATCTGAAATCGAACCTCATTCAGACGGCGCCGAACCTGCAGGAGATCATCTCCGCCACGGTCGACGAGACCGCAATCGAGATGGCCGGGCGGCGCGCCGATCTGGAGCGCGAGGCCGCAACGATCTATGCGCGCAGTTTCACAATCGATGAGCTGAAAGCAATCGAGGCGTTTTATGTGAGCGACGCGGGAAAGAAGCTGATCGATACCGGGCCGATCGTTACCCGCGAGTTGTTGCAGGCGGCGGAAGTCTGGTCCAACGGCATTGCACGCGACCTCTCCGCCGCAACCCAGGAAGCGTTGCGCGCGCGCATTGGCGAAACGCCGACGGACGGTGGCGCGGACACCTCCCAGTAGGCCTGTCACGGAATGTTGAAAAGGCCACGCCGGTGGCGGGCTTTTCTTTCAGCGTGTACCCATTACCTGTGATCCGGTTGAAACGGTCCCGGGGCGGCAACTGGCCGCCCAACGGTCGTTTCGAAATGAAGGCATTTGCGAATAAAGGACGGTCCCGTGGCCGAGTATGACTACGATTTCTTTGTGATCGGCGGTGGATCGGGCGGGGTGCGCGCCGCCAGGCTTGCTGCCGCAATGGGCAAGCGGGTCGGCATCGCCGAGGAGTACCGCTATGGCGGCACCTGCGTGATCCGGGGATGCGTGCCGAAGAAACTGTTCGTCTATGCGTCGCACTTCTCCGAAGCGTTCGAGGATGCCGCCGGTTACGGGTGGACGGTCGCCGACAGCCATTTCGACTGGCCAACGCTGATCCGGAACAAGGATCGCGAGATCGCCCGGCTGGAAGGCCTCTACAAGACGGGTCTCAGCAATGCCGGCGCCGAGATATTCGAAAGCCGGGCCGAACTGGTCGACAATCACAGCATCCGCATCCTGGACTCGAATACGGTGGTGACCGCCGACAAGATCCTGATCGCCGCCGGCGGGCGCCCCAATCATGTGGAAGGACTTGAAGGCCATGAATTGGCCATCACCTCGAACGAGGCCTTCGATCTGCCACGCCTGCCGAAAGCCATCCTGATTGCCGGCGGTGGCTATATCGCGGTGGAGTTCGCCAATATCTTCCACGGGCTGGGTGTCGAGACGACCCTGATCTATCGCGGCGCCGAAATCCTGAAGAATTTCGACATGGATATGCGCCGTCCGCTGCATCAGGCGATGGAGGCCAAGGGCATCCGTATCCTGTGCGAAGACGTCATCGACAGGATCGTCCGGTCCGCCGATGACCGGCTGGATGTGACCACATCCGGCGGCAGGAACCTCAAGGTCGATGAGGCGATGCTGGCGATCGGCCGCATTCCGAACACCGAGAACCTCGGTCTGGAAAAGGCGGGTGTCCAGCTCGATGAGGCGGGTGCCATTGTCGTTGATCCCTATATGCGCACCAGTTGCGAGAACATCTATGCCGTCGGAGACATCACCGACCGCGTGCAACTGACGCCGGTGGCGATCCACGAGGCGATGTGCGTGGTGGAGACCGCCTTCCGCGACAATCCGACCAGCCCGGATCATGATCTGATCGCCACCGCCGTCTTTTCGCAGCCCGAGATCGGCACCGTCGGCCTGTCGGAGGATGTTGCGGCCAACCGTTTCGAACGCCTGGAAATCTACCGGGCCGAATTCCGGCCAATGAAACACACCCTGTCGGGCCGGCAGGAAAAGACGATCATGAAGCTGGTGGTCAATGCCGCCGACCGCAAGGTGATCGGCGCCCACATTCTCGGACCCGATGCCGGCGAAATGGCGCAGATCCTGGCAATCACCCTGAAAGCCGGATGCAGCAAGGACGATTTCGACAGGACCATGGCCGTTCACCCGACCGCCGCGGAGGAACTGGTGACCATGTATCAGCCCAGCTACCGCATTGAAAACGGCAAACGGGTTGACTAGGGCATCGGGCGACATTCCCGACAGCTTGAAACGTGCCATGGATGACGGCCCGATCGTCGCCTATTTCGGTTACGGGTCGCTGGTCAACCGCTCGACGTTGAGGACGCGATATGTCGATGCCGCGCCGGCGCGGCTGAATGGCTGGCGGCGATGCTGGCGTCCGCGCCGGACCGACGATCCGATCGATGGCGAAGGGCTTTCATCGCTGCTGAGCGCGCGGCAGTATGAGGGCCACGCGATCGACGGCCTGCTGGTTTATGACAGCCTGGACAATCTGCCGGCCGTCGACCGGCGCGAGGCAACCTATGACCGCGTGGCGGTCGATCTTGAACGCCTGGAACTGGCATTCGCCGTGCCGGACGGGTGCCCCGTCTATATCTATGAGGCCCACACCAATACGGCGCCGCACGACCCGGGCGATCCGATCCTGCAATCCTATCTGGATGCCGTGATGCAGGGCTTCATGCACGAATTCGGCGAGGCCGGCGTGCGCGGTTTCCTGCACAGTACCGACGGGTTTGAACGCCCGGTGCGCGTCGACCGGCACGATCCGGTCTATCCGCGCGCCGTCGACCTGCCAGACCATCAGCGGGCATTGTTCGATGATCTGCTGACGGAGAAGGGCGTGACATTCGTTTGATGTGTGGATCCTTGGCCTGAAGATTGTCAGATCGCCGTGTCCGTGATGCTGGCATTTGACGGCGATTGCCGTTATAAGCCCGCCCTTGGGACGGAACGTCTCCAACTGTACGAATTCAGGTGAGTTGACATGGCACAGAAATGGACACCCGACAGCTGGCGCAACAGGCCAATTCTTCAGGTGCCGGACTATCCGGATCCGAAGGCTTTGGCGGCAACGGAAGAGCGACTTGCCTCCTATCCGCCGCTGGTTTTCGCCGGTGAAGCGCGCCAGTTGCGCGAGCGACTGGGCGACATTGCCAACGGCCATGGATTTGTGCTGCAGGGCGGCGATTGTGCGGAAAGCTTCGCCGAGCATGGCGCCGACAATATTCGCGACTTCTTCCGGGTGTTCCTGCAGATGGCGGTGGTGCTGACTTTCGGTGCCCAGCAACCGGTGATCAAGATCGGCCGGATCGCCGGCCAGTTCGCCAAGCCGCGATCGTCCAATTTCGAAAGAAAGGATGATGTCGAACTGCCGAGCTATCGCGGCGACATCATCAACGGCATCGAGTTCAATGAAGCGTCCCGCGTGCCGGATCCGCAGCGTCAGGTCATGGCCTACAGGCAGTCGGCGGCAACGCTCAATCTGCTGCGGGCCTTCGCCCAGGGCGGCTATGCCAATCTGGAGAATGTCCATCAGTGGATGCTGGGCTTCATCAGCGACAGCCCGCAGGCCGAACGCTACCGCAAACTGGCGGACCGGCTGTCCGAGACCATGGATTTCATGCGTGCCGTCGGCATCACGGCCGACAATCATCACCGGCTCCGCGAGACCGAGTTCTTCACCAGCCATGAGGCGCTGCTGCTGGGCTATGAGGAGGCGTTGACCCGTACCGATTCAACATCCGGCGACTGGTATGGCACGTCCGGGCACCTGATCTGGATCGGCGACCGGACGCGCCAGCCCGATCACGCCCATGTCGAATATTGCCGCGGAATCAAAAACCCGCTGGGCCTGAAATGCGGTCCCTCGATGGAACCGGACGGCCTGCTGGAGCTGATCGATATTCTCAATCCGGAGAACGACCCGGGCCGGCTGACCCTGATTGCCCGTTTCGGCCACGACAAGGTCGCCGATCATCTTCCAAAACTCATTCGCGCTGTCGAACGCGAGGGCCGCAAGGTGGTCTGGTCATGCGATCCGATGCACGGCAATACGATCACGCTCAACAACTACAAGACGCGACCGTTCGAAAGGGTCCTGTCGGAGGTCGAGAGCTTTTTCCAGATCCACCGCGCCGAGGGAAGCCATCCCGGCGGTATTCACGTGGAAATGACCGGCAAGAACGTCACCGAGTGCACCGGCGGTGCGCGCACCGTGACCGCCGATGACCTGTCGGACCGGTATCACACCCATTGCGATCCGCGGCTCAATGCCGACCAGGCGCTGGAGTTGGCTTTCCTGGTTGCCGAACTCATGAAGGGCGGCCGCGACGCCGACGCACGGATCGCGGCTACCGGCTGAAGGACGCTTTGACCGGCGCCGCCCTGCCATGTGCGGGGCGGCGTCAGGATCAAGGAATCTCATTGTCCGGTTCATTATTTTTGCATTGCGTTGAATGCAAGGCCATTTCATCCTGGGACCACTGCAGGCTGCAACGGGGATCAAAATGGCGGAAATCCATCATGGCTCTTGTTTGTGCGGATCGGTCCGCTATCGGGCGGTGGGTCCGATCAGTGATGTCGTCGCCTGTCACTGCACACAGTGTCGCAAGCAGTCCGGCCACTACTATGCTTCGACAAATGTTGCCGACGACGATCTCACCGTGGAGGGCGCGGACAATGTGCGCTGGTACCACGCCAGCGAAGACGCCAAGCGCGGCTTCTGCCGGCTCTGCGGTTCGGCGCTTTTCTGGAAGCACAAGAAGGACGCATTCACGGCGGTGCTGGCCGGCAGTCTGGACGGCAAAACCGGCCTGAAGACGGGCAAACATATCCATTGCGCCACCAAGGGGGACTATTATGAAATCCCCGAGGATGCGCCGCAGGCACCATAGGACGACAGGCATTCCCGAATTCCCTTGGTATAACATCGTCACCCAATGCGATTCGAGGTGACGATGCTGCGAATTCTGAATGCGTTTCGAAACTCCAGGGACGGCCTGCTCTACGCCGCGCGCCATGAAACGGCTTTTCGCCAGGAAGTGGTTTTGCTCGTGCTGGCGGTTCCCGTGGCGTGGTTCCTGGCCGACAATGTCGCCGTGTTCCTGGCATTGACCGGCAGTATCGTCTTTCTGATGATCGTCGAATTGCTGAATACGGGGATCGAAGCGGTGTGCGACGGGCTTTCCCGCGATTTCATGCGGGAGATCAAGATCGCAAAGGATTGCGGATCGGCGGCGGTCTTTCTTTCGATATTTCTGGCCGGGGTGATCTGGTTGAGCGTCATTGCCGAGAAAGCGCGTGATTACTGGTGAACGCGATGGCGGATGATAATTTCCTGTTTGATCGCAAAGGCTTGCCGGAGGATTTGCTCTTTTTGATTCAGCAATATCCGCGCGATGGCTGGCGCGAGCCCGGTGCCCTGTCCGCCATGGGGCGGTTCTGGCTGAAGCGTCACAATCTGTTTCGCGAACTGGCCGTACAGTTGAGCGGCAGCATCGACCGGCTGCGGGAGGAGGATTTCGAGCCGCGCGATTTTGCCGCCTGGTTCGCGCCGCGCCTTGACTATCTGCTCTCCGACCTTGAGGGGCATCATCATGTGGAAGACGCCCATTATTTTCCGATCTTCATGGCTGCCGAACCGCGTCTGCGCCGCGGGTTTGATATTCTCGACAGGGATCACCACCAGATTCACGACCTGCTCGTTCACAATGCCGATGCCGGCCGGCAGTTTGTCCAGGCGCTCGAAAAGGGCGGCGACGCACTGCGTTTTGCCGCCGAGGCATATGGTGTCCAGGCGACGCGGCTGGTCGCCGGCCTGATGCGTCATCTGGAAGACGAGGAGGACCTGATCGTACCACTGCTGATGGACCGCTATTCGGGTGGCGAGACTTTGATGTGAGGCAGTATTGCGCCGCTGCGGCAGGCAGGATAAACGGCGTGATATGAACGAGACGACCGAACTGACCGACATTCTGCGTATCGCCATCGTCCAGGAAAATCCGACGGTGGGCGACATCGAGGGCAATCTGCAACTGGCCCGGGAGGCGCGCGCGGATGCAGCACGCCAGGGCGCCGATCTGGTGCTGTTCACCGAGCTTTTCCTGTCCGGCTATCCGCCGGAGGACCTGGTGCTCAAACCGGCCTTTCTGCGTGCCTGCGACCGGGCTGTGACGGCCCTGGCGGACGACACGGCCGATGGCGGGCCTGGTGTGGTCATCGGCGTGCCGCGGCAGAACGAGCAGGGCCGTTTCAACGCCGTGGCGCTGCTGGACGGCGGTGCCATCGTGGCAGAGCGCTATAAAGTCGATTTGCCCAATTACAGCGAATTCGATGAAAAACGTGTGTTCGATGTCGGGCCGATGCCGGGGCCCGTCAACTTTCGCGGCATTCGCGTCGGCCTGCCGATCTGCGAGGATATCTGGGGCGATTTCGGTGTCTGTGAGACCTTGGCGGAGACCGGGGCCGAACTGCTGCTCGTCGCCAACGGGTCGCCCTATTATCGCGGCAAGACGGAAGTGCGCCAGCAGGTCGGACTGCGCCAGGTCATCGAAAGCGGATTGCCGCTGGTTTTCGCCAACCAACTCGGCGGCCAGGACGAACTGGTCTTCGACGGGGCGAGTTTCGGGTTGAATGCCGATAAGACCCTGGCTTTCCAGATGAGCCAGTTTGAGGCGCAAACGGTGGTGACGACCTGGCGCCGCGGCGCCGAGGGCTGGTCATGCGACAACGGCCCCATGTCACGGCTGCCGGAGAGCGACGAGGCCGATTACCGGGCCTGCCTGATCGGGCTTCGGGACTATGTGAACAAGAACGGGTTCAAGAATGTCGTGCTCGGCCTGTCGGGCGGCATCGACAGCGCGCTTTGCGCGGCGCTGGCCGTCGATGCGCTGGGCGAGGAGCGGGTGCGGGCGGTGATGCTGCCCTATCACTATACGTCGGACGAATCGGTCAACGACGCGGAACAATGCGCGAGGGCCCTCGGCTGCCGCTATGATACCGTGCCGATTTTCGAACCGGTCGAGGGGTTCTCTCATGCGCTGGCGACGCTGTTCGAGGGCACCGATGAGGGAATCACCGAGGAGAACCTTCAAAGCCGCGCTCGCGGCACGATCCTGATGGCGATATCCAACAAATTCGGATCGATGGTGGTGACCACCGGCAACAAGTCGGAAATGTCGGTCGGCTATGCGACGCTGTATGGCGACATGAATGGCGGTTTCAATCCCATCAAGGACCTCTACAAATTGCAGGTCTACGCTCTGTCGCGCTGGCGCAACGGCACCGTGCCGCCGGGCGCGCTGGGTCCCTCGGGTGAGGTTATTCCGGTCAATATCATCGACAAGGCCCCGTCTGCCGAGTTGCGGCCGGATCAGACGGATCAGGACTCGCTGCCGGAATACCCGGTGCTGGACGATATCCTCGAATGCCTGGTCGAAAAGGAAATGGACCTGGAGGCGATCGTCGCGCGTGGCCATCCGGCGGAACTGGTCAACCGCATCGAGCATCTGCTGTACGTTGCGGAATATAAACGCCGGCAGTCGGCGCCGGGCGTCAAGATCACCCAGAAGAATTTCGGTCGCGACCGCCGCTATCCGATCACCAACCGGTTCCGTGACCGGGCGGGGGACTGAACACCTAAACCAGCGAAGCCACTGAGGAGACCACGATATAGGTCCCCAGAATGCCGAGGGCGATCAGAAATATCTGCCGGAAACTCTGTTCCGATGTGCGTTTTCGAATGCGTGTTCCGATGACCATGCCGATGACCACCGGCACCACGGCGGCGGTTGACATCAGGCCCAAATCGGCTGTCATCAGGTTCTGTGCGCCAAGCGATATGCTGAGGCCGACGGCCGACAGGGTGAAGATCATGCCCATCGCCTGCACCAGGTCCTCGCGGGCCAGCCGGGTGGATTGCAGGTAAACCACACCGGGCACCGTGAACGCGCCTATCAGGCCGGCAAGAACGCCGCTCGTCGCACCGATAAGGGGGTTGAGCCTGCCCTCCCACCGGACTGGAACATGGAACTCCATCCGTGACAGGCTCAGCACGGTGTAAAGGATCAGCAGGATACCGAGAAGGGCCGACAGATAGGCGGTTTCGACATGGGCGAGGGCCAGCGTTCCGGGCCATGTGAACAGCATGGTCGGAATGAGCAATGTCCAGAACCGCCGAAACAACGCTACGGTATTTGCGCCGAAAAACCCCTGCCAGATGTTGGTCAGCAGGGACGGAACCACGAGCAGGGCGATAGCCGGCTGCAGACCGATCAACGCGGTCAAAAGGCCGACGCTGACGAGCGGAAGCCCCATCCCGACAGTGCCTTTCACGATACCGGCCAGCAAATAGACGGCAAGGATGACGAGCAGCGTTGAGATTTCAAACATCGGGATTTCGGGAATTCATGAAGACAGCCCCATGCCTGCACGATTTTTGTACCAAGCACAAGCGAATGCCGCAGCCGGACGGGCGGAGCGGTTTGCGCCGCAATTTCAATCCGGGCGCATGCCCTTGACGGTTTCTGCGTTCTCTGCGCATAGGAGTGGTGTCCCACTTCTCTGACGTCTTTTGCGCAGCGGTCCTCCCGCGCGTTTCATGGTGTCCGCAAAGGTTTCCGATATGCACTTCCTTGCCTTCGTGCGCGACAATGCCCGCTGGCTGGCCGGCGGGTTCCTGCTGACATTCTTTTCCAGTTTCGGGCAGACATTCTTCATTGCGCTCTCGGCCGGCAGCATTCGCGACGAATTCGGGTTGAGCCATGGCGAATTCGGAACGATCTACATGGTTGCCACGCTGGCCAGCGCGCTGACGCTGTCGCAGTTCGGAAGGATCGTCGACCATTTGAGCGTGTCCCGGGTTGCCCTCATCATCATTCCCTGCCTGGCGTTGGCATCCGTCGGCATGGCCTATGCGGGCAATCTGGTGGTGCTGGTCGTCGTGATTTTCGGTTTGCGGCTATTCGGACAGGGGATGATGACCCACAATGCCATCACGGCGATCGGCCGATGGTATGTCGGGCAGCGGGGCCGGGCGCTGTCGGTGGTCACGGTCGGCCATCAGGTGGGCGAGGCGGCTTTGCCCATCCTCTATGTCAGTGTCGTGGCCTATGTCGGCTGGCGCAACACCTGGCTGATGGCGGCCGGGCTGTTGATGCTTGTCGGTCTGCCGGTGATCTACGGGCTGATGCGGGTCGAGCGCACGCCACATTCGAGCGACAGCGCCGAAGAAAGGGCCGCAGCCCGCGACTGGACGCGGCCCGAGGTCGTTCGCGATCCGCTTTTCTGGCTGGTTCTGACCGGGCTGTTGGCGCCAGCCTTTATCGGCACGACGATCTTCTTCCACCAGGTCTATCTCGTGGAATTGCGTGGCTGGTCGGTGGAGGCCTTTGCCGGCTCCTATGCCTCCATGGCACTGATGACGTTCTGCTTCGCCCTGATCGGCGGGTTTCTGATCGACCGGTTCACCGCGATAGCCCTGCTGCCGACCTTTCTGCTGCCGCTGGCCGGGGCCTGTTTCATCCTTGGCATGGTCGAGGCACAATGGGGTGTCTTCGCCTTCATGGCTCTGGTCGGTGTGTCCTATGGCCTGTCCTCAACGCTGTTCGGCGCGGTCTGGCCCGAAATGTACGGAACGGCCCATCTCGGCTCGATCCGGGCCGTCGTCATCGCGCTGATGGTGTTCACCTCGGCGATGGGGCCGGGCGTGACCGGCTTTCTGATCGACTTCGATATCTCCTATCCGGCACAGATTGTCGCCATGGGCGTCTATTGCCTGGCGATTTGCCTTCTTATGGTCATGGTTGGCCGCAAAGTGACGGAACGCAACAATTCCTATGCCACCGCGCTGCCTGGATAATACCGCTTGCAAAGGGCGCAGCGCTTCAGTAACCCGGCGACCATGAGTGAAATAGACAAGGACAGCCCCGTTACCGTCCGGTTCGCGCCGTCGCCGACCGGCCATATCCACATCGGCAATGCCCGCACCGCCCTTTTCAACTGGCTCTATGCCCAAAAGAAGGGCGGGGCCTTCGTATTGCGGTTCGACGATACGGATGCGACGCGCTCGACGGTGGAATTCGCCGAGGCGATCGAAGAGGATTTGCGGTGGCTTGGTATCGATCCCGATAGCATCGCCTGGCAGTCCAGGCGGTTTGATGCCTATGACGCGGCGGCCGAACGACTGAAATCGGCCGGTTTGCTCTATCCTTGCTACGAGTCCGGTGAGGAACTGGAACGGCGCCGGAAACTGCGCCTGGCGCGGCGTCTGCCGCCGGTCTACGGCCGCGAGGCCCTGCGGCTGACGGCACGGGACAAGGCGGAATTCGAGGCGCAGGGCCGCCGTCCGCACTGGCGCTTTCGACTGCCCAATTACGCCGAGGACCCGTTTGAAACCCGGCGCACCGAAATCCACTGGGATGATCTTGTGCGGGGTCCGCAGACGGTCGATCTGGCGTCGATGTCGGATCCGGTTCTCATTCGCGAGGATGGAACCTATCTGTATACGCTGCCATCGGTGGTCGACGATATCGAGATGGCGGTGACCCACATTATCCGCGGCGATGACCATGTCACCAATACCGGGGCGCAGATCGCACTGTTCCACGCGCTGGAAAGCGAAGCGCCGGATTTCGGCCATCACAACCTGCTGACGACGAGCACCGGGGAGGGCCTGTCCAAGCGGTCCAACGCGCTGTCGATCGGCTCCCTGCGGAGCGACGGCTACGAGCCGATGTCGATCAACAGCCTGGCTGTTCTGATCGGCACGTCGCAGAGCGTTTCGGCGATGCCGGCCATGGGTGCGCTCCTGGAAGTCTTTCGACCGGATATGGCATCGAAATCGGCTGCCAAATTCGATCCGGCCGAGCTGACCGGTCTCAACCGGTCGCTGGTTCACCAACTCACTTTCGAGCAGGTCCGCGCGCGCCTTGCCGACATGGGGATTGCCGGAGGGCGGGCTGAAGCGTTCTGGATGGCGGTGCGCAACAATATTGATTTCGTCAAGGATGCCGCGCGCTGGTGGCGCGTTGTCGAGGTGGAGCCGGAAGACGAGGCGAAGCTTGATCCCGAAGACCGTGAATTCGTTCGCGAGGCGTTTGCGCTGCTGCCGCCGGACCCGTGGGACGGCGATACCTGGGCGAACTGGACCGGTGCGGTGAAGGCGGCAACGGGCCGCAAGGGCAGGGCGTTGTTCATGCCGCTGAGAATTGCCCTTACCGGGGTTCGATCCGGTCCGGAGCTTGCAGATCTATTGCCTCTGATTGGTCGGGCAAGAACAATGGCCCGACAACCCTGACCCGGCGGTTCGGGTCGAGATCACGGATCGGCGGTTCCGGCGTCTCGGACAAGGTAGTGTCTTCGGGTGGTTCAGTACCCGGCGTGCCGTTGCCGGATGGCTCGAGTGTCACGATCGAGCCATCCGGATCCGAACTTGAGCGCGTCAGCGCCGGCGGTTTGGCGACATCGCAACTGCATTGCGGAATGGCGCCGACCTCGCGGTCCCTGTAGGCGAAGGCATTGGGCAGTGCGGTGTAGGGCATCTGAGTGGTGACGGACACCATGTCCTCGCTGTCCTGATCCGGAACACGGTGAACGTAGAGCTCCACGCTGGCGCCGGGGCACATGGCGTTGCAGCGGGCGGCGTCGCCGTCGAACTGCATGGGCGGGACGGCCCAGGAAACGGGAAAATAATATCCGTCGCAGGTTCGTACACACAGCGTGCGATAGCGCCCACCGGGATTGTCGAGGCCGTACAGCAGATCTTCACCGGTCACGCCGAGCGATTCCCTGATCCGCACCCCACCGGGCACATCGCAGCCATTGGCATGCAGCGCCGCAAGTATCCGCTGGCGGGCCGTCGTACCGCTGCTTCCCGCATGGGCATCGCGCTTGCGTTCGAAGAGGCGCAGATCGATATGCATGCGCTTCAGGTCGGCCGCCAGCCGCCGGCAGTCTGAATGCTCGCTGCTTCCATAGATGATGATGCTGCCGCTCGGGCACCCCATGCGCTGCAAATCCGCCTCGGTTCGCTCGATGAGCCGAAGCTGGTCTTCCACGGCCATGGCAAAGCGCTCGAAATGGCGCGAGGGCGGCCGGTCACTGACATGATCATATAATTGCGCCGACAGCCGGGCGCACAGGGCAGGGTCCTCGGCCAGCGACGGGGCTGTTGCGCCAAGCAGCATCGCCGCGAGGGTGGCGGTTCGTAACCCTGTCACAAGTCTCGGCGCCAAGGCCATTGTGTCTCCCCATGACATTCAGAGTGTACTGAATCTGAAAGACCTTGCGGTTCTCTCATGCATCACGAAGTATAAATCACCGGTGTAAAGAATTTTTTACGCACATTGCGGCGAAATTGCCGTCGTGGCCGGACTGAAACGGAAAATCAGGCTGTGGTGACCCTTAACACAAACTTCTCAGTACTATCTATGCGGGTGCTCATCGAGAGATACTGAAACGGCCGTTTTTTCGGCCTATTCAATGCGGCCATTGGCGCAGTCGCGGCGAAAGTTTACTTCGCTCAGGGTCCTGACCCTAGAGCGTTCTGTGATTACCCTGATGCATTTGACCGAGGTGCTTTTGGTCTCTGGCTAGGCGGATTGCACGCCGTGGTGTCACCCCACCACAAGTGCAAGCCAACGACGTCCAGGGGCCAAAAGCGCCCGGCCCGAAGGGTGGCGGCAAATCGGCCCATCGGCTG
>JANQMU010000152.1 GCA_028279875.1 Rhizobiaceae bacterium
CGCCAAACAGCACCATATGGGTCGCCATGGGTTTGTGTTCCAGCAATCGGCAATCGAATACCGCACTCGCATCGAGGAGTGTCGGGCTGCCGGTGGCGATGGTGTCCCAGTCGGCCATGGCGAACCGCTCTTCTCCCGATTTGCCGTCGAAACCGGCAAACGCCGCAGCCATGGCCTGATGCTGAACCGCCAGCGTGTTGAGCGCAAAGAACCCGCTTTCAAGATAAATGTGATTGTTCGGGTTGGAGCGGTTCAGACAGGCCAGCACCGTCGGCGGATCATCTGAGACCGAACAGGCGGCCGTCACGGTGACGCCGCGACGCACGCCCTGGAAGGTCGTGGTCAGCAGTTGCACATGGCCGGCATAATGGGCCATCGCATCCCGGTAATCCTTTGACTGGACACTCATCCTATCCAACACGCGCGATCTCCGCCGGCAGGCTGCCTTGTTTCGACATGGCCGACATACATAGACACAATTGCCACTATTGGAAGCGCCCGGCGCCATTTTCCTGTGCCGCACCGTGCTTGCGGAATCCCGGTTTTGCCGCGTGACCCTGTGTCTTTGAAACCGGCCCATGCCGGGGAACGCCCCGGAGCAGTTAAGTCACCGGACCGGCTTTTCAACTTGCGTACCCCTTGGATAAGGACATGACCGAGGCTACAAGTGACGGCAGCGAATACCAAAGAGCAACCGTGCCCCTCGATGAAACCCGCCCGCAAACCCCTTTTGACCCTGCTGATCTGCGCGGCGCTCTGTTGGCAGGCAAGCCCGCGGGCTGCCGCACAGGCAACCGACGAAGGCTTGCGAATCGGCGTTCTGGCGCCGGAAGAAGGGAACTACCAGATCCTTGGCAATGAAGTTGCCGCCGGGGTCACCATATTCGCCAGCAGCGTCGGCGGGTTGGTAGCCGACATATTGCAGGAACCCGACACCTGTGACGCCGCAGGCGGTGCCGACGCCGCAAGTGCGTTCGTCGAGGCCGGCGTCGACGCCGTTATCGGGTTTTTGTGCATGGAAAGCCTGGCCGCGGCACTGCCGATCCTGTCATCGTCCGGCATTCCCGCAATCAGCCTCGGTGTGCGGTCGAAAATCATTGCCGAGGATGCCGCCAGGAATGACTGGCTTTTCTACCGCCTGGCACCGCGAGCCGATGACGAGGCGCAGAAGATCACCGAGGCGATTTCGTCCAAATGGCTGGGCAAGCCGCTGGCGCTCGTCGAAGACGGTACGATCTACGGGCGCGAACTGGCGGAATCCGTTCGGTTTTTGCTTGAGGAACTGGGCATAACGCCTGTATTTACCGACAATTATCGCCCGTCCCAGAGCAAGCAGTTCGGCCTCGTAAGACGCCTAGAAAGGGCCGGTGCCACCCATGTTTTCATTGGCGGCGACCGCCTGGACGCGGCGATCATCGCCCGAGACAGCAGGGAGGCCGACCTTGATCTGACCTTTCTCGGGGGCGACGCCCTAAACGCCGCCGATGGGGACCCGACCCTGATCAACGGATTTCTGGCGGTGACGCTTCCCGATCCGGTGACGCTGAACAGCGCAAGGAATGCCCTTGGCCAGTTCGAAAACACCGGACATTCGGCGGACGGCTATGCGCTTCCGGCCTATGCCGCCGGCGAAATCCTGCTGGATGCCAAGCGCGCATCGGTCGCCGAGGGCAAAACCCTGGCACAGGCACTGACGGGCACCCGCTTCGATACGGTGATCGGACCCATCGAGTTCGACGGTTTCGGCGAGCGCAAGGACAATCCGTTTCGGCTGATGGTCTGGCGCAATGGTGTCTTCTCACCGGTCGACCGGAGCGGTGAAACGGGAAGTCTTGCGCGGCAGGGAGAAGCGGAATGAGGCAGCCCGGCCCGCTGAACCTGATCACCGATGTCGACGGGCTGCTGGTCGGCAACGCCGAAGACACGCGGCTGAAATCCGGGGTGACGGCGATCATCTGCCCGGGTGGCGCGACGGCGGCCGTGCAAACCCTCGGCGGTTCGCCCGGTTCGCGCGAGACGGACCTGCTGGAGCCGCACAACGCCGTCGAGACCATCAACGCCATCGCGCTGTCCGGCGGATCGGCATTCGGCCTCGATGCCGGATCGGGTGTCCAGGCGGCGCTGCACGAAAAGGGAATGGGCTTCGAGGTCGGCCCCCACCGCATTCCGCTGGTGCCGGCAGCCATCCTGTTCGATCTGGCCAATGGCGGCGACAAGGCCTGGGGCCGCTACCCGCCCTACCGCGAACTTGGCTATGCCGCCGCGAACAACGCGGCCCGGACATTCGCCATCGGCACCGCGGGCGCCGGCACGGGCGCGCTGACCGCCGGCTTCAAGGGCGGCCTCGGTTCGGCGTCGCTGCGAATGGACAACGGCACGACCATCGGCGCGCTGGTGGCCGCCAACCCGCTGGGTACGGTCAACATGGATGGCGGCCCGCATTTCTGGGCCGCGCCATTCGAAGTGGGCAATGAATTCGGCGGACTGGGATATCCCCAGCCCATACCGCCTTCGGCCGTTGATCTGAGGATCAAATATCGCGACATGAGTGGCGGCCCGTCACCCGAACTCGCCAACACGACCATCGCCGTTATCGGCACGGACGCCGCACTGTCGAAGGCCGAAGCCAAACGGCTCGCCATTGCCGCCCATGACGGGTTCAGCCACGCCATCTGGCCGACCCACACGCCCGGGGACGGAGACCTGGTCTTCGCCCTGGCCACCGCCAAGAGTGGGGTTCGGCCCGAACCGGACGATTTCATCGACCTTTGCGCCGGCGCCGGCGCGGTCATGGCGAGGGCCATCGCACGCAGTGTTTTCGAGGCTGTTGCGGCCGATGGCGACATCATGCCGGCCTGGCGGGATGCATTCCCCGATCTCGGCCGGTAATGGCACGAAGCTGGAGCCTTTCATGAGCCGACCCGTTAAAATCGCCCCCTCCATCCTTGCCGCCGATTTCGCCAGATTGGGACAGGAAGTGAAGGACGTCACGGCCGCCGGCGCCGACTGGATCCACCTGGACATCATGGACGGCCATTTCGTTCCCAACATTTCCTACGGTCCGGCCGTCGTCAAAGCCCTGCGAGGGCACACGCAGGCGGTTTTCGACTGCCATTTGATGATCTCCCCCTGCGATCCCTATATCGAAGCCTTTGCCGAGGCCGGAGCCGATATCATCACGGTCCACGCCGAAGCCGGCTATCATCTTCATCGTTCGCTTCAGGCCATTCGCGCGCTCGGCAAGAAGGCCGGCGTCTCCCTCAACCCGGCGACTCCCGAGAACGTGCTGGAAAGTGTCCTGGATGAGGTCGATCTGATCCTGGTGATGAGCGTCAATCCGGGCTTCGGCGGGCAGGACTTCATCACCAGCACGGTGGACAAGGCACGCCGGATCAGCGCCGTGATCGGCGACAGACCCATCGATCTGGAAATGGATGGCGGCATCACACCGCAAACGGCACCCCTGGCCGCCGCGGCGGGCGTCAACATATTCGTCGCCGGCTCCGCGATATTCAGGGGCGGCAGTCCCGCCGCCTATGCGGATAATATCGCCGCCATTCGCGCTGCGGCGCAAGCGGCATCGGTGCGGTGACCGCCCGGACAGACGGCTGCCGGGCAGATCGGCGATGACATCCGCGACGCTTCGACAAAACCTTGCCGCCGCCCTGCCGCCGGCCAGGCAGACCATTGCCGGCGCGGTAGTATGGGGCATCTGCATGGCGCTGAGCCTGCGCGTCGGCCTGGAAATCTCAATCGAAGGCCGCACCGTGCATCAGGCCGCCCTGCTGGCGCTTTATTTCACCGGCGGTGTACTGTCCTTCCCGGTAGCGTTCTACCTCGTCCGTCTCACGGCCCTGCGGCGCGCGCCGCAAATCCGGTTTTTGGCCGCCTCTGTGTGGCTGGCGGTCATGACGGTCGGAGGAACGGCCGCGCTGTCCGCCCTTATTTACTGGAGCATTTTGATCGATTGGAACAACGAACCGCTGACGGCCGCATGGTTCTTCGAGGTCGCCATTGCAAGCATCTCGGCACTGTATCAGTTCGCGGTGATCGGATCACGCCATTACCTGCCGCTGGGTATTGTGTTGCTTGTCGCTGCCAGCCTGTGGTTGACGCGCGCCACACGTTGAGATCGCCCTGGAACTCTGCTAGCAGAAGCCGCATATGGGCAGCGCCCTGAAACCGGGTTGACCCGGATCTTTCCTGTTGACGAGCGGTCAAATGATTTCACGTTATGCACGCCCCGAAATGGTGGCCATCTGGTCGCCGGAAACCAAGTTTCGGATCTGGTTCGAGATCGAGGCGCATGCCTGTGACGCCCTCGCTGAAATCGGTGTCATTCCGAGAGCCGCGGCACGGAAGATCTGGGAAATGGGCGGATCGGCGACGTTCGATATTTCCCGCATCGACGAGATCGAAAGTGTCACGAAACACGATGTCATCGCCTTTCTGACCCATCTGGCCGAGATCGTCGGACCGGAGGCGCGTTTCGTCCATCAGGGCATGACATCCTCCGATGTGCTGGACACCTGCCTCAGCGTCCAGCTTGTCAGGGCGTCGGACCTGCTGCTGGAGGACCTGTCGGCCCTGATGGCGGCGCTCAAACGGCGCGCCTTCGAACACAAGGACACGATCACCATCGGCCGCAGCCACGCCATTCATGCCGAGCCGACCACTTTCGGCGTCAAGCTGGCCCAGGCCCATGCCGAGTTCGAGCGATGCCGCAAGCGCCTGGAGGCCGCACGGCAGGAAATCGCCACCTGCGCCATATCGGGCGCGGTGGGGACCTTCGCCAATGTCGACCCGCGGGTCGAGGCGCATGTCGCCGAGGCCATGGGACTGACGGCAGAGCCGGTATCGACACAGGTGATCCCGCGCGACCGGCACGCCATGTATTTCGCCACGCTGGCGGTCATCGCATCATCCGTCGAGCGGGTCGCCGTGGAAATCAGGCATCTGCAGCGGACCGAAGTGCTGGAGGCGGAGGAGTATTTTTCGCCGGGGCAGAAGGGATCGTCGGCAATGCCGCACAAGCGCAATCCGGTGCTGACGGAAAACCTGACGGGTCTTGCCCGCATGGTCCGGTCCTATGCCGCGCCCGCCATGGAAAATGTCGCGCTGTGGCACGAGCGCGACATCTCCCACTCATCGGTCGAAAGGATGATCGGGCCCGACGCCACGGTGACGCTGGACTTTGCCCTCGCGCGGCTGACCGGAGTGATCGAGAAGCTCGTCGTCTATCCCGACAACATGATGGCCAATTTGGACCGGTATCGCGGTCTCGTCCATTCCCAGCGCGTCCTGCTTGCCCTGACACAGGCCGGTGTCAGCCGCGAGGACGCCTACCGGCTGGTGCAGAAAAACGCCATGAAGGTCTGGGAGGAAGGCAAGGATTTCCTGACCGAATTGCTGGCCGACGACGATGTCCGCAAGGTCCTGTCGGAAGATGAAATCCGTGAGAAATTCGATCTCGGCTACCACACCAAACATGTCGACACGATATTCGAGCGCGTGTTCGGGCCGCAGGAGCCGGGCGGTTAGAGCGCGCAATGAAAGCTTCCGATGCGGACATCCTGATTGTGCCGGGATACAAGAATTCCGGCCCGGACCACTGGCAGACCCGGTGGCAGGCCAAACTGTCGACGGCGCGCCGCGTCGAGCAGGACTCCTGGGAAAAACCGGTTCGCGAGGAATGGACGGCCTGCATCGCCGCCGCCGTCAACGAGACGGTCAGGCCGGCGGTCATCGTCGCCCATTCCCTGGGTGTCGCGGCCGCCGTCCAGGCCATCCCGGAATTTACCAAAAAGGTCGCAGGCGCCCTTCTGGTGGCACCGCCCGATGTTGCCAATCCGAAAATACGCCCGCGGCACCTGATGACATTCGGCCCCTATCCGACCGAACCGCTGCCCTTTCCGTCAATCGTGATTGCCAGCCGCAACGATCCCTATTGCAGCCACGCCGTCGCCGACGAAACGGCGGCGTCCTGGGGATCGCTGTTCATGGATGCCGGTGAAGCCGGCCATATCAACGGCGAATCGGGGTTCGGTCCATGGCCGGAAGGCCTGATGGTGTTCGCGAAATTCCTCGGCCATCTCGACCGATAGCGAACTGCCGCGATTTCAGCGCCGAAACTACTCGGAGGCGATCTGCTCCATGGCGGTCTGCATCAGTTCGTCCATGGTGCGCCGGATCTGGTGATCGGACTGGGCAACGCCCGCCGCATCGAAATCGCTGCGCACCTTGCGGAAGACGTCGTGATCGCCGGCCTCCTCGAAATCGGAGAGCACAACTTCCTTGGCATAGGCTTCCGCGTCTTCGCCCTCTTTTCCCAGCAGCCCCGCAGCCCAAAGACCCAGGAGCTTGTTGCGGCGCGCCTCTGCCTTGAACCGCAATTCCTCGTCATGCGCGAATTTGTTTTCATAGGCTTGGCTACGCTCGTCCATGCCGCTCATATCAGGTTCTCCTGAAGGTTCATCTATGATTCCGGCAGCAGTTTTCAAACTGCCCGATTGGCCCCTGTAAACCAAATACGTGCTGAAAGATCAATCGCTGCCCGCACCCGAAATGAAATAACCGCGGAATACGTCAAAAATGAAGTCGCACGCCGATTGTGAAACGGCCCGCTTTCAGTTAGAGCACATCTCGGATATCATCATACACCTCCTGCGCGCTGCGCTTTTGCACCGCACAACCAGAGAAAATCATGGCTCGTCGTCGCCGCATTTACGAAGGTAAGGCCAAAGTCCTTTATGAAGGCCCCGAGCCCGGTACGCTCATCCAGTTTTTCAAGGATGATGCCACGGCCTTCAACAACAAGAAGCACGATGTCGTCGAAGGCAAGGGCGTGCTCAACAACCGGATTTCCGAATATATTTTCGAACATCTGAACCGGATCGGCATTCCGACCCATTTCATCAAACGAGTCAATATGCGCGAGCAGTTGATCAAGGAAGTCGAGATCATCCCGCTCGAGGTGGTGGTGCGCAATATCGCCGCAGGGCAGCTTGCCAAGCGGCTCGGCATGGATGAAGGCACCATGCTGCCGCGTTCGATCATCGAATTCTACTACAAGGCCGATGCGCTGGACGATCCGATGGTTTCAGAAGAACATATCACGGCATTCGGCTGGGCAAGTCCGCAGGAAATCGACGACATCATGGCGCTTGCCATCCGCATCAATGATTTCCTGTCCGGACTGTTTCTCGGCGTCGGCATTCAACTCGTCGACTTCAAGATCGAATGCGGCCGGCTCTTTGAAGGCGACATGATGCGCATCGTCGTCGCCGACGAAATCTCGCCGGACAGTTGCCGGCTCTGGGATATCGAAACCAACAACAAGCTGGACAAGGACCGCTACCGGCGCGACCTCGGCGGCCTCGTCGAGGCCTATCAGGAAGTTGCCCGCCGGCTCGGCATCGTCAACCACAACGAGCCGCACCGCGGAACCGGCCCGGTTCTCGTGAAATAGAATGGTGGAAACGTCCAGGTGATCAAGGCGCGCGTGACCGTCACGTTGAAAAACGGCGTTCTCGACCCACAGGGCAAGGCCATCGAAGGCGCCCTCGACGCACTCGGTTTCACGGGCGTCGATCAGGTGCGGCAGGGCAAGGTTTTCGACCTGGAACTGGCCGGCACGGACAAAGCCGAGGCGGAGCGGCAGATCGCCGCCATGTGCGAGAAACTGCTGGCCAACACCGTCATCGAGGATTTCTCCTTCGAGATTCTTTAGAGCTCGGTCCTGACCGCCCACAATTCCGGGAAGAAGGTCCGGTCAAGCGCCGTCTTCAGGAACCCGACGCCGGAGGAACCGCCGGTTCCCTTCTTGTGGCCGATGATCCGTTCCACCGTTTTCATGTGGCGGAACCGCCATTGCTGGAAATGGTCTTCGACATCGACCAGTTCCTCGGCAAGCTCATAGAGTTCGAAATGCTTGTCCGGCGCGCGGTAGATCCGCAGCCAGACCGCTGATAATTCGTCGCTGAACACATGGTTCTGCGAATAGTCCCGGTTCAGCAGTGAATCCGGAATATCAAAGCCGTGGCGGCCGACAAGGGCAACCGCCTCGTCATAGATGCTCGGCCCGTTGAAGGCCGCCTCCAGCTTTTCGTGGATTTCGGGCCGGTGCTTGTGCGGAAGCAGCATGCGCGGATCCTTGGCCCCCAGCAGGATTTCCACCAGCCGGTACTGGTAGGACTGGAACCCGGAAGCCTGGCCGAGGACATCACGAAACGTCAGATAGTCGGAGGGCGTCATCGTCGACAGCACATCCCATGCGGTCACCAGTTGCTCCTGGACGCGCGACACCCGCGCCAGGGCCTTGAAGGCGAGCCCGGCATTGTCATTGCGCAGATTGCCGATGGCGAATTCCAGTTCATGGATGATCAGATTGAGCCACAATTCCTGAACATGATGGACAATGATGAAGAGCATCTCATCCTGCTTGTCGCTGAGCGGCGACTGGGCCGAGAGCAGCCTGTCCAGCTTGAGATAGTCGCCATAGGCCATGCGCTTTTCGAAATCGAGCGGCATGTCCTTCTCAACCCGGCTTTTGTTGCTGTCCATATCGGCCTCCGATGGGTTTGGGCGACACCGCCCTGCCCGCTTCGATCTGGGTATTCGGCGGGCATGCGGAAATTTATTTTAAGCATAAACTATTTGCAGCGTAGTCGGCTTTGGATAGCTTGGCAACAGCTATCGCCTTTCAAATGCACATACGTTAAAAGGCCCTGAGCCCACCCGATTCCGCATCCGGCGAAGCATCGACCATGAAATCCGCAGTCCTCCTTCTGCCCGGCCTCAACCGCGACCGGGACATGATTGCCGCATTGACCACAATATCAGGGGAACCGCCGGTCACCGTCTGGCAGACGGAGACGGAGATCCCGGATGTCGATCTGATCGTCATTCCCGGTGGCTTCTCCTACGGGGATTACCTGCGCTGCGGCGCCATCGCCGCGCGGATGCCGGTGCTCGAGGCCGTCCGCAAGAAGGCTGGCCAGGGTGTCCGCGTGCTCGGCGTGTGCAACGGCTTTCAGATATTGCTGGAAGCAGGACTGCTGCCCGGCGCGCTGATGCGCAATGCATCGCTTCGCTTCGTGTGCCGCGAGGTCGAACTCGAGGTGACGAATGCGCAAACGGCCTTTACCCGCCACTATGCACCGGGCGAGGTCATCCGCTGCCCGGTCGCCCACCATGACGGCAATTATTTCGCCGCCGAAGACACGCTCAAGCGGCTTGAGGACAATGGACAGATCGTCTTCCGCTATGCCAACGGCACCAACCCGAACGGGTCGATCCGCGACATTGCCGGCATCGTCAACGAACAGGGCAATGTTCTCGGCATGATGCCGCATCCGGAAAACCTGATCGAGGATGCCCATGGCGGCAGTGATGGCCGGCCGTTGTTCAGCGCCGCGCTCGACATGGCGGCCTGACTGTCATTGAAGAGAGGAAACCCGCATTGATCCTGACAGGCAGGACCCATTCGGCACTTCATTCGGGTTTATCAGCACCGGTTTTCGCCTTGGCCATGACAGGCCTTCTCCTGGCCGGCTGCCAGTCCTCGGCCCCCGGGCCGGGCAGCCAGACGGCCAGCGCCCCGGATCGCGCCCTGACGGCGATGGAACGCATCGCCCGTGCCGCCAGCAAATGTTGGTTCAAATCGGGCGACCGGCGGTTTCGCGCCTATCGGCTGGCGCCCGAGCTCAATTCCTTCTCCGGGCGCCCCCGCATTCTGCTGGTGCCGGCGAACCGGCCGCAGGACCGTCCGCTGGCGGTCATCGAAGCCGAAGGCGATCCGGCGGTGATCCAGGCCTATGGCCCGTTGATGTCCGCACCGGTCGGCAACCGCATCGCCGCAGACATCAAAAACTGGGCCGGCGGCTCCACGGCCTGCGGCACAACCACCTGAAGGATCAATACCCGCGCCATCATGACCATTCCCAACCGCATTAAAATCACCCCGGAACTGATCGAGGCCCATGGGCTGAAACCGGATGAATATGAGCGGATATTGCAACTGATCGGACACGAGCCGAGCTTTACCGAACTCGGCATTTTCTCGGCCATGTGGAACGAACACTGCTCCTACAAATCATCGAAGAAATGGCTGCGGACCCTGCCCACCGATGGCCCGCACGTGCTGCAGGGTCCGGGCGAGAATGCCGGCGTCGTGGACATTGGCGACGGAGACTGCGTCGTCTTCAAGATGGAGAGCCACAACCATCCCTCCTATATCGAGCCCTATCAGGGCGCGGCAACCGGCGTCGGCGGCATTTTGCGCGACGTGTTCACCATGGGCGCCCGGCCGATCGCCGCGATGAATGCGCTGCGCTTCGGTGCGCCGGACCACCCCAAGACCCGGCATCTGGTGTCGGGCGTCGTCGCCGGCATCGGCGGTTACGGCAATTGCTTCGGCGTTCCGACCGTCGGCGGCGAAGTGGAATTCGATGCGCGATACAACGGCAATTGCCTGGTCAATGCATTTGCCGCCGGGCTTGCCCGATCCGATGCCATTTTCCTTTCGGAAGCCAAGGGCGTTGGTCTGCCGGTCGTCTATCTCGGCGCCAAGACGGGCCGTGACGGCGTCGGCGGCGCGACCATGGCGTCGGCCGAATTCGATGAATCGATCGAGGAAAAGCGGCCGACGGTTCAGGTCGGCGATCCGTTTACCGAAAAGTGCCTGCTGGAAGCCTGCCTGGAACTGATGGCGTCCGGAGCCGTCATCGCCATTCAGGACATGGGCGCGGCCGGCCTCACCTGCTCTGCCGTCGAAATGGGCGCCAAAGGCAATCTCGGCATTGAACTCGACCTTGACAGGGTTCCGGCCCGCGAGGTCGGCATGAGCGCCTATGAAATGATGCTGTCGGAAAGCCAGGAACGCATGCTCATGGTGCTGCGCCCGGAACTGGAGGAACAGGCTGAAGCGATCTTCGTCAAATGGGGGCTGGATTTCGCCATTGTCGGCAAGACGACGGGCGACCGGCGCTTTCGCGTGTTTCATCAGGGCGAGCTGGTGGCCGATCTGCCCATCAAGGAACTCGGCGACGAAGCGCCAGAATATGACCGCCCCTGGCGCGAAACCGGACTGTATTCGCCCCTGCCCGCCGCCCAGATCGACGAGCCCGAGGATTACGGCGAGACCCTGCTGCAACTCGTCGGCTCGCCGAACAATTGCTCGCGGCGCTGGGTCTATGAGCAATATGACACGCTGATCCAGGGCAACAGCCTGCAAACGCCCGGCGGCGATGCCGGCGTCGTCCGGGTCGACGGCCATCCGACCAAGGCCCTGGCATTTGCCTCCGACGTCACCCCGCGTTATTGCGAGGCCGATCCCTTCGAGGGCGGCAAACAGGCTGTCGCCGAATGCTGGCGCAACCTGACGGCGACCGGCGCCGAACCGCTGGCGGCCACCGACAATCTCAATTTTGGCAATCCGGAGCGGCCGGAAATCATGGGCCAGCTTGTCCAGGCGATCCAGGGTATCGGCGAAGCCTGCAGAACGCTCGGATTTCCCATCGTCTCCGGCAATGTCTCGCTCTACAACGAAACCAATGGCGAAGCGATCCTTCCGACACCGACAATCGGCGGGGTCGGTCTCATCGCCGACTGGTCGCAGATGGCCCGCATCGGTGACGGCAAGACCGGCGACGCAATCATCCTCTTTGGCGGCGACGGCAGCCACCTTGGCCAATCGGTCTATCTGCGAGACTGCCTTAACCGGACGGATGGCCCGCCGCCGCCGGTCGATCTTGCGGTCGAAAAGAGAAATGGCGATTTTATCCGCTCGGCCATCCGCAACGGCCAATTGACCGCCTGCCACGACATCTCCGATGGCGGCCTGGCGCTGTGCCTGGCGGAAATGGCCCTCGCAGCACAGCAGGGCATGGAAATCGAAATCGACGCCGCTGGCGGCCCCGCCCACGCGCAACTGTTCGGCGAGGACCAGGGCCGCTATGTCGTCACCGTGCCTTCTGAGCTCGCCAATTTCGTCTGCGGAAACGCCGAGGGCGCCGGCGTGCCGTTTCGCCGGCTGGGCACAGTCGGCGGCGACCGATTGACGATCGGCGCCCTGTTCTCCATATCGTTAAAGGAATTGCGCGACAGCCATGAATCGTGGTTCCCTGATTTCATGGGCGCCAACAGCATGCAGTCCGATGCAGCCTGACCGCGCGCTTGAGCGGACACATAAATGAAACGGGGAGATTGATATGGCGATGCGCGCCGGAGACATAGAGGAAATGATCAAGGCCGCCATTCCCGACGCCGAGGTCACCATTCGCGACCTCGCCGGCGACGGCGATCATTACGCCGCCGAAGTGGTGTCGGAGAGCTTTCGCGGCAAGACCCGCGTTCAGCAGCATCAGATGGTCTACCAGGCGCTGCGCGGCAATATGGGCGAAGCGCTCCATGCCCTCGCCCTGCAGACCAGCGCCCCTGAATAGACCGTATCATCCGCGAGCCGATTGCGGGATAATCCTGTCACCGGTATGATTTTCCCAAACAGGGGAGAAGTGCCATGGTCGATATGCTGGTCACGGCCGTCATCGTATTCCTGACCATCCTGATCGTACCGCTGTTTCTCCGCCGGGAAGCGACCTGGAAACGGGCGCTGGTATCGGCGGTCATCGCCGCCGTGCTGATTGCGCTGTGGGAGTTTTTCGGAGCGCGATAACACCCCGGCCGATCGGGCCTTGCCTATTCATAAGAAATTCCTTATCATAAGATATGTCTTATGAAACGGTCTTCAGCGCGCTTTCAAATCCCGTCCGCCGCTCGATCCTCGAGCGGCTGCGCGACAAGCCCAGTTCCGTGCGGAACCTTGCCGACCACTATCCCTACAGCCAGCCGGCGATATCCCAGCATCTCAAGACCCTGAAGGATGCCGGGCTTGTCGACGACACCGCCGAGGGGACGCGGCGCATCTACCGTGTCCGTCCCGAGGGCATGCAGATGCTTAAAACCTATCTCGAGCAGCACTGGCAGGGCTTCCTGCTGTCGCTGGATGAGGACGAAGAGGAAGACCAAAGCGATGATTGAGCCCGTTATTGTCAATGTGACCATCGACCGGGAACCCGGCCAGGTATTCGACCTGTTCACCCGCCGGATCGGCGAATGGTGGCCACTGGAGACCCACTCGCTGGGCGCGTCCGACAACAGGACGCCCAAGACGGTGATCATGGAGCCGCATATTGACGGCCGCATTTTCGAGGTTTCCGACGATGGCGTCGAACGCCTGTGGGGATCGGTCACCGAATGGGATCCGGGCAACAACCTCGCCTTCACCTGGCATGTCGGCCGCGCGCCCGAAAGCGGCACGCAGGTTTCGGTGGCCTTCCGGCGCACCGACACCGGCGGCACCCATATCACGCTCACCCATGACAATTGGCAGGTACTGGGCGCCGAAGCCGAGGAACTGCACAAGAGCTATTCGACCGGATGGCCGGCACTGCTCAACGATGTCTTTTTGCCCTACGCGGCGGGCAATCCCTAGTCGCTTTCGAAATTGTGGACGAAGTCCTTGGGCAACTCCGGCCCCCACAGATAGAAGGAATCCTCGGGGTCGTGATCGGCGGCCTCCCAGTCCTGGGTCAGCGGGATGTAGTCGATATCGGCTGAATACTCGGCATAGCTGCCCCACGGATCGCCGATATAGTGAAAATAGTTGGACCCGAGCACATGGCGGCCGAGGCCCCAGCCCTTGGTGAACCCCTTGTCGGCCATGTGCATCGCGCCGCGGCCGATCTCATCGATGCCCCCGACATCCCAGCTGCAGTGATGCAGGCCGGGCGCATCCGACTTGGCAAACGCGATCAGATGATGGTCGGAACCGTGGATGCCATGCAGGAAACAGACGCCATCCCCGGAGCGGTCGGAAAGGCGCAAACCGAGAACGCGGCAATAGAACTCGATGCATTTGAGGACATCGGGCGTGAACAGCAGAACATGGGCGAGCCGGCGGGGCCGGACCCGTTCCGCCTTCGAGCGTACCGGCGCCGCGGCGACACCGGCCGGCGCCGACCGGGTCAGGAAATCCACCTTCTCGTTCGGCGAACTCTTGCGGGCAACCTTGATCTCGATCGGGATACCGAACGGGTCGGCAAACCAGAAACCGTTGGAATCGAAACCGCGCGGCGCATCCTCAAGGCGCACGCCCTGTTCCTCGATCCGCTTGCGCATCGACTCGAAATCCTCCTCGAACACCCCGAAGGAGAGATGATTGAATTTCTTGCGCTTCCCCTCCGAGAGGCTGGCCCATCGGTGTTCATGCCCGAAGGTGTAGAGGCCGAGGCCGTTTCCTTCCTCCCGCACATCGAGGCCGAATGATCTATAGAACGTGTCGGCCTCGGTGAGGTCGGGGACGATCATGGTGAAGGCGTCCATCGAATGGACTCCAAGTTCGCCGGGACGCTTGGTGACACCGACCTTTCCGGTGATCGCAGTCATGATATCCTCCTTGTGACTTCGGTTCCGTTTCGTTGCGTTTCATCGCGTGCCCGTTTCATTCCAGGAGCGAGGGCAGCCACAGCACAAGCTGCGGCCAGGCGACCATCAGCGCGATCAGCGCCAACGGCGCCAGCAGAAAGGGCAGCGCACCGAAATAGATATCCGTAACCTTCAATTCCGGACTCACCGCCCGGATGACAAAAAGATTCATGCCGACCGGCGGCGTGATCAGCCCGATCTCGATCAGGATCACCAGCAAGACGCCGAACCAGACCGGATCATATCCCAGGGACAGAATCAGCGGCAGCACGATCGGCACCGTGATCAGGATCATCGCGATTCCCTCCAGGAAACAGCCGAGCGCGATATAGATCACACACAGCAGGACAATGATCCCGATCGGGCCGAAGCCCGCATTCCGCATGCCTTCGGATACGGCGTTCGAAAGGCCGGTCTGGACGATGAAATAGGAAAAGATGGTCGATGCCATCACGATAAAGATCACGGTGGCGACGAGACGCACGGTCTCAAGGGCGGTCGAGGCAAGCATAGACAAGCCGGCACGCCGTGTGACGAGGGCGAGCACGATGGCGCCCAGCGCCCCGACCGCCGCAGCCTCGGTTGGCGTGAAAACGCCGGCATAGATCCCACCGATCGTCGCGGTAAACAGCAGAACCACATGCCAGATCCGTGCGAGTGACGGCAGGAGCGGCGGCACCGGCGGCGGCTTGGCCGGTCCGGCCCGACTGCCGAGAAACAGGGCGATAGCCGCATAAAAGACCATCAGGAAAAGGCCCGGAATCAGTGCTGCCGCAAAGAGCTGCGCCACCGACAACTGGGCGATAATGGCGTATATCATCAGGATAAGCGACGGCGGAATGAGGATTCCGAGCGTGCCGCCCGCAGCGACCGACCCGGCAGCGAATGCCGGGCTGTAGCCGCCCCGCAGCATTTCGGGAACGGACACCCGGCTCATCGTCAGGGCGGTTGCCACGGAGGAGCCGCAGATCGCTCCGAACAGCCCCGAGGCGAAGATTGCGGCAACGGCCAGCGATCCGCGCGTGCCGCGCATGACCGCATTGGCGGCGCGGAACAGATCGCCGGAAAGGCCTGAGACGGCGGCGACGGCCCCCATCAATGTGAACAGCGGCACCACCGAAAACGTGTAGGCCTGTGCCAGTTCGATCGGCGCCGCACCGAGGATCAGACCGGCACGGGTCCAGCCCTCGAGGATCGCGTAGCCGACATAGCCGACAAGGCCGAGCGCAATCGCCACCGGCACGCGCAGCAGGATCATCGCAATCAGCAAAAACAGGGCGACAACGGCAAGGGTAATCGGCGTCATCGAACGGTTCCCCGGCCAAGAATATGGGACCAGAACAGGGCGCCGCAGGTCAGGATCGAAGCGCCGAAACCGAACAGGATCAGCCCGTAGAGCGGCCACACCGGAACACCGAGATCATATTTCACATCACCGAACATCCGCGCATCGAGCATCGGTTGCCAGACATGGCGGCACAAAAGCGCAAGGAACAGCATCGACAGGCCAAGGCCGACCGCCTCGATGACGCGCAACGCGCCGTCAGGCAGCAGCGCGTCGAGAAGATCGATCTTGATCTGTTCGTCGCGCAGAAAGGCCTCCGGCAGGCCGAGCATGGCGCCGGCAAGCACCGTGATCTCGACGAGTTCCACCACCCCGGTCAGCGGACGGCCGGCAAGCTGGCGCGCCAGGATATCCCAGTCGGTGCCGAGCATCATCACCGCGAGGGCAATAGCCCCGCCGATCGTGCACGCGCGCGCCAGCCTTGAAAGAAGCCGATAGATCACGGATCACAATTCGGATTTGAGCTCTCCGATCCTCCCCATGACGGCATCGGTTGTCGGCTGCGCCTTGCGGGTCGCCTCAAGCTGGGCATCATAGACCGGCTTCAGCACCGCGCGAAAGGGATCGGCCGCGCCGTCGACAAGATCGACCACCTGGACGCCCTTGTCGATCATGAATGTGCGCCCGCCGGCCTCGGCCTTGTCGTAAAGGCTGCCGATATGGCGCGCCGCATCCGGCCCGGTCGTATCCCTGATCAGCGCCGCATATTTCGCCGGCAGCTTGTCCATCATCGCCTGATTGGCAATGAAGGAGAAGGTCGCACTTGAATTTGCCAAGGTGCTGACATGATGCACCGCCTGCTGGAGCTGGAAGGCGCGGCCACCCTCGAAATTGAAGATGGCGCCATCGACCACGCCCTTGGCGATGGCATCGGCGATCTCGGTCGGCGGAATGGTCGCCGGCGACGCGCCCATGGCTTTCAACTGCTCGGCCATGGCGCCGCTGGTCGGCCGGATGCGCAGCCCCTTGACGTCGTCCGGTGTCTTGACCTGCACCGCATTCATGAAGAAGCCGGTGGCAGTCAGATTGACCGAATAGAGCATCTCGGTGGCGACATATTCGCCGGCGAATTCCGGCTTGAGGCTGGTGGCGAGCCACGAGGTATCGGCGGCCTTGCGCGGCCGCGCGTCAGGACCGACCAGCAGGAACGGCAGCGACAGCAGGTCGGTGAGCGGGAAGCGGCCGGGATAAAAGGCGGTGAAGATGAAAGCGAAATCGGCGATGCCGGTGCGCACTAGGTCGTATTGGCGCGGCGGCGGCCCCATCTGGCCGGCCGGAAACACCTGGATGTCGAGTTCGCCATCCGATTGCGCCCGCAGGTCTTCGGCCCATTTGGCGAGCACCCCGTGGAGCTGGTGCTGCGGCGGAAGATAGTGGCTGAGCTTCAGCTCGATCGGCGCGGCGCGCGCAATGGCCGGCATTGCGAGCATCGCCGAACCGACGCCGACCGTTTTCAGGAATTCGCGCTTTTTGAGTTTCATGTCTTCCTCCCTTTGGTGAGCGGTCAGGCCGTGCGCCTGACGGTTTCGCCTGCCCGCCCCGTCATGATGGCAAGCAGAATTTCCGGCGTCGGCAGGACATCTCCACGCCAGCCGACATGCTGATCGGGACGGATCAGGGCGTAATTCGCTTCATAGAGTTGCCTGAGGCCCGGCAGATCGACACCGGCGATCGTCAGGGGAATGCCCTCCCGCCGCGCCGCATCCGCAAGCGCCGCCTCGGCGCCCTCATGTGTCTCGGCAAGGCGCAACAGCGTGAAGCCGGTCGAGAACCGGTCATAGAGCGATGTCCGGTCATCGATCCAGGCATGCGGCGCGAGATGGCCCGGCCGCGCCGACGCAATGTATCGCGAGACCTCCAACGGGCGGTCGGAACCCGGTTCCTCGGTAAGCGCCGGCGAATGGGTGTAACGGATGCCGAGAACCAGGCCGGCCGACTGAAACTCGGGCGTCTTCAGGCGCTCGATCGCCTCGGCGGTTCTGGCGCGCGCCGCCTCGCCCACCGGTCCCGTGCGCGACAGGTCGGGATCCGCAAAATGGTCGCTCAGGGACGCGACATTCTCGGTCGCGCTGTCGACAATCGCCCGATGCGCCTGCTGCCGCTCGATCGTGTAACTGTCGAGCAGTCCCTCGCTTCCCCATCCCCGCAAGGACGCGGAGAGTTTCCAGCCGAGATCGACCGCATCGCCGATCCCCTGGTTCATGCCGTGCCCGCCGAAGGGCGAATGCAGATGGCAGGCATCGCCGGCCAGGAACACGCGGCCCTCGCGATAATGATCAGCGATCAGGCTGTGCACGATCCAATCGTCGCGGGTGACGATCTCGATAGGGTAATCGCGGCCGATTGCCCGGCGCGCGCAGTCCAGCAGATCGGCGGTCGTCACATCCGGGTCCGCGACCTTCGACCAGTACCACAGATCGCCGCGGTCCATGGGCCCGATGAAACTCGCGGCCTCGGGATCGATGATCCAGTGGAACAGGGCTCTTCTGAGGTCCGGATCGTCATTGAGGCCGGGTATCCGCAGGATCAGCGTCGCACAGAAAACAAGATCGCGCGTGCCGTTCATGGCAATGCCGAGGCTTTCGCGCACAATGCTGCGCCCGCCATCCGCGCCGACCAGGAAACGGCTGCGAAGGCGTTTTTCTTCACCGCTTTTCAGGTCGCGCACCCGTGCCGAAACGCCCTCTGCGTCCTGCTCGAAATCGATCAGTTCGCGGCTGAAGGTCAGATCGGCCAGCGGTTCGGCGGCGACGTGATCGGCCAGGACGCTCTCGACGACATATTGCGGGATGAATTCGGCATGTTCGGGAAACGCCTCATAGGTTCGCGGCGTCGCGCAAAACGCGTCGTGAAACGTGTAGATCGGCGCATCGAACAGGCCGGTCCGAAAGATCACATCACGCGGAAAATCCGGGCTGAGCGGGGAACGCTTGCGCATTTCGGCGGCAAGTCCCCAGCGACGCATATGGGTCATGGTGCGAATATTGGTGGTCTTGGCGCGCGGCTGAACGCCGGTTCGGTCGTTCCTCTCGATCACGCTGACGGTGTGGCCGCGCATTGTCAGTTCCGTCGCAAGCGCCAGCCCCACCGGCCCGGCACCGACAATCAGAACATCTGCATCGAACTCTTCGGCGGCCATGGACAGTCCTCCGGATCGGCGCTCAGGCGGCAACGACGTCGTTGCGCAGGACCCCGACCTTCTCGACCTCGATCTCGCACCTATCGCCGGGCTTCAGGAAGACCTTCGGATCGCGCGCAAATCCGACGCCCGACGGCGTTCCCGTGGCGATGAGATCGCCCGGTTCAAGGGACATGCCGACACTCAGATGCGAAACCAGCTCGGCAACCGGGAAGATCAGGCTCTCGGTCGTCGCATCCTGCATCACGGCACCGTTGACGCGGGTGGTCAGGCGCAGCCCGGCCGCGCCCGCCGGCAATTCATCGGCCGTCACGAAACACGGGCCGAGCGCACCGGTATTGTCGAAATTCTTGCCGATCGTCCACTGATTGGTGCGCAACTGGAAATCCCGGATCGAACCATCGTTGAAAATCGTGTAGCCGGCGACATGGTCCAGCGCGTTTTCCTTCGAAATCGCCCGGCCGGCCTTGCCGATCACGGCCACCAGCTCGCCTTCGAAATCGAACTGATCCGAAACGCCCGGCTTGACCAGTTTTGCGCCATGCGGAACCAGATTGGAATTGAAGCGGACGAACACGGTCGGAAAGGACGGCACCTCCATCTCGCTCTCCGCCGCATGGTCGGCATAGTTGAGGCCGACGCAAAGAAGCTTGCCGGCACGCCGGAACGGCAGTGCAATCGTCATCGCATCAGGGTCAATTACACCGGCCGTCTGCAGCCGATCCGCCGCCTCGCGGAGCGTGCCGGCGCGCACCAGATCGTCAAGATCGCCCGGCCAGCCGGCTTCGCTCTCCGTCATGCCCCGAAGCCTGCCGTCGGCGCTTTCGATGGCGAGGCCGCGCTTTCCGTCTTTTTCAAAGGCCATGAATCGCATCCGGTCATACTCCCTGGTCGTTTGATGATTCCTCGACGTTTTGACCGACCTTAAGCACAGAAACTACATATTGCAATAAAAAATATATATTTGTACAATTTGCGTATTTCTGGCATGGATTGACCCATGAACGAACACATGACGCACAAGAGCCGCACGGCCCGGTCCTATGACGAACTCCGCGACGCCATCGTCGAGGCACGCCACGCCCCCGGAGAGAAACTTCGCATCGATCACCTCAGCCGTGAACTCGGTGTCAGTTCGGGCGCCATACGCGAGGCACTGTCGCGGCTGACCGCCGAAGGACTCGTTATCGCCGAACCGCAGAAGGGCTTCGTCGTGGCGCCGATCTCCCGGCGCGATCTCTTGGATCTGACCGATGTGCGGATCCAGGTAGAGGGGCAATGCCTGGCGGAATCGATCGCCAATGGCGACCTCGACTGGGAAGGCCGGGTGCTCTCGGCGCACCACAAGCTAAGTTCCCTCGGCGAGGCTTACAAGAACATCGCAACACCCGAGGCGCAGCAGTGGCACCGGCTGCATCAGGACTTTCACAACCAGCTCGCGTCAGCCTGTGAAAACCGCTGGTGGCTGCGCCTGCGCCATCAGCTCTATATCCAGTCCGAGCGCTATCGCCGCCTGTCGGGCCCCGCCGACGAGAGCGACCGGGATATCGTCGGAGAGCACAATCTGATTGCCGATACGACCCTTGCCCGCGACACCGAGGCCGCGCTGCGGCACATGAAGGATCATCTGGGCCGGACCACGGAAATCCTGCTGACATCCCGCATCCCCTTCGCAGACGACGGTTAGCGACCGATTGCCGGGGCGACAAGACCTCGACAAACCGGGCGGAAAACACACTCGGCAAACAGCACTGGAAATCCAGCCTGTTCGGAGTTATTTACGGACCAGTAGGAAACTGCGGGCCTTGAACCCGACAGCAACAGGACATTGACAATGACAGCGATCAACGAATTCATCGATAATGAGGTCAAGCAGAGCGACATCGTTTTGTTTATGAAAGGAACACCGGATTTTCCGCAATGCGGTTTCTCGGGTCAGGTTGTTCAGATCCTCGATTATCTCGGGGTCGAGTACAAAGGCATCAACGTTCTGGCGGATGACGATCTGCGCAACGGCATCAAGGAATTCTCCAACTGGCCGACCATTCCCCAGCTCTATGTCAAGGGTGAGTTTGTCGGAGGCTGCGACATCATTCGCGAGATGTTCCAAGCCAACGAGCTACAGACGCATTTCGCCGACAAGGGCATTGCCGTCAAGGGCGCCGCCTGATGGACAGTTGGCGGGTCTATCTCTCCGGTGAAATTCACACCGACTGGAGGGAGCAGATCGAGGCCGGCGTCAAGACAGCCGGCCTGCCGGTGGTTTTGAGCGCGCCGGTCACCCATCACGAGGCCTCCGATGATTGTGGCGTGGCGATCCTTGGCGCCGAGACGGACAAGTTCTGGCACGACCACAAGGGCGCCAAGGTCAACGCCATCAGAACCCGTACCCTGATCGAAAAGGCCGACATCGTCGTCGTGCGTTTCGGCGAGCAATACAGACAGTGGAATGCGGCCTTCGACGCTGGCTATGCCGCCGCGCTCGGCAAGCCGTTGATTGTTATGCATGGCCCGGCACACCAGCATGCGCTTAAGGAAGTGGACGCCGCCGCCCTGGCGGTTGCCGAGACGCCGGAGCAGATCGTGGCCATTCTGGACTACGTTATCAACAGCAAACTCGCCGGATATACGCAATAACTTAACCAATACACCTTAGGTTGCAATCGTCGCGAGGCTGATTCGCGGCGACGGGTGGCGCCGACGGTCTTGCACTGGCGGCTCCAGACTGAAACTGCGCATGCCGGGGCGATGGCAACCTGGTGCGCGCGAGCGGCGCACGAGGCAAGGATGGACGCACAGAACAGGGACCGCGGAGCGTTCGCCGCGCCACCCGACGTTCCATCCGACTTCGTCGGGCGCGCCGGAATGCGTTTCCCGGAATTCATCATCCTTGTTGCGGCCTTGAGCTCGCTCGTTGCCCTGTCGATTGACATCATGCTGCCCGTCCTTCCGCAGATCGGCGACTCCTACGCGATCGCCATGGCCAATGACCGGCAGGCCGTGCTGGTTCTTTTCATGCTTGGATTCGGCCTGGCCCAGATCGTGTTCGGCCCCCTGTCGGACCGTTTCGGACGCAATATGGTGCTGCTTCCGGGCATCGCACTCTACGCCCTGTCATCGGTCGCCGCAGCCTTCGCCGACAGCTTCACGCTGCTGCTGCTTTTCCGCGTGACCCAGGGGGTCGGCGCAGCGGCGGTGCGCATTGTCATCAACGCCATTGTGCGGGACTGTTTCGGCGGCCGCGAGATGGCCCGGGTCATGTCTTACAGCTACATGGTCTTCATGATCGTGCCGATCATCGCCCCGGCATTCGGACAGTGGATCGCCGCCGCCACATCCTGGCACTGGATCTTTGTCCTGCTCGGCATCGCCAGTTGCCTGATGGCCGCCTGGAGCAGCCTTCGCCTGAGGGAAACGCTGCCGCCGGATCAAAGGCTGCCGCTTTCCTTCAAGGCCGTCGGCTTCGCCTTTTCCGAGGTCGTTTCGAACCGGCAGGCCATGGGCTATGCCATTGCGACGACCCTGTGTGTCGGCTGCATGCTGTCATTCATCATTTCGGCGCAGCAGATTTTCAGTACCATCTATGACCTCGGCGACTGGTTCCCCTACGCCTTCGCCCTTGTCGCCGGTTTCATGGCGATTCTGAGCCTGGCCAATGGCCATCTGGTCCGCCGTCTCGGCATGCGGGCGATCGCCCACAGCGCGCTGCTCGTGCTCACAACGCTGGGCACGATCCTGCTGTTGGTGACGATGGCCGGCCAGCCGCCGTTCTGGTTGGCGTATCTGCTGCTCGGCGCCAATATCAGCGCCTTCGCGCTGGTTCCCGCGAATTTCAACGCGCTGGCGATGGAGCCGCTCGGCCATGTCGCCGGCACGGCGTCTTCCGTTCTGGGGGTGATCACCTTCACCGGCGGTGCGCTGCTGGGCGCCTTTGTCGGCAACGCCTTCAACGGCACATTGATTCCGCTGGCCATTGCATTCGCGTCCTTTTCCTGGACGGCATGCGCCTTCGTCCTGTGGACGGAACGCGGCAGGCTCTTCAAACGGCCGACCGGTTAGAGCGTCATTCGCGCCCGCTGCTGTCGGGCGCCAGACCCGTAAAGTCAAACAGCTCACGATCCAGAAGATGCGACGGGCGCACCTGCCTGAGGGCCCGCAGCATGGTTTCCTTGCGGCCGGGCATGCGGCGCTCCAGCTCGGCGATCATCGCCTTCATGGCGTTGCGCTGCAGCCCGTCCTGCGATCCGCAAAGATCACAGGGAATGATCGGAAACGCCATGGCTTCGGCGAATTTGGCCAGATCGGCCTCGGCGCAATAGGCCAGCGGCCGAAGCACCAGCATATCGCCCTCGTCATTGAGCAGCTTGGCCGGCATCGCCGCAAGCCGCCCGCCGTGCAGGAGGTTCATGAAGAACGTCTCCAGAATGTCCTCCCGATGGTGACCGAGCACCAGCGCCTGGCAGTTTTCCTCCCGGGCGATCCGGTAGAGATGCCCGCGCCGCAGCCGCGAGCACAGGGCGCAATAGGTGCCACCTTCCGGCACCTTGTCAGTGACGATCGAATAGGTGTCGCGATATTCGATGCGATGCGGCACACCCAGCCCGTCGAGAAAATCGGGAAGCACATGTTTGGGAAAATTCGGCTGCCCCTGATCGAGATTGCAGGCCAGCAAATCCACCGGCAGCAGACCGCGCCACTGCAGATCGAGCAGAACCGCCAGCAGACCGTAGGAGTCCTTGCCGCCGGAGAGCGCAACCAGCCAGCGGGGCCGCGTCCCTTCGCCGGGCGTGACCATCGCATGGTCATCGATCGCCTGCCGGGCCTGGCGCAGCAGCCGCTTTCGCACCTTGTTGAACCCGACGGAAGACGGCGCATCGCGGAACATCGGATGACACTCAGCGGCCCGCTCCCGGCCGCCGTCAATCGGCACGGCGGTCACCAATTCGGCGCTGTCGGCAATGGTCATCCGGCGATCCTGAACCTGTCGCATCACGGGCGGGTTACCATCTCAAGCGCGGCGTGAAAACAAAAAAGCCGCCAGTGGAACCAGCGGCCTTTTCAAAACAGGATCGCGGAACCGTCAGCGCGAATAGAATTCGACCACCAGATTGGGCTCCATCTGGACCGGGTAAGGCACTTCGGCAAGCCCCGGAACCCGTGTGTAAGTGGCCGTCATCTTGTTGTGGTCAACCTCGATATAGTCCGGCACGTCCCGCTCGGCCAGTTGCGTCGCCTCAAGCACAATCAGCAATTGCTTCGACTTCGCACGAATCTCGATGACGTCGCCGGGTTTGCAGCGATAGGACGGAATGTTGGTGCGCACACCATTGACCATGACATGGCCATGATTGACGAACTGGCGCGCCGCAAACACGGTGGCGACGAATTTCGCGCGGTAGACGATGGCGTCGAGGCGCGACTCCAGCAGGCCGATCAGGTTCTCGGGCGTATCGCCCTTGCGCCGGTTGGCCTCGTCGTAAATCTTGCGGAACTGCTTTTCCCGGATATCGCCGTAATAGCCCTTCAGCTTCTGCTTGGCCCGAAGCTGAACGCCGAAATCGGACAGCTTGCCCTTGCGGCGCTGGCCATGCTGGCCCGGCCCGTATTCGCGGCGATTGACCGGCGATTTGGGGCGGCCCCAGATGTTTTCGCCCATACGGCGATCGAGTTTATACTTGGAAGATTCGCGCTTGCTCATCGCATTCCCTTTCAAAACGTTTGACCGGTCTGTCGCCAAACCGGTTGAAGGAAACGCGCCCTCCTCTGCCGGTTTTTTTGAACCGACCGACAGAACGACCGCTCTGCACAGGAGCCGATCATTCACGGGACACGTAACGGATGCGGGCTGCCGGCCCGCGGACCGCGCGGATGTAGGATAATCCCCGCCGCTTGTCAATCGCCCGCAGCGGCGAAACGCAGCCCGAAACCGGCCATCAGCCGGCGAACCGGAAAATCCGGGGCTTGCGAGGTGAAAACGACCACGTCTTCGCTGTCATCGCCGGGTTCGGACACCGCCAGCAGCGACCGGGCGCGACGGGCGATCGCCTCCGCCGGGTCGAGCCAGTCCACCGGCCACGGGGCCAGCGCGCGAAACCGGTTGGCCAGAAACGGATAGTGCGTGCAGGCAAGCACGACGATATCCGTTCGCCTGTCCTCCTGTTCGACGAAACACGGCATGATCTCGGCGGCAATGTCGTCCGGCTCGACCCGGTCGCCGCGGATATAGGCCTCCGCCAGCCCGGCGAGATTCTCCGACCCCACCAGCCGGACATGACATTGCGAGGCGAAGGACTGGATCAGGTCCCTGGTATAGGTCCGCCGGACGGTTCCGGGCGTTGCCAGCACCGTCACCAGCCCCGAACGCGTATGCTCCGCCGCCGGCTTCACGGCCGGCACGGTGCCGACAAAGGGCGTCGCCGGAAACGCGTCGCGCAGGTCGTCCAAAACCAGTGTCGAAGCCGTGTTGCAGGCAATCACGCACAACGCCGGCCGGTGTTCATCGATCAGATCGCGAAACAGCCGCACGATCCGCTCCCTCAGATCGTCCTCCCCCCACCCGCCATAGGGAAAGCCGGCATCGTCGGCAATATAGACAAAGCGGTACTCGGGCATCAGCACCCGCGCCTCGCGCAGCACCGTCAGCCCGCCAATACCGGAATCGAAGATGAGAACGGGCCCTGCGCTCATGTGTCCGTCTCCCCTTCCCCGGTTGCCCGGCCGCTGGGCTCGGCGACCGGATCGGGCGGTCCGCTGCCATGCGGCGAGGTTCGGCTGAACCGGTCAAGGGACCGGATCACACCGCGCAGAAGATGGATTTCCGGACGGGAAAACCCCGGACGGCTGAGCACGGCCCGCAAGGCCTCGACCATCTTGGGTTTCTTGGCCGGTGGCCGGAAATAGCCGCGCGCCTGCAGCGCCTCCTCCAATTGGCCGGTGAGGCCGTGCAGCTCGGATTTGGTGGCGGGCTGCAGATCCGGCCCGGAAAAGGGCGTCTGGTCAGCCTCGGCCAGGCCGGATTTCATCCACTCATAGGCCATCAGCAACACCGCCTGCGCGATATTCAGGGACGCGAAGGCCGGATTGACCGGATAGGTGACGATTTCGTCGGCCAGGCTGATTTCCTCATTGTCGAGACCCCAGCGTTCTCGGCCGAACAACACACCGCATTTTTCACCGGCGCTCAATCGGTCGCGAAGGGTCTGCGCGGCGCCCTGCGGACCGCGCACGGGCTTGAAACCATCCCGCGCCCGGGCGGTGGTGGCAAAGACGAAATTGAGGTCGGCAATCGCCGCCTCCAGCGTTTCGAACACCGCCGTTCCGTCGATGACGTGATCGGCCTTGGCGGCCGCGGCCCGCGCCTTGTCGCTCGGCCAGCCGTCCCGGGGGCGCACCAGGCGCAGTTCCGACAGGCCGAAATTGGCCATGGCGCGGGCCACCATGCCGATATTCTCGCCGAGTTGCGGCTCGACCAGAATCACCGCCGGCCCGCCGGTCATCAGGGGCTGTTGTCTGTCCGTCCCGGCCATCATCCTGTTCCAACTGTTGGCTCGCTGCGTTCACTGACACATCACGGCCTGACAGGAAAGACCTGCCCGGCGGTCGCGCAGGTTCCAATATCGTGTCAGGAGGACGGGTTGGCGAGATGCCCGTCAATCCAGTGCCTGACGATCTGCGCCACATCGAACGGCCGCTCATGCAAAATCCAGTGCCCGGCATCGGCGACTTTCTTGATCGTCAGATCCGGCGCATAGGTCTCCAGGCCTTCCAGGCATACCGGCCGCAAGGCCTGATCCTGTTCGCCCCAGACCACGAGATGGGGCACCGCGACCCGCAGCGCCTCTTCAGGCAGGTCGAGAACAGGCGCCTGGCCTGCCAGATCGGCGGCCGGCACATCGACCGGCGGCACGATCACCGGCGACGCGCGATACCAGTTGAGCATTGCCTCCATGGTCCCCTCGCCGCTCCACGCCGCGCGATAATCCTCCTTGTCGGCATCACTCATCCAATCCGTCTGCGAAAATCCGGCGAGCATGTTGAGGGTGCGGGAAAAATGATCCGCCCGCATCAGCTCTTCCGCACCCTCGGCGCGCAGGCGAGACATGTACTGGCTGGCGGCGCGCTGCTCGGGATCGTCGATGATCGCCCGCTGGAAGGTTGCCGGGTGAACCCCGTTGGCGACAACCAGGCCCCGCAATCTTTGCGGAAAGCGAAACGCATAGGCATAGGCGACCGCCGATCCCCAATCATGGCCGAACAGGATGAACCGGCGCCCGCCGGACAGTCCGTCGGCCAGTGCCGCCACGTCCGCCACCAGGTGCCGGGTCTCATAGGCTGCAACGCCCTGTGGCTTCGACGACCGTCCGAAGCCGCGCTGATCGGGCGCGACGACAAAGAAGCGTTCCGCCAGCAGCGGCATCACGTCGCGCCAGGCGGCCCAGTATTCAGGAAAACCGTGCAGACACAGGATCAGCGGATCGTCCGCATGGCCCATCGCCGCATAGTGCAGCCGGATATCACCAGCATCAAAAAACTCGGTTCGCACGTCCATCCGGCTGCTTCTCCCGGGCATTGGCAACATTCACATTCGGTGCTCGCCGGGCGACCCTTCGTCGTATTTGCCTTCGCGCGCCACAGTGTTATAGGAGCGCACGCTTACGACACTTCTCAGGGCCAGCCGCCCGCACCCACACAAACGAGGCATTTCCAATGGCAAAGATCAAGGTTGAAAATCCGGTCGTTGAACTCGATGGCGACGAAATGACCAGAATTATCTGGCAGTTCATCAAGGACAAATTGATCCATCCCTATCTCGAGATCGACCTGAAATATTACGACCTTGGCATGGAAAGCCGTGACGCCACCGATGACCAGATCACCATCGATGCCGCCAACGCGATCAAACAATACGGCGTCGGCGTCAAATGCGCCACCATTACGCCCGATGAGGGCCGGGTCGAGGAATTCGGCCTGAAAAAGATGTGGCGCTCACCGAACGGTACCATCCGCAACATTCTGGGCGGCGTCATCTTCCGCGAGCCGATCATCTGCAAGAACGTCCCGCGCCTCGTTCCAGGCTGGACCCGCCCCGTCATTGTCGGCCGCCACGCCTTCGGCGACCAGTACCGCGCCACCGATTTCAAGTTTCCCGGCAAGGGCAAGCTGACGATGAAATTCGTTGGCGAGGACGGCGAGGTCATCGAGCATGAGATTTTCGACGCGCCGGCCTCCGGCATTGCCATGGGCATGTACAATCTCGACAAGTCCATCGAGGATTTCGCCCGCGCCTCGCTCAATTACGGCCTGCAGCGCAATGTGCCGGTCTACCTGTCGACAAAGAACACCATTCTCAAGGTCTATGACGGCCGCTTCAAGGACATTTTCCAGGAGATCTACGAGACCGAGTTCAAGGACGCCTTCGAGAAAGCGGGCATCACCTATGAACACCGGCTGATCGACGACATGGTGGCGGCCAATCTCAAATGGTCCGGCGGCTATGTCTGGGCCTGCAAGAACTATGATGGCGACGTCCAGTCCGACACGGTTGCACAGGGCTTCGGATCGCTCGGCCTGATGACCTCCGTCCTGATGACGCCGGACGGAAAGACCGTCGAGGCGGAAGCCGCCCACGGCACCGTGACGCGCCATTACCGCCAGCACCAGAAGGGCGAGGAAACCTCGACCAATTCCATCGCCTCCATCTTTGCCTGGACCCGTGGCCTCGCGCACCGGGCCAAGCTCGACGACAATGCCGAACTGGCACGGTTCGCCAACACCCTGGAAGAGGTCTGCGTCGCAACCGTCGAAAGCGGCCATATGACGAAGGACCTCGCGCTGCTGATCGGCCCGGATCAGCCCTGGCTGTCGACCATCGGTTTCCTCGACAAGGTCGACGAGAACCTCAAGGCGGCCATGGCCGCCTGATCACAACCCGCCGCTGATGCTCAGGACCGAGCCGGTGGCGAAGCCGGCCTTGTCCGAGGCCAGCCAGATGATCGCCTCGGCGATGTCGTCGGCGGTGGCAACACGCCCCAGCGGCGATGTCTTGGCAACCATCGCCGGCCGGTCGGGATTGCCGCTACGCTGATGGATGTCGGTATCCGTCGTTCCGGCCCGCACCGCATTGACCCGGATCCCGTCGCGGCCGACTTCCCTGGCGAGCCCCACTGTCAGTGTTTCGACCGCAGCTTTCGATGACGCATAGTGGACATATTCGAACGGGCTTCCCGATATGGCGGCGATCGACGACACATTGATGATCACGCCGCCGCGCCCGCCATCTGTCGTTGACATTCTGCGGACGGCTTCCTGGGCGCAATAGACCGTGCCGAACACGTTCACGTCGAACGTTGTCTTCAGATTGTCTTCTGTCAACGCCGCAAGAGTGGAAGCCTGACCGATGATGCCCGCATTGTTGACGAGCAGATCCGGCGGCCCCAGCGCCCTGTCGCAGGCGTCAAACAGCTTTGCGGCCTCCACCCGCGCCCCGACATTCGCCTTTACACAGACCGTGCGTGCGCCCCGCTCCTCACAGCCGGAGGCGACGTCGCGGGCTGCCTGGGCATCGGCGGCATAGTTGATGCAGACATCATAGCCATTGTCGGCGGCAAGCAAGGCCGTGGCCCTTCCGATGCCCCGGCCGCTGCCGGTAACAAGTGCGATCTTTGTCATGCTCCAACCCTACCGGAATTGGCCGCAGCGACAGAAGATAGAGCGGCCGGCAATAATTGTACTGAACTCCTGTGGTCCGGGATGATAAAACGCAGTCATGCCCATGCCACAGGAATATCAGCTAGCATCGCAGGTTTTCGACAGAATCCTCATCGACCTGCGCGACGAGCTTGGCCTGGCAACCCGCAACCAGACCTATACGACCCTTCAATCGGTCCTGATCGTCTTCAGGCGTCGCCTGTCCCCGGAGCATGTCCTGCAGTTCTCTGGTGTATTGCCACCGGTGGCGCGCGCCATCTTTGTCGATGGCTGGGAAAAGGACGAATTCGTTCCCGTCTTCGGCGACCGCGAAGACTGGACGAAAGAGGTGCGATCCATTCGGCAACATCACAATTTTTCAGAGGACAGTGCGATCCCGGCGGTCGGGACGGTGCTGCGCCGTCATATCACCGCCGAGCGTTTCGATGCGATCCTTGCATCCATCTCAAACGATGCGACCCGGTTCTGGTCGCCTTGAGCGACAGCCGCCGGCGTCAGGCGGCGATGGCGCCGGCCACCGCGTCGATGGCGCCTTCGGCCTGCGATCCATCCGGCCCGCCGGCCTGGGCCATATCGGGCCGGCCGCCGCCGCCCTTGCCACCCAGGGCCTGCGATGCCTTGCGCACCAGATCGACGGCGCTGACACGGTCCGTCAAATCCGGCGTGACGGCCACCACGACGCTCGCCTTGCCTTCGCCGGACACACCGACGAGCGCCACGACGCCGGACCCGAGGGCCGCCTTGGCCTCGTCGGCCATGCCCTTGAGGTCACGCGGCTCGACGCCCGTCACCACCTTGCCGAGAAACGGCACGTCGCCGACAAGGCGCGTCTGATCACCCGACGGGCCGGCCTCACCGCCAAGCGCCAGTTTCTTTTTGAGCGCGCTGACCTCGCGCTCCAGTGTCTTGCGTTCGTCGACCAGCGAGGCGACGCGTGCCACCACCTCCGCGGGCTGCACCCGCAAGGTCGACGCCAGTGACCGCACACGCATGTCCTGCTCATTGAGATATTGGCGCGCCGCCTCGCCGGTCAGTGCCTCCAGCCGCCGCACACCGGCCGCGACCGCGCTTTCGCCGATGACCCGCACCTGACCGATATCGCCGGTGGCGTCGACATGCGTGCCGCCGCACAGTTCGACCGAATAGGTCTTGCCCTGTTTGTCGCCATGCAGCGCCGTTCCCATGGACACGACCCGCACCTCGTCGCCATATTTTTCGCCGAACAACGCCATTGCGCCTTCTTCGATGGCCTCGTCGACGGCCATCAGCCGTGTCGTCACGGGGCTGTTTTGAAGGACGATTTCATTGGCGATATCCTCGACCGCCGCGATCTCGTCCGTATCGATCGGCTTGGGATGGGAGATATCGAACCGCAGACGGTCCGGCGCGACCAGGGAGCCCTTTTGCGCCACATGATCGCCCAGCACTTCGCGCAGCGCCTCGTGCAGCAGATGGGTGGCCGAATGGTTCGACCGCAACCGGCTGCGTCGCTGATGATCGACGGTCAGCACGACTTCGGCGCCCGGCCGCACGGCGCCCTCGTCGACCGTCGCCCTATGCACGAGCAACCCGTCCGCCTTCTTTTGCGTATCGGTCACCGTCAGTTGGCATCCATCGGCAGTGATCGTCCCGGTATCGCCCACCTGGCCGCCGGACTCGCCGTAAAACGGTGTCTGATTGACGACCACCTGGATCGTATCGCCGGCCTTTGCCTCTTCGATCTCCTGGCCGTCGCGGACAAGGGCCTGCACCACGCCTTCGGCCTGCTCGGCGTCATAGCCGAGGAAATCGGTTGCGCCGAGGCGGTCGCGCAATTCCAGCCAGATGGTTTCCGTCGCCGCATCGCCCGATCCGGCCCAACTGGCCCTGGCTTCGGCCTTCTGTCGTTCCATCGCTTCATTGAAGCCGGCATCGTCGACGGTGATGCCGCGCTGGCGCAGCGCATCCTGCGTCAGATCCAGCGGAAACCCGTAGGTGTCGTAGAGCTTGAACGCCGTCTCACCGTCCAGTTCATCGCCCTCGGCAAGATCTGCGCTTGCCTCCGACAGCAGGGTCAGGCCGCGCTCGAGGGTCTTGCGAAACCGGGTTTCTTCCAGTTTGAGGGTCTCCGAGATCAGCGCCTCGGCCCGCACCAGTTCCGGATAGGCCCGTCCCATCTCGGCAACCAGCGCCGGCAGCAATTTCCACATCAGGGGTTCGCGTGCGCCCAGTAATTCGGCGTGCCGCATGGCCCGTCGCATGATCCGGCGCAGGACATAACCCCGTCCCTCATTCGACGGCAGCACCCCGTCGGCAATCAGGAACGATGCCGAGCGCAGATGATCGGCAATCACCCGGTGGCTGGCCTGCGCCTTGCCTTCGGCGGCAACGCCGGTGAGTTCGACCGAGGCGCCGATCAGCGCCCGGAACAGGTCGATATCATAATTGTCATGCTTGCCCTGCAGCACCGCCGCAATGCGCTCGAGCCCCATGCCGGTGTCGATGGACGGGCTGGGCAGATCGACGCGCAGCTCCTTCGTCTGCTGCTCATACTGCATGAAGACGAGGTTCCAGATTTCGACGAACCGGTCGCCATCTTCATCAGGCGTGCCGGGAGGTCCGCCGGGAATATGATCGCCGTGATCGTAGAAGATCTCGGAACACGGGCCGCAGGGCCCGGTATCGCCCATCGCCCAGAAATTATCGTCGGTCGGAATGCGGATGATGCGGTCGTCCGGCAGACCGGCGATTTTCTTCCACAGGTCGAAGGCCTCATCGTCGGTATGATAGACGGTCGCCAGAAGGCGGCTTCCGTCAATGCCGAACTCGCGGGTGATCAGGTTCCAGGCCAGTTCGATCGCGACATCCTTGAAATAGTCGCCAAACGAGAAATTGCCGAGCATTTCGAAGAAGGTGTGGTGGCGCGCCGTGTAGCCGACATTGTCCAGATCATTGTGCTTGCCGCCGGCGCGCACGCATTTCTGCGATGTCGCTGCACGCGTATAGGGTCGGTGCTCAAGCCCGGTGAAGACGTTCTTGAACTGCACCATACCGGCATTGGTGAACATCAGGGTCGGATCGTTGCGCGGCACGAGCGGGCTCGAGGCGACGATCTCGTGCCCGTTTTGGCCGAAATAGTCGAGGAATGCCGACCGGATGTCGTTTACGCCACTCATATCGTGCCCTTTGAACAATGGTCTTGCGGCCGCCCGCCCGGCGGCGGTGCCTTTCATTGCGGCTTTTATCCGCCGCTTGAAGACCTGTCCAGCATGAGCGTTCATCACCGCCCATGAAAAAGCCGGCAGCGGAAAATCCGCCGCCGGCCATGCAACCGGTCAGGGTCTGCGGACGGGCGAAGCGGCTATGCTTCGGCCGCCGCCTCGTCATCATCGGGGCGCCCTTCTTCCAGCAACTGCTCGGCAATGAGCCCGGCATTCTGCCGCAGGGACAGTTCGATTTCATCCGCCGTCTGCGGATTGTCGCGCAGGAACTGCTTGGCGTTCTCGCGCCCCTGCCCGAGCCGCTGGCTGTTATAGGAGAACCAGGCGCCCGATTTTTCGACGATTCCCGCCTTGACGCCAAGATCGATCAACTCGCCCGTCTTGGAGACGCCCTCGCCATACATGATATCGAATTCAACCTGCTTGAAGGGCGGCGCCATCTTGTTCTTCACCACCTTGATGCGGGTCTGGTTGCCGACCACCTCGTCACGGTCCTTGACCGAGCCGATCCGCCTGATGTCGAGACGGACGGACGAATAGAATTTCAGGGCATTGCCGCCGCTCGTTGTCTCCGGCGAGCCGAACATGACACCGATCTTCATGCGAATCTGGTTGATGAAGATCACCATGCAGTTGGACCGGGAAATGGACGCCGTCAGTTTGCGCAGCGCCTGGCTCATCAGCCGGGCCTGCATGCCGGGCAGCGAATCGCCCATTTCGCCCTCGATTTCCGCCCGTGGCGTCAGCGCCGCGACGGAATCGACCACCAGCACATCGATGGCACCGGAACGCACCAGCGTGTCGGTGATCTCCAGCGCCTGTTCGCCGGTATCCGGCTGCGAAATCAACAGCCCCTCAAGATCGACACCGAGCTTGCGCGCATAGATCGGGTCGAGCGCGTGTTCTGCATCGATAAAGCCGCAGATCCCGCCATTCTTCTGCGCCTCGGCGATGGTGTGCAGCGCCATCGTCGTCTTGCCGGAGCTTTCCGGCCCATAGATCTCGATGATGCGTCCCTTGGGAAGACCCCCGACACCCAGAGCGATATCGAGCCCCAGCGAACCGGTCGACACGGTTTCGATCTCTTGGATCTGCTCGTTCGAGCCGAGCTTCATGATCGAGCCCTTGCCGAAGGCCCGCTCGATCTGCGAGAGCGCCGCATCGAGCGCTTTGCTTTTGTCCACCGAATTTTCCTCTACAAGCCGCAACGAGTTCTGAGCCATTCCGTCCACCTTTAGGTTATATAAGCACCGCTGGCAATCAATGCCGCATGGGTGCAAATGTACTCTATTTGTTCCATTTTGACAATACATCCATAATCAATTGAAAAATATAGGTAATATAATGCATGTTCCGTTTATGTCCCATCAAAATTGACAGAAAAGTTCCGCTCTGAACCCGGAAGATCCGGCGGCTTGGCCTCCGTCAATCGATTCGTGTGAACGGCCATGACCGGTTCAAACGGATAAACTGTCCGGCTTGCCACGCCAGCCGCATCTTTGGTTCATTGCGGGCCGCACCATGGGCTGGAAAGCGCAACCGGCATGAACAAGGGCGCTGCAAGGTCTTGTCCCTGCCCGTTGAAACTGCGAGGAAGTTGATACCTTGGAAAAGAACCCCTCCACCAACCGGACGAGCGCCGGGCCGGCCGTAAAACAGGCCGATCGATGACACGCTTCCTCGTTCTCGGCGGCGCCCATCTCGACCGGCGTGCCACCCTTGCCACTGAGACCCGGCCCGGCGCCAGCAATCCGGGGCGCTGGCGCGAGGAGCCCGGCGGTGGTGGTTTCAACGCGGCGCAGACCCTTTCCCGGCTGGGCAATGACGTTCAGATGGTGTCGGTGCGCGGCGGCGATGCGGCGGGCGAAACCGTGGCACAGGCGGCAGAAGCGGCGGGCATTGCCGATATGGCGCAGGTCTTCCTTGACCGCTCGACGCCAAGCTACTCGGCGGTGCTGGACCAAAATGGCGATCTGGTGATCGGCGTTGCCGATATGGATCTCTATGACCATTTTTCGCTGCGGCAATTGTCGAAGAAGTCGATCCGTGACGCCATCGCTGCCTGCGACCGGGTGCTGTGCGACGCCAACCTGCCGCAAAGCACCCTCGCCGCCCTCACGGAGCGAACGACCGCAGCCGATAAGCCATTGGCTGCCATCGCCATTTCTCCCGCCAAGGTCGTCCGGCTGGCCGGCCTCCTGCCCGAACTGTCCGTGCTTTTCCTGAACGCCGCCGAAGCCGCCGCGCTCTGCGAAACCAGCCGCCCGCGGGACTGGCCGGACCGGCTTCGCGCCGCCGGGCTGAAGAGCGCGGTGATCACCGGCGGCGGCGATCCGCTGATCGGCTTTGACAGCCAATGCGTGTTCCAGATCGATCCGCCGGATGTCACCGACATCGTCGACGTCACGGGCGCGGGCGACGCCCTTGCCGCCGCAACCCTCGATGCCCTCGGCGGCGGAACGCCGCTGCCCGAGGCGGCGCGGGCAGGCATTGCCGCCGCCGGCCTTGCCGTGCGGAGCCCCGCCGCCGCACCGCCCGACCTGGATTTGCCGGCTGTCCGGGCGGCCATGGCTCTTGTGCCGGACCCCGTTATGCTGTCATGAGACGAATTCGACACATCAATCCGGGATCCATACATGGCCGACACACCCGCCGTTACCTGTTCCAAAGACGTTGACGCCGCGCTCAAGGCCGGCCAGCCGGTTGTCGCGCTGGAATCGACCATCATCACCCATGGCATGCCGTGGCCGGGCAATCTGGAGATGGCGCTCGCGGTCGAAGACGTCATACGGGCCGGCGGCGCCGTACCGGCGACGATCGCCGTGCTCGACGGCACGCTGCATATCGGCCTCGAACGGGACAGGCTGACCCGGCTCGCCAAGACCACGGACGCCATGAAGGTGTCGCGCGCTGACCTGCCCTTTGCCATGGCAATGGGCCGCACGGGTGCCACCACGGTCGCGGCCACCATGATCGCGGCCCATCGGGCCGGCATCAGGGTATTCGCCACCGGGGGCATCGGCGGCGTCCATCGCGGCGCGGAGGAAAATTTCGACATATCCGCCGATCTCGACGAGCTTGCCAGAACGCCGGTGATCACCGTTTGCGCCGGCGCCAAGGCGATCCTCGATATCCCCAAGACCCTCGAAGTCCTCGAAACCAAAGGCGTGCCGGTCGTCACCTTTGGCAGCGATTCCCTGCCGGCCTTCTGGTCGCGCGATTCCGGTATCCCGTCACCGCTGCGCGTCGACGAACCGGCGGATATCGTCCGGTTTCAAAGGGCCCGCGACGATCTCGGGATCGAGGGCGGCATGCTGGTCGCCAACCCGGTTCCCGAGGCCAGCGAGATTCCCCGCCATGAGATGGAAATCCACATTGCCGAAGCCCTGCGCATGGCCGAAGCGCAGAAGATCACCGGCAAGGACGTGACCCCGTTCCTGCTCGCCCGGATATTCGAGAGCACCGGCGGCAAAAGCCTGAAGACCAATATCGCGCTGGTCAAGAACAACGCCGCGCTGGCCGCCGGGATCGCCTGCGCCTTTCATTCCGCCTGAGGGGATTCAACGATGCCTGGATATTCCGGGACGCCACTCGCCAGAAAACTGACCCTGAAAGACGGGTTTCGGGTCTTCTGGCTCGATATGCCGGCCAGCGTCGAAGCCGAGATCGCCGCACAAAATCTTCACCTTGTCCCCGTCGCGGCCACCGAAACGATGGATGCGGCGCACCTCTTCGTTACCAAAGCGGACAGGCTGCGTGAGCATCTTGGCGATCTTCGCGGCATCATCGCCCAAGATGGCATGATCTGGGTATCGTGGCCCAAGAAAGCCTCGAAGCGGCCGACCGACATCACCGAGGACGTGATCCGTGACATCGCCCTTCCGATGGGGCTGGTGGACATCAAGGTCTGCGCCGTCGACGAGACTTGGTCCGGCTTGAAGCTGGTGATCCGCAAAGAGCTGCGGACCTGAAAAAAGGCGCCGCCCGGACGGGCAGCGCCTTGTCTCAAACATGATCGCCAACGGCTTCCTTATGAAAGCGGCACGATCTGGATTTCAACCCGGCGGTTCTGGGCCCGGCCGGCTTCCGTGGCGTTGGTGGCGATGGGCCGCTCCTCGCCGAAGCCGGTGACATACATGCGGCGCGGGTCGACATTCTGCGCCGTCAGATAACGTGACACGGACTGCGCCCGGCGCTGAGACAGGTCCAGATTGTAGGACGCCGATCCGGTGCTGTCGGTGTAGCCGTAAACGTCGACAAGCGTCTGGTTATACTTGTTGAGAACGATCGCCACCGAGTTGAGCGTCGCATAGAAGCTCGGATCGATCTGCGCCTGGTTAAGCGCAAAGGTGACATTTGACGGCATGTTCAGGATAATGTTGTTGCCGTTGCGGGTCACCGAAACGCCGGTTCCCTGCAACTGGGCGCGCAGCTCGGCTTCCTGCCGGTCGACATAATTGCCGATCGCGCCGCCGGCCAGCGCGCCGATGCCGGCGCCGATGAGCGCGTTGCGGCGGTCATTGCCACCGGCCAGAAGTCCCAGCCCGGCGCCAAGTCCGGCACCAAGCGCCGCGCCGCCGGCGGTGCGCGAAACCTGCTGCTGCCCCGTATAGGGATTCGACGTCGTGCACGCCGCCAGGAAAGCGCCCGACACCAGCAATAGTGCGATTTTTTTCAGCATTCGAATCAAGCCCCTCTCTCAAGGTCCCCAAATAATAGCAAAGGCGGATACTGCTTCAATAGCAACAATACGGCGCCAATGTGTTCCTTCCATACAGTCCCGAACATCCAAAACTTCGATAACGGGGCCCGCGAGCCGTTTAAATTGCGGCGCTTTTCAGCTTTCGACCACTTCCTTGACCGCTGTCGCCAGCTGCTTCAGTGAAAACGGCTTCGGCAGGAAGCCGAATGTGGCGTCTTCCGGCAGGTTTTTCGCAAAGGCGTCCTCCGCATAGCCCGAAACGAAAATGAACTTCATGTCCGGGTGATCCTTGCGCAATTCGCGCAGCAATGTCGGCCCGTCCATTTCCGGCATCACGACATCCGAAACCACGATATCGATGGCGTCGCCGAATTCCTCGATGATCTCAAGCGCCTCGACCCCGGAGGCGGCCTCGTGGACGGTGTAGCCACGCGTCTCCAGCATGCGCTTGCCGCCGCGGCGAACCGCCTCCTCGTCCTCGACCAGCAGCACCGTCGCCGACCCTGTCAGATCGGTGCGTTCCCGGTCCTGCTGCGCGACCGCTGCAGATTGCGGGGCGGCGGCGTCCTCCGCAGCGCGGTCGTCGGCGACGGCAGCGTCCGGATCTGCTTGCGAAACGGCTTCGACATGGCGCGGCAGATAGATGCGAAACGTGGTGCCCTTGTCGATCTGCGAATCCGGATAAATATAGCCGCCCGATTGCTTGATGATCCCATAGACCATCGACAGGCCGAGACCGGTGCCCTTGCCGACATCCTTGGTGGTGAAGAACGGCTCGAATATCTTGTCCAGAAGGTCCGGTTCGATGCCGGTGCCCTCGTCGGCAACCTCGATCAGCACATAATCGGCAACGTCCATGCCGCGATGGTTGAGCGCTTCGATCTCGTCCGCTGCGACATTCGACGTCCGGATCTTGACGGTGCCGCCTTCCGGCATCGCGTCCCGGGCGTTGACCGCCAGGTTGATGATCACCTGTTCGAACTGGCCGAGATCGGTTTTGACGGGCCACAGATCCTTACCGAACTCGATATCGAGCTTGACATGGGTGCCGGTCAGCCGGTCGACCAGCATGCGAAGGTCGCCGATGACATCGGTCATGGAAAGCACCGTCGGGCGCATGGTCTGCTTGCGCGAGAAGGCCAGCAATTGCCGCACCAGAACGGCGGCGCGATTGGCGTTGCGCTTGATCTCCATCAAGTCCGCGAAGCTGGAATCGGACGGACGCAGGGACAAAAGCAGATGGTCCGCCGACAAAAGGATGGCCGTCAGGACATTGTTGAAGTCATGTGCGATGCCGCCGGCCAGCGTGCCGACGGCATTCATCTTCTGGGTCTGCGCCATCTGACCTTCCAGCGCCTTCTGTTCGGTCATCTCGACGGCGTAGATGATGGCGACCTCCTCGCTCTCGCCGCTGTCGACGACCGCGGTGACGTAGAACCGGAAGAACCGGTCGCTGTCGGCCGCATGGCGCGTATCGACCGGATCGATATCGCCCTGGCCATCCCGGGCGGCATCGAGCGCCTGCTCGAATTTTGGCCGATCACCCTCATGGATCACCATGTGGAAGGGGCTTCCCCTCTCCAGATCGTCGCGCGACACGGCCGCCGAGAACATCTTCAGAAAAGGCGCGTTGGTCCGCAGGATCTGGCCGTTCCCGTCGACGGAGGCGATCGCCATCGGCGTATTGTTGAAAAAGCGCGTAAAGCGCATTTCCGCGGCCGCCGTGGTGTTCTCGCTGTCGACCTCGCCGGACCGCATCAGCACGATCGTCCGGCTCTCGCCCGGCGCGCCGTCGCGGGTCGCGCTGACCCGGTGCACGAGCCGCACCGGAAGGCTCTTGCCGTCCTGGCGCCGCATATCGAGATCGAGCGTTGCAGTCTTGTTCAGTCCCGGCGCGGCCTGAACAGATTCAATCAGCGCCATGCCTTCCCCGGCGATCAGGTCCTTCAGCGCGATGGTTCCGGGCGAAAATGCGGTCAGATCGAGGCCGATCCAGTCGGCAAGCGTGGCATTGATATAGGCGACATCACCGTGATTGCCGGTCGACAGAAAGCCGGCCGGGGCGTGGTCGAGATAGTCGATGGCGTGCTGCAGTTCCTTGAAGAAGCGCTCCTGATCCTCGCGTTCGGCCGTGATGTCCGACAATTGCCAGGCCTGCAGTTTCTCGCCGCCGCCGCCAAGGTCGAGCAGCCGCGCGCGCAGGCGGTACCAGCGCGGCCCGACCGGCGTGTCTGTCTGGTCGCCGAGCCCGTTGAGCAGCCGGAATTCCTCCTGTCCCTCCTTGCCCTCGCGTATCCGGTTGGTCAGCCGGTACACCGCTTCGGCGGCCTGATTGTCGCGCGAGAAAATTGCCTCGATGGACAGAATGTCGTTGGGGCCGGCCGCGCCAATCAACGTGGCGTAGGTCCGGTTGGCGTAAACGACGCGACCCTTGCTGTCGATGACGACCGTGCCTTCGGGATGTCCGTCGATGAACAGCCTCGAGAGCTCGTCGCCGCCCGCCCTCGGCATGATCTGCACAAAGCCGATGAACGTCGAAACCAGATAGAATATCCCGACCATGGCGAGAATGCCCAGCAGGCCGAGACCGAAATTAGGGTCAACCCGACCCTCCAGATAGACAAAGGCGATGGCGGCGACCACCAGCACGATCGCCAGGACAATCAGACGAATGACCGTGCCCGGCTTTGAGTGTCGGTCTATCACCGGCGTCGGATAGCGACCATCCGACTGGCTCTTCCGCGCCATCAGTGTCCCCTTGAAGCGAACATGATTCCCCTCATGTTTCGTTTCGTTTGAATCATATTCCTCGGCACAAGGAAAGGGACGCCGGCGCGAAGGCTGCAAATTGCCGTGAATTACCGAAGAAATGGCGTTGGCCGTCCGTGGCGGCCGGAAAAGTACCGTCACGCGGAGGGCATCGGGCATCGTGCCGATTCCGTTTCGCGGTTCGGTAACTGTGTGTTACTCAGAAATTGCGGGCCGCTGCGCTTGCATGCGCCCTGATCGCCCTCTACCCTTTTGAAGGGGCGAGCGTCGGCGCATTGCCGGCAGACAATGGCAGGAAAGCTATAGCAATGGGTGAAACGCTTACGGGCACGGACGGAATGTCCCTTGAAACCATGGCACTGATCGCCGGGGCCATTGTCGTCTGTCTTGCCCTGATCTTCTGGTTCGTGCGGCGGCGGGGCCACATGATCTTCATGCGCGGCGGAGGCAACCGTCAGCCCCGGCTGGCGGTTCTGGATGCAGCGGCTGTGGATTCGCGCCGCCGGCTTGTGCTGGTGCGCCGCGATCACGTCGAACATCTGATCCTGATCGGCGGACCGAGCGATATCGTTGTGGAAAGCGGGATCGGCCGCTCGGCCGCGGCCCAGGCCAAACAGGCCGCCAAGGTGGCGGCAAAGGCAGCGGCAAAGGCCAACCAGGAGAAACGGCCGGCCAGCGAACCCGCCACGCCGCCGCAAAAGCCAGCCCCCGTCGCAGCGACCGAACCGGCCAAACCGGCCGCAAAACCGGCCGCCGAGGCAAAACCGGCAGACAGCGTATCCACCGCGGCCGGCAAGGCCGAAGCGGGTGCCGGCAGCCTGCCGGGCGCGTCCGAAGCGCCGAAACGGCCCGAACCTGCCCGCCCGGAACCGGCAAAACCTGCATCCGCCGTGGCGGCAACCTCCGCCGCCGGTGCAGCAGCCGCGGTCAGTGCGCAGGGAACCGATGGAAATGGCGGACAGGCGCCGGTCGAGCAGACATCGACCGCCGCCAAAGTGGCGGCAGCCGAGCCGGACCGGCCGGAAACAGTCGGGGACGCCCCGCAGCAGAGCGCGGCCATGAAGAGCGAATTCGAAGATGCGCTGGAGGCGGCCCGCGATCTGGTGATGCCCGACACGGGCGATGGAGCGGATGATAAATCCGCAGCACCAGAGCAGTCAGCCAGTCCTGCCCGCACAGTACCGGCGCCGGAGCCGATCGATCCGGTCCCCGCGCCGCCACCGCCGCCGGAGCCTGCCGTGGCCTCGACCGAGCCCGAGCAGGCGAAAACGGGACCGATTGCCGCCGCAGCCGATGAACTCATTGCCGATTTCGACCGGGTTCTCGAGGCCGAAATGAGCAACACCGACGAAAAGAAGGTCGTCGAGTTCGAGCCACCGCAGACGCAGCCGCCCGCCAAGGCAAAGCAGCCGACAGAAAGCCACGATGTCGCGTCGCTGGAAGACGAAATGAAGAAGCTGCTCGGCGACCTGTCGGTCAAACAATAAGCGGCGTTCCGTCAGGAACGCCGCTCTCAGTCAGGTTTCTATTATATGCGCCGCACAGGCTATTCGTCGCGATACACCTTTTCGCGCCGCTCGTGGCGTTCCTGCGCCTCGATCGACAGTGTCGCGATCGGCCGGGCATCGAGCCTCTTCAGGCTGATGGGCTCACCGGTTTCCTCGCAATAGCCATAGGTGCCGTCGTCGATCCTTCTGAGCGCCGCGTCGATCTTTGAAATCAGTTTCCTCTGCCGGTCCCGCGCCCGCAATTCAATCGCCCGATCCGTTTCGGAAGAGGCCCTGTCGGCAATATCGGCGTGATTTGCGTTGTCTTCCTGCAGATGCCCCAGTGTTTCGCGCGCTTCACGCAGAATCTCGTTTTTCCAGGCATTCAGTTTCGCGCGAAAATAAGCCCGCTGCTTGGAACTCATGAACACCTCGTCATCCGAGGGGACATAGGAACCAAGATCAATTCGTTCATTCATGGTGATTCCTCGGTAGCAGTGCGTTTTTGGCGTGTGTATAGCCAGACCGGCGGCACGACACAAGACGGAAAAACATATTTGGATCAGAATTTCGTGACCGAGGAATTTCGGTTAAACATCTAATTTATATTGTGATTTTGCTTCGCAATATGACAGTTTCCACAGATGGATCGCCGCCGATACGCGCTATTTGCCAAGGCGCGGGATTCACCGTTTGCGCAGCGCCGGAGAGCGGCAAAAGACCTGCCCCGCAGCACATGTCATCGCCCAATGGGAACACCTGGCGGCGCGTTCTGCGGGCCGGTATTCGTCACATTTTTTGTCCTTCGCATCATTGCCGGCTTGCAGTATCTGCCCGCGGCTGGAATGGTATCAGACAGCGATTGCATCACCTGCCAATTGGACAAGCCATGGGCAAAACCGAAAAGATCCTCCTGCTTCGTCATGCACATGCTGCCTGGGCCCGGCCCGGCATGCGTGACTTCGACCGGCCGCTGGACGCCCGCGGCGTCGCCGACGCCGGTCTTATCGGCAAAGCCATGGCGATGGCGGAACTCCAGCCCGACATCGTCCTGTGCTCGCCGGCAAGGCGCTGTGTGCAGACCTGCGACATCGTGGCCGGCGCCCTGCCCGAGCCCGCGGATGTAAGCTGGATTGAGGCTCTCTACAGCAGCAGCCACGATTTCTACCTGCAACTGCTCCTGGAACAGGTGGCCGCAACAGTGCTCCTCATCGGTCACAACCCGATGATGGAAGACACGGCCCGGGCGCTCACCCGCACCGCCGAGGCGTGGCCCGCGCGACGCCTGCAGAAAGGGTATCCGACCGCCGGAGTGGCGATTATCGACATGTCCACTTTGACGGACCAGACACCCTATGGCGGGCATCTGTCGGAGTTTCTGACCCCGAAACGTCTGAAGAAGCAGCAGGAAGGTAAACATCGGCGTTGACCATCCTGAATCGAAATCCGAAGACCATACCACAACCCGCTGAAATCATGCCATTTTAAATGCCCTGCGATCAAGCCGCTTGAATGCGGTGCGCGGCGATTCCATATGAAACCGGGACTGGAACAACAACAGGTGAGAATTGGCGTCGTCGCTTAGCCGCATTTCCGATGAAGCGCTGATCACGCTCGACAATCTGGCCGATCGCGCCGGAAATCTGGTTCGCCCGACGATGCGCTTCGGTGTGACCGGGCTGTCGCGGGCCGGAAAAACCGTTTTCATCACCGCCCTCGTCCATAATCTGCTGCATGGCGGCCGGCTGCCGCTTTTCCGGGCCCAGAGCGATGGCCGCATCGCGTCGGCCCGTCTGGAGCCGCAACCCGATGATGGCGTCCCGCGCTTTCAGTACGAAGACCATGTGGCAGCGCTGATCGAAGACCGCATCTGGCCGCAATCGACACGGGCCATTTCCGAACTGCGGCTGACCATCGAGTATGAATCGGCCAGTGCCTGGAGCCGGATGTTTTCCAGCGGCAAGCTGACCCTCGACATTGTGGACTATCCGGGCGAATGGTTGCTTGATCTGCCCCTGCTGCGGCAGAATTATCGCACCTTCAGCGCTACGGCCCTCGACCTTGCACGCTCGCCAGCCCGCGCCGATCTGGCGGCGCGGTGGCTATCGCCGGCCTCGCAGCTTGGCCCCGGGATGGTCGCGGACGAAACCCGGGCACGCGAGTTAGCGGCGCTGTTCTCCGATTATCTGCGGGCCTGCAGAAGCGACGAACGGGCGCTTTCCACCCTGCCCCCCGGGCGTTTTTTGATGCCCGGTGATCTCGAAGGCTCTCCGGCGCTGACCTTTTGCCCGATGCCCGACCTGCCGCCCGGCCCGGCCCCGAGCGGCTCGCTGTGGGCCATGATGGAGCGTCGTTTCGAGGCCTATAAGAGCCTCGTCGTCAAGCCGTTCTTCCGTGAACATTTCGCTCGCCTCGACCGGCAGATCATCCTGGTCGACGCCATGCAGGCAATGAATGCCGGACCGGAAGCCGTGCAGGATCTCGAGCGCGCGCTGGTCGACATCCTCTCCTGTTTCAGGCCCGGCCGGAACAACCTGCTGACGTCATGGTTCTCCCGACGCATCGACCGGGTGCTGGTCGGCGCCACCAAGGCCGACCATCTGCACCATGAGAGCCATGACCGGCTGGAGGCGATTGTCGGACGTCTGGTGGAACGGGCCACACAGCGGGCCGGCTATGCCGGTGCCGACATCGAGGTTCTGGCGCTTGCCGCGGTGCGGGCAACCCGCGAGGGCAGCAGCGGCCAGGGCAAGAGCAAACTGCCGCTGATCGTCGGCACACCGCTCAAGGGGGAGACGATCGATGGTGAGACCTTTGACGGCGAGACCAAAACCGGCATTTTTCCGGGCGATCTCCCGGAAAACGCCGATCTGTTCTTCAAGCAGCTCGGCTCCGGCAAGCCGCAGGACCGCCCGCATCTGAATTTTGTCCGCTTCAGGCCACCGCCGCTGGAAAAAACGACGGAAGGCATCTCGCTCTCCCTGCCGCATATCAGGCTCGACCGGGCGTTCGAATTCCTGTTCGGAGACTGGCTCGCATGACGACGAAGCGCCGAAAACCCAGATCCGTGCCGATGGCCGAGGATCCACCAAAACCGCCGCCCGAACCCGTCAAGGCACGGGCGGTCAAAACCAGGCCGCGACCTCCGTCCTATGTCGCCGAAGCGGACGCGATCGTCGAGGATCAACACGACCCGTTCACGCCGGATGCCTCAGGCGGATCGGATCCCGGCGCAAAGGACGGAGACATTGCGGCAATCGACGCGCTGACGCCGGATATCGCAAAACCGCGCCGGCGGCGCCTGTCCTTCGGCAAGATCGCGGCAGCGGCGTTCGGTCTGCTGTTTTCGCTGATTTTCGCGATCTGGATCGACGGTCTTATTCAGTCCTATTTCGCCCGCGCGGCCTGGCTCGGCTGGACGGCAACGGCACTGGCCGCCATCGGTGGCCTGTCCCTCATCATCATCGTTGCCCGGGAAATCACATCGCTGCTGCGGCTCGACAGTGTGCAATCCATCAAGGCGCTGGCCGAAACCGCCGTGCGACAGAAAAACCCCGCAAAAGCCCGCATGGTTCTGTCGCGGTTGAAAGCGCTGTTTTCGACGCGTCCGGAAACCGCCCGCGACCGGGCCCGCCTCGCCGAACTGGATGGCGAGATCATCGACGGTCCGCATCTGGTCGATCTCGCCGAAATCACCCTGTTGCAGCCGCTGGACAAAGAGGCACGGCAACTGATCCTCGGCGCATCGAAACGGGTCTCGGTCGTCACCGCTCTCAGCCCCCGCGCCCTGGTGGATATCGGCTATGTCCTGTTTGAGGCGGTGCGCCTCATCCGCCGCCTCGCCCTGCTCTACGGCACGCGGCCCGGTGCGCTGGGGATGGTCCGTTTGACGCGCGATGTTATCGGCCATCTCGCCGTGACCGGCTCGATCGCCATCGGCGACGGCGTCGTGCAGCAGCTTCTCGGCCACGGCCTCGCCACCAAACTGTCGGCCAGACTCGGCGAAGGCGTCATCAATGGATTGATGACCGCACGCATAGGCATTTCGGCGATGGACCTGTGCCGCCCCTTGCCGTTTCGCGCCACCAAAAGGCCAGGCATCGGTGAATTTGTCGGCGATCTGACCCGCCAGGCGGCCGGTGCCGGAAAGGCCAAATCCTGATCGAATGGTCTCTCAGGTCTGCGCGACGCCGAGACAGCACTCTTCGGTCAGATAGTCCACGAGATCCGACACCGCGTCATAATTGGCAAAATTGCGGATTTCCCGGCCGCGACGACCTTGCCGCACCAGCCCGGCGTCAACCAGTGCTGACAGGTGGTGCGCCAGCGTCGAGGCCGGAATTTCAAGGTGCCGGCCGATCGCGCCGACATTCAGCCCGTCGTCACCAGCCCTGACAAGCAGCCGGAACACGGAAAGCCGGGCATCATGGCCCAGCGCCGAAAGCGATTTGGCGGCGGTCGCTGTATTCATGGGCGAAAGATAGTCAGTATCCTGTTTTCGTCAATCTCATAGCAACTCGCTCAAGCACCGCGGCAAAAAACGGCGGATTTCCTTCGATGGCATCGTCTGTTAATATCGGTGGAACCGTTTTCAACCGGCCCTTAACCATTTCAGTTGATGGTGGGCCGTCGTCAAATCGTTGCGAGCCATCTCATGTTCTTTCGTATCATCCTGACATCTCTCGCGCTGCTCATGACCGGAATGTTCACGGTGTCCTGGGCCGGCTCAAAGGAGCAGGCATTCTTTGATTCCGTCGAGGGGGTCTGGCGCGGCCCGGGCGAGATTGTTGCAGGAAAATACAAGGGAACCAAATTCGTCTGCAAGCTCAAGGGTGGCCCGGCGGAAGAAATCGCCGTCGGCATGATGCTGGACGGTCACTGCCGCGTCGGGATCTTCTCTCAGAAAATGTCAGCCTTCATCGCCAGCAAAGGGAAACGATATTCCGGCCGGTTCATGGACGGCGCCAAGGGTGAAGGCCTGGATATCGTCTCAGGCCGGATCCAGGGCAACAAAATCGTCGTCGGCATCAACCGCAGAAAGCTCAATGGCGCGATGGTCGCTCACCTGAAGCAACCCAACACCATGGATGTGACGATTTCGGTCAAGGTCGGCGAGCAACTGGTTCCGGTGATCGGCATGACACTGGAACGCAACACCAGGATCGGCTCGCGCTAACCGGCACTGCGCCACCAGCCGCCATCGGCGCTGACAGTTTCTATTCCGGCATCGTCGCAGATCCGGGCCCATTGTGATATCGACCGTCCGGCAACCCGGATATCGGCCGCGATATCCATTAGCGGCACCAGCACAAAGGCCCGTTCGTGCAGATGCGGATGCGGGATCGTCAACCCCTCCTCATCGACAGCCAGGTCATCATAGGTCAGGACATCGATATCGATGATACGCGGCCCCCACCGCTCGCGCCGTTTTCGCTTGAGCTGTTTCTCGATATCCAGACAGGCTGCAAGCACGGCATGCGGTGTCAGTGTGGTGGTGATGCCGGCGCAGCAATTGTAAAACCAGTCCTGATCGGTCTTGCCCCAGGGCGGGGTTCGGTAAAGCCGCGACACCGCCCCGACCTCGATGGCATCATGGCCGTCGAGCAAATGCAGCGCTCTCGCCATGGCCTTTGGCGGGTCGCCCAGATTGCCGCCAAGGCCGAGCATCACCCGGTGCCGGGCGGTTCCGTCAGTCCGCGGCGACGCACTCAACGCAGACCTCCGCATAATCGAGAATACCGGCAATCGGGGCGCTCGGTTTGCGAACCACGACCAGCACACGGCGGATCGGCGGGAAGGTATCACAAAGAACCGTCCCGATACGATGCGCCAGCGCCTCGATCAGGTAGAACCGCTCACTCTGCACGACCTTTTCGGCAACCTGGAACACGGCGCCGTAGTCGACGGTACTTTCCAGATCGTCCTCGCTCAGCGCCCGTGTTGGCCGAACCTCCATTTCGATGTCCACATAAAAGCGCTGGCCGAGTTCGAATTCACTCTCCAGCGCGCCGTGACGACCGAAAAAGGCGCAATTCCTGAGTTTGATCTTGATCGTATCGGTCATGGTTCCGTCCTGCCCCGTTTGATCGCCAGCCCGGCATCGGCCATGGCCAGCGCATCCCTGTTCGCCTTCACATCATGGACGCGAAACAGCGCCGCGCCCTCCATGCGCAACAGGGCGGTCGTCGCCGCGGTCGCTACATCCCGGTCATCCATCTCCCGGCCGCTGACCATGCCGATAAACCGCTTTCTCGATGTTCCGGCAACCAGCGGATAGCCTAGTCCGTGCAGTTCGGCGAACCGCGCCATCAATTCAACATTCTCATCATGGTCCTTGGCAAAGCCGAAGCCCGGATCCAGCACGATGGCCTCGTCGGCAAGCCCGGCCGCCCGGGCAGTATCGAGCGAAGTGCCCAGAAACCGGAACTGATCGGTCACTACGTCCGCTGCCTTCTGCCTGTCCCGGCCGGTGTGCATGATGCACACGCCGGCGCCCAGCTTCGCCGCTGTCGCCGCCATGGCCCCGTCCCTCTGCAAGCCCCACACATCGTTGATCACATGGGCTCCGGCTTCGACCGCCATGCGCGCGGTCTCCGCCCGGTAGGTATCGACCGAAATCAGGATATCGCTGCGCCGCGCCAGCTCTTCGATCACCGGCATGATCCTTGCCTGTTCGGTCTCCGCGGCGATGGCGCGGGCTCCGGGGCGGGTCGATTCACCGCCAATATCGACAATCGCCGCCCCCTCCTGCTCCATGGCGAGTGCGGCATCGACGGCGGCGGTGGTCGAGGCGAAACGGCCGCCATCGGAAAAGGAGTCCGGGGTGACATTGACGATTCCCATGATCTGACCGCGCGGCCCAAGTTTAAGGGACCGGTTGTGGCCGACACGCCAGTGTCGTACTGCGTAGCTCTGTGACATGGCCATCCTGCCCAATCCGGGTTGCCGAAGCCGCGCGCCTATTTGACGCCCAGTTTCTTTTGCAGGCTCGTCGACGACGTCGTGTACTGAAAAACGACACGCTCTCCGGGGCTGACGATTTTCTTGGCCGCCTGGGTCATCAGCGCCGCCTCGTGGAATCCCGACAGGATCAGCTTCAATTTGCCCGGATACCAGTTGATGTCGCCAATGGCGAATATGCCCGGAACACTCGTCTCGAACCGTTCGGTATCCACCTCGATCAGGTTTTCGTGGAGGTTCAATCCCCAATCGGCGATCGGACCGAGCTTCATCGTCAGCCCGAAAAACGGCAGCATTCTGGAACAGGCGATCTCCCGTTCGTCCTCACCGTCCCTGACGATCGCCGAGCGCAACTGGCCGTTCTCGCCATTCAACGCGGAGACCTGACCCTGCTGGAAGGTCAAGGCACCCTGTTCCTCCAACGCCCGCATCTTGTTGACGCTGTCGTCGGCGGCCCGAAATTGCGGGCGCCGGTGAACCAGGGTCATCGACCCGGCGACCGGCTGCAGGTTCAAGGTCCAGTCGAGCGCCGAGTCACCACCGCCGACGATCATGACATCGTGGTCGCGAAATTCCTCCATGCGCCGCACTGAATAAAAGACGCTTTTGCCCTCAAATTCCTCGATGCCGGGGATCGGCGGGCGTTTCGGCTGGAATGACCCGCCGCCGGCGGCGATCACCACCACCTTCGCATGGAACAATTCGCCCTCATCGGTCTCCACCTCGAACCCGCCATCCTCGCGTCGGCGAAGCGCACTCACCATCCGGTTGAAATGGAAGGTGGGCGAGAAAGGCGCGATCTGCTCCATCAGCCTGTCGGTCAGTTCCTGTCCGGAAATCACCGGCCAGGCCGGAATGTCGTAGATCGGCTTTTCGGGATAGAGTTCGGCGCACTGGCCGCCCGGCCGGTCGAGGATATCGATCAGGTGGCATTTGAGATCGTAGAGGCCAAGTTCGAACACGGCAAAGAGCCCGACCGGTCCCGCACCGATGATAATGACATCTGTTTCGGTTGCCGCCTGCATTCCGGTTCCCCGCTGCTTGGGTGGCTTCAGGACTGGCGCTCCGGCACCTCGACCACCAGCCCGTCCAGTTCCGGCGTCACCTTGATCTGGCACGACAATCGCGAGGTCGGCCGCACCTCATAGGCAAAATCCAGCATATCCTCTTCCATCACATCCGGCGAGCCGACTGCCTCGGTCCAGGCCTCATCCACATAGACATGACAGGTCGCACAGGCACACGCGCCGCCGCATTCGGCATCGATCCCCGGGACTGCGTTGCGAATGGCATTTTCCATGACCGTCGAGCCGTCTTCGGCATCGATATCAAAACGCGCCCCGTCATGGGCAACGATCGTCAGTTTTGTCATGAAAATCAGCTCCGCTCGGTAAGTCCCACAGCGGAGTTAAAGGGCCTGTCAGGGAAGTCAAGCACGGCGAAATGATTCCGGGCGGCAATGTCCGCTTTGCGGCGAATAGCGCCGCAAATCCGCAATTGACCTTAAAGAACGCGTTTGCGGACCGCCAGCCAGGCTGCGTCCGACTTACCGCGAAAGCCCCGAGATGAAATTTTCGACATCAAGGACCGCCTCGCTGAGCGCGTCGTGGAGGATCCCGTCATTCGGGTCTTCTTCCAGACATTTGGCGGCTCTGGACACACAGAACGCGCCGACATTCGAGGCCGAACCATAGAGCGTCCGCACGACCGCCAGCCGGTCCTTTTGGGCCGTCATGTGATTTGCGCCACAGAGCTGGTTGACGCATTGCCGTGCCTGGCGCGCGAACAACCCCAGCACCTGCGTCTCGGCATCCTTATCGCCCATGGTTTTGCGCGCCAGATGGACAAGATCGATCGGCCTTTCGCTCGAGGGGTTTGAACTGCAATGAAGGTCCGGAGGCTGAAATGCCTCGCTGTAGCTGGCCATGGATTTCCCTTTCCCGATAGTAGCGCCAACCAGTGCAGCGCAGAATTGTCGGGATTGGCTTAACCCGTGCCCGGATCGCCTTATAAAGTTAGCCTTATGGTTAATGCTTGGTAAATACCGGAAATCAGATCAATTTTTTAATCGGCTGAGACAAACTGTGATAATTCGTTAAGGACGCGAACCCTTTATTTGCACACATTAATTTGTTTCCAACCCGGTTCTGTGCAAGAAAGGAAAGCTGGCATGCGACCGTTATCGCGGCGCGTGGGGTGAGTCGGTGCGGAATTGTCGCAAAAGGGCAACGCACCAAACTGGCGGCAGCGAACTCCCTCTCCGCATAACGGGGCCGGGTACCCAGGCAAAAATGCCGGGTTGGTGTGTACAGAGTACGAGGCATTGATCAGGATGGCGAAAAGAAGCGCACAAAGCAAGTCGGTCGGCGAGGATCCGCTCAAGGCGTTGGAGGATGCCCTCCGGCTGGACCTTGAAAAAGACGGCGGATTGGAACTGTCCGACGAGCCCTCACTGGATGACCTGGAAGCCCAGGTCGCCTCGGCCGCCGCCGAA
>JANQMU010000011.1 GCA_028279875.1 Rhizobiaceae bacterium
CACGGTTCATACAATGGAGTATATCGTATACGAAACAGAGGATGATAATAATCATGACAAGAGAATATTTCCTTATCCATATAGGGCTGAGCCTGGGGGATCTGAGCGTCGAGGTGCCGCCGGGGCGGCTGGTCTACCAGACCGACATTGACCTCAGCGCCACCCGCGGCTTTGTGCTGCGTGTCTCGGCCGGTCTCGATCTCGATAGCCGCACGGCGACATGGCTCGTGCAGGCCATCGATCCCGAGACCGGCGAACTGCTTGAGGGAGACGGCGCCGAAGGCCTCCTGCGTCCGGGTGAGGGCGGATCGGTCCGCTATACGGTGCAGGCGGATGAGGATGCCGCCAGCGGGCGTGAAGTCAGTGCAGAGGCGCGTGTCATCCTCGATGTCAGCGCGCCCGAGGACACCGATCCGTTTGTCTATCTGCTGGATCAGGGCGCGCCGGTCACCACCTTTGACGCACGCCTCCTGCCGGGCACCAACGACTACCGTATCACCTGGAGCGCGGCGGAGGAGGCCGGCGGATCGGGCGTGCGCGACGCCAATATCTATGTCTCGCTGGACGACGGCGATTTCCGTATCGTGGAATCGAACGAGACAACCGGGGAGTTCATCTATACTGCGCCGGAAGGGGCGCAAGTGGATGTGCTGGTCCTTGCCCGCGACCCGGCGGGCAACCGCGATGCTGCGCCGCCGGGCATCGCAGCCGGCGGCGATCTGGGGCGTGAGAAAGTTGATCTGGGCGGCACCGATGTCGACGGCACCACGGAAGAGGCACCGCTGCCGATAGCCGATCCGGCGCTGCCCGATCCGGCCAACCCACTCTTTATCCAGGCGCTGGAAGGGGTTCCGGCGACCATTTCTCCGCTAAGGCCCGGAGTCTATGCGGCGGCGATTGCGCCGTTTGCCTTCGAGGCGTTCATCTCCGATCTGCCGGGCAGTCAGGGCGGCATCGGTGCGCTTGCGGTCTTGGGTCTTGAAGACGGCTCGGTACTCTATTCCGGCGGGCCGGATCGGGCCTGGCTCTACCGTGTCGATGCCGAAGGGGCAGGGGGCGAGGAGCCGCTGGCGCGGCTGGGGACACCGATCTACGACCTCGCCCAGGCGCCCGACGGACGGCTGTGGGCGACCTCGGGCGGCGGCGCGCTGCTGGAGCTTGATCTCGACACCGGCCAGGTACTGGGCACATATGGCGACGGCGTCACCCAGTCGGTGACGGTCGCGCCTGACGGCACGATTTATGTCTCCACCGGCGATGGTGTGGCGGTCTTCGATCCTGAAACGGGTGGCTTTGGCGCTTTCTCGGATACGCGGGTGGACGATCTCGCCATTGCGCCCGATGGCGTGCTCTGGGGCACCAGCTGGCCGGATCGCGGACGCGTACTGCGCTTTGGCGCGGACGGCGAGGCCGAGGTCGTCGTCGAGGTGCCGGGGCAGCTCGATTCGATCACCTTCGGGAGGGATGGTACTGAATTCGCCGGTCTGGCGCTGCTGAGCAGTGCGCAGGACCATGGCGGCGGCGCGAGCGCGCTGTCGCGCATCTACGCGCTGGATGTGGCCAGTCACCAGATGGTGAGTGTCGCCGCCGCGCCGATCCGAGGCGAGGGGATCACCGCGCTCTCCGATGGGCGGGTGATGGTGGCGCATGGGTCGGGCCTCGATGTGCTGCGCCCGCTCTTTGCACCGCAGGTCATCGCCAGTACGCTGGAGAACGGCGCAATCACCTCGCAGCCGGTTGCCAGCTTCTCGTTTCGGTTCGATGACGATATGGCGACCAGTGGCGCAGGCTCGGTCCTGGACCTCGCGAATTTCGCGCTGATCAACGGGCTGGGCGACATACTGCCAATCACCGCGGTGGATTATGACGAAGTCAATCGCGAGGTAACGCTGCGATTTGCCAGCCTGCCGCGCGGCATCTATGCGATCTCGCTCTCGGCCGATCTGCGCAGCGCACGGGGCGTGGCGCTGGGCGCGCCTCATACGGTGGAGTTTACCCGGCTGCAGGATGTAACGGCGAATGTCGATATCGCCTATCAAAACACCCGGTTCGACCGGCAGACCGACACCGCGACCTATGAGGTCATTGTCACGAATACCGGCGCGCGGCCGCTGCTGGCACCGCTGCGACTCACACTGGATACCGCGGATCCCACCGGCAGCGGAACGCCGCTGGACGGTGTGCGCTCGAGCAATATCTGGCTGATTGACCTTACGGAGGCGATTGGCGAGGACGGCGTTCTGCGCCCCGGCGAGAGCGCTTCGGCCCGCGCGATCACGCTGTTGATCGGTCCTGAGCAGCGGGCGGCCTTTGCCCACGGTGTGCGCATCCTTCCGGGCGGCAACACGGCACCGATCATTCTGGAGGATATGCTCAGCATCGCCGAAGTGGGCGTCGCATACGAGCATGGCTTTACCGCCACCGATCTGGAGGGAGACTCCATCGGCTATGTCCTCGTGAGCGGGCCGGAAGGCATGGAGCTTGACGCCGAGACAGGGGTTCTGACCTGGACACCGGACGACAACGCGCTGGCGGTGACGCCCGTGGTGGTGCGCGCCTATGACGATGCGGGCGGCTTTGGCGAGGTGACGTGGAACATCACTATCGAAGAGGGTTTGAACACCGCGCCCGAGCTGGAAAGCCCCGTTTCGGTGATCGAGCTTTTCGAAGGCGAGGAGATGCGCCTGCCGATCCTGGCCTTCGATCCCGATTTCGATCGGCTGCTGCTTTTTGCCGATAAGCTGCCGCCCGGCGCCTTCCTGGACCAGGATCGGCAGGAATTGGTCTGGACCCCGCAGCCCGGTCAGCGCGGGCTTTACCAGGGCGTTACAATCGGCGCGAGCGATGGCGCGGCGCACAGCACCGCCAGTTTCGACATCCTGGTGCGGCCCGGCAATGCCGCGCCGGTCGTGGCGACGCCCCTGCCGGTGCAGGGGCGTGAGGGCGATCCGCTGCGCATCGCGCTGGCGGCGGCAGATCCCGAGGGCGGTGTGCTCAGCTATTCCGCGCCCGTCCTGCCGGCGGGTGCGGTGATCGACCCCGATACCGGCGTGCTGGAATGGACGCCGAGCTATACCCAGAAGGGCAGCTATCAGGTGCCTGTCGATGTCAGCGACGGCACCGGAACCACGCGCATTGTGCTGCGCATTGACATCGCCAACGCGAATGGCGCGCCGGTCATGCAGGGCTTCGACGACTGGACGATCACCGAGGGACAGGCGATCTTCTTCCGCACCGCGGTCCTCGACCCGGACAATCCGGATTACATCCTGCCGGAGCGCGCCGCCGATGGCAGCCTGCTCGACTACGAAGGCTCGCAGCGCCGCACCGTGACCTATGAGATGACCGGCCTGCCGGATGGCGCCAGCTATGATGCGGACACCGGCCAGTTCCTCTGGCAGACAGACTTTGCTGATGCAGGCCGTTACGTGATGCGCCTGACGGCCACCGATGACGGCGACGGCACTGGTCTTGCGGCGGTACGCAGCTACGATATCACCATCAATGTCGAGGATCTGAACCGCCCGCCTGAGCTGCCCGAACTGCCGAACCGGAGCGTTGCGGGCGGTGAGGTTCTGGAAATCCCGCTTTCCTCGGTCGATCCCGATGGCAATCTCCTGCGCTTCAGCGCCACCGCGACACGGGCGGCAGGGGCGGATCAGATTTCACTCGATCCCACGCCCATACCGCTCGACGGCTCCTCGCCCTTTGGCGAGCTGGTGACCGGGGCGGGCGGTGCAGTCACGCTGCGGCTGACGCCGCAGGAGCTCGATCGCGGCGACTGGCGTATCGATCTCCGGGTCGAAGATGACGGCAATGGCAGCGCCGCCAATGCGCAAAGCGATGACGGCAGTTTCGTTCTTACGGTGGAGGCCGCCAATTTGGGTCCACGCCTGTCACCGGTTGCCGGACTGGTGGCCGTGCCGGGCGAAGAGCTGGCATTCGAGTTCGAGGCCGTGGATGCGGATCGCGATCCGCTGACATTCGGCATAGCGGGACTGCCCGTGGGCGCGGTGATTACACCCGGGGCGAGCTACGGCCGTGCGGTGTTGCGCTGGACGCCCACCGCCGGGGAGATCGGCGACCACACGCTGACACTGACGGTCACCGACAGCGGAGCCGGCGTGCCGGCGGACGCGCTGAGCGATACGCTGGTGATTCCCGTTGCCGTGCGCGCGGACAATGGCGCGCCGATCCTGCAGCCGGTAGGCGACATTACCGTGGCCGAACTGGAGCCGCTGGCGCTGCAGTTGAGCGCCGCCGATCCCGATGGCGATCCGCTGACCTATTCGGCCACCGGTCTGCCGCCCGGCGCTTCGATCGACCCGCTGACCGGCATTCTCAGCTTTACCCCGCACACGTTTCAGTCCGGCACCTATGAGGACATCACCCTCATCGTGACCGATGGCAAGGCGGTGATCACCGAGACTGTCACGATGACAGTGACCAATACCAACCGCGCGCCGATCTTCGTGCAGACCCCGCCGCAGACCGGCCGCGAAGGGGCCGAGTTCGGCTTCCGCCTGCTGGCGGGGGATATTGACGGCGACGGGCTGATTTATGAGCCGGTGGGCGCGCTGCCCGCGGGCGCGACGCTGGATCCGGTCACCGGAGAGTTTCGCTGGACGCCCGATTTCGACCAGGCGGGCACCTATACGATAAAGGTGCGGGCGCGGGATGCGGCAGGGGCGGCAACCGAGCAGGATGTCGCGGTCAATGTTCTCAACCGCAACCGCGAGCCGGAACTGACGCTGCGCAATCATGCCGTGGTGCTGGGCGAGACGCTGACATTCACTGTAGGCGCCACCGATCCGGACACGGACGACACGCTGGTCCTGTCAGCCGAGAACCTGCCTGACACGGCCAGTTTCGATCCCGCGACCGGAGTGCTGACATTCCGGCCCGAAGTGGGCGATCTGGGCGATAATGTCATTCGCTTCAGTGCCTTCGACGGCACCGACACGGTCAGCCGCAACATTGTGCTGCGCGTCACGCGCGCGCCGCAGTTGCCGGTGGCGGTGCTCGAAGTGACGCCGCGCTTCCCGGCGCGGGCCGGGCAGACGGTTACCCTGTCGGTGGCCGGCACGGGCTTTGTTCCGGTCGAGTTGTTCCGTCTGACCATCGACGGGCAGGAGGTCGCACTTGACGATCTCAACCGCGCCAGCTTTGTCGCACAGGAACCGGGCCGCGTGACGGCGGTGCTGGAGGTAACCGACGCGGATGGGCGGGTGGGTATCGCCACGCGCGTCATTGCCATCCGGGACGCCACCGACCGCGCCGCGCCTGAATTGGCGCTGAATATTGCGGACGGGGCGGTGCTGGCGGCGGGCGACGTAACCGGCAGCGTGACCGACCCCAGCCTGGAAAGCTGGCGGCTGCTGTTGGTGCCCGGAAATGGTGGCCCGGCGATCGTGCTCGGCGCCGGCACCGGTGAAGTCACTAACGGCGCACTGGGCCGCCTCGACCCGGGGCTGGTGCAGTCGGGCTTCCATACGCTAAGGATCGAGGCGGTGGACGTGGCGGGGCTTTCCTCGTCGCTGGAGCAGCAGGTCGAAGTGCTGCCCGCTTCCTCGGCCACACTGCGACGCACGGAAGTGGATGCGACGGTCGATCTGGGCGGCGTCAGCCTTGATCTGACACGCACCTATGACGCACGCGATGCGGGCCGTTCGGGTGAATTCGGCCCCGGCTGGCAGGCGGGCTGGGCCGATCTGCGTCTCGATGCCGGGCCTGGCGCACAGTTCAACCGCGCGCTGCAGGAGGGCGACCGCGTCCACCTCACCGCTCCGGATGGCACAAGGCTGGTCTTCAGCGCCGTATTCGAGACGCGGCGCATCGCGGGTCTGGATCAGGCGATTCTGCGCTTTACCAGCGACCAGACGGGCTACACGCTCAGCCATAGCGGGCCGCTCCTGACCGAAAGCGAGGGCGGACTTTACTCCGTCGTGACCGGCCTGCCCTACAGCCCCTTTGGACGTGGTGGCGAGGTACTGACGCTGACGACGCCTGACGGCACCATCTGGCATGCGGACGGCAATGGATCGGTCAGCGCGATCGAGATCGGCGGCACACGGCTGATCGTCGCCGATAGCGGCATCATCGCGCCCGATGGCAGCGCGGTGCAGATCGTAACCAACCCGCTGGGCGGCATCGCCGGGCTGCTGCTGCCCGACGGCGCGCGGCGCATCTATCTCTATGATGACGCGGGCCGTCTGAGCTTTGCCGGCGGGGCCGGGGTGGGCACACCGATGCTATACGCTTATGAGGCGGGCGCGGCGGGTCGCCTGATCGCCGCAACCGGCACTGGCGGCGCGCAATACAGCTATGCCGCCGACGGCAGCGTCAGCACCACCGCCGCGTCGCATCATTTCGGCACGCTGGCCGAGGCGGCGCCGCGCAGCATCGCACTGGCGGCGGGCGCGGTGGATGGCAGCACGCTGGCCGTGAGGGCAAGCGAACTGGCCTCGGCGAACGGGCGCATCATCCTGCGTGTGGAGATCGACGGGCCGGCACCTGCCGCGCTGCGGCTAAGCGGGATCGACCCGTTGACGACGGAGCGCGTGGGCACCGCGACCGTGGCGCTCTTTGCCGTCGAGACCTCCGGCCTGCACAGCCTGCAGCTGACGGGGGGCGATGCGGGCACCTACCGGATCGCAATCACGGCTGCGGGAGACCTTGATGGCGACGGCGCGGTGAACGGCACCGATCTGGGCGCGCAGGACGCTTCGCCGACGGACATCAACGGTGACGGTAAGGCGGATGCGGCGGACCGCGCGCTGCTGCTGCAGAATTTCGGCCTTCTGCCGAACGCCGCGCCGGTGCTGACGCCGCAGGCGCAGAAGACCTACAGCGATCTTGCCATCGAAATTCCGCTGGTCGAAATGGCGAGCGATGCCGAAGGCGATCCGATCTTCTTCGAGATCGTCGGTGCGGTGGGTGGCACGGCCGTGTTGACGCCTGACGGGTGTGCAATCCGCTTTACGCCCGAGGCGGGGCGCACGGATCCGGGCCGGGTCTTTGTCCGGGCCAGCGACGGCTACCGCGCTTCGGGGGCCCAGACGTTGACCATCGACATCTCCGGCGCGGCGCTGGAGCGGATAGACTTCAGCACGCGCGCGCCCTATCTCGCCGACGGTCAGCGGCTCGACTTTGACATTACCGGCCATTTCGCCGATGGCGGCACCGCCGCGTTGCCTGAGGGTTACGTGACGGTGGACTTCGCCGACTCCACCATCGCGCGGCTTCGTGCCGGGCATCTGGAGGCGCTGAATGACGGTTTCAGCCTGCTGACCGCCACACGCGGCGCGGTTACCGCGGCAACGGTGGTGCGGGTGGGTGCGCTCGACAGCTACGATCAGAGCCTGATCACCTATGGTGCCGAGGTCTATCCCGAGGCGGTGGTCATCACCCCGGGGAGCGCGCGCCAACTGCTGCTATTCGATCCGTTCGAGGAGAATGTCATCGAGACACGCCTGGACGAGGTGCAGAAATTCGTCGTCAACGGCAACATCGTCGAAGTAACGGCGGACGGCCGGATCATCGGCAAGGCGGTAGGCGAGACAATCGTGCAGGTGATCTACCGCGCGACAGAACTTCTGGTGCCTGTCCAGGTCCGCGCCCCTGTCGTGGGCGATGCCGTACCCGTGGGCAAGGCGGGCGGCATCGTGCAGAATGCCGACGGCTACCAGGTGGCGATTGCCGAGGATTCGCTGCCGCGAGAGGTAGAGGTCACCATCGAGACACTGGATCAGTCCGATCTTGACGTCGCGCCGTTGCCGCAGGGGATCGGGATCGAGTTCAACCGCGCCTTCCGCCTCGATACCGGGGATGCGCCGATGCGGCTGGGCGCGCAGTTGGCGATCCCGACCGATCTGCCCGCGGGCACGAAGGTGTCCTTCTACCGCATCTCGGACTTCGTCACGCCCGACGGCCTCGTCAAAGGCTATCAGGAGGTCGAGACCGGCCTTGTCGGCGCCGATGGCTTTGCGCGCACCACTTCGCCGCCCTTTGACGGGCTCAAGGCGGAGGGTGAATACGTCATGGCCAAGATTGACGAATCGCTGACGCGCGAGGTCGGCTTTACCACCGACATCCAGGCCAAGAGCGCCACCGATGCGGTGCAGTCAAGCGCGTTCATCACCGGGCAGGGCGGCGTCGGCGGCGCCTTTATCGGCGCGCTCAACGCCGGTCGCAACGCTGTGCTGAACCTGCCGCGCAATGTCTCGCAGTTGGTTACCACCGTCTTTAACGCCGACAATTTGGCCTTCGTGCGCGACACGGTCGTCGAGCTGGTCGAAGGGATCGGGGAATTCGTCGTATCGGTCATCGGCAGCGCCGCGGCGGAGGCGATCGCCGGTACAGAGCCGCTGGTCACCTCGACCAACACGCTGCTGGTGGGTACGAGCAACGATTCGGCCATTGTCGATCCGCGGCTGGAAATCCGGGGCAATCGTCTCGCCGCGCCAATCGGCTCGACCAAGCCGCTGCCCAGCTGGGTGGTCTTCGGCGATTTTGATCGTGACGAGTTGCAAACCAAGATGCTGGCCGCTGAAGACGCGGATGTGGACACCGTGCTGCGCGCGAAATTCACCAACGGCGTCGCCGTGCGCGCAGATCACCGCGTCGAGAATGGCGAGGATGTGCTGACCGTGCGCCCGCCGCGCGATGTTGCGGTCGAGAGCGTGGTCGTGGTCCGCCCCGACACGGCCTATCAGACCTATGGTTTTGCCCCGACACCGTCGAGGTTTGCGTCCGGCACTGCCACCAGCGGCGGCTACCGCGATGTCACCTGGGAGTTTTCCACGGTCGTACCGGTCCGCGGGCGTGAGACCGACACGTTTGTCACCGTCGAGCAGGGCATCAAGCAGCCCGAGGGCGCCGATGTCACGCAGACGCGCGGCGATATCGACCAGGTGGTCGTCATTCGCGAAGAAGAGTTCGATCCGCCCCTCGGGAGCGGATCAAACATGCGGCCGGCGCTGGTGGCGCGCATTCCCATCGGCTATCTCGACGCCGATGGCGAGACGATCACCGAGATGGGCAGCGTGCGCCCGGACAAGGCGGTGCTCAACCAGAGCGCCACGCGCATGTATGTGGGCCTGACCGGCGTCGGCGGCATCGCGGTCGTCGATACGGTCATGTACCGCCAGATCGACGTGAAGCCGGAGGACGAAAGCCGGATCAACTTCATCGAAATCCCCGGCGCGTCGATCGGCGAGGTCTTTCTCGACCGCTATAATGATTTTCTCATCGCCACCGACACACGCGAGCCGATGCTCTATTTCATCGGGATCAACCCCGATGATCCATCCAGCTATCACCAGGTCCATCACACCAAGACGCTCGATCTCGAATGGCCGATCACGGCCGCGACGCTGACACCCGATTTCAAACAGGTGATCGTCACCCAGTCGCAGCGCGGCATTGGCAACGGCCGTGCAGCAGTGTTCGATCTGGCCGAACTGATGGATGTGCGCAGCCGCCCCGAGCCGCTCTTTGAATTTGGCCTGCAGGGCGAGGGTAACGGCACCTTCCTGCGCAACCCGACAGGCGTTCAGACACGCATCGCGATCGAGAGCAACGAGGTCAAGGCCATTGTGCTCGACGGTGGGCGCCAGCTCGAGACCGGACGCAGCACCGGGGCCTATAACGGCACCGTCGTGGTGTTGAACCGCAGCAACGCCGACGATGGCCGGTGGGTTTGGGAGGTGGAAGCGAACGTTTCGTTCAACTTCCCGCTGGAAGAGGATTTCGATACCGGCAACGACCCGTTCGCCGTCGCGGACCCGACCGATGTCGTCTTTTCCGCCGACGGCAAGACCGCCTTTGTCATGGGCCAGCGCCGTTTTGACGAGCGCATGATCGAACGCAATCCGAACCTGGGCGAGAACAGCAGCGTCCAGCGTTATCGCAACAATTTAGCCGGCACGAATATCGCGATCATCGAGAACCTCCTGGGCACCAGCCGGGGAGAGACGCCGCGGGTCGTGGCGGCGACAAGGGGCATTCCGCTCAGCTGGGGCACCGATCTGGGCGTGTCGTCGGATGGCGATTATATCTTCATGTCCGGCGGGCGGTTGGGCAGTGTGCTGGCCTATGGAATCGACGAGATCAAGGAGCTGCTCAAGGAGGCGGAAGACGACACGCCCTTCTACGATCATCCCATCGACGACTTGCGGACCGAAGACGGCGACACACTGACCAAGCCCGGCAACGAGCGCACGCTCTTCAATCGCGATATCGATATCCGGGCAGGCTATGGCCGGTTCAGGGACGGCAATATCGACCGGATCGGTCCGGCGGAGGGTCTGTTTGCCGCCTATGCGCCGATCCTTACGGGGGGCACCGCCAGATCGGTGGCCGAGAGCCGCTCGATCATCAATCTGGTGCCCGAGGGCGTGTCCGGCGATCTCAACGTGACCGGCGGCACCGGCTCGATCACGCTGCCGGGTTACACTGCGAGAACGAACCCGCAGCCGACCTTCCATTTCGAGCTCACCGATCTCGATGAGGTCATCGAGGTCGTCTTTACCCTTGCCGCCGCCGCACCGCGTGAGGGGCTCTATGTCGGCGACAGCACCGAGCCCGAAATCGCCGCGCTCAGAAACATCGGTTATGTCGACAGCAACCTGGCCGGCGACGCGCTGGCCAACACACTGCAGGTCGAGGGCAACCGCAACCGTATCTTTACCCTGCGCATCCCGCGCGACCAGATCGTCAATAACGGGGAGTCGGACCTCTACAAGATCAACAGCGACACCGGCAGGTTTGAGGTCACCTTGCCGGGCAGCACGGTGATGACCGCCGGGCAGCAGTATTACTGGGGTGTAGAGACCGTTCTGCAAGGCTCCAACAATCACCCGCGCACGGCCAGGCTGGAGGCAAGCCTCGTGATCGACCCGGCCAAACCGGCCAACGGGCAGCGCTATGCCGGGGTGACAGTGGTGACCCACGGGCTGAGCGCGCCGCTGTTGGGTCCCGAAGTTGGCGAGACCTCGATGTTCGCGCTCGCCAAGGCGGTGGCGCGGCAGACGGGCGGCGTCATCCTGCTCTATGATCCTGGCCTCAGCTCGAGCGACGACGCGCAGACCCGCTTTGGCAACTGGGTGGCGATCAATGGCGATCCGCGTACCGCCAATTCCATCGTGCTGGTGCCCGATTGGATCGACGCGACCACAGTGAACGACACCGGCTTTGCCGAGGCGGCGGGGGATGCCTTCTTCGCCGAAATCATCGATCTTGACCGGAACGAACTGACCGGGCTGTTGGGCTCGCCGCTGCATTTCATCGGACAGGATCGCGGCGCTGCGGTCAATTCGGAGATCGTCCAGCGTCTGCTGACGACAGAGCGGGCCGAACCGCTGGGCGCAATCCACGTCACCACCATCGATCCGGGCAGTGTGCAGAAGCACATGAAAATCCCGCTCGCCGATTTCCTCGGCGCGGTAGAGGATATGTCCAAGCTGGTTGCCGTCGGCTTCTTCACCTACGGGCTGGTGCAGACCTACGGTACGATCATGTCCTTTGGCACCGTCGCGCCGGTAACCGTTCCGGCAACGGCCGCGGCCTTCCGTTATGCCAAGGCGGCCGCAGATTTCTCCGAAAAGGTGGGCGATGCCAAGAAAGTGGTCACCCGGCTCGGCTTTGACACGATCGACTTCACAAATTTCCAGGATCCCAAGGTGGTCAACTGGAAGGGTGTCGGTTTTGCCGACAACTACTATCAGCAGGCGGTCAAGGATGATCGCGCGATCTCGTTCAGCTGGCGCGGGATGGCGCTGGACAGCGCCGATGTCAACATGAACCTCACCGGGCTGCCGGGCTTCTTCGAAGACGATGCGGTGCCGGATTTCAGCTTAGGCCTTGGCGTCGGCACCGTCAATGCGCGTGCGGTGGGCTGGTATCTGGGCACGGTCGATCTGGGAGCCGACACCTATACCGGCGTGGGCGAATCGCCCGACAATATCTGGCGCCAGGCTTCCGACCGGTTCATCGAGACCAAGACCGCCTTCCCGCCGCCCGACGACGCGCTTTGGGAGTTCGGCAAACTGGCGCGCTACTACAACGACGCGAGCGAGCCTACCCCCGCCAATATCGCCGATAGCGCCGAGGGCTTCGACAAGAACCTCAAGAGCTGGTACGGCGCCCGCGAATTAGAGAACCGACGCGCACGCACCGATGCCCACGCCGCGCTCGACAACACCGCCTGGGAGGGTGTCGGGACCGGCTGGTTCTATTCCTCGATGGGCGGCGGTTCAGGGCTGCAGCGGCTGATCAACAATACCGACCGAACCAAGTTCGATCCCGCGAAGGTCCAGAACGCCACGCAGCCAGGCCAGAGCGAGGTGATCGAGGATATCTTCAACGGCGACTTCGAATCCACCTTCCGGCCATTCTACGGCCGCGCGCCCGTGCCGTTGCGCAGTGCCTACGAGATTGCCGGGTGGTCCTTCCTTGGCGGCGGCATTGGCAATGACAAGAACATAAACCCGCAGGTCGGCAATTTCGATGCCGCGACGCTGCTGCAGAGCATTCCCTTCCCCGGGCTCAACTCGCTCAAGCCGAAGCTGACGGAGAAGAAGCTGCTGGCGCTGCTGCCAAGAGATGCCAATGGCAATATCACCGTCACCGAGACGGCTCTCAACCAGCTCAAGACCTTCCTGAATTTCCTGATCAACGAAACGATGGCCTTTAAGGAAAGCCAGGAGATCATCGGGGCTTTTGAAAAATCCAAGATTACCGAATTGCCGGGGCTGATGGCCAATTTTGTCCAGACCACTGGAACCAAGCTCTTCGATCTGGGCTTTGGCGGCGGCACGACCGATCTCATCCGCGAGATGTGGCTGATGGCATTGCAACGCCAGCAGGACGCATTCGATTCCACGGTCCCAAGCGCCCGCGCTGCTTTTGGCGTGCCCTCCACCGACCCTGGCAACCGGGCAATTCTCGATGGCTGGCTAACCAATGAGGACGGCGTGCGGCGCGAGGCCTCGATCCGCTCGGCCACGGCCGGGTTCGTCAGGGATGAACTGGTCAAACGCATCCCGCTCTTCCTGAAATTCATCCAGGAGCACCTGCTTACCTACAGTTTCGAGCTGCAACCGGGCCGGAGCCTGGTGCACAACACGATGAAATTCAGCGAAGATCAGGAGTTGATCGGCGTCGATCTGACCTGGCATCTCAACATCTTCTCCAGCATTCCGGACCAGGAATCCGGCGCCCGACTGCGGGTCTATGCGGAGGTCGACGATATTCTTTATGAGCTGCAGCCCGACAGCGCCGCCGCTGCGATCACCGGAGAGGGCGATTTGCTGCGCTCCAGCCGGATCATGTACCAGATACCGGCTCAACTGCGCGGCGATGTGGGCCGGCTGGTGATCTTCAACGACACCGAGACAGGCTACACGAACAACCCCTATGCGGCCGAGATCGACAATATCAGCTTTGACGGCAAGGTTGAGATGTTCGAAACCGACGGCGATCCGGACGATCTGAACATCCTCTTTAAAGATGCCGGCCAGTCCTTTGAGAACAGTGAGGGCGTCGGCGCCTTCCTGCGGGCAGAGGAAACCGGCACCGGCATCGACCGGCATGAGATGACCTTTGTCAACAACAATGACAAGGCGGTGCGCCTGACCCTCACCATCCCGCAAAACGATTTCCTGGTGCTGGGCGGAGTGCAGGGGATCTGGCGCAATGGGGACGATGGCTCGCTCCTTTCCGACACACCACTTGACATGCGCGCTGGCGACAGCGCCGCAACGGTCACACTGTTCCTGCCGGCAGGCGAGATGGCGATTCTTTCCATGAGCGCCTCGGTCGATAGGGACCGTCTTCAGGAACTGCTCGGTGCGCAGGGCGTGGCAATACTGACGGCGCAGATGCAGATTGACTACACGGTCGATAACACCAGCCAAAGCTATTCCAACAAGGCGAACCTGTTTTATCTGCTCGATGCCGGCGATTCGGCGGCCAATGACGGCACGATCCAGCTGGCCGACACCACCACCGGCCAGGAGCGCGAGATCGTGATTCCCGTGCGCGGTGTGCTGGGCACGTTCGACGGAATCAAGGGGTTCGTCGGCCAGACGCAGCGGGCCGACTGGTTCGATGTGCGGGATTCGACCCCGGGTCAGATTACGCTCAGCTTTGCGCCCACAGGCGTCGCTGCCGTGCCGGGACAGCAGCCGGTGATCGACGACAATGGCGTGCTGCGCCTCTTCTGGCAGGACCTTGAACTCGGCACATACGCGGTCGAAGGGCGCGGTACGGCGAAACAGGTGATCAATCTCGATGCGGAGCGGCTGCGTGAGGCGCTGCGGGCACAGCTGGAAACGCTGGTCGAGCGCGAAGCCGCGCAGGAGATGCCCGAAGAGGAGAGCTTTGCCGCGCTCTTTGCGAACCTGACCGAGGACAGCTGGGAAGATGTCATAACCGAGATCGAGACGCGTGTCGGCGCGTTGCTGGCTCCGGCGGGCGAAAACGGCTTCCGCATCGTGCGAGGCGCGGATGGCGATCTGACCTTTGAGTTCACCGGCGGCAGTGATGCCGGCGCAACCCTGCCTATCGAGATAACCGAGGAAGAGGAGGCTGCCGAGACGGTCAACCGGGAGTTGGACGAGGCGATAAATGAAATCAGCGAGGAGGTCAACTCGGCCAGGAGTCCCTTCGAGGAAGCCACCGATCTGCTCAACGGCATCTTCGTCGGCGAGGAAAGCGAGCTGGAAGCGCTGGGAGAACTGGCCGCGGATTTCGCCAGCGCCGGCGGTTCCGCCGTGGCAAGCGCAAGGGAGGCGCAAGAGGAATTCGCCGCTGAGGCGGAGAAATTCAAACAGGTGGTGGATGCAATCGGCGGTGACACACAGGCGCTCGACAGTATCGCCGCACCGTTGCAGGATCTCCACTCGGAGATCGGCAGCGCCAGGGACGCGATGGAACAGATCAGCCAGTCCTTCTTTGCCGACAAGGATGCGCTGATCACCAAGGCCGAAACGATAGCCGGCACGCCGGAGCAGATACAGACGCTGAACCTGTTCAAGACTCAGCGCGATACGATGTTCACCCAAATGCAAAACATGCTGAGCGGTTTCTCGGGCCTCGGCTTCGGCAACGCAGCGACTTTCCAGCCGCGCGATGGGATCAGTGACGCGGCCAATAGCGGATTGGCCTCGCTCTTCGGCATGCTCAAGGAGCCATCCGGAGGCGGTTTGGGTGGGATCGGCGGCAGGCTGCTGGGTGCCTTGGGCCCGATCGCCGACTCTCCGGTCGCACAGGAGGTGTTTTCGAGCTGGAACACGTCGCTGACCGAGACCAGGGGTGTGCTCAGCGGAATGCTGTCGTCGTTGAATGGTTTTGAGCCGATGCTCGATAATCTGCACTCGGCCCTCGGCGGCGACGTCACGGCCGAGGTCGAGGCGGTGCGCCAGTCCGGGCTGTTCGATGATGAAGGTATCCTCAAGCGGCTCGACGACAGTGTGGGCAGTTTTGACACGGACTCATTGTCGCTGGTTGCGGCGATCACCCGGACGCCCGAAGGCATCAAGCAAGTCTCGGCCCGCGCCTTTGCTGCCGCCGACAGGCTGGAATTCGAGACGGGTGCAATCGAGAACGATCTTCTTGCCTCTGAGGCGGCCCATATCGCGATGCAGAATTTTGCCCGCGACAGCGAAAACGGCGGCGAGGAAACGGCGGACGCATTGACCGATGCTTTTACAAGCCCCCTTGCCGAGAGCCGGCAGCGCACGGGCGAGGTGACGCGCGGCAGTGGCATGCTCGGTATCGGGCTGAATAGTATCATCGACAAATTGGGGCTCGAATCCAGCATTTCGTCATCGACTGTCGATCTGTCGGACATGTTTGAGGCTTTTTCCAGGGCCGACGGTGACTTCGGATCGGGCATCACCGACGTCCTCAACAATCTCTTCGGCACATCAGACCGGTCGGACAGGGGCGGCCTGATCGGGCGCGTAGGGCCGGTGGGGACGTCCGAGGCGCTCACGAGTATGAGCAGTCTGATGACCGGCCTGTTCGGGGACTCCGACCGCATGCTCCAGTCGATGGAGAATTTCTTTGCCACCGGCAATTCGCAAATGAGCGCCGCCGCCGGCGATCTTGACGGGATGGCGGCGCTGGTCGGGCGGTCGGGCGAGTTGCTTTCGCCGTTATCGACCAGCGGCTTGATTGCAGATCCGGGCCGCGGCGGGCTGATTTCAAGCACCTCCCTCGAACGTATCGTGGAAGCGCTTCAACTGCAGAATGCGCCAACAAACAGCAGCGGCGGCCAGGGCGGCATCCTTGGCAGTTCGAGGCGCCTGTTAGACGAAGTGCTGAAGATCTTTCCCGAGGCGGCGCAGGGGCAAAGCTCGCAAAGCAATCCCTTTGCCGTTTCGACGAGCCCATTGAAACAGCTGACTGACAAGCTCGGCAGCGGTCTCGACGGATTGGGCAGTCTGATCGAGGGGATGCTCGGCGGCGGCAATAATGGTGGCGGCTCCGGCGGGGGCGGGAATCCGGTTCTCAACCTCATCGCGCAGCCCGAATTCACCAGGCTCCTGGGAGAGATCAAGGCGGCGACCAGCGAGGGTAACACATGGTTTGCCGAGGCTGAGGCCGCACTTGGCGAGCCAGTACAGCGGGAGCCTTCCGGTGGCAGCGGAGGCGGCGGTTTATTGCTCGGCGGCTCCGGTGCGCGCGGCATGCTCAATACGCTGTTCCCCAACGTCCTTGACACATCTACTCTTACTCTGCCGAGCCTTCTGGGAGCAAGCAGCAACAATCTCTCCGGCCTTGGCGCGCTGATCCAGCAAAGCTTCGAGGACAATAGCGGCATTCTCAGCCAGATGCAGGAGTCGTTCCAGAACATCAAGACCGAAGGCACCGGCGTGCTGGAGAGGATGCTGCAGGGGGTCGAACTGGCTCCGAACGAACGGCTCACGCTGTCGGGCAAGATCATTGACCAGAACGCCGCCTGGGGCCGGGCCGAGGCGCAACTCAGCCTCAATGAGACCTGGTTGGGCGCGGCCAGGGATGCCGCCGATGCCGCAGGTGTGGGCGCCGGCGGGGCATTAGGCGCGCTCGACAGCGCGATCGACGGCACGCTGGGCGATCTGGCGCCGCAGGCCGCTCTGCTTGGCACGGCGCTCGACGGGCTGCGCGACATTGCCGACCGCATCGCCGATCTCGACCCCACCGATACCGCCGGCGCTGCGGCGCTGCGCGATGAGTTCATCCAGACGGCGGACGAGGCCGCCGCGGCTGCCGGTGTGACCCGGGAAAAGGTCGACGCGGCCGCCAGCGGGACCGATGAGCCGCTGCAGAACATCATCGACGAGGTCGCTGAAATCGGCGAGGCAACGCGGCTCGGGTTTGCCAGCTTTGATTTCACGCCGGTCAATCCCGGCCCGGATCTGGAACTCGATACGCTGCTGCGCACTGACATCGACGATGAGCTCACCGTGGCGCAGCAGCGCTATCGGCTCGATGCGCTCTTCAACGCCGACCGGCTGGAGGATCGCGTGGTCATCAACACCGGCGCGCTCTTCGATGCGCTGCGTGCACCGTCGAGCGAAGAGGGTTTCGACCCCATCGCCGCCTTTGCCGAGACGGTCGCCTGGACCTATGTGCATGAGATCGCGCACACGCTGGGCCTGCCGGATCTTTATGATTTCGAAAATGGCGCGGCACTCGAAGGTGCCGGATTCCTGGGCATTCGCAACGATTTCACCATGACCGAGGCGCATAAGGGCGTCGTTCGACTGGCTTCAGACCAGCCGGAGCCGGGGGAGGAAGCGGATGTCAGCCAGGTGCTGGATATGCTGCGGACCGCCCGGACGGCAGGCGTGCTGGACCGCGCCGAGGCTGACGAAAACGGAGATTTCCTGCTGGCGCCGCCGACCGGCTCGATACCGCTGGCGGGCACCGGCTGGCGCGTGCTGGGCGATGTGACGGTCGACGGGACAGGCGAGCTTGAAATGGTGGAGACCGGGATCAACCGCACAACCGCCTATCGGGACGTCACGGTGCCGCCTGATGCGAGCGAGTTCCGCTTCACGCTTCGGTCCAGGCTGGTTTCACAGGTTGACGCGCCGCCTGACGCCTTCGAAGTCGCATTCCTGCGCTCCAACGGCACCGCGCTGACGCAGCTGGGGTCGCTGAGCAACACCGATGCGGCGCTTAATCTGCAGGGACCGGACCAGTTGCGTACCGCCGACGGAGTTAGCGTGGTGGATCAGGGGACCGATGCGGACGGGTTCACGGTCTATGACGTGACGCTGGATCTCGACCTCGTCGGTGATCCGGCAACATTATCCCTGTCGCTCGATCTGCTGGGCTTCGGCACAACTGAATCGCGGGTGAAAGTCGGGGATTTCCGCTTTGACATACCCAGCACCCTCGACAATACCGCACCGGTCCTGACCTCGGGCAGCAGCGTGGAGTTGGACGAGGACGGCAGTGCGCTCATCGACCTGCGCACCCTGGTTTCCGATGCCGAGGGCGACGATCTGACATTCGAGATCACCACGCAACCGCAGAACGGAACGATGGAGCCGGTTGAAACAGGCGTCTGGCGCTACAGCCCCGCGGCCGACTTCAACGGTTCCGACAGCCTGCGTTTTACCGCCAGCGACGGGGCATTCCGCCCGCTGCCGGTCACGCTGAACCTGATCGTGCGCCCGCTGAACGATGCACCGGTGCTGCCGGCGACCGATCGCGCCACGGTGCTCGAGGGCAGTGAACTGGTGATGCAGATCGCCGCCACGGATGTCGATGGCGACCCGCTTCGCTACCGGCTTGAGACCGGCCCGGCGGGGGCCGCGCTCACGGAAGACGGAAGGTTCAGCTGGACTGCCGGGGACAGCGGCGCCATCGCAACCTTCGGCATCCTCGTCGAAGACGGGCAGGGCGGGTCCGCGCGCCAGAAGCTGGAGGTGACGGTCGAGAACGCGCCACCCGTTCTGGCGCTTGGCGCGCCTTTGACCACCGTGGTCGAAACCGTCACGGACGTCACCATCGCCTGGCGCGATCCGGGTGATGACGCGGTGGGCAACTTCATCATCGACTGGGGCGATGGAACCCGGGAAAGCGTGCCGGATGGCCAGGTGCAGCTATCGCATGTCTACAACCAGCTCGGCGCTTTCACCGTGACGCTGACCGGTGAAGATGACGAGGGCGCCCGCGCCAGCACCAGCCAGGTGATAGAGGTGGTGACCCCGGGTCTGCGCGTCACGCAGCTCACCTCCGGACCCTGGGGTGTCAATGTGCGGTTCAACGAGGCTGTGGATACCGGCCTGCCGAACCCCTACCGGCTGGATAGCCGTCCGGGAGAGCCGGTGGATGTGCTGCTGCTCGATACGAATGGTGATCCGGTACGCGGCAGCCTTGTGCCGGATGCCGATGCGCGTGGTTTCACTTTCCTGGCCAGTGATGATGCGCTGCCCCCGGGTGAATACCGGCTGCGGCTAACGGCAAATGATCTGGGCTGGCGCAACCGCTGGGACATCCTCGAGGCCGGCCCGCAGGGCTACGAAGAACGGGTGATCACGATTGCCGAAACGCCGGTCACGCTTCAATTGCAGGACGCTGTGCAGGTTCCGGGCGAGGCGCTGGGTATCCGGGGTCAGGGTCTGGCGATTTCGATGGACCAGTCCGGCGGGCTGCGCAGCATGGTGTTGCGCGTAATGTGGGACAGCAGCATGATGAATATCAGCGGGCTGTTGTCTGCGTTGCCGGGCGCGACCGTATCCCGGGTCGATGACGGCCGCACGACGGGCGAAGCGCTCTATCGCATCACGTTCGAGACGTCACCCGAGCCCGGATTGGTGGAACTGGGCCGCCTCATGGGGCAAATGGACGCCGCGGCGGCCTATGCCACCTCCGGTGCGCCGCTGCGCGTTCGCGCCGTCGAGATCAACGGCGTCCCGCAGGGCGCGCCCGAGGTGCCCGATCCGGTGCCATTTGGCATCCGCGCCTTCGGTGTCGCCGCCGCGACCGCCCCGCCCGCGCCCGCGGCTGAGGCCCGCGGTCTGACGCTGGTGGCGCAGCGCGGCGATGCCGATGGCGACGGCACGGCTTCGCAGCAGGACATCGCGCGATTTGCCCAGATTCCCGAGGATGCGCTGGTCGGGCTCGACGCCTGGTCCTTCATCGACCCCAACCTGCTGCGCCCGCTGCCAGCGGATCCCCATGTCCCCGCCGGTCGGGATCTCCCCGGTCCGCAGCCCATTGGTCCCAATGCCATCGGGTCTCTCGGGTCAGGCGGTGAGACCAGGGCCGGCTTTGCGGGTATCAGCTACGGTGCGGGCATCGCGGGCCAGAGCGCGTTTTCGCTGGTCAACGCGGCACAGGAGGGTGGCTTTGACGGTCGCGACACGCAACAGCGCTACCTGCGCAGCAGTGGTTACGACACGCCGGTGCCGCTCTGCCTGGTGCCGGAGGGTAGTGCGGGTGATTCCGCCGCGCTGGCGCATGCGGCGCGGACGGGGCTTTGCTTCGAGGGACTGCCGGCTGATCTTGCCGATCCCGATCAGCTATGGCGGCTGAACGGTATTTCCAAGGCCGTGCCGGAAGCAAGTGGCAGAATTGAGCGGGTGCTGGACGGGCCGGTCTGTATTACCGGTGCGCTGCCGGATGGTGCCGAAGATGGCGATAGATTCTTTCTCAAGCCGTTGTCGAAAGGCGCAGACGCATCTGCCGATGTTTCCGTGCCCAACGATCTGCCGCCGCAGTACCGCATGTGTTTCGACCAGATCGAGCCCGAGGTGCAGGATGCAACCGAAGAGGCAGAGGGCGAAACGGCTATTGGTGCGCAGGAGGATGCTGCACTGCGCGTCGCGCCTGCCCATGCGTCCGGCCTCAACCCCTTTACCGCGCTGTCTCTGATGAGCGCCGCCGTTGTCACCCGCGCCGCCAAAGATCGCAACCGTGACGGGCGGGGCAATACGCGGCATACTATTCTTTTTTCGGACATGACCGAAACGGGCAGGTACCTTGAATGACAAAGAAGAACACAACCAGGCAACAAGCCAAGACCAGACCAAAGACCAAGACGATTGCCCCCGCAGCGGGTGAAGAGCGCCGTGTCAAGCTCGATACAACACGGATGAAAAGCTCGTATTGCAATGTCTGCAACGCCACCAGTACGCGTGAAGAGGTGGTGATCAATTTCGGTCTCAATCAGAGCTGGGACCGCAATGACGGCGATCTGGAGATCGAGATCCAGCATCGAATCATTATGAGTCCCCATGCAGCCAGCAAGCTGCGCGAAATTCTCAATGAGCTGATAGATGAGTATGATTCGCGCTATGGCCCGCTCAAGGACTGATTGCCATTGGAAGTCCAGGGCACATTGCAGGACCGGCCGAAGGTAGAGGATGAATCCGCCGCGACGATCGGCGCCGACCACAGCCCCTCCGATCCATGGCGGGCCTTTCTGGATCCCACCGACAGCACTGCTTATCTCGGCGGCTGGCTGGCCATTGCGGGCGGGCGTATTGCCACAGCGCAGGCTGGTGTTCTGTTCCTGCGCGGCGATGCCGGGCGGCTTGGGGTCGCGGCGCTCTGGAAAGTGACCGAGGCGGATACCGAGAGCTACCTGACTGTGGCCGAGGCTCTGCTGCGCAAACCCGAGCCACTGGTCCAGCGGGGCAAACAGGGTACGCTGCTGGGCTATCCCATTGACAGCGGCGGGGCTGTACAGGGTGTCCTGGTGCTTTCGCTCAAGAAACAACCCGGCGGGCGTGCTATGCGTGCGCTCATGCGCGAGTTGCACTGGTCTTGTGGCTGGATAGAGGCGCGGCTGATGCAAGGGCAGGCGGCTCTGGGGCGTAAACAGGCCAGCAGTGCGCATCTGCTTACCAGCCTTCTGGCCGCCTGCGATGCGCATGAGCGCTTCGACGGCGCCGCATTGGCGTTGGTTAATGCAATTCCCGATCTCACCGGTTTTGACATCGCCGCTGTCGGCATGGTGCGCCGGGGCCGCGTCCGGCTGGAAGCGTTAAGCCGAGTGGCGGCATTTGGCAAGAAGACCGAGCGCGTCGCAGCCTATGAGACGGCGATGGATGAGGCGCTGGCGCAGGGCGATACGGTGGCATGGCCCGCACGGCCTGACGGGCGGCAGATGATCGACGCCGCGCATCGCAGCCTGGCGCAGGCGCTGGGGGCGGGGGCGCTGCTCTCAACCCCGCTGCTGGTGCGCGGCAAGCCAGAGGGGGTGCTGCTTCTGGAGCGGGGCCGCAGCGGGGAAGAGGCGGTGGAACTGGCGCCCGATACGCTCGATGAATTGCGCCTTGTTGCTGCCACGCTGGCCCCCTTGCTCAAGGCCAAGCATGACGAACGTCGCCTGCTCTCCGGGCGGTTGCGCGATTTGTCCGGACGCGGCCTTAGCGCCGTCTTTGGCCGCCGTCCGGCGATCACGTTGGGGGTCGCAGCGCTGGCACTTGCACTGATCCTGCCGTTTTTCCTGCCCGCTGAACTACGCGTTCGCGCCGATGCGACGGTCGAGGGGGCCGAGCAGCAAGTCGCCGTCGCGCCGGTTGACGGCTTTCTTGCCGAGGCCCCGGTGCGTGCCGGGCAGGAGGTGCGTGTCGGCGATGTGCTGGCCCGGCTCGACAGTTCCGATCTGGAGCTTGAGGCGGCCGCCGCCACGGCCCGTATCGGGACAGCGCGCCAGACCTTGCGCGATGCACTGGCAAATGGCGACCGAGCCGCCGCAGCCGTGGCCAATGCCGATCTGGCCGAAGCGCAGGCTTCAGCCGAACTGACCGCCGCCCGGCTGGCACGCCTCACCGTCACCGCACCGATCGACGGGCTGGTGGTCTCAGGTGATCTCAGCCAGCGCCTTGGCGCGCCGATAGGGCGGGGCGAGACACTGTTCGAGGTGGCGCAGCAGGATGGATGGCGGCTGCGCATCGACATCAGCGAGTACGATCTCGGCCTGGTGCGGCCGGGTCAGGTCGGGCGCGCTGTGCTGGCCGGCCTGCCCGACGCGCCGGTGCCTTTCGAGGTTCGAACCATTGCCGCCGTCTCGGACCCCGGCGAAGGCGAGAACCGGTTTCGGGTCGAGGCCGGCGTGACCGATCCGCCGTCTGGCCTGCGCCCCGGGCTGCAGGGCGTGGCCAAGATCGAAGCGGGCAGGACCTCGCTCGCGTGGGCCTGGCTGCGCGGCAGCATCGTCCGGGCGCAATTGCTCCTTTGGCGCTGGGTGCCGTAGGATGACCGACACGCACCGATCAACCGACTGGTACCGCATAAGCGAGGCATGCCCGCGGCTGCGCCGGGAGGTGCGGATTGTCCGGCATATCTATCTGGGTCAGCCCTGGTACGTGCTGACTGATCGAACCGGCACCAAGGTTCATCGTCTCACCCCCGCTGCGCATGAGGTGGCCGGGCGGCTCGACGGGGTGCGGACCGTCGCCGAGATCTGGCAGGACCTGACCGAGCGTCTGGCCGAGGATGCACCCACGCAGGACGAGATTGTGCGTCTGCTGTCCCAACTGCATCAGTCGGACCTGCTGGATAATGCCGAGACGCCCATGCTCGAGGATATGCTGGAACGGCGCGACAAGGACCGCATGCAGAAATGGAAGAAACTGCTGCTCAATCCCTTGTCGATGACAGTGCCGCTGATCGACCCGGACACATTCCTGACGGTGCTGGCGCGCATGATGGCTGTGGTGCCCCGCAGGCTGTGGTGGCTGGCGGCCTTCGCGATTATCGCAGCGGCGCTGATGATGCTGCCGTTGCAGTGGAATGCGCTGACCGCGCGTGGGCTGGAGGGTTTTCTCGACCTCGAAAACATCGCGCTCATCGCGCTTATCTACCCGGTGGTCAAGGCGATCCATGAGATCGGGCATGGCGTCACCGTCCGCAGCCGGGGCGGCGAGGTGCATGAGATGGGTTTGATGTTCATTGCCTTCTACCCGATCCCGTATGTCGAAGCCTCGGCCGCACTCTCCTTTCCAAACAAATGGGACCGCGCCGCCGTTGCCGCGGCCGGTGTGATTGTCGAACTGGTGATCGCGGCCGTCGCCTTTTTCCTGTGGACCCAGTCAGAGCCCGGCACGGTGCGTACGATCCTTTTCAACACGATGGTGATCTCGGGAGTTTCGACGCTGGCGGTCAACGGCAACCCGCTGCTGAAATTCGACGGCTACCATGCGCTCTGCGATGTGATCGAAATTCCCAACCTCGCCAAGCGCGGCAATGAATGGTGGGGCGAGGTGGTGCGGGTCTATATTCTCGGCACCGGGGAGCGGATGCGCACGCGCATGCAGATCGGAAACTGGGAGCGCATCTGGTTCGCGCTCTACCCACCTTCGGCCTTTGTCTATCGCATCTTCATCTCGCTCACCATTGCGCTTTTCGTCGCCACCACATATCGGCTGATAGGCGCGCTGCTGGCGATCTGGTCGGTATCGCTGATGCTGATCTGGCCGGTGCTCAAGACCGCGCATAAGGGCCTGACCGACCCGCGCATCCAACGGGTCGGACGGCGTGCAGCCGTTGGTGCGGGAGTCACCGGCGCCGGGCTGGCGGCCCTGCTCTTTGCCGTGCCGCTGCCGCACTATGCAGTGGTGCAGGGGGTGGTCTGGCTGCCGGAGGAGGCGATCGTGCGCGCGCCGCAGCCGGGACGTATCGTGGCGCAGCATGTCGGGCACGGATCGGCGGTGACCCGGGGTGCGCTGCTTTTCACCGTTGCGGCGCCTGACCTGGAGGCGGAGGCGCAAGTGCGCACCGCGCGGCTCGCCCGCGCCGAGGCGCAATATGCCGCCGCCCGTGCCGAGGGACAGGCCATCGCCGCCAGATTTCGCGAAGGTGTCAAGGAAGCGACCATCGCCAAGGCAGATGCCGAGGCGCGCCTGGCGCAGCTCTCGGTGCGCGCGGCCTTGCCCGGGCAGCTCGACCTGCCCATGACGGCCAAACTTGAGGGACAGTTCTTTGCCCGCGGCGACGTGATCGGCCATGTGCTGCCCGAGGGTGATCCGGTTGTTCGCGTGGCGGTGCCGCAGCACCTTGCGGCGCTGATGGCGCGTGAAACGCGCGGGATCGAGCTGCGCTTTGCCGCCGCACCGGGCCGTATTCTGTCCGCAACGGTGTTGCGCGTGGTGCCTGCCGGAGGCGATGCGCTGCCCTCGCCCGTTCTGTCGCTCGACGGCGGCGGCCCCTTCGCCACACTGCCGGGGGATGGGTCGCTGCGGACGGCGACACAACTCTTTCAGCTTGACCTCGGCCTGCCTGCAGATGCTTTGCGCCCGGCCTACGGAATGCGCGCGCATGTGCGCTTTGCTTTTGCGCCGAAGCCGCTGGCGGCGCGGGTGGGGCGTGCGATACGGACGCTCTTCCTAGTGAATTTCGATGTCTGACGCGGCCCGACCCTGGTACGCCGCGGACCGCGCCGACACCGTCGAGCCCGAGCGCAGGCCGCGGGCGCCGCGCCGTTCGGACGAGGTTGTGACGATGCTACTGTCGTACCTGCGTAACGCGAGCATCGGGCCGGGTCTGCTGAGCTGGCTGGAGACGCGCGACGTGATGCGGATTGGCCGCAAGCTGCGCAAACTGGATGATGCCGCGCTCGCCAGGAAAGTGCGCGAGCAGGCGCCGCTGCTGCTCTCGCGAGGCCTGCGCGGGCGGCCCATGCGCATCGCGGCGGCGGGCGTGCGCGAAATGACGTATCGCAAGCTCGGTATGCGGCAGCATCCGGTGCAAATCACTGGCGGGCTGGCCCTGACGCGTGGGCGTATTGTCGAGATGGCGACGGGCGAGGGCAAGACGATCACCACGCTCATCCCCGCCGTCCTGGTCGCGCTCACCGGCACGCCGGTGCATGTTATCACGGTCAACAATTATCTTGCCGCCCGTGACGCGGAAACGCTTGCTCCGGTGCTCGGGGCGCATGGCTTCACGCATGGGGTCATCACCGAGGAGACCGAGCATCACTTGCGTCCGGGTATCTACGGCTCGGATATTGTCTTTTCCACCAATTCCGACGTTGCCTTTGATTATCTTAGAGACCGGCTGGCAACGGGGCGCGACCGCACGGCTTTGGCCACGCTGGCGCGGCGTGTTCTGGGCGTGGACGGGGGGCGCGACGCGGCGCGGATTGTCACGCGCGGACTCGGCTTCGCCGTCATCGACGAAGTGGACAGCATCCTTATCGACGAGGCGCAGACACCGCTCATTATCACGGCCGAGCGGCCCGGCGGGGACGAGGCGCGCAGCGCGGACGAGATGATGCTGGCGCTCGCTGCCACGCTGGAAGAGGGGGTGCACTACCGGCTCGATCGCAAGGCGCGCTCGGTCCGCCTGCTGCCGCCCGTCGACGATGTGCTGGCCGGGCTGGTGCCGCCCAGTCCGGCGCTCGTTCCCGAGATGGCCCGGCGCGAGGCGATCGTGCAGGCTCTTTCGGCACTGTATCTGTATCTTAGGGACGAGCATTACATCCTGACCGAAGACGGCCTCGCGCTGGTCGACGAATTTACCGGACGGGTAATGACCGACCGGCAATGGCAGAGCGGGCTGCACCAGATGGTCGAAGCCAAGGAGCGGGTTGAGCGTTCCGGGACGCGCGAGACGCTTGCGCAGATCACCTACCAGACTTTTTTTGCCCGGTATCTCTGGTTTGCCGGCATGACCGGCACCGCTTCAGAGGTGGCGCGCGAGTTGCGGCTCAGCCACGGGCGCGCAGTGCTGCGCGTGCCGACCCATCGACGGGTGCGGCGGCGCACGGCGCGCACCCGGCTCTTTGGCCGCTCGGAGCGCCGCTGGATCGCCGTGGCAAAGGCAGCCGCGAAAATGGCGGCCAGGGGACGACCGGTGCTGATCGGCACGCGCTCTGTCGCCGCCTCGGAAGACATCGCCGAGCGGCTGAGCCAGGCGGGGCAGACACCGGTCGTGCTGAATGCGAGACAGGACGCGGACGAAGCCGCCATCGTCGCCGAGGCGGGACAGGCCGGCCGCATCACCGTCGCCACCAACATGGCCGGGCGCGGCACTGATATTCCCGTGCCCGCCGATATCGAGGCGCGGGGCGGACTGCATGTCATCGTGACCGAATTTCACAGCTCGTCCCGCATCGACCGCCAGTTGATCGGCCGCACCGGGCGGCAGGGCCAGCGCGGCTCGGCAGCAGCCTATGTGTCCCTCGAGGACGCATTATTCACCGACATGGCACCGGGGATGGTACGGCTACTGAGCTGGATCAGCCTGCTTTGGCCCGGGCGACTGCCGGGGTCATGGGCTACGCTCTTGCGCAACATCGCCCAGGCCCGATCCGAGCGGCGCGGTCGCAAACGTCGCGCCGACACCGTGCGGCGGACACGCAAACAGGACAAGGCGCTGGGGTTCCGGCCCGATAACATCTGACAGCGCGGGGCCGCATGGCCTCTCCCGTGAGTAGCGCGACGTCCGTGTCACCGTTATCTTCATTCTCCCGAACCACCGGAGCGAGTGGGATGGAAAAGAGGCGGATGGGCAGTATGTTGCGAAAGACCTGGGGACAGGGCCCGTGCCGGTCATGGCGCCGTTCGTCGCCGGCTTTGCAGCGATCAGCGCCCCGATGTCAGTTGCTTTGTGGCGACATTGACCGCTTCGGTCCGGTTGGCGACATTGAGGGTTTCGAGAATGCGGGACACATGAAACGTCACGGTTCGGCCGCTGATTTTCAGGATGACCGCGATCTCCGGATTCGACTTACCCTGGCAGATCCAGAAGAGAACTTCCGCCTGGCGCTCGGTCAGTCCCATGCATTCAAGCGGCTTTGGTGATGTGGCCTCCGGGAAACGCTCGGTCAGCAGGCAGCATCCGCCTTCCGGTTCATTGGACAGAAACCGGATAATCAGCTTTTCCGCCTCGGCATTGAACACCAGCGGCGGCGGCTTGACACCAGCTTTGGATCTGCCGGCGACCCATGTTTCCACGCTCGGCGGAAGCCGGTCGTCATCGGGGCGTTTCCGTTCGAAGAATGTAGCCAGATTGGCGCGGGCAAGCGCGGTTGCCTTCACAATCCGGCAATTGCGATCAACTTCAATCCACCCGGCGCCGATCCGTTCGAGGGCCTCTTCGTTGCGCTCAAGACGGGCGCTCATGAGCGTGTGTTGCCGGGCGTTCCGGTAGGCCCGCGTCAGGTGCGGCTGCAAGACCGCCAGAATAGCCCTTTCCCTCTCGGTGAAGTCGCTTTTCTTCCGGTTGAAGGCAAAGGCCACGATATTCGTATCCTCCAGCGGCAATGCCACCGCCATCTGATGTTGGCCGCTGATATCGCGATATACAGTCTGGTAAATGCCGGTGTTGTGCCATTCTTCGGATGAAAGGAAATCGCTGATTTTCTTTGGTGTGCCTCGGGCTCGTGTGCTGTGTTCGATAAGCGGATTCTGATTCATGATCCTTTCGAAGACAAGCTGAACCTTGTGCCAATGGGATTGCCCGAACGGTGAATCAATGACCGTCGTCGTTCGCCGTGCGTCATAGTCGACCTCATTATAGGCCGCCATGTCTGAATTCATCAAACACGGCAGTTCCTGCATGGTCGTAACGATAAAGCCCTCCAGATCCTGAATGGCGTAGATCTTCTCCAAAGCCCGATTGATGGCTGCATAGTTTTGGTTTGTCAGATTCATGTCGTTCCAAGGCTTCTCCCTCGACCGGAAGCTCCCGGCCGAAACATTGTGCGCCCCGCTCATTGCACGCCATCTCTCCTCGATACGCCGCCGGTCTCCTCGATACGCCGCCGGATTTCCGGCAACAGCTATTGCCTCGGCACCACGGTGGCGGGCCGTTCATAAGGGTCGACATCAATGCAATTTTACCGGACAGCGGGTTCTGTGGCGCCGCTGCTCAGCATCGCCCCGTGCCGGGGACTTTCTTCTCTAATTCAGTGCCGAGCCGACATTGGAATCCCATTTCGCCAAAAGTCGAGGACAGGCAACGGTTGACCTCTTTGAAAAATTTTCACGTGACACACATCATCGCTGAAATCGAACACGACCATGGACAATATTTTCTATAAACATTATGGACAGTCAATAGTAATAATAAATTTTCATTGCGAAAATTTAGAGGCAAGGCAATAGAAACCTCCCGATTCATTCCCGATTGGAAAACCTTTGATTTTGCAGGAAAAATAGCATTTGGTACAACTTAAGGGGGTTTGAGGATTTACATCAATCTCTGCGGCCCCGCCATTTTTTGTTTCCAATTCGGAAATAGATACTTTTAATTTGGATCGGGTGCTGATCCGATCGGCGAATTGTGGGGAAAGACTGGCCAAGAAGATTGCCGATATCAGGCGACCCGAAACCGTACAGCGTCTTCAGCGGCCAGCGCAAATTCATGATCGACATGCCAGCGGACTTCTCGTTCAACCGGCCGCGTCTTCCAGCTTCAGACCAACAGATGTTTCAGCACCCAGGGGTTCACAATCTTCAATTACGCAGCTTGGACCTGCGTCTCCTTGCGATGCCAGGCGAAGTTTTTCAGCGCTGGCGTCCTGCACTGGCGGTTACGATTGCCGGGCGAGGCGTTGTCCGCTTTTCGGGTCAAACAGGTGTATATCGTCCTGCGACACCGACAGTTTGATGTCCTCATCATCGCGGACGCCACTGCGGCTTTCCAGCAGGCAGGTCATTTCCGATCCGCCAATATTCGCGGTCACGATGGTGTTGCCGCCCGTGAACTCGGTCATGAAGACCTTGCCGTTCAGGTGATGCCGGCCGGGTGAAGTCGACAGATGCTCTGGCCGAATGCCGACAATGATGTCCGTGCCGTCGGCACATGCGACACGGTCCTCAAGTTCGATTGACTGGCCATCGGAAAAGCTGATCGCCTGCGCATGTTCCGCCGTATTTCTCAGTTGAGCAGGAACGAGATTCATACGAGGACTGCCGATGAATCCGGCGACGAACAGGTTTGCGGGATCCACATAGAGTTCCTCCGGCCGGCCCATTTGCGAAACATCACCGTTGCGCATGACGACAACCCGGTCCGCGAGGGTCATGGCCTCGATCTGATCATGCGTCACATAGATCGTGGTGCGCCGGGTCATCTTGTGGAATCTCTTGATTTCGCCGCGCATCTGTACGCGAAGCAGCGCATCAAGGTTCGACAGCGGCTCGTCAAACAGAAACACCGACGGATTTCTGACTATGGCCCGCCCCATGGCGACCCGCTGCCGCTGTCCTCCCGAGAGCTGCGCCGGCCTTCTGTCAAGCAAGTCCGAAATCTCGAGGAGCCGGGCCGCATCCGCGACGCGTTTCTTGATTTCGGATTTGGGCAGCCGCGAAATCCTCAGATTAAGTCCGATATTGTCCCCGACGCTCATATGCGGATACAGCGCGTAGTTCTGAAAGACCATCGCAATGTTGCGCTTCTTGGGCGACCAGTCGTTGACGCGCTTTCCCTGGATCAGGATATCGCCGCCGGAGGCCTCCTCAAGTCCGGCCACCATGCGCAACGTCGTGGACTTGCCGCAACCTGACGGCCCGACAAGGGCAACGAACTCGCCATTATCAATATTAAGGTCAAGCGACTTGATGACCTCAACATCGCCGTAGCGCTTGTTGATCTGCCGGAGTTCAATGCTTCCCATCGGAGCTGCCCGTAGCTTGATTCGAACCGGGGATCGGCCGGGTCATGCATTCCATGAGATATTTCTCAAAGGCGGCGACATCCACGCCAACGGTCACCCGCGCATGCGGACCGTCGGCAGACGGGTAAAGCCACGGATGCCCGTTGGACAGGAATTTGTCCGCGTCCTGGCGCATTGTGACATAGTCGCAGAACTCCGGGTGGGCGACGATCGCCAGTGTGAGCAAATCCCACATGGCCGCGCCCTCGCTGCCGTCCTTGTAGTCGACAAGGTTGACCCATCGCCGTGCGGCATCGGACAAAAACCGATGGAACGGTCCTTCGACCGCGGCCATCCGCTCGACATCCGCATCCCTAAGACGCACACGCGCACATACATTGACCGTGGCGTAAGTCATCGGTATGCCCGAATTCATCACGATGGCCGTGGCCTCGGGATCGTAGATGGTGTTGAGTTTGATGACATGGCGCCACAATTCCGGATCCGTTCGGCCGATATAGCTCTCCCACCAGGGCTCTATCGAACCGCCCATATGCACCACGCCCTTGACCAACGGAGCAATCTCGGGATCGACCATCAACGCAACTGCAAGATTGGTCATTGACCCTTCCTTCACGATGACCACTTCGCCCGGGTATTTGCGAACGGTTTCGATAATCAATTGATGCGCAGGCATCGGCTCTATAGCGCCTGTCGCGGCGGGCAATTCGACACTGCCGTTCCACAGCTCCGCAGCCTTTATGCTGCTCTCTGCGAGCAATTCGAAATGCGCGCTCACATTCTGCAGAATGGGAAAATCGCGGCCGGCACCGACAGGGATATCGGTCCGTCCGGCCAGTTCCAGCATTCGAACGGTAATGTCCGTCGCTTCGTGGGCGTAGCAATTGCCGGAACAGGTCGTGACCCCCACCAGGTCGAAATCGTCACTAGCCAACGCCATGGCGAGGGCAAGACCGTCGTCGACATCGCGGGCGGTCATCCCGCAGGCATTGTCGATATCGAGTATTATTGGCGTCGGCTTCATCATGCGGTCTCCGCGTTTGATTTATTCTCTGCTTCCGGTTGCGGCCACGGATGCGCTGTAAAACTGCTGAAGAACAGTCAGCACGACCATCGGAATCACCGAAACGAATACCGTCCCGGCAAAGATCAGCCCCCAGGACGTATCCCACGCATCTGAAAACTGAGCGATGTGCACGGCTGCGACTTTGTACTGGGGTTCGGGTGCGATCAGGAGCGGCCAGAGATAGGCCTGCCATTGGAAAACGAAAATCAACAACGCGGCGCTGACAAGGGCAGGGACCGACAGCGGAATGTAGATCCGAAACAGAACACCAAAATATCCCATACCGTCAATGAGCGCTGCTTCGCGCAGTTCGCGCGGTATGCCGAGGAAGAATTGCCGAAGCAGAAACACGGCCAATCCGTTGCCGATACCCGGCAAGATCAGGCCGGTATAGGTGTTTTGCAGCTTGAGTCCCGTAAAGACGCTGTAGAGCGGAACGGCGATCGCATCAAACGGGATGAGGAAACTCACCACCATGATGACGAAGACCAGATTCCGGAACGGGAAGGTCACGACAACCAGGATAAACGCGGCGCCGGCTGAAAGCACGAGACCGATCACCACGGTGACCGCGGTTATGTAGACCGAGTTCAAAATGGAGCGCCTGAATCCGCCCTGCCACAGCTCGCGAATGGAATCGAATGACAGCTCGGTGGGGAAGATCGTCCTCCAGCCGATGTCTGAAACATATCTGAAGATTTCGTCTTCCGGCCGGAGCGCACTGATAACCATCCACCAGATCGGCAGAAAGAAGAGCAGCACGCACAGAACGATGAATGCATAACGTGCGGCGCCCCGCGCCGCGGAGCGAAGTTTCCCGGTAATGATCGGCGGCGCGGACAAGGCGCTGTTCGTTCTAGCCATCGCCCTTATCCGACATCAGCCAGAACTGTATTCCGACAATCACCAGCACACTTGTCACGAGGACGACCGTCATGGCGGCGGCGCTGCTGGGGTCGCCGGTTATAAACTGGCGGGTATAGACTTCGTTCATGATCAGGTTCGTGGAACCGGCCGGTCCACCCTTCGTCAGGATCTGCACGGGCGCAAAGACCAGAAAATTCGCAACCGTGTCAGCGACCAGCACGAAAGTCAGCGGCCGGCGCAATTGCGGCAGAGTGACATACCAGAAACGCTGGAAAACATTGGCGCCGTCAATCCTGACGGCCTCGTAGAGCGATTTGGGAATGTCCTGCAGGCCGGCCAGGAGAAACGTCATCCAGTATCCGACGCCGATCCAGCTTACGATGATGATGATCGAGAACAGGGCCTGATCGGACGATGTCAGAAACCTGAAGCCCTCAAGGCCCATGGCCTCCAGAGTTGCATTCAAAATGCCGTCGGGCCGCATGGCAATGCCCCAGACGACGGAGGAAACACTCGGCGGGATGGCGATCGGCAGGAGCAGGACTGCGCGCCAGAAACCGATCAGCGGAACCGCTACATTCATCAGCAGCGCCAGGCCCAACGCGATGGCAATCTGCAACGGATTGACGATGATCGAATAGATCAGGGTCACTTTCAGCGAATCGAGGAAGACCGGATCCGTGAAGATGTAGGTATAGTTTTCAAGGCTGTATGTCGTTTCGCCCGGCGCAATCAGAGATGCGTTGACGGCCCAGGCTGCTGGCCAGATGCGCAACAAAAGAACCGCAACCACTGCGGGCCCAAGCAAGACAAAAATCGAGACATACTTATCGAACTTGGCCATATGTTCATATTGTTATTCATTCAGCGTCAACAGGCACGGGAAGGGCAGTGAAACAGTCCACCGCCCTTCCGGAGAAAAGTAGCAATCTATTTCAGGCGGCGAAAGGACGACTTGAGCTGATTTTCAGCTGATGTCAGCGTTTCCCTTGCGTCGTTTCCGTTGCGGATATCGCTGAATGCCTTGTTCATGACGGTCTCGAACACAACATACCCGACGGACCGCGGGCGCACATGGGCCGTATTGGCCAGTTCATGTCCGGTGATGTCCATCAGCGCTTGGTAGACATCCTCCGATCCTTCCGGCGCGCCGTCGATGAACTTGGCCACAAAGGTTTCGAAACCACCCGGGTTTACGGGCGGCGCAGGAAAATTCACGACCGTCAGGGCCGAGCCTTCGGGAGTCAGCGCTGCGAACTGCAGGAACTTGTGTGCGAGTTCGGCATCGTCGCTGTTCGGGTTTACCGCCCATGACCAGGCGCCGGTCGGCGTGGCGGGCTCGCCACCTTCGAAATACGGCATCGGGGCGACACCGAAATCCGTCAAGCCGGAACTTGCCCAGCGGGGAATGGCCCATGACCCGCCGACGAGAAAGGCAAACTCGCCCGCACCGAACATCGTATCGGTTTCAGCCGGCGTGACCCCGCGTGGCGACAGGCCGCTTTCAAACAGATCTCCATACCACTCGGCCGTCTTGATCCAGGCGTCCGACGCAATTGTCGGCGTCAGCATATCGTCACCCGTCAGACCCGGGCCGGCACCTGAGGATTCAAACAGCGGCTGCAGTTGATAGTAGCGGTCAATCTGCTGGAACATCAGCCCCCATTTTGCGCCGCCGGCACTTTGTACCTTTTTTGCAAGCTCGATGAGCTCCGCCCAGGTCATTCGTTCGTTGGGATCGGAACTCGGCGGCTCTACGCCCGCCGCCTCCAGAGCGGCCCGGTTGTAGAACAACATGTTTGTTGAAGACCACAAGGGATAGGAATGGAGCTTCCCCTCGTAAGAGACCGATTCGATCTCCGTGGCGTTGGGAATGGTCTTCTTGATAGTTTCTGCCAATGCTTCGTCCAGCGGCTTGATCTGTCCGCTCTTGGCCATGAACGGAACGCGCGGCGTGTCGGCTGCGATGATATCGATTTTGGTATCGCCGCCACCGATGCGCGCTTCAATTGCCGCCGCAAGGTCAGCGAAGGGAACCCTCTCCATCTGAACCTTTACACCGGGGTTCTCTGCTTCGAATGCAGCGATAACCGGCCCGACCACTGCGGGCCCGTGTTCGGCAAGAAATGTCAGAACTTTGTCCTCCGCAAAAGCGGCGCCGGGCATGAGGCTCATCGCCAACATACCGGCCAAGTAGGGTTTATTGTACACGTTGAAGTCCTCCACCATAACGAGAAAAGATGCGCTCACCAATCAATGGCGCACCTGAAACTGCCAATTCTCCTAGCAGCTCATATCAATGCATTGTTGAACAAATGTCAATACAAATGAGAATAGTATAATTTTATGGTCACGACTGTTTGAGAAGCAGTTCGGCAGTGGCCGAACAGGTCAACAGATGGCTTGCAAAGCCACCCTTGATCGCTGCTTTGATTGCAGGCACGCGAGCCTTACCAACAGAGACCAGAATTCCGGTTTCCTTGCCGCGCATGTCCTCAAGATCGACACACATCATCCGGTCCCCGAAATCCGTTTTTAGCGGGTCGCCATTCACATCGATGAACTGGCCACAAATCACCGCGGCTGCACCCTTGTCCGTAAGATCGTTCAACTGATCTTCCGAGACCACGCCGACCTGCGCGACATGGCTGTCCGGCGCGCAAACGCCGGCAGCCAGGAGTGTCTTGTTGCAGTTCCTGGCGACCTGAAACTGAGAGGCGATGTGAGGTTCCTGCCGCAACTCCTGAGCCAGTGAAGAACTGCTCAGGATTGCCGGCACATGCAGGTTGACGCATTTGGAGGATAGGCGCTGCGCGATATTCGATGAACAGGTTTCAGCGGAAAACCCCAGCGGTGTAGCGAGCGATCCGACCAATTGGACCACCGTAATGTCGCCGACAAAGCCTTCCTTCACATTGATCGAGACCTCATAAATTGTCTCGCCCCATGACACCCCCAAAACGTCCCCGGAGACAAGCATTCCCGGCAACCATTCTCCGGCGACTCGCGCCACGCGCTGCAGCGCGTCATTGTCCGTCATGCTCTCGTGTCGCGGGACCACAAATGCATCGGCAAGGCCGAACTTTTCGCGCAATCGCTGCGCCACCGACACCTCATGGAAGGCGGTGGGATTGAGGGAGACCTGTACAAGGCCCTTTTCCCGCGCTTCAGCCAGATAGTTGACCACGGTTCCCCGCGACAGCCCGAGCTCCTTGGCGATTTCGTTCTGATTTTGCCCATCGTGGTAATACCGCCAGGCGGTTTCCAGAACCATGGTCGCCTGGCTTGGACGATGAGTGCGACTGTTCTTCATTGAAGTTCCCGCATCTTGATTCCCGAACGGGCTCTAAGCAATGGAGCCGATTGCCAAGGGTATTTCCTGAGCAGAGGCATTTTGGCATTGCAAACCAATTTTTTCAAAATTCAATATCCATGATATTTGTTCAGCCAGCGCCTGTTGCTATCAGGCCCGCTCCTACGCCGCTCTGCTTTGTGCTTTCAGATCATTGTAGAATTCATAGGCCCGTTGCGGCTTCTCAAGCTCATGCACGACGCGTGACACGGCCTGTATCATTGCCACCGGATCATCGGCCTGAAAGATGTTCCGGCCCATATCGACACCCGCAGCACCCTGATCGACCGCCCGATATGCCATGTCCAGCGCATCCTGCTCCGGCAGTTTTTTGCCACCTGCAATCACGATCGGCACCGGGCAGCCGGCGCATATGCTTTCAAAGCCCTCTTCGACAAAGTAGCTTTTGACGTAGTGCGATCCGATTTCCGCCGCGATCCGCGTTGCAAGGCCAAAATACCGGGCATTGCGGGCCATCTCCTTGCCGACCCCCGTCACGGCGAGGGTGGGGATACCGAAGCGCAGGCCTTCGTTGATGAGCTTCGAGATATTCATAATCGACTGATGTTCAAATTCGGCGCCGATATAGATCTGCGCGGCAAGCGCGCATGCATCAAGACGAACCGCGTCTTCCATGGCGACGGAAACCGCCTCGTTTGACATTTCGGTGAGCACCGAGGCCCCGGCCGTGGCGCGCAATGCGACGGGCACATTCAACGTCGGCGGTATGAGCGACCGCAATACGCCGCGTGTGCACATCAGCACGTCGGCATATTGCGCCAACGGCACAATCGTAAGGTCAATACGCTCGAGCCCGCTGGTCGGCCCCTGCATATAGCCGTGGTCGAAGGCCAGCATGACCGTGCGTCCGGTATCGGGGTTGAACAGGCGGCTGAGGCGCCTCTTGATGCCCCAGTCGCCATTCGCATTGCCCTTGACGATAAATCCGCCCTTGTCTTGCGGGCGGTCGAGGCCAAAATCCTTGCCGTCCCTGAGGTCTTCCATGTCAGCCATCGAGTTTCCTTTCGGTCTTGTTCCAGGAGCTCGCTCCGGCGAGCCCGTGGTCAATGTTCATGATTGCGCGACTGTCCGATCCATGGCCCGGAAAGTTGCTTCCGGCACGTCAGCCTTGAATACGGCGCTGCCGGCGACGACGATGTCCGGCCTTGCTGCCGCGATTTCCGCAATGTTTTGCGTTGTCACGCCGCCATCAAAGGCAATGACCGGTCCGCTGGGGGCTGAACTGGTCCGCAGTTTATTGACGCGCCGGCAAGCACGGCTGATATCGGCCGGCTCCTTCGAGCGCGGGTCCAACGCTGCGACCAGAACAAGATCCGGTTGAAGCTCGAACAGCGCTGCCGCATCCGCCACGGAGGTATCCGGCAAAAGGCACAGGCCGGCCATGATCGGTCTGGCCAATGACGCTTCTGAAGACCGTATGGCCCTGAGCGCAGCGGCGGGATCATCCGCCTCGGCGTGAACCGTGATGATATCGGCACCCGCATCCGCGAACGCTCCAACATGATCCGATGGGTTCTGCATCATCAAATGCACATCGCGCAGCATATCGGTCTCGATGGCGGCCACCACGTCCGGACCACCGCAATACGCCGGCAAAAATACGCCATCCATGATGTCGAAATGCAGAATCTCACACCCCCAGTCAGCGGCCGTGGCCGCGGTCCGGCAGACGTCCGCACCCCCGGCAAACAGACCGAGGCTGAGGCCGTGGCACCGTCGGCGCAGCGCATCTCGATTCGAACCGCTCATCACTCCCGCTCCGTCCCCGGCTATTCCAACCGCTATCTCAACTCGGCGGCGGTATTTCCGCCATCGACCGTCATCACGTGGCCGGTAGTTCGCTCACTGAGGGCCAATGACACGAACGCACTTGCCACGTGGCTGGCCTCAACTTCTCGGTTCAGCAGGTTTCCGCCCATATATTCCTGCTCGCTCACACCGCGTGACGCCGCCCGTTCCTTGATAAAATCATCTGTCAGCAAACCGGAACGGATGCGGTCGGCGTTGATGCCGTTGACCCTGATACCCGCCCCTCCCAGTTCCAAAGTCAGTTGCCGCATGAGAAACAGCGTGGCGGCCTTTGGAATGCCATAAGCACCCAATTTGGGTCCGGGATTGATGGCCTGTTTGGAGATATTGAAGAGAATCTGCCCGGATCGCCCCTGGCGCTTCATCAGCGATGCGGCAGCGATTGCGAAATTCTTGTGCGCAAAGAAATTGAGTTCAAAAGCCCTTCGAAAGTCAACATCCTGCATTTCGAGCAGCGTTCCGCTAGTCGCGGAGCCCGCGTTGGAAACCAGGATGTCGATGCCACCAAATGCCTGAACCGCGTGAGCCATCGCTTCACTCCCGGCGTCCGGCTGCGTCACGTCGCAGACGAGCATGGAATGCCCGCTGCCCAGCTCCGCCAAGGCGTCCTTCAGTCCGGCTTCGCTCAGATCGACAAGGATGCAGCTCGCGCCCTGGTCCGAGAGCGCCTTGGCGGTTGCAAGTCCGATGGCACCGGCACCGCCCGTTACCATGGCGACTTTGCCCTGCAATGCCGGCATCTTGCGGTTTCCGAGTTTTGCCTGTTCCAGGGACCAGTACTCGCCTGCAAATTGCTGGCTCTCCCCGATCGGTGCGAAGCCGCCATTGTTCTCTGCGGCAATGCGCACGCGCATATTCTGCTCGGCCAGATCTGCCGCGATTTTCGCGGCGCCGGCATCCGGACCAATGCCCACTATTCCGATCTCCTCGATCCAGGCATGCCTTGGCTCGGGCGCCAACTGGGTCTTCGTCTCGCCGGTCCTCGCTGCATTGCGCTCAAAATAGTCCTGATAAGCGATCCTGAAATCGCGAACCCGTTCGCGAATGGCATCGCGCCCGCGCGACCATATGGATTTTGGCAGGACCAGCGGCCATCCCTTCAAATGCAGCACGTGGTCCGGGGTTGCAACGCCAAGCTCGGAAAGCCTGATGACATCGTCGCGGTCCCAGATAGCCCTGGCTTGCGCATTGTTTCGAAGATCGAAAATCGGCATCGGCGCATCGATGTCGTCCTGCAACTCGGCAATGGCGCCCCTGAGCATTGAAAGCACTGACAGGTCCGCAGCCGGCAAGCGTTCGCCGAGGGAAGTCGGCGTTTCCATCCCGAAATAGGCTGCAACCGCATTCGCATGATCGATGACCCGGTCATAGCTTTCCCGTGCGCTGTCTCCAAACGTCACGTGACCGTGATTGAGAAGCAGAAGGCCTTGCGCCTTGCTGTTCTGCTCGAATGCCTCGGCAGCGGACCTCCCCAACGCAAATCCCGAATGCAGATAGGGAACAATGCCCATCCGGTCTCCGAAAATCTCGCGGCATATGTCGACCGCGTTGCGCAGGTTGGCCAGGATCAGAAACGGCGTCGCATGCGTATGATCAACATATTTGTGCGGCAGGTAGGCGTGTAAAAGGGTCTCGACGGACGGGTTTGGCGACGTGCTGTCGATCAGGCTGCAGCGCTGCGCATTGACCATGTCCTCGTCGCTGAGCGCATCGAGCTGGCGCAGGCGCCGGAGGGGCTCAAGTCGCAGCCCCGGAAGACCCTGCGCATCGATCGAGGCGAGATCCCGGCCGGATCCCTTGATGTGGAGGATATCTTCCGTTTCTCCGAAGATATTCTCGCGTCTCACCTTCACCGACGTGTTGCCGCCGCCATGCATCACAAGATCGGGATCCTGCCCGATCAAACGACTGGTATAGACGCGCAGCGCCAGATCCCGGTCCGCGGAACAGTCGCCGGCACGCGCCGACCAGCCATCTGCCGACGCTTCGTCGTAGCGGTTCAATATCACGACGGACTATTCTCCGCGGAGCTCTGGAAACAGCGCGGCAAGTCCCTCCGGCGAGGCCTCTGTGATACCGCGCTCCGTGATCAGCCCGGCAATCAGCCGCCGCGGCGTAACGTCAAATGCCGGATTGCAGGCCTGCGTGTCGTCCGGGGTTACCTGCACCTCGACAATCGAACCTTCGCCATTCTTCCCCCAGATATGGGTAACTTCGCGCTCCTTGCGCTCTTCGATGGGGATTTCCGCAAGGCCGTCATCCACCGCCCAGTCTATCGTGGACGACGGCAGCGCCACGTAGAACGGTATATTGTTGTCCTTGGCTGCAAGCGCCTTGAGATAGGTTCCGATCTTGTTGCACACGTCGCCGCCGGATGTCGTCCGGTCGGTTCCGACAATGACGAAGTCGACAAGGCCGTTCTGCATCAGGTGCCCACCGGCATTGTCTGCGACATATTGATGGCTGATTCCGTGGCCGGCCAGCTCCCAGCAGGTCAGTGCACCTTGATTGCGGGGTCTGGTTTCATCGACCCACACATGGACCGGAATGCCCTCATCATGCGCCTGATAGATCGGGCTGATGGCAGATCCGTAATCCACACCGCCGATCCAGCCGGCATTGCAGTGGGTCAAAATCCGTACTGGTTCCCCATCGGCCTTCTTTTCCGCAAAGCGCCTTATGATCTCGAGCCCGTGCACCCCGACGAGCCTGTTTGTCTCCGAATCCTCGTCCGCCATCTGGTCGGCGAGTTGCAGTGCAGCCGCGGCGCGCTGGTCCGGATCGAGCGGCATCAGTGTATTCTCGCACCGGTCGAGGGCCCACCTCAGATTGACACCCGTCGGGCGTGTGGCTTTCAGCAGGGTCGAGCTTTCTTCAACCGAAGTGTCGCTTGGATCGCGCGCCATTTGTTTCGCCATACCGTAAACGGCGGTTATGCCGATAAGCGGCGCGCCCCTGACGCACATTTCACGAATTGCCGTGCTGAATTCTTCCAGCGTTTCAAGCGTTGCAATTCGAAAATCATGCGGCAGCCAGCGTTGGTCAATGACCTTCACCTCGTTGGTATTCCGGTCACGCCAAATCGACCGGTACGAAGTCCCGTTCACTTTCATAGGATATTCTCCGAATTGTAGGCGCGTGCGGCGTCCGTGATGCTGGCTGGTGTGCCAAACCGCTCGGCATTCAGGATCAGGTCACGTCCGAACATGAGATTGCGCGCCTCCAGGCGCGCGCGGACCGTTGGGTCTTCTATTTCCTCGAAATCGGCATTGTGTGCGAGCGAAAGCACCCTGCGGTGCATTTCGATACCGCAGAAACCGACTGCGTCCCGCATAAAGCTTTTCAGGTAATTGGTGACGGCAATCTCGGATGATTGACCGGCATCCTCGAAAAGCGAACGCGGATACAGGATTCCCGTCCGCTCCGTGTTCCACAGACGCCTGAACTCCTGGTCGAAATTGTCGAAGACCCCCTCAATCGTGCCGAGGATCCACGCCTGGTAGGAATCAAGATCGCCGTCGGCGCGATGGGCCGGCTGGCTGAAATAGGCCATCAGGAAATTTGCGACCAGCATGCCGAGGTCGAAACCCATCGGTCCGTAAATGCCGAATTCCGGATCTATGATCCTTGTTTCGGAATCCGTGCACATGATCGAACCGGTATGGAGATCGCCGTGCAGCATGGTTTCGGCATTGGCAGAAAACCTGGCGAACAGCTGCTGCACCGCGGCTTTGAGTTCAACATCCGCGCGAAGGCGGTCCACGATGGGGTCAAGGCCGGCCGTATGATGGTTCATTTCGGCCGCGAAATAGGGATCGCAGAAGACCAGGTTCTCGGTTATTTCCGTAATCTTGACGTTGCCCAAGAACAGGGCCGCATCCGCCTTGCGGTCTGCCGTGTCCATCGAAAGGTCCGATCCCCTGAACGCCGTGCGGGCGCAGAACCGCCCGAGAACGCTGGCAAGGTCGTCGACGGATTCCCCTTTGATGAGCTTGCCCCGCAGGATTGTATGCGGGCTGAGATACTCCATGACGATCATCGCTTGCGCGTCGTCAAAATAGTAGATCTCCGGCACCGAACCGGGATCTCGTAACGCCTGCCGGGTCAGCGCGTTGTACTCGAAGAACGCCCGGTAAAGAGGCAGCGGCCAGCCCTCACCGACCAGCCGGGCATAGGGCAGCGCCTGTTTGACCACGACGGCGCCCGCCGAACCTTCCACGATGAAGACCAGATTGAGGTTGCCGTCGCCGACTTCCTTCACCTTCCAGCCTGAAGGGTCAGGGCCGACATTTTGTTTCAGTGGATCGAGATCTCCAAGCCTTCTGCAGAGAGTCTCCGAGGTGAGTGGAGAATAGTTTTCGGATACATTCACGGCGTTTTTCTCCGAAGTAATCGAGCGATTTCCAACGCGACATCGCATGACGCTTCGAAGGGTACATTGCACTGAATTAGACAAGAGTCAACTGCAATGACATTAGTTCAAATTCGTTAATTCTGTCGCAAAGTTCCAGGTCGTATCCCGGTTTGAATAGACACGACCAAGTTTCACAATTCCTTCCTGAACGGCCTTCTTTCTCAGTAATCAGCGGGTTTTCAGAAAGCTTTGGATGACAACTATGACGGCGGATTTCAAAGGCGCGCACTATTCGAAAGACGTGATCCCGTACGCCGTGTTTTGCTATGTTCGCTATGCCGTTTCATATCGCGAACTGAAAGAAATCATGACTGATCATTAGGCAACGACGGCTTCCTGGGTTTGATTTCCGGCCGCATGCAGCGGGCCCGTGTTCATGTATCGTTACGGTGACCGCTTGGTGCTGGCGATCGCGCGCGGCGTCCACGCACCCGGCACGTGTGTCAAACCCGAAACAATGCGATGTGCAACCGAGGGGCTCTTCCAGCGATCGGGGAGCCGAAGGACCCGGATCAGTCACATCGCCTCTCACAGCCGCCGGGTTTGGTCACCAGAGGGTTGGATCAGTTCACTTCAGATCGGATTCCACTCACTGCCATTCAGCTTTTGAGCAGGAGCAATTTCAATTCAAACAGCCCAGATGTTCAGTCCCAGGAAGCTCCTGATTCAAACGTATGGAAAAAGCGGGCTTTGAGAGCTTCAGCGTCAACGTCCACACAGACGCAAGCGGGGTTTCCTCGACCCGGCACGGTGCGGCCGGCCTCGTCACCCTCCAGTGTTACCGTCAACGCGGTATTCTCAAACTGAAAGAGCTCCGGGGCAACGCACGCTATCACTGCTGTGGGATCATGAATGGCGCACCCTGGATAGCCGCGGCTTTCGTAGTGCGAGATGTAGTCGCCGGATGCCGCTTCCAGAAAACCGCCATGGTCTGGGTGACGTGCAGCCAGCGAGGCGAAATCCGCCCGGTCTGCAAAGATCTTCATCGTGACGTCGAGTCCGACGACGGTCACTTTGATCCCGGACGCCAGCACTTCGGCAAGCGCATGGGGGTCCTGAAACGTATTGGCCTCTGCGAATGGTGTGACATTTCCCTTTGCGTAAACCGCACCTCCCATCATGACGATGGAAGCAACATGCTTCGCAAAATCGGAGTGTCTGCGCAGGGTATTGGCCAGATTCGTAACGGGCCCGAGCGCACAGACCGTGACCTCTCCGGGATTTTCGCGCGCAACGCGCGCCAAAAAATCGGCCGCATCTTCGTCAGCCTTCGTACGATCGGGAACCACAGGCGGAACCGGTCCAAACTCTTCTTCACCGTGAATTTCCGCTGTAGTTTCAGGGTCAAGAGGAGGCACAACACCGGGCCGGCTTGCGCCTTGTGCCACCGCAACATCCAAACCAGCCAATTCGCAAAGGCGGAGTGCATTGCGCGTGGCCTTGTCAACGCACACATTTCCAAAAACCGTCGTTAACCCCAGAAGCTGGATGGACCTGTCGTGAGCGGCATACAAAACCGCCATGGCGTCATCCACACCCGGGTCTGTGTCGATGAGCATCTTCTTTGGCTTACGCATCTTGCCACCGCAAGACCCGCTTCCTCAACCAAACGACCAGGAGATAGTTGCCCAATCCCAAAACAGCAGCAATCAGCGTCACGCCATACAAGACATCCGCCCGGTATCCTTCCATTGCCGTAACGATCAGATACCCCAGGCCAGAGCGGGAAAAGAAGAACTCCGCCACAATCGCGGCAATGATCGATCCGGTAAATGCCACCTCATGTGCGGCCATGTAGTATGGGATGGCCGACGGCCAACGCACTTTCCAGAACACTTGCCAACGCGATGCGTTGAGGCAGTGCATTCGATCCAACAAGACCTGATCCGCAGCCCGCAGGCCCGCAACAACATTCGCAAGGACCGGAAAGAATGTCACGAGAAATACAATGATGAACTTCGGCAGGTTGGTTGTTCCAAGCGTGATGACAAGGATAGGCGCGATCACGACAAATGGGATGTTCTTGATCACGATGAACCAAGGCATCAGAAAAGTCTGCACGGAGGGCAAATAGACAAACAGGACTGCGACCGAGATGGCAAAAAGATTGGCAAAGGCATAACCGACCAACGCGCCATACATTGTCACGCCGGTTTGATAGAGAAAGTTCGACCATTCCGCGCCAAGCGTATGGAAAACGATTTCCGGGCCGGGAAGGATAAAGGGCTGCAGGCCTGATAGAGAAACTGCCAGCTGCCATAGGATCGGCAGTGATATGATCATCAGAACGTAGCCAAGTCGTTCTCGTGCGACATTCGTCATAGGTTCTCCACCTCATAGAGCAGCCTGCGTACCTCGAGGACCTTTTCGGCAAATGACGGTTTGGTTTTTAGCTCGCGTTTGCGCGGGCGCGGGAACCCCACTTCGACGATCGTGCTGATCCGACCGGGACGTGGGGCGAGAATGACCACACGATCCGCAAGCATGACGGCCTCGTCGATGGAGTGGGTCACCAGGATGGTCGTCTTCGGATGGTCGATCAGCACTTCGCCAAGGAACTCGCACATAAACTCGCGTGTCATCTCGTCGAGTGCACCGAAAGGTTCGTCCATCATCAAAAACGGCGGATTATGGACCATTGCCGCGGCGATGTTGACCCGTTGTTGCATGCCTCCGGACAGCTGGTGTGGATAGTGGGCCTTGAACGCGCCAAGGCCAAACTTTTCGAGCAGTCCAGAGGGCGTTAGCGGTGTCTTGACTCCGGTAATATCCAGCGTCATCTGCACGTTCTGCAAAGACGTGCGGGATGGGACCAGAGCTGCGCGCTGAAAAACGATGCCCAGCTTATTCTTACGTCGAACACGCTCGGGCGTTTCACCGCCGATCAGAATTTCTCCCGAGCTAGCCGTTTCAAGGGAAAGGACATGCCTCAGCAATGTGGTCTTTCCACACCCGGAGGGTCCAATGAGGGCAATGAACTCACCCTCCTGGATCTCCAGATCAATCCCCTTGAGCGCCTCTATCTCTCCAAAGGACTTCGAGAGTTGACGCAGCTGAATGGCTGGTTCCATCGGGTTCAGTTGCAATTGACTGTTGGCAGGAAACCGTATTGCACCAGCGTTGCGGTGTTTTCATTCCAAGCCGCGAAATCCGTTTCAAGAAGCCGATTGTCACCCTTTGTCACAAGTGGTGCTTGTTGTTCATAACGGTGCAGAACCATGTCTTTGGTCAAGTGCGGTGCGTCGATGGCATGTTTCAGCACATTGTCTGCCGAAGCACCCGGGTTTTCGAGCATAAAGTCGATCCCGCGATGTACCGCGCGCATAAACCGTTCGCCCAATTCCGGATTCTCGGCAATATCCTCTTTCATCATGACGATCGTATCGGGAAAGTCTTCGAACCCGTGGGGACCCCACATCAGGGCGTTCCACTCATAACCTTGTGCCGCGATGGCGCGCGTCTGGTTGAAGATCCAGCCGAAGTAGAAATCGGCAGCACCCGCAAACAGCGCGTCTGGCGTGAAGCCGGCTTTGATCACCGTAACATCTTCTTCTTCCAGGCCTGCCTTGCCCAAGAGGATCGGCAAATGCTCAAGGAAAGGGCCGCCAGCGACAACGCGTCCTTTGAGATCCTGGGGAGTCAGTTCCTTTCCGAGGAGATCCTCGCTGATTGTCAGGAAGGCAGCAGGGGCGCCTTTTAGCACGGAACCAACGGACGTAATGCCTTCAATGGGTGTGGGCGATGTGATGGCACGCGGGAGATAAGAACCGGCTGAGGTCACCGCGATATCCACGACGCCCCCGCCCAGCGTTTGCACGTGGTTCTTGCCTGGACCACCGGGGACCAGTTCAACGTCAATTCCTTCATCATCGAAATAGCCTTCTTCAATCGCATTGTAGAAATGCGAATGGCTGTCATCAAAAATCCAGGACAGACCGACTCGTATTTTGACCCTGTCATCCATGGGTTGAATGTCCGCGAGGTCCGCATCGGAGGGTAGCAATGCGTTTGTCACATAGCTCTGCGCGGGTACGACCCTCTCCACGCAGGCAAGCGCTTCTTCATAGCTCATCTTGGCGCCAGCCAATGCCGGACCGGCAAAAACGGCGGTTGCCAGAATAATAATAGATGTCCGTTTCATACTGTGTTCTCCCTTTTGGTTTGTATTAGCGCCAGGCCTCGAATTGATTGAACATCGGTTCTCCGAAGAATTCATCGACGTTTGGCGAGCGTTTCTCGAATTGCGCGAAATGTGCCGCCAATTGCGACCGCAAACCCCATGCAATTGCGGGTTCCTCATCAATGAGATTGCGAGCCTCGCCTTCCCGCAGGTCAAAAAGCGTATCCCGGCGATTCTCAAAGCGTGCAATGAGTTTGTGCGTTTTTGTCCGGATCATTCGCGCTGTGCCATATTCACCATATTGGGCATCGCGCCAATCGGCGGTGGGGCCCTGCAAGACGGGCCACAACGCCCGTCCGGGATAGGGACCATTTTGCGGATTCAGCCCACCTGCGGTCGCCAGGGTCTGGAACAAATCCAGGTGATCCGCAAAGGCGGTCGAGCGTGACCCTGCCGGTACGTTCGGTCCGGCAAGGATCATCGGGATGCGGATACTCTCTTCGATCATGTTCTGAGGGCTGGTCGCGTTGCCTTTTCCCCATATTCCATGGTGGTCGAGGCAGAGCCCGTGATCGGACGTGAAGACTATCAATGTGTTATCCAGATCACCGGTCGCGTCCAGATGGTCCAGAATGCGGCCAAGGGCTTCGTCTATTGCGGTCACGGCTGCGTAATACTGGGCCTTTGCCCGGCGCTTGCTGTCCTCGTTCGCCCGGGGAAACTCCATGTTCTTGATGTTGCCTTCAAAAACACGCTCGGCGCTTGGGATGTCGCGAAAGCACGCATCACGATAGAGTGCCACAAGGCGCTCTGGTTGATCTTCCCAGGGTGAGTGCGTGGCATAAAATCCTGTGAAGTGGAAAAACGGTTTGTCCTTGGGCCGGTCGCGCAAGAATGCAACGGTGCGGTCCGCGATCAGCTGGGTCAGGTAACCTCCCGGAGCGCGCAAAGTGCCATTGTCGCAAAACCGGTTGGCTTCGCGGTGATAGATCGGATAGTCGCCAGCCAACGCGAACCAATCGTCAAATCCGGGTTGTGGCTCGTAATCCCGGCCAATGTGCCACTTCCCTGACAGCCCGGTGTGGTAGCCTGCGGAATGCAGCATTTCTGGCAGTGTCGTGAAGTCGCGCATCCATGCGCGGCCGTTGAACCGGTCAGCGGAGTTCAGATAATCATGTAGCCCGTGCTGTGTCGGCAGGAGCCCGGTCATGAAGCTCGCTCGCGCCGGCGAACACACAGGGACGGGCGTGAACGCGTTCTCCATGACGGCTCCATGCGCCGCCAGCGCGTTCACGGACGGAGTGTGGATCTCGGAATTTCCATAGGATGGCAGCGCCCATTGCCCATGGTCATCGTTAAAGATGACGAGTATGTTCGGCCGCCCGCTCATGGCGTCTTCGTTGCATGGATTGTGCCAGCAAACCGTATTGGAACGATGCCCGGAATGAAGAGCAATCGGGAAACAGCAAGAAGCTCCACTCTTTCCGAAAACATGTCCGTCGAGACAACGGTCAACGCGGCGCCGGGATCGCACTGCAGGTCTTCAGCCACTTGATCATCCGCCAGCATCGCGGAAACCGACGCGTTTTGCAGAAACCGTTCGGAACCCGTGTTGCGTGACAGAACGCGGATCAGGTTCCCATCAAACTCGGACCAATCGACCACCCACTCCTCGAGTCGGCCCTGAAGCAGGTAGTCCACAATGAAGGCGACCCGCCGCCCGTCAGCCGTCAAAGCACGTTCCAGGCGCACGAGTTTTGTATCGGATGGCAAACGAAAGCGTTTGGCTATCTCGGGGTAGAGGATGTCTTTGGTGACCGTGATCCGCTCAACACCCGGTTTCTTTCCAGTGCTTTCTATCAACTCCGGAAGCGAAGTGGTGCGGACATACGTTGCAGGCGTGCATCTGAGGATCGTGCCGACGCCATGGCAACGTGCGACGACGCCTTCGCTTTCCAGTTGGATCATCGCTTCGCGCACAGTGTTTCGACTGACACCGTATTTCTCGGCGAGTTTGCCCTCGCTTGGAATGCGATCTCCTATTCCCAGGCCTTGATCCGCCAGGTTCGACAAAAGAGCGTCGCGCAACCGTTCGATTGTCGGGAGTTGTTTAAGCATGGCTTGCCTTGGTGCAAATGCGTTCTTGTTTACATTGGACGTCCAACCTATTTCTGCACATAATGATCGGAAATGCTAGAGGGTTCCCGATTGCGTTCAGAAAGTGAAATAAATGGGCGGCAATTGCCGAACGGGCTCCAAGGGCAGACCTCAAGGGCTGGAACCATCGCACAAAGAGGGCCAAGCGCTACGCCCTCGAGGAATCAGGTAGTTTGTTAGGCGCGCGCTTGCAGCAGATTTCTGAGGTTCAAAAGAGGAGGCCGGTGTGGCTGAAAGACAAAAAGTGATTGCCGGCAACGCGTTTCATACTCCCGAGCCGGGAGCAATGGTCCCTCTCGTCGATTGTGCAATTGCAGTGGACAGTGACGGGACGATCCAATCGGTCACCACGCCACCCGACCCGGATCACAGTGCCATTTTGGATGCGGCCAAAGTCGCGAATGCGCTCGAGCAGCTGCCGCCGGACACCTATCTGATTCCCGGTCTGGTCGACTTGCACATTCACGCACCGCAGTGGCCACAGCTTGGTAAAGCACTCGATGTGCCCCTGGATGCCTGGCTCGACACATACACCTTTCCACTGGAGGTAAAGTTTGCGGATCACGCCTATGCCGCGGAGATCTACGATGATCTGGTGACAACCCTCTTGTCGCATGGCACGACAACGGCGGTTTACTTCGGGTCGGTCGATCTCCAGGCCAACGTCATTCTTGCTGAGACCTGCCTGCGCCACGGGCAACGCGCAGTCATTGGAAAGGTCGCGATGGATCACCCGGAAACCTGCCCGGATTATTATCGTGATGAATCGGCGGAAGAGGCGATTGCCCAGACACGCAAATTCATTGAGATGGTGGCTGAGATGCAATCCGGCAGGCCGACGCTTGTCCATCCAGCCATAACACCCCGGTTCATACCAAGCTGCACCGATGCGCTGCTTGGAGGATTGGGTGCTTTGGCCCGGGAGACAGGATGTCATGTCCAGACCCATTGCTCGGAAAGTGATTGGGAGGTGGCGCACGTGCAGAACCGCCTTGGGCAAACCGATACGGAGGCACTCGCGAATTTCGGGCTGATGACTGACAAATCCATTCTGGCTCATTCGAACTACATTACATGTGGTGACATGGATCTGATTGCAAAAGCTCAGTCGGCAATTGCCCATTGCCCCCTGTCAAATGCATATTTTGCCAATTCTGTCTTTCCGGCACGCGATGCAATGGACCGCGGATTGAAAATCGGCCTGGGCACGGATGTCTCGGGCGGGTTCAGCCCCTCGCTCTTTGATGCAGCAAGGTTTGCGCTGATGGCTTCGCGAAACCGGTCTTCGGGAACAAACCCAAGTTTGGCTGCAGCAGAACGGGGAACCGCAGAAATCCCTCTCAGCACATCGGAAGTATTCTGGTTGGCCACAAAAGGTGGTGGAGAGGCGGTCTCATTACCTGTGGGTTCTTTCAACGAAGGGTCCAAGTTTGACGCAATCGCTGTGAAGTCCGGGCATTCGACTTCCGGCTTCAGAACCTACAGTACAGACACGTACCAGGATATCTTTGAAAAACTTGTTTTGACCGCTGATGTGAGCTCGATTACGCGCGTCTGGGTATCTGGTGCGGCGATCGACCATCTTTGATCAAACCAACCTGACTTCATCCCGCCCTATCGCGGAGCGCTGGAGCAATTTTGGTCGCGAAGCGAGAACCGCTGTCGATTGATGTTCAAATGCCACTCGCGCCGCTATCTGGTCTCCAACAACGCCCAGGCAGTTTGTGAGCAAGTCACGATATGGCTTGCGAAACCAGCTTCTATCGCGGCCTGAATTGGCTCGACCCGGTCCTTCCCCGCGGAGACCAGAAGACTCATCTCTTTGCCAAGCATTGCATCCAGTGTCACGCCAATCATGCGGTCATCGATCTCTCCGGGGATCGGGCGACCCTCGCCGTCGATAAACCTGCTGCAAACGACGGCCTTTGCGCCCTTTGCAAGATAATCCGCAAGCTCCTCGGCGGTCACAACTCCACTTTGCACCACGTGGCTGTTAACGGTGCACGATCCGGCGGCAAACAACGTCTTGTTGCAATTGCGTACCGCGTCCAGCTGTGCAGCGATGACCGGTTCCTCTTTCAGCATTCGTGCCAATTTCGAACTCTGAACAACAAGCGGGGCATGAAGGCTGATGCAGGTTGCCCCAAAACGTTGCGCCAGATTTGCAGAGCAGGTCTCGGCGGCAAATCCGAGCGGAGTGGCACGCGATCCAACCATCTGGACGATCTCAAGGTCGGGAAGCGTCAATCGCTCCGCAGCCACGGACACCCGGAACACAGTCTCCCCCCAGGACACGCCCAGGCGGTCGCCCGGTTTCAACAGTGTCGGCAACCAGTCTGCGGTCGCACGGGCAACGCGCCCCAGTGTTTCGCTGGCTGAATTCTTGACCGCCGGCACGACCAATGCATCCTTCAGGCCGTATCTGGATTTGAGCTCCTCCGCAATCTCGCGCTCACTGAAGGTGGTTGGCCGAAGCGATACGCGCACATAATCCCGTCTGCGTGCTTCGGCCAGATAATTGACGACCGTACTGCGCGATATGTCCAGCCGTTCAGCGATTTCGGCCTGGCTCATTTCATCATGATAATAGTGCCATGCGACCTCAATGATCTGATCCTCAATCCTGGATCGTGTCGGCCGTATCCTTTCCGTCCAGTTCGTCATCGTTTGCACATGCCGCTAAACGGCCTCTTTGAATTCCGGAAAAAGGCCGAGCAAGTCGTCCTCGCTCGCCCCCGTTACACCGCGCTCGGTGATCAGCCCGGTGACCAGTCGCGCGGGCGTGACGTCAAAAGCCGGGTTGCCGCCCGGGGTTCCGTCCGGAGTCAACTGCACTTCATTTACCTCGCCGGTGCTGTTTCGACCCCAGATATGCGTCGCTTCTCGGGCGTTGCGTTGTTCGATGGGGATTTCGCTCACGCCGTCCCGTACCGTCCAGTCGATCGTCGGAGATGGCAGTGCCGCATAGAACGGGACATTGTTGTCGCGTGCCGAAAGGGCCTTCAAATAAGTGCCGATCTTGTTACAGATATCTCCGCTTCGGGTTGCCCGGTCGACCCCGACGATCACCATATCGACCTGTCCGCGCTGCATGAGGTGCCCGCCGGCATTGTCCGTAATGTAGGTGTGCGGTACGCCGTGGCTGCCCAGTTCCCATGCGGTTAGCGCGCCTTGGTTGCGGGGCCGTGTTTCTCCTACCCAGACGTGGATAGGTATGCCTGCATCATGCGCCAGGTACATAGGGCTGGTTGCTGTACCCCGGTCTACGGTTGCGATCCAGCCGGCATTGCAGTGGGTCAGTACGTTGATGGTTTCACCGGGCTTTTTCCGGGCCTGGATCTCCTTGATCAATGCAAGTCCGTGTTCACCGATCTTGTGGTTGATCTCGACGTCCTCATCGGCGATGTCATGGGCGAGCTGCAATGCGGCCGCGGCGCGATCGGATACACTCAACGGCGCAAGATGAGTGCGGCACCGGTTCAGCGCCCATTGGAGATTGATTGCCGTCGGACGTGTTTTGCTCAAAAACGCGCAGACTTGATCAAGGGCGCTGTCCGACGGATCCAGCTTCATGGCCAATGCGACGCCGTAGGCGGCAGTTGCGCCGATGAGAGGCGCACCGCGCACGCGCATTTCCACGATGGCCGCTGCAAATTCTTCCAAAGTGGCGACCGGTTGTATAACGAGTTTGTGGGGCAGCCAACGCTGATCGATGATTTCCAGGACGTCATCGTCGTGGTTATACCAGAGCGAGCGGTAATGGGTTCCGTCTATGTTCACACGACCTCCTCCTTGTTGTAACGCGCGGCCAGATCGCAAATCACCTGTTCGGGGTCAGCACCAGATCGCCCCAGAACCAGGTCGCGCCCCATCATCAGGTTGCGTGCCTCGAGTTTGCCGCGTTTATCTACATCTTCGATTTGCTCAAAATCCGCATTGTGAGCCAGGGACAGCACACGCCTGTGCATCTCTATGCCGCAAATTCCGAGAGCATCTTCCCAGATTGCGGATAATGTGGAGTGCAGAGCATCGGCGCTGCTGTGTCCCTGATCCTCGAACAGAGCCGTCGGGTAGAGCATTCCCGTTCGCTCACTGTTCCAGAGCCGGGTGAACTCACGATTGAACTGATGGATCACCGATATGATCTGCTCTATCAGCCAGGCCTGATAGGCGGCCAGTTCAGCCGGGTCGCGATGGGCGGGTTGGCTGAAGTAGCTCATCAGGAAATTTGCCAGCAGCATTCCCACGTCAAAGCCCATGGGCCCGTATTGTGCGAACTCGGGGTCGATTACCCGGCTTTCCGTGTCCGTGCACATGACCGACCCGGTATGCAGATCGCCATGCAGCATGGTTTCGGTATTGGACGAGAACTTCTGCAGCATCCGTTGGGCAGCGACCTTAAGCGCCACATCGGAACGCAGCTTTTCAACAACCGGATCAAGGACCGGATTGTGGTTGTTCATCTCGGCGTCGTAATATGGATCGGTAAAAACCAGTGCCTCGGTTATCGCCGGGATGGCGACATTGCCGCTGAACACACCGACATCCGCCTTCTTGGCTTCGCTTGCCATGCTGAATTCAGAGCCGCGAAATGCCGTCCGTGCGCAGAAATTGCCGAGAAACGTTCCAAGCCCCTCGACCCTTTCGCCCCTGATCAGCTTGCTGCGCAAGATGACATGCGGTGACAGATACTCCATCACGATCAATGCCTGGCTTTCGTCAAAATGATGAACATGCGGAACGGATCCGGGATCGCGTTCGGCCTGTCGCGACAAGGCGTGATGTTCGAAGGTCGCGCGGTAAAGCGGAAGTGGCCAGCTTTCGCCGACCATGCGGACATAGGGAAGCGCCTGCTTGACAACCAGCGCATTGCTGGCGCCGGTCACGATAAATACAAGATTGAGATTTCCGTCCCCGACCTCCTTCACGTCCCAGGATTTCGGATCGCCGCCCAGATAATTTGAAACCTGATCGATTTGCCCGATGCGTGCGTTAAGCGTCTGCTCGGACAAAGCACAATATTCAGTTTTCGCCATGGGTTGCCTCGACATTAGCAGTGTGGATCAATTCGCAAAACACGTTGCTTTCCTCCCGGACAAAAACTCAATGCTGTTTCGCCGAACTGCGGCGAAATGCAAAAACAAGCACTATGATTGCCAGCACATAGGGCAGGGCCTCGGTAAACTGCTGTGGCAGACCAAGCCCTTGCATGCGAAATCCCAACGCATCGACCAAGCCAAACAGCACTGCGGTTGGCAATATCCAAGGCAACCGTGCACTGCACATCATCACGATCACGAGGGCGATCCATCCCCGGCCCGCACTCATGCCCTCCGTAAACAGCGTTACGTTGGAAATCGACAGTTGCGCGCCGCCCAGTGCGCACAATATGCCACAGGCGACCAGCGCACCGGTTTTAATCCGCTCCGGCGAAATACCGACGCTGCGCAATGCCGAGGCATTTTGACCGGCTGCCCGAACCCGCAAGCCGGCGCGATGGTTTTTGAGAAACCAATGCGTTACGAAGACGAGTGCCACGGCAAGCCAAACCAGGATTGATTGGCCGGAAACAAAATCTCCCACGATGGGGATATCAGCCGCGGGCCCCAGATGCACCTTGGGAATGTCGACAATACGCGGATCGTCGAATTGTCCGGACACGCCGAACAGGCCGCGCAGCAAAAAGGTTGTCAGTCCGATGGCCAATATGTTGAGGCCGATACTGACAATAATGTCGTCGCCGCCGCGCCGGACGCCAAAAAAGGAAAATGTCAGGCCTGTTGCGACGCCCGCGCCAATTGCAAACACAAGACCACCCGCCCAGGTGCCCGTATAAAAGCAACCGACGACCGCGGCAAACGCGCCAACCAGCATCATGCCCTCAAGGGCAATATTGAAAACGCTGGCGCGTTCGCACAGGGCGCTGCCAATAGCGGCCAGAAGAACCGGGGTGAAAAAACGCGGTATGGATTCCACTATGGCGCTGTCGAAAAACATGGCTCAGCGTTCCTTGCCGCCGTTGCCGGACAGCATTTTCCCGCCGACACCGGCCAGATAGAGAACGATGACGGCCTGCACAATCTGGCCGATCTCCCTCGGAATGTCTGCGGATCGTTCCATACCGACCGCGCCCGTTGCCAGCACGGCGAAGAAAAACGCGGTGACAGGTGTGATCGCCGGTATGATCGCAGCCAACAGCACAGCGGCAATGCCGGTCCAGGCGTAAAGCGGGATCGTCAGCATCCCATCGATGTAGCGCTGGTTCAGTCCGAAGACGGTGGTAAAGCCGGTCATGCCAGCAATCGAGCCACTGATCATCAGGGTACGGTAGTAGAGCTTGCCGGTCGGATAACCGGATGATCGTGCAAAACCGAAACTGTATCCCTGCATGCGCACCCGATAGCCGAAGACGGACGTGCGCTCGAGCACGATGACGAGCAGGGCGGTCGCGCCGATCAACAAGATACCGTAGTCCAGAATTGTGCCCGGAAAGCGCGGCAAACGTGCTTCTCCCATGATCCTGTAGGTCTGAGTGGCACCGCTTGCAACGTCCCGGAAGGGGTGGGAGACACAGTAGGATGCGATAAAGGACGCGGGATAATTCAGCAGCAGTGAGCCTATCAGCAACGGCACATTGGCCAGTCGGTCCAGAACACCAGCCAAAAGTGCCCACAAAGCGCCCGCCGCCATAGCCGCAAGGAGCGCGGCAACGGCAACAAACAGCGGAGGCGCCGGCAGGTAGACACCGACAATAGCCGCGGTCAGACCGCCCAGAACCAACTGGCCTTCTCCACCGATATTCAACAGACCTGCCCGGAAGGACACAAGAACGGCCATCGCCGTGCCCAGCAGAATGGAGAAGCGGCCAAGTGTAGAAAAAAGGTTGAAATTGTTGCGGCCGCCAAAGGCGCCGTTCACAAACCCCTCCACGATGTCGCGGGTTTGTGGCAGTGCCAGCAGGATCAAAATGCCAACACCGATCACGATCAGTGGTGCGACAATCGGATGTCTGCTCCACTGCATCATGCCCCGTCCCCGAGGTTTCCGGACATGGCTGCTCCTACGGTGAAAGCATCGAGTTCGCCGCGGTCGTATATTGCCTCCAGACGGCCCTCGAACATCACACCGACCCTGTCACTCAGGGCAAAAAGCTCCTCAAGATCGCTACTGATCAGAACAATGGCGACACCCTTCGCCGACAGGTCCAGAATCTGGCGGTGTATGAAGGCAATGGCTCCGACGTCAACACCCCAACAGGGGTTCTCGACGACCAGAAGTTTCGGCTCGGCAGACAATTCACGGGCAACAATGACCTTTTGCTGGTTGCCTCCGGAGAGGTTTCCGACCTTCTGCAGTGCGCTCGGCGTGCGGATATCGAAGTTCTGCACGAGTTGGCGAGCGAATTGTCGGATCCGGCCTGTCCGCAGGAAGCCCGAAACGGAAAACTCAGCTTGTCCTTCTCGTCCGGATATCAGATTCTCGGCAACCGAACCTTTGCCCGCAAGTCCCAGCGCCATCCTGTCTTCAGCCATGTAGCCGATACCGATCCTTCTGCGGTTCGCCACGCTGAAACGGGAAATATCCTCACCGTCGTAAAGGATCCGGCCACCCGTGTTGCGATCCAGGCCAACCAGAGCATTGACGAGTTCCTTTTGTCCATTGCCGGTGACGCCGGCGACACCGAATATCTCGCCGGCACGGACATCGAACGACACGCCGTCCAGTGACGGTTTGCCTGGTCCGTTTTCCACCGAAACCGATTGCAGGGAGACAATGGATTGCGGTTCCACATGGCTGACTTTTTCAACGGTCTCAATCTCGCGGCCGACCATAAGCTCCGCCAGTTCGGTCTTGTTCGTTTCTCCCGTAAAGCGCTCTGCAACCACTTCTCCCTGCCGCATCACCACAACGCGTTCGGAATTGTCCATGACCTCACCCAGCTTGTGGGTGATCAGCACGACCGATTTCCCCTGATCACGGAGTTGCCGAAGCATCGCGTACAGCGCCAGACTTTCCTGCGGCGTCAGAACGGCCGTCGGTTCGTCCAGAATCACCACAGACGCGCCGCGGTACAGCATCTTGACGATCTCGAGCTGCTGGCGCGCGTCGACGGGCAACTCCGACACCTTTCGGTCGAGATCGAGCGAAAATTCGAACTCCTTGATGAGTCCGGCGACCGCAGCGCGGCGTTCCTTGAATGGAACCACGCCGAACCTGTTGGCATCCTCATTGCCCACGAGCACGTTTTCCAGCACGGTCAGATCCGGATACAGCTTGAAGTGCTGGTGCACCATTCCAAAGCCCGAATTGATCGCCTCGCGCGCTGATTTCAGATTTCTGCGCTCACCGGCAATCTCAACGTGGCCCGCATCCGGTTCGATCAGACCAAACAGAATGCTCATTGCGGTCGATTTTCCGGCACCGTTTTCGCCGACAATCGCCAGGAATTCGCCCTTTCGAACGTCCAGGGAAACATCCGAAAGCGCCTTCACGTCACCAAAGGATTTGGAGATTCCGTCCAGCCGACACACGGTCGGCTGAACAGGTTGAGCATTCATTGTTCAAAATGCCATTTGTCGGGTCAGCTTATTGTGCCGCCAGAGGATCGTTCACCTTGATCTCGCCGGCGACAATCTGATCGGCGATCTTGCGAACGGCATCGACGGTTTCCTTGTCCTGGGCAATCAGGCAACCGCTGGCTTCAAGATCCGCATCGGCACTCAGTACCACCCCACCGACACCATTTTCCGCCAGTCCGTAGGAGGCAAAGTCCTGCTTGGCACCGCCCATGATCTTGTCCACCGATTGCAGGATGACCTGATCCACGCGTTTCAGCGCCACATCATACATGGTGTCGCTGGACAACGGACAATGGTTGACGTCGACGCCGATTATTCTGAAGCCAGCTTCAGGGGCGGCTTCGTATATGCCGAAATTGCCCGCCGCTGCCGCTGCGTATATCACGTCCGCGCCGGCCGCGTTGAGGGCCAGCGCCTGCTCCTTTGCACGAACCGGGTCGGAAAACGGATTTTGACCGCCAACCCAGCGGACTTCGACATTGATGTCCGGTTTCACATGACGCGCGCCGTCCGCAAAACCGTCTGTGAACCGGTGCATGAACGGAATGTCTATCGGCCCGACCACGCCAAGGGTGTTTGAGTCCGTAGACAGAGCCGCCATGGCTCCCATCAGAAAAGATGCTTCGTGTTCGCGAAACACCGCACAGTGCAGATTGTCGGGGCGGTCTCCCTGCGGACAGGCATCGACAATCAGAAACTGCGTATCCGGAGCGGTCGGTGCGACTTCTGAAACGGCATCAACAGCAGAAAAGCTAAGCGCCACGATGATGTCGGCCCCTTCATTCGCCGCCGCGTAGAGGTTTTCCAGAATAGCCTGCGGCGTATCGCTTTCGATGGTCGAAGCCTCGGCACCGATTTTGGCAGCCGCTGCTTCGGTGCCGTCGCGGCCGAGCACCAGGAAAGGATTGTTGCCGATCGGATTTGGCGACACATAGATGATCGACTTGTCCGCGGCGGACGCTGACGTCAATGCCCCCGCCAGAGCCACACCTGCTGCCAGGATGCCGGTGATCAGTTTCTTCATGTTTTCCACTCCCTCTTTCATTTTGATTGGATGCATTACTGCGCAGCAACGGCCGCCGCGAACAATTTGGCGAACCGGTCATAGTCCACATCGGTTGCGACATCGACCATGCGTTCCTTCGGCGCTGACGGCCGCCGGTCCGGCAGCATCTGCCCGCGTGTCAATGTGCCGGCACATTCAATATCGGCCGACAGTGTTTCGTAAGTCGCCAGCGCCGGCAATTCGGCCAGCGCCACCGCCAGCGGATCATGCAGACCGCAATAGTCGGTGCCGGGATAAAACCCTTCATAGGCTGCCAGATAAAAACGCGACGCCTCCATCGCCGCCTTCGCGGCCGGGCCGCCTTTTGCGGATATTGCCTCAATATCGGTCGCTCGCAGTTTCGCGTGCATGGTCACATCCATGCCGACGGCAACCAGTCTGGCGCCGGAGTGCAGTACAATGCGTGCGGCTTCCGGGTCATTATGGAAATTTGCGTCGACCATCGGTGGCACGACACCTCCGATGCCGAAATGGCTCAGTGTGCTGCCCATCATCACGATCGCCGAAAACTTGGTCGCGATATCCGGCGCCTTCATGATCGCCTGCGCAACATTGGTCATCGGGCTGACCGCCAGAAGAGTGATCTCCCCCGGATATTTGCGCGCCAGTTCAATCAGCATGTCCGGACCCCAGATATCAACGGCCCTGGTGGTCGGCGGATCCATGTCGTAATTGCCAAAGCCGTTGTCACCGTGCACGTGCGGTGCACCGCCATTGAAAGGCTGCGTCAAAGGACGTGACACGCCCCGCGCAACCGGGATATCGGGCCTTCCTGCAAGTTCCAGAAGCTGAAGGCTGTTTCGTGTGGCCGTGTCGACATCGGTATTGCCGTAGATCGTGGTCAGCGCTTCGAGCCGAATGTTTTCGCGTCCCAATGCGTATAGTATCGCCAGGGCATCATCGATTCCGGTATCGACATCCAGCACTATGCGAAAGCCGTCTTTCAATTCCCGCCCCCTGTCTCATTCGCGTTTCCGGTCCAAAAACAGATATGGGACCAGCAAGAACCGCAACCATCCTCAAAGCTAAGCCGCTCCTTGCGCATAAGTCAAGTATACTGACATTTGCGTACAAATTGGAAATTCCGAGGACCGCCGTGATTGATCCGAAAACAAGGTGCCGCAATGGGAAGACCAACCGCACCACGGAAAGGTGAAAAGCGACCAGCCGTGGTCGCGTTTATCGGCGCTGTCAGGTGACCTCACAACTGCAACCGCGCCAGCGCTTCAAAGCAACCGCAGGTCTGATTTCGACTCCAAACCCGCCCGGGCAATCGACCTGTTCAAAGTTGCATGCTGCCGGCGGCACCAAGATCTTCGGCAAGTTCGATCAGGCGCCGTACGGCGGGAAATCGCAGGGACGATGTGCGGACATAGGCCCCGATGGGAAACCGATCGATCGGTTCCTCCAGGGGCAGGGCGTCGATCCTGAGAAGTTTGAACGCATTTGTCAGTTCGATGGTGGCCGGCATGATGAACTTGCCGGATGAAACCATCTCCAGGCCGAATTCAAGCGACGTGGTGCGAACGTCATAGTCTGGGGCCTTCAGCCCGTGTCGGGTGTAAAATCCCTGAACCATCCGTGACGCCAGGCCGCCATCGGAATAGTGGATCCATGGAACATCCACCAGATCACGTGCATTGATGGATTTCTTCCTGAAAAGGGGATGGCGCTCGTGGGCCAGCATCCCGAGTGTCGAATCGACAATCGGGAATGTCTCTATCCCGTCTTCCTCCCTGTCATCGGCAATGGCTCCGAAGACAATGTCCAGTTGGCCGTTGCGCAGAAAGGGCAGGTTACGCAGGTGGACATCATTGCGAAACTCCAGTCGCAGACCGGTGAACTCCTCTCGAAGCGCCTCATAGATCGGGCGCATGAAGTAGCTTCTGATAACCGGTCCCGCGCCCACCCTGATGATGTCGAGATGCCCGGATTTTCGGGCCGCAATGGCCTCCGCGGCCTGCAAATGCTGTTGCGCGATGCGCTTTGCATGCTGGTAGAGGGTGTTGCCGAATTCGGTCGGCACCATGCCGTGCGGCCGTCTTTCGAACAGCTTGGTGCCGTACTCTTCCTCAAGCAGTTTCAGTCGCTTGGTCAGCGACGGCTGTGCCAGGCCAACCTGCTCCGCCGCCCGCGTCAAATTCCCGGATTCGACCACTTTGATCAACGCCAGGAGGTTCCTGTCCATAGCCATTGGGAATACCTAATCTCCAAAATTTCAATTATACTTTATATCATTGGGGAATTACCCTGAACCCGCTGAGAGTCGAAAACAGCCTCAAAGCGCTGCTTTGCCGGAGCCGGAAAGCCCACTGATGGCTGCCGGCGAACGGCTGGTGGAGGTGCACCAATGGGCATTCGATTTCTCGTTGTCAAAAACTGCCTCGGTTCTTTCATGGAGCAGGCAAGTTGCAAACCAGGGATTCCGGGAGGAATGAAATGACAGTCTTCAAAACGCTCAAGACCGTGTCGGCGGGAGCGGCTTTGCTGGCGGGCACCGTCTTTGCGGGCGGCAGCTTCGCAGCGGATGTTAAACTGCGCTACGCCATATGGGATCAGTCCCAGGCGCCGACATTTGAAAAGATCATCGAGGCCTATGAAGCGGCCAATCCGGGCATCGACGTCGAGTTGCAGGTCGTGCCGTGGGGCAAATACTGGACCAAGCTTCAGACCGAGGCTGGAAACGACAATCTTCCGGATGTCTTCTGGATGAACCCGTTCAATTTCCCGCTCTATGCATCCAATGAGGTGGTGCTGCCGATTGACGACATGGTCGAAAAGTCCGGCTTTGACGCGGATGCCATCCCGCAGGAGATGCGCAAGATCTATTCGTATGACGGCAAGCTCTATTCGCTGCCCAACAACCGCGATGCCATCGTGGTGTGGTACAACAAGAAGATCTTCCGGGATGCGGGTGTCGACGAACCCGAAGCCGGCTGGACATGGGACGATTTCAAATCCACCGCGGATGCCTTGACCAACACGGATGCGGGCATCTGGGGAACAGCCGCCTATCTGAATTTCCGTCAGGTCTGGATCAACACCATAGCGCAGGCCGGCGGCTCCATTCTGTCCGCCGATGAAAAGACATCGACTTGGGATACGCCCGAGGTCGCGACCGGCGTGCAGTACTGGGCGGACATTGCCCAGTCCGGATCGTCGCCGACGGTTGATCAACTCTCCGATACGGATCAATACAGCATGTTCCTGTCGGGCAAGCTGGGCATGATCTATGCCGGTTCGTGGGTCGGAATCTCGTTTTCGAAATCGGAGATCGCGGCCGCCGGCGATCTTGGCGTAGCCATCCTGCCCGAAGGCCCGATCAGCAACACAGCCTCCACATCCTCCCTCGGCAATATGATCGGTGCCACGACAAAGAATGTCGATGAAGCCTATCGTTTTGTGGAGTTTCTGGGCGGCAAGGAAGCGGCCGCCATCTACACGGCCGGCGGCGTGGCCCTGGCCGCGTATCCGGAATATGACGCCAATTTCATCAAATTCTTTGAAGGCAAGTTCGATGCACAGCCGATTTCCGACCAGATCGGCAATGTTTTCGGGCTGCCCCGGTCCTACAACTCCCCCGTATGGCTGAAACAGATGAACCCGGTGATGGGCCCGATCTTCAAGGGCGAGATCTCTGTTGAAGAAGGCATCAGGAAGCTGCAGTCCGAAATGCAGAGAGCCCTGGACGCCGAAAGCTAGGGCCGAAAGCCAGGAATGAGCAATACGTCCTCCCAATCTCCACGCCTGACTTCCGTCAGGCGTGGAGGCCCGGCATTTCATATTTCAGAAAGAACGCGTGAGGCGATTACCGGATACGTCCTCATTCTGCCGCTGTTTATCGGCGTGACCATCCTGTTCTTCTATCCGATCGCGCGGTCGTTTGAATTGTCCTTCATGCAGACGGGCGTGTTCAAGGGGGAGACCTTTGCGGGCCTGAAGCAATACAGACACCTGTTCAGCGACCCGCAGATGTGGGTGGCGACCCGCAACACCTTTATCTATGCGGGCGTTGCCCTGCTGGAGATTCCCATTGCGGTGTTCTTCGCGACTCTGCTTCACACAAAGAACCTGGCATTCCTGTCCGGCTACCGGCTGATGTTTTTCCTGCCGGTTGTCACGCTGCCCTCGGCAATCGGCATGATCTGGACGCTGATGTATAACGGCGATTTCGGCATCATCAACCAGGTGCTGAACGTCATGGGCATCCCAAAGATCTCGTGGCTGACAACACCCATTGTCGTGATTGTCGCGGTTGCCTTCGTCGGTATCTGGATGGGGCTCGGAAAAAGCATCATTCTGATCCTTGCCGGCCTGCAGACCGTGCCCAAGGAACTCCAGGAGGCCGCGGCAATCGACGGCGCCGGCCCCGTCAGGCGGTTCTTCGACGTCACCTTGCCATTGATCTCGCCAACCATCTTTCTTGTCGCGGTTCTGAATGTAATCGCATCGATGCAGGTGTTCGATCTGGTCTTCATCATGATCAACCCGGAAACCAATCCGATCTACCGCGAGGCGCAGACGCTCGTCGTCTATTTCTACGAAGTCGGCTTCATCGATTCCAACCGGGGTTATGCCGCCGCCATCACGATCTTCCTGCTTGCCGTCATTATGGCCATCACCGGCGTGCAGTTCTGGCTGCAGAAACGGTGGGTGAATTATGACCGCTAGCAGCCCGTCCGAAACGCGCACCGGGTCTGACCGGCTGAACCTCATGGTTGTTCATGCCGTTTTGATCATGGGATCGATGGTCATGATCTTTCCCTTCATCTGGCAGATCATGGCCAGCTTCAAGACCCAGACGGAAATCCTGCTGGTTCCGCCCAAACTGCTGCCGAACGCCTTTCAACTCAGTGCCTATGAGCGCGTTTTCGACCGCATTCCGTTCTGGGACATGTTTTATGTGTCGGTCTGGTCGGTCGGGGTGAGGACCATCGCGCAGGTCGTGTTTTGCTCGATGGCCGGTTACGCGTTTGCCCGGCTTCGGTTTCCCTTCCGCAATACGCTGTTCATCATGTTGCTCGCCATCATGATGGTGCCGCGCGAAATATATTTGCTGCCGCAAACCGAGATCATGAAATCCATGGGCTTGCTGGATACGATTGCCGCTCTGACCGCGCCGGGCTTGTTCAGCGCCTTCGGCACCTTCCTGATGCGGCAGTTCTTCATGACGCTGCCTCCCTCTCTGGAAGAAGCCGCGCGGATTGATGGCGCCGGTCGATTGCGGATTTTCTTCGAGATCATGCTGCCGCTTGCAAAGCCGGGCATGGTCGCTCTGGCGATCTTTACGGCCCTGTGGTCGTGGAACGAACTGCTTTGGCCGATTGTCGTGAACTCCGATCCGTCAAAGCTGAATCTGGCGGCCGGTATTTCGACACTGGCCGGAACGCGCACGACGGACTTTCCCATGATGATGGCCGGCTCGCTCATGGCCCAGCTCCCGATGATCCTCCTGTTCTTCGTTCTGCAAAAGCGGTTCGTCGAGGGCATCGCGACCTCCGGACTGAAATAGTGATTTCAATGACACAAAAGCAGCGGCCAAACCTCCTTATCTTCATGACCGACCAGCAAAACAGCTGGACCATTCGGGACGGGCAAAACCCCCGGGCCATCACGCCCCATCTCGACCGGTTCCGCGCGCGGGCCGTCTCGTTTATCAACGCCTATTCGCCGTCACCGCACTGCTGTCCCTCAAGGGTCAGTTTCTTCACCGGCCTCTATCCGTCGGAACATGGGGTCTGGAACAATGTCAATGTATCAAACGCATTGACCAGGGGCCCCAATCCGGGCACGCCCTTCTGGTCCAGCGAATTCGCCGATGTTGGATACCAACTCGCATTCAGCGGCAAATGGCATGTCAGCAATTGGCAACGGCCCAGCGATTTCGGCTGGGAAGAGCTGATCGTCACATCGCCCGGCTTCGGGGCCGGTCTGACGCTGGCCGAGCAGCAGGCGGAAGCCAAAATCCGTGAAATGAGGGTCTTCGAGGATCTTGAGCAATCCGATGTGAACAAGAAGCGTGCGCCCGGTGAGGTCATCAGACCGGGCTGGCCGGGATACACGCATTACGGGGTCGACGAGGATCCCTATGGCGACGCGGACGTGGTCAGCAAGGCGGTCGACAATATTCACGCTCGGAAAGGACCTTCCGGGGACGCGCATCCCTGGTGCCTCTATGTCGGACCATTGGGACCGCACGATCCCTACACGCCGCCGCGGCGGTTTCTCGACTGGTACAGTTTGGACGATATCGAACTGCCGGCCAGCTTCGGGGATCACATGGATGACAAACCGGGTCTCTACAGCAGAACCCGCGACCGCTTCGATCAGCTGACGGTCGAGGAGCACAAGGATGCGCTGAGGCATTATCTGGCATTCTGCAGCTATGAGGACGAGTTGTTCGGCCGTCTGCTGGCTGCCCTTGAAGAAACCGGACAGTCGGACAACACCATCATCCTGTTCCTGTCGGACCATGGCGACTATGCCGCCGAGCACGGCCTCTGGGGTAAGGGGCTGCCCGCTTTCCAGTCGGCCTACCGGATCCCGCTGGTCATCGGCGGGGCAGCCATCAGCCGGGACAGGTTCGGCCTTGAATGCAGGATCCCGACATCCCTGGTCGATCTGGGACCGACACTTCTGGATTTATGTTCCGTCCCGTCATCGCTGCGCTATTCAGGCAATTCCCTCCAGCCATGGCTGTCCGGCATCGACGGGGATGACGTTCATCCCGACATTTTCTTCCAGTCCAACGGCAACGAGGCATACGGCATTCAGCGCGCCGTCATAAGCAACGGCTGGAAACTCGTCTACAACATGTTCGATCATGATGAATTGTACAATCTTGCGACCGATCCCGACGAACTGACCAACCTGCTGGCCCCCGTCTTGGGGCGACGACTGGTTGGCCGCGGGCCGCTCGATACGATTCCCGACAATCTCAAGGACACCGTCGAAAAACTCTATGAGCGTCTGTGGTCCTTCTGCATCGAGCACAATGACGAGAACATCAATGGATACATCATGACCGCGTTGGCGCCGTTCGGACCGGGCATTGTGAGGAAGTCCGAATGAGCCTTGCAGGCAAACCCGGTCGCTACCACACGCTTGGCACCGAACGGAACGTATCGGCGCACACGGCATGAAGACAAGGAAAGAGCGCAGGCCATGTCACACATCGACATAAACGCCGTTGTCAAGAACTACGGCGATGTGGAGGTGATCCACGGGATTGACGTCCACATCGAGCGGGGGGAGTTTGCCGTGCTGGTGGGCCCGTCAGGCTGCGGTAAATCGACCCTCCTGCGGATGATTGCCGGCCTTGAGGACATCACCGGTGGCGAGATAACCATCGGCGGGCGGGTGGTCAACAACCTGGCCCCGAAGGATCGCGACATTGCGATGGTGTTTCAGAACTATGCCCTGTATCCGCATATGACCGTCGCTCAGAATATGAGTTATTCGCTGCGCATCAGGGGACTGCCCAAAGCCGAAATTTCACGCGCTGTGGAAGAGGCCGCGGAGATTCTGGGATTGCGGGACCTTCTGGAGCGCCGCCCGAACCAGCTGTCCGGCGGTCAGCGGCAGCGTGTCGCCATGGGGCGTGCCATCGTGCGCGATCCGGCCGTGTTTTTGTTCGACGAACCGTTGTCCAACCTCGACGCCAAATTGCGGGTAAAGATGCGGGCGGAAATCAAGACGCTGCACCGGCGGCTCCAGAACACCACCATCTATGTGACCCATGACCAGATCGAAGCCATGACGATGGCGGATAAAATCGTGGTGCTGGACGCCGGCCGAATTGCGCAGATCGGCTCGCCTCTGGACCTCTATGACAAACCGGCCAACCGTTTCGTCGCAACGTTCATAGGGTCGCCGTCGATGAACATCATAACGGGAACGGTTCAGTCTGACGGCGCGATTCGATGCGCCGATGGCCAGCGCCTTCCCATGCGGACGGGCCTTGAGCCGGGCAGGCGGATTGACATCGGCGTTCGGCCTGAACATTTGAAGATCAGCAAAACGGATGAGGGGCTGTCCGCGGAGATTATCCTTGTCGAACCCACCGGCCCTGAAACCCTGATCAGTTGTCAATGCGCGGGAGAGCAGCTGCTCGTCAGCATGACGGACAGATTTGAATTGCAGCCCGGCGACGTAGTCAAGCTGGACGTCGCCCCCGGCTGCCACCATTGCTTCGATACCGTTTCAGGTGAAACCCTGCGGACGCTATAGAGCAATATAAGATCAGAGCATCGCGCTCCGCGACGCGCCTTGCCGACAAATTCACCGTCAGTGCCAAGGCAGCCTTCGACATTCTGCCCTTGTGGGAAAGGGCAGCAAGAATCTTGATATCACGTGCATCGAGTTTCATGTTGGCCATGACATTCATCACGGGGCCAGTACAAACGACTTGTCAATTGTCACGAAAAAGTCCATCAATAAGTCATGACAATATGGCCACCCCGTCCCGAGGACCTGAAGCGTCCCGCCTATCGCTCGCTCGCCGAGGCGGTGATCCGTGCCATCGAGGAGGGCGAATTGCGCGGCGGCGATCGCCTGCCGACACACCGCAATCTCGCCTATGATCTCGGTCTCAGCGTTCAGACGGTAAGTCGCGCCTATGACGAATTGATCCGCCGGGGCTTCATTGCCGGCGAGGTGGGACGCGGCACATTCATCAGGGGGGAGCGCAGCGACACCAGGACACCGTTCCTGCCGGAAAGCCAGCGCGGTGAGATCATCGACTGCTCGATGCTGAAGCCGGTTTTCGAAACCCTGCACCAGGACACGATGAGCGATACCCTGGCGGCCTTGAGCGCCGACATGCCGACCCTCGTCATCTCGTCATTCCGCCCGTCGCGGCTTTTGCGCCGTTACCGGGAAGCGGCCCTGAAATGGCTTCGGATTTGCGGGCTGCGCATGCAGTCCCAGAGTCTGCTGCTGACCAATGGCAACACATCGGCGATGAGCGTTTCGCTGATGACGGTCGCCAATCCCGGTGACCTGGTCGTCACCGAGGAACTGGGGCATCACACGCTCAAACCGCTGGTGCGTTATCTGGGCCTGCGCCTGCGCGGCTTGGCCATAGACGAGCAGGGCATTATTCCGTCTGCCTTTGCCCAGGCCTGTGACCGGGAAACGGTGAAAGCGCTCTTTGTCATGCCCACCGGGCTTGCTCCGAAAGCCACGACCATGTCCGAGGAACGCCGCTCGGAACTGGTCTCCATCGCCCGTGAGCGGGATGTGCTGATTGTCGAAAACGATGCCTGGGGCCCGGTTCAGACCACGAGGCCGCCGCCGATTGCAGCCCTTGCCCCCGAGCGGACCTTTTACTTCACCAGCCTGACCAAGTGCATCATGCCGGGCCTGCGCTACGGATTCCTTGTCGTACCGGAAACGTTCGAAGCCGCTGCGGCAAACCGGCACCTGGTAACGAACTGGATGGTGACGGCCCTGATGGCCGAGATCGGCTCGCGCTGGATCTCGGACGGCACGGCGGAGCGTCTGCTCGATTGGCAGAGAGGGGCTCTTGGCCGCCGCAACCGGCTCGCCGCGCGCATTTTTACAGGAATTCCGTATTGCAGCAGCGAAAACGGCATGCATATCTGGCTGCCGCTTCCGAAAAGCTGGACGGAAGAGGGGTTTGTCGCCCATGCATCGCGCAACGGCGTGGCCGTCGGGCCGGGATCGTCCTTCGCGGTATCCGAGACTCCTGCGGAGCCGGGCATCCGGGTCTGCCTCGGCGCCGAAACGATACAGGACCTGGAAAGGGGCCTGACCACGATCTGCCGCCTGCTGCGCAGCCAGCCTGAGCCGGTCCTGCTCGCCTATTAGAAGTCGTCATAATCCACAACAAGGACCTGTTTCAATTCAGGCACGCGCCGGAAATAATTGTCATGATTTAATATTTACATTGACTCTCGATTGTCACTGTTTCAGTTTCAAAAAACCATAACAAAGCGGGCACGTCTTCATGTGCCTTTACACCAGGCAACGGTCGCCTGTCCGAAACGTTGAACCGCTGCGCTGCCGGACCTGTTGTGTCGGGACCGGCTGAAACTGTCAGATCTCTAGAGGAGAGTTCCCTTATGAAATCCGTATTTCGCACATTCCTGGGTGGTGCTGCCGCGACCGCCATCCTTGTCTCAGGCATTGTCGCCGCCGAAGCCGCAAACTGGAAATATGCATTCGAAGAATCGCTGACCGAGGTCCAGGGCGTCTACGCACAGAAATTCAAAGAGGAAATCGAGAAGAATTCCGATCACACGGTTCAGCTGTTTCCCTACGGAACCCTGGGTGAATCAGCCGATATCATGGAGCAGGCCCAGGCCGGGATCCTGCAGTTCGTCAACCAGTCGCCCGGTTTCACCGGCGCGCTGATCCCGGAAGCCCAGGTGTTTTTCGTGCCCTATCTCCTGCCCACGGATCAGGATCACCTCGCGCGCTTCTACAAGGAGAGCAAGGCGATCAATGACGATTTTGTCGGTCTCTACGCAAATCAGGGTCTGGAACTGCTGTCCATGTATCCCGAGGGCGAGGTGGCCATGACGACCAAGAAACCGGTCACCAGTTGCGCCGATCTTAATGAAGTCAAGTTCCGGGTCATGACCAACCCGCTGCTCGTTGAATCCTACAAGGCATTCGGCGCGACCCCGACGCCACTGCCCTGGGGCGAGGTCTATGGTGGTCTCCAGACCAACATCATTCAGGGTCAGGAGAATCCGACCTTCTTCCTTTATTCGACGAAGATCTACGAAGTGACGGACCACATCACCTATGCGGGACACAACAACTTCACGACGGCGCTGATGGCGAACAAGGATTTCTTTGACGGTCTGAGCGATGCCGACAAGAAAACGGTTCGAGACGCTGCCGCCACGGCTTACGATTTCATCGTCGAGTATCAGAAGGGCCTCGCTGACCAGGAGTTGAACAAGATCCTGGAAGCGAAGCCGGAGATGACCGTCACCATCCTCAATGACGATCAGCGCCGCTGCTTCCAGGAGGCGGCCGCGGAAGTCGAAGCCAAATTCGTCGACATGACCGGTGATAGCGGCAAGGCTATCCTGGATCAGCTGAAGGCGGATCTGGAAGCGACCAAGAACTGACCGCACAATATGCGGCGCGAGGCTCGGGATTCACTGGTGGGTGAATCTCGGGCCACGCGCCAACAGCCTTGGGGAGGATGGCGTGAACGATAGCACCGACAGGTCGGAAAATTCGTCGGCACTGCCAGGTTTTCTGGGAACGGTTGATACCGCGGTCAGTCATCTGGAATCCGTGATGCTGGCCGCCGGCGTTCTGCTGATGGCGCTCAATACCGTCGCCAATGTCGTCGGTCGTTTCGTGCTGCAGCACAGCCTGTTTTTCTCCGAAGAACTGAACCGGATCCTGATCATCCTGATCACATTTGCCGGCATCAGCTATGCCGCGCGCCGGGGCAGGCACATACGCATGTCCGCCATTTACGACGCGCTGCCTGCCGGTGTGCGCAAGAACCTGATGGTCCTGATCGCGCTGGTAACGGCCCTGGCCATGTTCGCCCTGTCTTATTTCGCTGTCGGCTACATCCTCAAGGTCGCCAATTCCGGGCGCGTGCTGCCGGCGCTGCAACTGCCGGTCTACTGGATTTTCCTTTGGGTCCCCGTCGGCTTCTTCATGACCGGACTGCAATACACGCTGACGGCCGTGAAAAACATGACGGCGAAAGACATCTACCTCTCGACGCAGGTACTCGAGGGTTACGACAACGACGAGCAGGAAGTCTAGCGAGCGGAACCATGGCCCTTACAATCTTTCTCATCATGGTTGTGCTCCTCCTTCTCGGCTTCCCGATGATGATTCCGCTGATCGCCGCAACATTTGTCGGCTTCCTGATGATGTTCGGCGACATGAGCAAGATGGACTTCATGGTCCAGCAGATGATGGCCGGCATCAGGCCCGCCTCGCTGATTGCCGTCCCGATGTTCATCCTCGCCGCCGACATCATGACGCGTGGCCAGTCCGCCAACCGGCTGATCGACATGGTCATGGCTTTCGTCGGCCACATCAAGGGCGGGCTGGCGGTCAGCACGGCGACCGCCTGCACGCTGTTCGGCGCGGTGTCCGGCTCCACGCAGGCCACGGTTGTCGCCGTCGGCTCACCCCTGCGGCCAAGGATGCTGAAGGCCGGCTACAAGGATTCCTTTGCACTGGCATTGATCATCAACGCATCCGATATCGCCTTCCTGATTCCGCCGTCCATCGGCATGATCATTTACGGCGTCATTTCAAGCACATCGATCGCCGAACTGTTCATCGCCGGTATCGGGCCAGGCCTGCTGCTGCTCGTCCTGTTCTCGGCCTACAGCATGATCTACGCAACGGTCAAAGGCGTTCCCACGGAGCCGAAGGCGAGCTGGAAAGAGCGCCTGGCCTCGGTGCGCATGGCGGTCTGGCCGCTCGGCTTTCCGGTCATCATCGTCGGCGGTATTTATGGCGGCGTGTTCAGCCCGACGGAGGCCGCTGCGGCCTGCGTCCTTTACGCCGTGATCCTCGAATTCATCGTTTTCCGGTCGCTGCAGCCGGCCGACATCTACCGCATCGCAATGTCCACAGGCCTGATCACGGCGGTTGTGTTCGTCCTGGTCGGCGCCGGTGCGGCCTTTTCCTGGGTGATCTCCTTCGCCCAGGTGCCGCAGCAGATCCTGGCGGCGGTCGGCGTCGCCGATATGGGGCCGAAAGGCGTTCTCGCCGTCATTTCCGTCGCCTTCTTTGTCGGATGTATGTTCGTCGATCCCATTGTGGTCATCCTGATCCTGGTGCCGATCTTCGCGCCGGTCGTCCAGTCCGTCGGCCTCGATCCCGTCCTCGTCGGGACCATTATCACATTGCAGGTGGCGATCGGGTCCGCAACGCCGCCCTTCGGCTGCGATATCTTCACGGCGATCGCTATCTTCAAACGGCCCTATGTCGAGGTCATTCGCGGCATCTTCCCCTTCACGGTCCTTCTGCTGGGCGTGTCCGTGGCGTTGATTTTCTTCCCGCAGATAGCGCTGTTCCTGCGCGATCTGGCGTTCCGGTAAAGGAGGCTGAGGCATATGTTCAAGCGCATCATCGCCGCCTGTGACGGTTCGGAAGGATCGAAAAACGCGCTGAAGATCGCAGCCGGTCTGCAAAAGACCTGGGACGGCGAACTGCATATCATCACCATCTTCCGACACCACTCGATGCTCGAGGCATCGATGTCCATGGTGCGGCCCGAGGAGCCGCAGAACCTGGACGACGCGCTGCGAGAGCACGCAAAGCAGATTGCCGAGGAGGCCAAGACCCTGGCGCAGGCCGAGGGCGCGCGGAACGTGCGTGCCTTCGTCAAAAGCGGACAGCCGGCGCGGTCGCTGGTCAAGCTGGCCCGCGAGCACGAGGCCGATCTCATCGTCCTTGGAAGCCGCGGCCTGGGAGACGGGGAGGGCTTCCTGCTTGGCAGCGTCTCGCACAAGGTGACGAGCCTGGCAGGGTGCCCGGTGCTTGTGGTTTAACGCCGGCCACTACGGGTCCGGCATATACCGATGAAGGACGGCGGGTAGATGACCACAGATCGCGTTTCGCGCTCGAACCACATACCGAAGCTGGATGAACGCGCCGACGAAATCCGCTTCGGCCTGATTGTGCTTGCGACCGATCTGACCAGCGAGCGGGATCTTTGCCGTGTGCTGCCACTCGACTCCGTTTCTATCCACGTCTCGCGTGTTGCCTACGAAAACCCGACGACACCGGAAAATCTGCAAAAAATGGCGCCGCGCCTGACCGAAGCGGCCGACCTGATTGCGCCGGGTGAGGCACTGCGCGCCATCTGCTATAGCTGCACGGCCGCCTCGGTAACGATCGGCGACGCGGAAGTTGCCGCCGCGATCGGCCGTGCGCGCCGGGATGTTCCAGTGGTGACACCGACGCTCGCTGCCCGCCATGCGCTCTCCGCGCTCCACGCGCACCGCATCGCCATGCTGACCCCCTATCTGGAAAAAACCACGGTGCCGATGGTCGATTATTTCACACGTCACGGTTTCGACGTCACCCATGCCCATTGCTTCGGTCTCGAGGATGACCGCGACATGGCGCGCATTTCGGTTCCGACGATCATCGATGCGGCGGTGGCCGCCGACACCGATGACGCCGAAGCACTGTTTCTTTCCTGCACCGCTCTCAAGGCGGTTGAGGCGATCAGCGAAATCGAGCGGCGCACCGGCAAGCCTGTTGTGACGTCGAACCAGGCCTGCGCATGGGTTCTGTCCCGGCTGGGCGGCCTGCATGACCTCAGGCCGCCCGGATTTGGCCGCCTGTTAGAACGACCGCTCACGAACTTTCACAATGGAGAAGCGGCTTGAGTGAGGAGCCTTTCGTCGGACCCGAAGAAATCAGGTCGGCACGCAGGACGATTGCCGGAACCACAAGGCTGACGCCGGTCGATCGATCGGCGGCGCTTGAAAACAGCGCCGGGTCACCGGTCTATCTCAAGCTGGAGCACATGCAGGTCACCGGCAGTTTCAAACTGCGTGGCGCGATGAACGCCGTCGCCAACCTGTCGGAAAGCGAAAAGGCGCGGGGCGTTGTCGGCGTGTCGACGGGCAATCATGGCCGCGGTCTGGCCTTTGCCGCCCGGGCGGCGCGCGTGCCCTGCATCATCTGCATGTCGAGCCTCGTGCCCCAGGCGAAAATCGACGGCATACGCGCACAGGGCGCGGAAGTCCGCATCCTCGGCAAATCCCAGGACGAGGCGCAGCAAGAGGTCGACCGTCTGGTTCGCGACGAGGGCATGGTTATGATCCCGCCCTTCGACCACCGGGACATCATTGCCGGGCAGGGAACACTCGGCCTTGAACTGCTTGAGCAGGTCCCGGACGCCGAAATCGTTCTTGTGCCGGTGTCCGGCGGCGGCCTGATCAGCGGCGTCGCCGCGGCGATCAAGGCGCAGCGGCCGCAGACCCGCATTGTCGGTGTCTCCATGGAGCGCGGTGCGGCGATGTACCAATGCCAGAAGGCCGACAAGCCGATCCCGGTGGAGGAATTGCCGACCCTGGCTGATTCACTCGGCGGCGGCATCGGCCTCGACAACCAGCTGACCTTTGCGATGACCCGCGAACTTGTCGACGAAATTCTGCTCGTCAGCGAAACGGAGATAGCGGCGGCCATCCGCCACATCTACTGGCAGGAGCGGCAGATCGTCGAAGGGTCCGGCGCCGTCGGCGTTGCGGCGATCCTCGCCGGCAAGGTGCAGGCTGCAGGTCCTGTTGTTGCTGTCTTGAGTGGCGGCAATATCGACATGAACCAGCATTACCGGATCGCCTCCGGCGAAGATGTCGATGTTTCGAAGGAGGCCGCGTGACATGGCGCCTATCCGGATTCTGACCGAAGCCGAACTGCGCTCGGCGGTTGCCCTCGATCTCGACGCCGTCGACTGCGTCGAGCGCGGCTTCGCGGCCCTGGCCGGCGGCGAGGTCGTCATGCCACCGATCCTGTCCATGGCGATCAGACCGTTCAATGGCGAGGTGGATGTCAAGACCGCCTATGTGCCGGGCATCGACAGCTTCGCCATCAAGATTTCGCCAGGCTATTTCGACAATCCGAAACTGGGACTGCCAAGCACCTCCGGTCTCATGGTCCTGTTTGCCGCCCGCACGGGCATGGTCGAGGCCCTGCTGCTCGACAACGGCTATCTGACCGATGTCAGGACCGCAGCGGCGGGCGCCGTTGCCGCGCGACATCTATCAAGGCCAGACGCAAGCTCCGCCTGCATCATTGGCGCCGGAACACAGGCCGCCCTGCAGCTTCAGGCGCTCTGCCTCGTGCGTCCGATCGAGCGTGCAACGATCTGGGGACGTGATGCGGAAAAGGCCGAACGCACGGCAGTCCGCCTCCGAGAGTGTCTGGGCATCGCTGTTTCGGCTGCCGCTGACGCCGAGGAAGGCGTCTCACAAGCCGATGTCATCGTGACGACAACGCCGGCCGCTGAGCCGGTTCTCATGGCGGACTGGCTACGCCCGGGACAGCACGTCACGGCAATGGGCTCCGACCAGGATCACAAGAACGAGCTGGAGCCGGCTTGTATTGAGCGTGCCGATCTCTATGTGCCGGACAGGCTGTCCCAGACCCGCGCCCTCGGTGAACTCAGAAGCGCGATCGCGGTCGGCATCGTTGCCGCGGATGCCAGCTTCGCCGAACTGGGTGACATCGTGACAAAACGTGCGCCCGGTCGGCCGGATGCCGACGCCATCACCATCGCCGACCTGACCGGAACCGGCGTTCAGGACACCGCTATCGCCACCTTCGCCCGCCAACGCGCCGCGGCGGCCAATGCCGGCACCGAATTCGAAAACTGAACTGCACACATGAAAGCCCTCAGTATGCCTGCCGCGTCGCTCCCCTTCAGCCTCGATGAATACGCCCAAAGACTGGCAAAGACGCGCCGGGCCATGGAAAGCGCAGGCGTTGATGTCATCGTCGTATCCGATCCGTCGAACATGGCATGGCTTACTGGCTATGACGGCTGGTCATTCTATGTCCATCAATGCGTGCTCGTCGGTCTCGACGGAGATCCTGTCTGGTTTGGCCGCGGCCAGGACGCCAACGGCGCGGCGCGAACAACCTATCTGCGCCAGGCTGACATTATCGGCTATCCCGACCACTATGTTCAGTCGACAGAGCGCCACCCCATGGATTTTCTCTCCGAACGCATTGCCGAGCGCGGATGGGGCAGCAAGCGTATCGGCGTCGAGATGGACAATTACTGGTTCTCCGCTGCGGCCCTGTCCGCTCTGCAAACGGGCCTTGCGAACGCGTCGTTCGTTGATACGACCGCCCTTGTAAACTGGCAGCGGGCGGTGAAATCACCGCAGGAGCTTGCCTATATGGAAAACGCCGCACGGCTGGTGGAGCGCATGCACGGCGTCATTGTCGAAAAGGCCGCACCCGGTTACCGGAAATGCGATCTCGCTGCCGATATCTATCAGGCCGGTCTGCGTTATGACGAGGCGCACGGTTTTGGCGGGGATTATCCGGCCATCGTTCCGCTGCTGCCGTCGGGTGCTGATGCATCGGCGCCACACCTGACCTGGAACGACGAACCCTTGCGGACAGGCGAGGGAACGTTCTTCGAGATTGCCGGCGTCTACAAGCGCTACCACTGCCCGTTGTCGCGCACCGTGTTTCTGGGCAGGCCGACGCAGACCTTTCTCGATGCGGAAAAGGCGATCCTGGAGGGCATGGAGGCCGGGCTGGAGGCAGCGCGTGCCGGCAATCTATGCGAAGACGTCGCCAACGCCTTCTTCGCTGTTCTCTGCAGATACGGGATCGAGAAGGATAATCGCACGGGTTATCCCATCGGGCTTTCCTATCCGCCCGACTGGGGTGAGCGGACCATGTCCCTGCGCGCCGGCGACCGGACCGAGCTGCGGGAAAACATGACGTTCCATTTCATGACGGGGCTGTGGATGGACGGCTGGGGTTTCGAAATCACCGAGAGCATCGTCATCGGCGAACACGGGCCGCGATGCCTCGCCGACGTTCCGCGCAGGTTGTTCGTCAAGGAGTAGCCGCGGTTAAGGCATTCAACGTGCCCTATATGATGATGTTGCTCGAAATCGACGGTGCCGGGAAGCAGCTTGAACGCACTGGTATGAACGTCTCCGTCACGGCTTGTGTCGCACCTGTTCATGTCGCATGTTGACACTCGGGTTTGCCTTGCCTTCTCTAGTAAAGCGGGTGGAATCGCTGCTGGCCGGGCGATGCCAACCGGCGAAGCGACGAAGGGAGATTGCCGCCATGAAGACAATCCTCGCTGCACTTGTATTGGCCTGCCTTTCCACCGGCATGTTGGCTCAAAACACACTTGCCCAGGTTGCACAGTGGAATCAGACGGTTGTCGACCGTGAGTTGCGGACGGCATTTTACAAAGCGCTTCGTGAAGTGGCGGTTGAGTATGTCAATGATCTCGAAGAAAAGGGCATACCGGGTGCGATCTCCTTTGTGGACCATCAACTGGATTATCCGCTTCAACTGACGAGCTCGAATTTCCGCCACGTGACGTTGAATGCCGCACAGGCGAAACTGGGCTACCTTCTGCGCTATCAGGCGAAGACGACAGCAGGTACGACGGTTTCGATCGGCCTCCTGACCGATTCGGACTCGGACGCGGCGGCTGGGCTTGGGACCGGCAGGGCCGCCTATGCGTCTGCAACCGAAATCGCAGGCGACGGCGGCGTTATGCTCTGCCCGGTTAACCGATCCGGTCTGGAGTTCATGATGGGTGGCCTGGCTGTTGCCACCTTGGACGAGAACGGTGCGTTTCGCCATCAGATGGACGGAGCGGCAATTCTGTCTCTGCAGGCCGCGATTCTGGAACGGACCTATGACATCTACGGATTCAAGCCTGTGGCCAAGTAATGCCGTCAGGTGCCTGCGCTCACACGATACCACCGCCCGCGCCTGAAACCGCCGGGCGGATTTCCGAGACCCTTTGCCGGTATCCGGCCGCCCGGTAGGTGGCGACGGGATCGATGGCGCCGCCGGCCTCGAGCCGCGCCTTAGCGAGGATCGGTTCAACATCGGTTCGGAACGCAGCCTTGAGCGTCGTCGTCGCCATGAGCGCGTCATTGGCGTCCTGGAATGCGCCAAGTGCCGTGCGGTCGACGAGAAGCGCCTGCGCGTAAGCGCGCTGTACTTCCATGGCGCTCACCATCAGGCTCTCGATCGGGTCCGTCACATTGTGTGACTGATCGAGCATGTGTGCCGGGTTGAAGCCGGCCGCCTGTCTCAGCTCGGCATCCACCAATTCGTTGAAAACCAGAAACAGGCGGTACGGATCGATCGAGCCGGTGTCCAGATCGTCATCGCCATATTTGGAATCGTTGAAATGGAAACCGCCGAGCTTGCCGAACTGGATAAGCCGGGCGACGATCATCTCGATATTGACATTGGGCGCATGGTGGCCGAGGTCGACAAGGCAGAACGCCCTGTCGCCCAACTCCTGTGCGATCAGGTAGTTGGTGCCCCAGTCCTGCACCACCGTGGAATAGAAGGCGGGCTCGTACATCTTGTGTTCGGTGAACAGCCGCCAGTCGGCCGGAAGATCGGCATAGATCGTCTTTGCCGCCTCCAGGTAACGCTCGAACTGGCGGGTGAAGTGGCTCTGGCCCGGGAAATTCGAGCCGTCGCCGACCCAGATGGTCAAAGCCTTTGAGCCGATGGCCTCTCCCAGCGCGATACATTCCAGATTGTGCTCGATGGCCTGCTGCCGGGTCGCCGCGTCCGTGTGTGACAATGAGCCGAATTTATAGGATTGAACGAGATCAGGCTGGTCCTGGAACGTGTTGGAATTCATGGCGTCGAAACCGAGGCCTAGCTCCTCCGCCTTTGCCTTGAGCGCGTCCGGTTCCGCCTTGTCCCACGGGATGTGGAGCGAGACGGTGGGCGTCGCGCGCGTCAGCGCATGGATAACCGAGCAGTCCTCCAGCTTGTCGAAGATATCGCGCGGCTCTCCCGGACCCGGAAAGCGGGCAAAGCGGGTGCCTCCGGTGCCGACGCCCCAGGAGGGGACGGCGACTCCACAGGCCGAAACCTTGCGCTTGACGGTTTCGATGGCGATCCCGCGCCGGTTCAGTTGCCCGGCAAGGGCGTCGTAGTCGCTTTCGAGGGCCTTTGCCCGCGTCTCGTTTTCCTGCTCCAGCAGCGATGCGTCGATCATCGTCATCGCGTTCTCCTATCGCGTGAAGGCCTGTACATTGCCCGAATCGACATTGATAATATTGCCGGTTGATTTTGCCGAGGCGTTGGAGGCGAGGAAATAGGTGGCTTCCGCGACATCTTCGGGCAGGACGGAACGCTTCAGGAGAGACCGCTGGCGATAGTGTTCCTCCAGTTCGGACGTGTCCTTGCCATGGGCCTCAGCCCGTTCCTTCAGCCAGTTGCCGGACCAGATTTTCGATCCGCGCAGCACCGCGTCCGGATTGACCACATTGACGCGGATGCCGGCGGATGCGCCTTCCAGTGCCAGGCAGCGCGCGAGGTGCAGTTCGGAGGCCTTGGCGGTGCAATAGGCGCTTGCATCGGGTGAGGCGGCAAGGCCGTTCTTGGAGCCGATGAACACGATGGAGCCGCCGATATCCTGCGCTTTCATGAGTTTGAAGGCCGCCCGGGAAACCAGGAAATAGCCTGTCGACAGGATCGACATGTTCTTTTCCCAAAGGTCCAGCGTCGTGTCCTCGACCGGCGCCGATGATGCAATGCCGGCATTGGACACCAGAATGTCGATACCGCCGAATTCGACGGCTGCCCGGGTGAAGGAGGCCTCGACCGCTTCCTCGCTGGTCACATCCATGGCAACGAACCGCACCCGGTCCTTTGAGTGGTGCGCCATCAGATTGTCCGCCGTCGCCGCCAGTGCCTCGGTATCGATATCGGTCAGCACCACGCAGGCGCCTTCGCGCAGGAACCGCTCCGCCGTCGCCGAACCGATTCCGCCCGCCCCGCCGGTCACCAGGGCGATCTTGCCGGCCAGGCTCTTCGGCTTCGGAAGGTTCTGCAGTTTCGCTTCTTCGAGCCGCCAGTATTCAATGTCGAAGGCTTCCTGTTCGGGCAGACCGCGATAGGTCGAAACGCCGGAGGCGCCGCGCATCACATTGATCGCATTGGTGTAGAATTCGGCAGAAATGCGAGCCGTCGCCTTGTCCTTGGCAAAGGTGATCATGCCCACGCCCCGAGCCAGATAGACAACGGCGTTCGGATCGCGCAGTGCAGCGCTGTCCGTATGTTTGCAGCGTTCGTAATAGGCCGCATAGTCATCGCGATAGGCGGCGACGGCTGCGGCAAGTCCTGAAAGCGTCGATTCAAGGTTCGGGGCCTGCGGATCGAAATCGACAACGAGCGGGCGGATCTTGGTGCGCAGGAAGTGGTCGGGACAGCTTGTGCCGAGCGCGGCCAGCGACGCCATATTGCGGGAACAGACGAATTCCAGAACCGGATCGCTGTCGTCGAAATGGCCGACCATGTGCTGTTTGCTGCTGATCATGCCGCGGATGGCGGGCATCAACCGTGCGGCGACGCCCTGGCGCTCGGCGGCCGGCAGCGCATCGTGTGCAGGACCGCCGAAGCTCTCTTTTCCGGCGGTCTTTTTCTCAAACCATTCAATGGCCTTGTTGATGGTTTTTATTGTGGTTTCATAACAGGCCCTGGCATCGTCCGCCCAAGTGAAAAGGCCGTGGTTTTCAAGCACGACACCGCTGGCATGCGGGTTTTCCAGGCAGAATTTTTCCAGCCACAGGCCGAGTTCATAGCCCGGGCGTTTCCACGGAAGCCAGCCGATATCATCACCGAAGATGTCCCGCGTGATCGCCTTGCTGTCGGCCGATGCCGCGATCGCGATGATCGCATCGGGATGCATGTGGTCGACATGGACCTTCGGGACATAGGCGTGCAGGGGGGTGTCGATGGAGGCAGTCCGTGGATTGATGTTGAAGGTGCAGTGGGGCAGGTAGCCGACCATCTCGTCCTCGAACTGCACACCCCGATAGAGATCTTTCAGCGCCCGCAGCCTGTCCATATAGAGCGTCGCGAACCCGTCCATTGCGATGGTGCCGACATCGCCGCCCGAACCCTTCACCCAAAGGACCTCGACCTGTTCGCCGGTCAGCGGGTCCTTTTCCAAGACCTTGGCTGACGTGTTGCCTCCGCCGTAATTGGTAATCCGCTTGTCGGAGCCGAGCAGGTTCGAGCGATAGCGCAGCAATTCCGCTCCGCTCATGGACGATGCCTTCTCATCGTCCCATTTGTTTTCAAGCCGGGACGCGGCGGCGGTGTTCAGCATGAAATCCTCCTGAAAAGCAAGCCTGAAGAGCTTGACATATGGTCCAAAGCCTCGCTGGAACGCTTCGGCTTGTCAATCGAAAATAGTCATAAGCAATCAAATATAGGTACAAAATACGCAATAGTGACGATTTTTGATTGACAGCGAGCGTTATTGGTGGAAGCCTTGACCGTAGAGGAGATGCAAATGCACGAAAAGGAACGCCACAGGATCATTTTGTCGGTAGTTCAGGACCGGCCGGTCGCCACCGTTCAGGAGCTTGTGGCCCTGACCAATTCCTCCGAAGCGACCATTCGCCGGGACATTGCGACGCTCCATATGCAGAAGAAACTGCACCGCGTCCGCGGCGGGGCGGAATCGATCAACCCGCCGCAATTTGTCGGCCTGGCCGGCAGGCCCTTCAGTGTCAACGAAACAATCAACATCGCTCAAAAGCGCGCAATCGCGCAAAAGGCTGTCGAACTGTGCGAAGACGGAGACGCGATCATCATCAATGGCGGGACGACGACCTTCCAGATGGTGCATCCGCTGGCGACCAAGCGGCTGCAGGTGTTCACGAACTCCTTTCCGATCGCCGAACATCTCCTGAAGAACTCCAAGAACACGATCATGTTGTCCGGCGGCGCCATCTACCGCGAGCAGAACATCATTTTGAGCCCCTTTGAAAATGATGTGACCGGCAATTTCTATGCAAAGCGCATGTTCATCGGCGCCCACGGGCTGTGCGCCCTCGGCCTCTTGGAGGCGGACCCGCTGCTGATCCAGGCCGAACAGAAGCTGATCGGGCAGGCGGATGAACTGGTGGTTCTGGCCGACTCGTCGAAACTCAAGGCACGTTCGAGCCTGATCCTGTGCCCGCTGGACCGCATTTCGGTGGTCATCACCGATGAAGGCATCACGGACAGTGACGCGAACATGCTGGAGCAGGCTGACATCAAGTTGATCGTGGCACAGTCAGGTGCCGCACAGAGCAAGGCGGCCTCGAGCGGCTAGCCGGAAACTGCCGGCGCTCTGAGCGGGCGGCGGCCATCATGGGAGGAAGAAAAGACATGAAATTCCTGAAATCACTCATTGCCGCGGCCGCTGTTGCGGCGGTCGGCCTGGCCGTGCCGGCCCAGGCCGAGACCAAGCGTATCGCGCTCGTCGTCAAGGCGCTCGGCATCGGTTTCTTCGAGGCCGCCGCCAAGGGCGCCGAGGAAGCCGCCACGGAACTCGGCGATGTCGAGATCATCTATACCGGGCCGACCGACACCACGGCCGAAGGGCAGATCGAAGTCATCAATGCGCTGATCGCCCAGAAAGTCGATGCCATTGCGGTATCGGCCAATGACCAGGATGCCCTGGTTCCGGCGCTCAAGAAAGCCATGCAGCGCGGCATCACCGTCGTATCCTGGGATTCCGGCGTGGCGCCCGAGGGCCGCCAGCTTCATCTCAACCCGTCGTCCAATCCGCTGATCGGCAATATGATCATCAAGCTTGCCGCCGATCATTTGCCGGATGGCGGCGACGTTGCCGTCCTCTCCGCATCGGCGACCGCCACGAACCAGAACACCTGGATCGAGGAAATGAACAAGGTCAAGGGCAACTATCCGGGCATCAATGTCGTGACCACGGTCTATGGTGACGACCTTGCCGACAAGTCCTACCGCGAAGCGCAAGGTCTGATGCAGAGCTATCCCGATCTGAAGGCGATCATCGCACCGACTTCGGTCGGCATCGTTGCCGCAGCCCAGGCCGTCACCGATGCCGGCAAGGCCGGCGAGGTGAATGTCACCGGGCTCGGCCTGCCGTCCGAAATGGCCGGCCACGTCAAATCGGGCGCATCCAAGTCCTTCGCGATCTGGAACCCGATCGATCTCGGTTATTCAGCCGCCATGCTGGCCTACAATCTGGCGACCGAGAAGGCCGACGCAAAACCCGGCGCCCAGATCCCGATGGGTCGCATGGGAACGCTGACACTGGATGACAACAATGAGGGCGCGATGGCCGATCCCTTTGTCTATGACAATTCGAATATCGACGACTTCAAGGACATCTTCTAGCCGGCTGACCGACGGCATGTCCGCGACCCGGCGCTTGCACTTTGCGCCGGGTCGTTTCAAACTCGATAATCAATGCGCCTGGCACCCGGGAAACAACCATGCTTGTGGACATGCAGGGCACAGAGGACCCGCATCCTCGATCTGCGGCAAGCGCCGGTCCCGTTCTTTCCCTCAAGGGCGTTTCGAAATCCTTTCCGGGCGTCAAGGCGCTGTCGAAGGTCGCGCTCGACCTTTATCCCGGTGAGGTCACCGCACTCGTTGGCGAGAACGGCGCCGGAAAATCGACCATCGTCAAGATCCTGACCGGCATCTACCGGCCGGACGAGGGCGAAATCGCGATCGACGGCCGGCCCGTTACATTTCCGACGGCCCAAAATGCCGGCGAGGCGGGCGTGACGGCGATCCATCAGGAAACCGTGCTGTTCGATGAATTGTCGGTGGCCGAGAACATCTTCATCGGCCACGCGCCCAGGGGCCGCTTTGGCCTTATCGACAAGGCGGAGATGATCCGCCGGGCCCGGGAATTGCTGCAGCGGATCGACGCGAAAATCGATCCGGCAGTGCTCTTGAAAGAGCTCGGCATCGCAAACAAACATCTTGTCGCTATCGCCCGGGCGCTCTCCATCGACGCCAAGATCGTCATTATGGACGAGCCGACGGCGTCTTTGTCCCACAAGGAAATTGAAGAGACCTACGAACTGGTGGACAGGCTGAAAGCCGAAGGCAAGGCCATCCTCTTCATCAGCCACAAATTTGAAGAGATCTTCCGGATCGCCGATCGCTATACCGTCTTCCGTGATGGCGAGATGGTCGGCGCCGGCAGGATCACCGATATCAGCGAGCCGGAACTGGTCCGGATGATGGTCGGCCGATCGGTTGACCAGGTGTTTCCCGACCGGGTCCCGAAATGGGGCCGCGAGGTCTTGAAACTCACCGGTTACAGCCATCCGACCGAGTTCGACGACATCGGATTCTCGCTGCGGGAAGGCGAGATCCTCGGTTTCTACGGTCTTGTCGGCGCCGGGCGCAGCGAGTTCATGCAGGCGCTGTTCGGCATCACAACCCCATCGAAAGGCACGATCGAGATCGACGGGCAAAACGCCGTCATCCGCACCCCGAGCGACGCCATCCGGCACGGCATCGTTTACGTGCCGGAAGACAGGGGCAGGCAGGGCGCGATCAGGGGCCTGCCGATCTTCCAGAACATAACCCTGCCGTCACTGGCTTCGACCTCCAGGAGTGGCTTCATCCGGCTGGCTGAGGAATTCAGGCTTGCCCGTCGCTACGCGGAGCGCCTGGACCTGCGCGCTGCGGCTCTCGATCAGGATGTCGGCGATCTCTCCGGCGGCAACCAGCAAAAGGTCGTCATCGCAAAATGGCTGGCGACCAGGCCACGCGTGATCATCCTCGATGAACCGACCAAAGGCATCGATATCGGCTCGAAGGCCGCCGTTCACGAATTCATGGCTGAACTCGCGGCTGCGGGCCTGGCCATCATCATGGTGTCTTCGGAGATTCCGGAAATCCTCGGCATGTCGGACCGGGTCATCGTCATGCGCGAGGGCAGAATCGTCAGCGAATTCGACGGCGCCGATCTGACGCCGGAAAACCTGGTGCGCTCTGCGGCCGGCATCTCGCAGGTGCACCCGTGAGCAGCGCTCTGCTGAAATCGCGCGAGGCCATTCTCGGTGCGGCGATCCTGGTGCTGCTGGCTGCGATCGCCACCCGTTTCCCGGCCTTCATAACACCATCGAATCTCGCCAACGTCTTCACCGACACAGCGCCTCTGATCCTGCTGGCGCTCGGTCAGATGGCGGTGATCCTCACGCGCTGCATCGACCTTTCGGTCGCCGCAAACCTTGCCTTGACCGGGATGGCGGTCGCCATGCTGAATGTGATGATGCCGGGCCTGCCGATACCGGTCATCATTCTCGTGGCGATAACACTGGGCGCGATCATGGGCCTCGCCAACGGCCTGCTGGTCTGGAAACTCAAGATTCCGCCGATCGTCGTCACGCTGGGAACGATGACGATCTTCCGCGGCCTGATCTTCCTGCTGTCGGGCGGCGAATGGATCAATGCCCACGAGATGAGCGATGCCTTCAAGGCGTTTCCGCGCCAGGTCATCCTCGGCCTGCCGGTGCTCGCCTGGATCGCGATCCTCGTGATCGGCGCGTTCTTCGTGCTGATCGGGCGGACCCCGCTGGGCCGGGCCTTTTACGCCGTCGGCGGCAACCCGCATGCGGCGGTCTATACGGGCATCAATGTCGGCCTGACCCAGTGCGCCGCATTCGTGCTTTCCGGCGCGCTCGCCGGACTGACCGGTTATCTTTGGGTGGCTCGCTACGCCGTGGCCTATGTCGACATCGCCGGCGGCTTCGAACTGGAGGTCGTGGCGGCCTGCGTCATTGGCGGCATTTCCATCGCGGGCGGCATTGGTTCCGTCGGCGGCGCGCTGCTCGGCGCCCTTTTTCTGGGCATCGTCAAGAACGCGCTTCCGGTCATCAATATCTCGCCCTTCTGGCAACTGGCCATCACCGGCAGCGCCATCGTCGTCGCCGTCGCCTTCAATGCCGCGTCCAACCGGACGAGGGGGCGGGTCATCCTGAAAAGAGCGGAGCATGCGACATGAGCGTCGACGCCTTCGAGCCTCGCCCCGGCAGCCGCCATCTGCCTGACCGTCTGAAATCGCCGCTGCAGCGTTTTCTGGCCAGTTGGGAGATCATCCTGCTGACCGTTGCCGTCACTGTCTTCATCCTCAACAGCCTGGCATCTCCCTATTTCCTCGATCCGTGGAACCTGTCGGACGCGACCTTCAATTTCACCGAAAAGGCCATGATCGCCTTTGCCATGGCGCTGCTGATCGTCTCCGGCGAGATCGACCTGTCCGTCGCCTCGATCATCGCGTTGGCATCAGTTGCCATGGGCTTCGCCGTACAAATGGGGGCGGGGACAACGGAACTGGTGCTGATCGGGCTTTGCGTCGGCCTTGCCTGCGGCGCCTTCAACGGCTTCCTGGTCACGAGGTTCGGCCTGCCGTCCATCGTCGTGACCATCGGCACGATGAGCCTGTTTCGCGGCATTGCCTATATCGTGCTCGGCGACAAGGCCTATACGGGCTATCCGGCCGATTTCGCCTTCTTCGGACAGGGATATGTCTGGTGGGTGATCTCGTTCGAGCTGGTTCTGTTTGCCGTGCTGGCCGTGATCTTCGCGATCATTCTGCAGCGGACCAATTTCGGCCGCGCCGTCTATGCGGTCGGCAACAACCCGACCGGCGCACTGTTTTCCGGCATTCGGGTGCCGCGGGTGAAGTTCGTTCTTTTCCTGCTGACCGGCCTCATGTCCGGTGTCGCCGCCATCTGCCTGACCTCCAGGCTCGGCGCGACACGGCCTTCGATTGCCTTCGGCTGGGAACTGGAAGTGGTGACCATGGTGGTGCTTGGCGGGGTCAACATCCTCGGCGGTTCCGGAACCATCCCCGGCGTGGTCATCGCCGCTGTCGTGATGGGCATGGTGACCTTCGGTTTCGGCCTGTTGAACGTGCCCGGAATCGTCATGTCGATTTTCATCGGCCTGCTTTTGATTGGCGTCATCGCCCTGCCGCGCATCGCACGGCGGTTATACGCCCATAGGGACATGTGAAACCAATGGAAAAATTTGCGTTCAAAATGAAGCTCAATCCCGGCATGGAAGCCGAATACAGGAAGCGCCACGACGCGATCTGGCCTGAACTGGTCGACCTGCTGAAGGACGCGGGTATCAGCGACTATTCCATTCATCTGGACCGGGAAACCAATACGCTTTTCGGGGTCCTGTGGCGGCGGGACGACCATGGGATGGGCGATTTGCCAAACCATCCGGTGATGCAAAGATGGTGGGCTCATATGGCCGACATCATGGAAACGAAGGCGGATCATGAACCTGTCGCCGTTCCGCTCGAAACCGTGTTTCATCTGGACTGATTGCCCGTGGGTGGTGTGACGCAGGTCGGCGTGATCGACATCGGCAAGACCAACGTAAAGGTCGCCGTCGTTGATGTCGTGCGCCGGGAAGAGACCGGCGTCATGACCCGGCCGAACACGGTTCTGCCCGGACCACCTTACCCCCACTACGATATTGACGGCCACTGGGATTTCATTCTGTCGAGCCTTCGTGCATTGCACCGGGAACGCGCGATAGAGGCGATTTCCATCACCGCGCACGGCGCATCCGCCGTGCTTCTCGATACCGACGGCAATCTCGCCGCGCCGGTTCTCGACTACGAATTCGACGGTCCGGACAGTCTTGCCGCGGAGTATGACGCGATCCGTCCGGATTTTTCGGAAACCGGCTCGCCGCGTCTGCCGGGCGGGCTCAATGTCGGTGCCCAGATTTTCTGGCAACTGACATCTGATCCGGGGCTTGGTGCGCGCCTCTCCGCTGTCGTCACCTATCCCCAATACTGGGCCTATCGGCTCACCGGGGTCATGGCCTGCGAGGTCACGTCACTGGGTTGCCATACGGATCTCTGGTGCCCGCTGGAGAACCGCTATTCGTCGCTGGTCGACCGCTTGGGCCTTGCGGACAGGATGGCACCGATCAGGCGCGCCGCCGAGCAGCTTGGCACGCTTCGGCCGCAGGTCGCCCGCACAACCGGCTTGCCGCCGGAAGTCCCGGTGTCATGCGGCATTCACGATTCCAACGCCTCGCTCTATCCGCATCTCCTGATGCGCGACCGACCGTTTTCGGTGGTCTCGACCGGCACGTGGGTCATCGTGCTTTCCATCGGCGGACATCCGGTTCATCTCGATCCGGCTCGGGACACGCTTATCAATGTCGATGCGTTCGGTGACCCCGTGCCGTCGGCCCGCTTCATGGGCGGACGCGAGTTCGACACCGTCATGGAAGGGCATGCGCGCGATCATACCGACGTGGATGCCGATCAGGTGCTGAAACGGAAGATCATGCTGTTTCCGTCGGTCGAACCGCGTTCCGGCCCCTATCAGGGCAACCAATATCGCTGGAGCGTCGATGAAACCGTGTTGACGGACGGCGAACGCCATGTCGGCTTGTCCTTCTACCTGGCGCTGATGACGGCCCAGTGCCTGACGATGACCGGTGCCGACGGGCCGACCATCGTCGAGGGTCCGTTTTCAAAAAACCGGAGGTATCTCGACATGCTTCAGGCGGCGACGGGACGCGCCGTCGATGCGGCCGGGGGTTCCGTGACCGGCACCAGCATAGGAGCGGCGCTTCTGGCAACCGGCGCTGAAACGGGCGCCGAAAACCGGCCGCAGCACATGGAACCGGACTTCGAAATCGACCCGCGCCTGGTGGATTATGCCGCCACATGGCGCGCCGCCGTCGGGCACGATCGAGCTGTCCAGGAAAACACCAAGTCAACCCCGTGAGGTGCGCAGGGGCCTGAATTGCTTCGGGGTGAGCAAACCCGATTGGCTATAAACCGCGAATGCGGCAGCCAGCAGAAGAACAGGACCGATCAGCATGGCGGTTTCGTATCCGAAACGCTCCGCGACCGGCAGCACGGCGGCAGCCACCGCCAGGGCCACCAAAAGCGAGATGCAGTATTGAAGCGAGAAGTCGGTGGCGGCCGAGGCCGGCGCGCATTTATCCATCATCGCAGTGTGAAACGCGGTGAGGACGGCGGCGTAAGCCATCTGATAAAACCCATAGAGGACGATCATGAAGATGTCGGACTGGCCGGTCACAAAATAACGCCAAAGTCCCAGAATCATGATGCCGCCAATCGCCATTGAAACAAGAAAGACCCGCTTTCGCGAATAGTGTTTCAGAGCGATACCGGCAGCAACGGCGCCCGAAATTCCAAACAGCCCCCCAATCAGCGTAATGGCCACGGCGATTTTCGTCAGCGTCCAGCCCTTGTCGACAAGCAGCGGCGTTATCAGAGAATGGGGGGCACCGATTCCGGCGCGCACCAGCAGCAGCACCGGCAGCCAACGCACCATGCCGCTCCGTTTGAAAAACGAGATCAGCGCGGAAAATCCGACTCTTTCGCCTTTGACATAGCTTGCCCGGGACGGTTCCTTATATGCGATGATATTTACCAGCGGCAGGCAGGTTGCCGCGGCGAGAATCCACATCGTCGCGGCCCATCCGAGATAATCATAGGCAATCAGCGCAATTCCACTTCCGATCATGTGGCCGATAAACCCGCCCGATGTCTGAATACCGTTTCCGAGACCCCTTTCCTCGTCGCCCAGTATGATGACCGCCAGACCGTCGGCGGCCAGATCCTGGGTCGCGCCGATCAGTGATATGGCGGAAACACAGACGGCCAGCCATTTGACATTGGTGGCGGGTTCGAAAAACCCCGCAACCAGCATTGCCAGCGCCAGAAGACTTTGCAGGCTGATCAGCCAGCTGCGGTAATGACCGTATCGCCTGGAGCCAAAACGATCGACCAGCGGCGCCCACAACATCTTCAGGGCCCAAAAGAAGCCGATCAGCGTGAACAACGCAATCGTATCCAGAGACGCGCCCGAGCTTCTGAGTATCGCGGGCACGGCACCGAACACAAATGCCAGACCCATGAATTGTGTGATGTAAAGACCGCCAAGGAGGACGGCTGTACGAACTGGTATGAGCCTATTCAAATCTCTTTTTCCGCAACATGAAAAATGGGCTCAAGACCTTTTTGATCGACGCAACCCGACAGGGTTCAAACGCGCCCGAACCTCAATCACGCTGTTCAGGCATCGGCACCGCAATCCGACCATTGCGCGAGTACCATCATATCACAACAATCACCGCCATGTTTTCCGCTTATGTTTTCACCCGCGCAGCCTATGCTATGTCTTTGGTATAAATCACGGACGGTTGTAACGGGAGGACTGCCGGCTTGATCAAGTGCGAGAACCTCTATTTTTCGCCGGATTTCGATTGGGCGATGACGTCCGATGCCAGGCGTATCGATTTTTCAACCTATGAGAAGCGCGCCCTCCAAAGGCTTTCTCAAAGGGTCGATTGGACCGTCACGCGGGAGCAACTGATCGAAGCGATGTCCGGTCAAGCCACCGATTCCTTCGACCGGTCGGCCGATTTCATCATAAACCGGTTGCGAAAAAAGCTCGGCGATTCGGCAAAATCGCCCCGTTTCATCGGCACCGTTTATGGCGAGGGCTACCGATGGCTCGCGCAATTCAGGAAGATCGAAACGGAAAAGGCCGAGGGTGCGTTTCTGGTTATCGGCCCCGTCTTCAACTTCGCCGAAAAGGCTGATCGTTCCGAACTGGCACCCGTCTTCACAAATCGTCTCGCAGATATCCTCTCACGGCAGTTTCCGGAAAGATTATTGATCGTCGTCGACGAGAACTGCCCGCCTCCCGCCGATTTTGGATCGGACGCCCCGGAATATTCGGTCGAGATCTGCTTCATCCGGAACCGCTCCAGAACGGAATGCGCCGTGAACCTCAAACGGTTCATGTCCGGGGAGACCCTGCATGTCTCACGGCATGTCTTTTGCGCCCGCCCGGACTCCGCCTTGTCCGATGCACATCGATTGTCTGAAGAACTGTCCGGCATCGCCTGGCAGAAGATTTGGGAATATGAGATCGGACTGAAGGACAACAGGGCCGGAATAGCCGACGCCCCGCTGCCGATCCGCCTGCAAAAGGCGAAGCAGAAACTGCTCGATGAAGAAGGTCAGGGCGGGTTAGCGGAACCATTCAACAGCACCGGCGCAGACAAAGGCGCGGCAACGCACAAGGCGGAACTGATGCGGGCGATCAGCCTGCACAGCGCCTATGTCATTCAGGGATGGCGGCCGGTGAATGGCGAGATCATGCCGGTGCCCGATATCGGAAAGGCTGAAGACACCATTCTGGATGGTCTGCCGATCTTCCGATCCGACCCCATTTTGTCCTGCGCCGCAGCCAAGCTGCTCTATTTCATGGACAGGGGGCACGAGGATCTTTCACGGTCGATCGCGGTGCAGACACTTGAAGCCAGCAACGCCTTCGCGACGGCCTTTGCGACGCTCGGCCAGATCGAGATGTTCGAGGGTGAAACCGATGCCGCGATGGAGAAATTCGACCGGGGCATAGAAATCGGTCGCCGCGACGATCAGTTGCGCCGCTATATGATGGTCCTCAAATATCAGGCCGCGGCAGCCGGCGGGCGGTTTGACGAGGCGCGACGTCTAAGAGCCGAATTGAAGGACGAGGCGCCCGAAATGCTGGTGGCGATGGCGGGGCTGTATGTGCTCTCCGACGAAACGGAATTGCCGCCGACAGTTCAGGACCAGATCGACAGGCTTGATGAAACGGCGGCCAATGCCGCGGTCCACTATCTTTTCAATCTGACCGGCAGGCTTCTGCGCTCAAAACAACATCGCAGAGACCTGATGCTGGGCCCGATCAATGCGTTGGATGGCAAACTCAGCGACACGTTGGACCGCAGCCGGTTTCTTTAGGCTAAATCGTCACCACAGCCTGGCACGCGCAAATAATTCAGCAACAATTGCGACATCTAGTAACCAATCTGAGGTGAGGCAGATGGTTGGGAGATCGTTTTTTGCGCCGGGGTGTATCCGGTTTTTGACGTGCTTTTCAGGGGTGGATTGCGCCTTGCCTGCGATTGCCAGCCGCAGTCGCAACGCCTTCCTGCGGCAGGATTTTAGGTCGAGAGACGGCAGTTGCATTTGAGTCCAAGGGTGTACTGAAACAATGTGGAGTGGCGCAAGAAAGCGCTCTGGAGGCAGGCGTGTAGCCGAGTTTGCTGCTTCTTTGGCGGTTGTCTTGATTGCGGTTCCACACAAGGCGGTGGCACAGACGCCGGACGATATCATGATTATCCAGCGCCAGCAGCAGCAGATCATCCGGGATATCCAGCTCGAGGAAGAGGACGAGCAGCGGCGCCGTGACGCGCGCAGGCAGCCGCCGGGCACGTTGAAACGGGAACGCATTGGCGGCCAACCGGCGTCCGAGAGCAAACGGTGTATTGAGGTGGCCACGATCGAATTTCTCGATGCAGATCATCTTTCCGATCGTCAGAAGGACGATCTGGCCGCACCCTATCTTGGAAAATGCATCAACCTTGGCCAGATCCAGGACATCATCCGGGATGCAACCAATCTCTACATTGACGAGGGGTATGTAACGTCGCGTGTTCTGGTCCCGCCCCAGGATCTTTCCGACGGTTCGCTCGAACTGCAGGTGGTCGAGGGCTACGCAGAGGCGATCGTTCCCGGCGATCCGGAAAGCCGGATCAATCTGCAGACCGCGTTTCCCGGAATTGTCGGAAACATCCTCAATATCCGCGACATCGAGCAGGGGCTCGATCAGCTCAACCGGCTTCCTTCCAACGATGCGACGATGCGGCTGCTCCCCGGCGAGGAGCCCGGCGAAACGACAATCGTGGTGAACAATGATGGGGCTTTCTTTGTCTCCGGGTCGGGCAGCGTCAACAATTACGGCTCGCGGAGCACCGGAGAAACGAGCGGCAGCGGTACGATTTTCATAGACAATCCGCTGGGCCTCAACGACCAGGTGATTCTCGGTCTGGGGCGGAACCTCGAAGAGCCGTCGCCCGACGCGCTGAGCCGGAACTACACCGTCAGCTATTCGGTGCCCTATGGCTACTGGACGGTTGAAGGCGGCTTCAGCAGTTTCGAATATGTCAGCGCCCTCCGGGGCCAGACCGATACATTCGATACCAATGGGCACGGAAACACGGCGAATATCAGCCTGTCCAAGGTCGTTCGCAGAGACCAGGTTTCCAAGACAACGCTGACCGGGACACTGACCCGCAAGGAAAACGAGAACTTCATCGAGGGCAGCCAACTCGTCACCAGCAGCAGGACGACAACCTTTTTCGATCTCGGCGTCGTGCATGTCCTTTATGCGTCCGGTGCAACCGTCACACTGGATGCCGGGATCGCCCAGGGCGTGCCCATATTCGGTGCCGAGAACAATGTCGCTTTCGATGGCGCCCCGGACGAGGACTTCACCTTGATTCACTCAGGTGCCAGCCTGGCCAAGGGCTGGGCCGCCGGCCGCTACTTTGTCAGCGTGACGTCTTCCTTGACCGGGCAATATTCGGCGAACCGGCTTCCGGGAACCGAGCAGATCTCCATTGGCGGCGCGCAGACCGTCAGGGGATTCAGGGATCAGCCGATTTCCGGCAATTCGGGCTTCTACGCGCGTAACGAAATATATCTGGCACTGCCGCAAACGGACCACAAGGTGCTGAACACCGCGTTCGGCAGCGTCCGGCCCTATGTCGGGATCGATGTGGGATACATTCTGGCGCAGGAAAACAGCGGCGTATTCGACGGTGGAACCATGGTCGGCGGGGCGGCCGGCATTCGCGCCGTCGGCGGGAAACTGACCTTCGATCTGGCCGTTGGCGTTCCCCTGCTCGATCCCTCCGATACGTTAAGCGTCTCGGACACTCCCGATTTCTATTTCAGCGCGGGGACAAACTTTTGAGTCCGGCGGCTGAAAAAGGGGAAAAAGAGTGTTGACCCGGAAGACTCTCCCGGGCACCGCGACAATCCTCCTCGGTTTGTCGGGTTCGGCCTTTGCGCAGAACGCAACCGATGTGCAGGTCGATGCCTCTGCCGGAGCGAATACGTCGGTAACAAATGTCGTCAATCAGGGCGTCACCGAAGACACGCCTGTCCTGAACATCGCGACCCCGAATGCGGGCGGTCTTTCACACAATTTCTTCACCCGCTACGATGTCGGCACCGAAGGTCTGGTCATCAACAACCATGGCGGCGACCGGCCGATCGCCTCGTCACTAGCCGGCGCGGTTCTGGCAAATCCCAACTTGTCGGTAAACAACGAAGCCCGCGTGATCTTGAATGAAATCACCAGCTCCAGCAGGTCCAGACTTTTCGGACCTCAGGAACTGGTTGGCGGCAGCGCTGAGTTCATCCTTGCCAATCCCAACGGGGTAACGTGCAGCGGCTGCGGTTTCCTGAATTTCCCCAAGGCATCGATCATCACCGGGTCTGCGACAATCGATGCGGCCGGCCGGTTGGGAAGCTTCGATGTGGATGGCGGCGATGTGTCGATCGAGGGTGACGGCCTCGATGCGACGACAACGGATTACTTCGACATTGTCAGCCGGTCTGTCGCGATAAACGGGCAGATAAACGCGAAAAACCTGACCATTGTGACCGGCCGGAACCTGTACGATTACGGGACCGGGATAGCCACCAAAAAGGCCGACGACCCGAGCGGCAAACCGGAATTCGGCATCGATTCCAGCGCCCTTGGCGGAATGTATGCGGATCGGATCACCCTGGTCGGTACCGAGGACGGGGTCGGCGTCCGCCTGCGCGGTGATGCCGGCGCCAACACCGGTGACATGACCATCACCGCGGACGGAAAACTCGTCTTCAGGAATTCCACCGTATCGGCGAAGAAAAATCTTCGGGCCGTATCCAGTTCGGACCTGATTGAAGTCGACGGCAGCCATCTGACGGCAGGTGATGATTTTGACATCAGCGCTGCGAGCCTCCAACTGCTCAACGGCGCATCGATCAATGCCGGTGACAGCCTGTCGGATCTCTTGACGATCTCCGTCGACGGTCAACTCTCGGTGAGCGATTCGCTGGTCAACAGCAATGGCGCTCTTCAGGTCGAGGCCGCCAATATTGCCGTTGATGCAGCAAGCACCGGAACAGGCAAGGGCGTTCGCGCCGTCGGCTATGCCACGCTGAAGGCGACGGACAGTATTGTCAACGCCGGGTTCGTCGCCTCGGGAAGCAAGCTGACGCTTGAGGCATGGAACCTGATCGGCAACAAGGCCGGTGGTGTCTTGCAGGCTGGTACCGAGCTGTCGGCAAGCGACGGTCCCTCAACCAACGGCATCCTGGCAAACGATGCGGGTGCGCGCCTTTTGGCGCCGGTCGTCACGGCCGACCTCGGCCATGTCCTGAATTACGGTACAGTTGTCGCCCGATCGACCACCGACAAGAGCGTCTTTCGCGTAAACCAGATGACGAACAGCGGCGATGCCGATCCGGCAAGTACCAACGGCCTGATATTCGCCGGGGCCGGTATCGACATTCTGGCAAGCCACGCATTCTACAACATTAATGATGCTTTCCTCTTTGCCAATACGGCCGACATCACGCTCGGCGGCATCGATATGGCCTCGGCGCAAGGGCTCGTTCGCAACGAGAACTCGACGATTGAGAGCCGTACCGGCGATGTTCGCATTTTCGCCGACACCTTTCAAAACACCGGAACCCTGGGGCAGGTCGTCGACGGCGCATCGAGCCCGCTTTCCGCTAACGGTTGGCATTCATCCCACTTCGTTGGTACCCAACACCTCTACATCGTGGATACGTGCGGCTCCCTGAATGAGGGAGGTCTCACTTTTCGTGAAAATCTGGGCAAGACTTGCGCCAGGTCCGCAACGCAGTCAACTCAATCAATCGACGGCAGCACAGACTATCGCAGCAGGCTTTTCGCCGGCAAAGACATCGAAATATATGTGCGTGACGAGGCGCTCAACCGGGTGAGCATCATCTCGGCTGCAAACGATATCCTGATCGATGGCGCGACCGGAGCCAAGTTCACCAACGAAGCGCAGGAAGTCTACCGAGTGACTGAGCTCGGCGAGTTCCAGCGGGACACCTGGACCGGAGACGGTCACTTCAAGATACTGGGCACGAAGGCGACGCATGGCGTCACCTACCGCGCGGGTGACAATCGTGGACCGGTGTGCTTTCACCCAGGGAAATTGTGTTTTTCATTCACAAATCCCACCCCAGCTATTCCGCTCGTCGACCAATATCTGAAAGTATTCGAGGACATAGATGCGCCGGTACAACTGGATCCGCGTATCGGCATAATGTCGACGGTCGAAGCGGGCAATGGGCTCCAGGCGAATATTGCGATTGAGAACACCAATGTCGGAGCGGCCGATGCTTTCGGATCGATCACCGCATCGGCTGCAACCGCACCCGTGCTGCCATCGAACACGGCTGTGCAGCCGAGCAGTCCGCTGTTCGTTTCGAACCCAGACCCGGCAGCGCGTTTTCTTTACCAGACAGATCCGCTTTTCTCGGTAACAGGCCTGCTCGGCTCGGCGGATTTTCTCGCCCGGCTCGGATATGATCCGAACCGCCACCAGTTTCTGGGCGACGCCTATTACGAGCAGCAATATCTAAGGCAGCAGATATTGAGCGCGACCGGCCAGCGCTTCGTCGTCAACGGGCTGTCAGGCGAGGACCAGCAGTACAAGGTGCTCCTGGATCGCGGCGAAGCCGTCCGGGAGGCGTTCGATCTGCGGGTCGGCGTTTCGCTCACGCCGCAGCAGATCGCCAGCCTTCAGGAAGACGTCGTTCTGCTCGTTGAGACCGAAGTCGACGGGCGCACGGTGCTGGCGCCGAAACTCTACCTGGCCGCCAATACCGAAAGACAGATCGTCGGCGGGGCATTGATTGCAGCGGCGGATATCGCCGTCGATACGGATGGCGCGGTAGCGAATGAGGGGACATTGCTCGCACGCAACAGCATAACCATCGATTCGGGCGAATCGGTGGAAAACCGGCTCGGCCTGATCGGCGCGGGGGGAGCGATCGATATCACGGCGGAAGGCGACATCGCCAATCTGAGCGGCACGATTGCCGGCTCGGATGTCGCGCTTCGAAGCACCGATGGCAGCGTCATCAACCAAACCCTGAAAAACGACATTGTCGGAGCGGACGGCAATACGGTCGCGACCGTGATGGGCGACACCGCGTCGATCTCGGCGGATGGGGATCTGACGATCGAGGCGAAGGACGATATCGTGTCGTTGGCCGCGGACATTTCGGCCGGCGGCGATGCCGAGCTATCGGCGACCGATATCGACTTGCTGGGAACGCAGAAAGTATCGCTGTCGGAACGGACAGAACGCCTGGCCGATGGAACAAAGGTCACGACGCAAGTCGTTCAGTCCGAAACGCAGGGTGCGAATCTCGACGTCGCAGGAAATCTCGTCGTCAGGGCGGACGATGAATTTGCCGTCAGGGGAAGCGATGTGGATGTCGGGGGCGACGCGGAATTTGACGTGGCAAATCTGAGCATCACCTCGCAGGAGGAGGTGACCCGGATCGAACAGGAAACGGAGAAATTCACACTTAGCCAGAGGGCTGATGACGGTGCTGTCCTGCTGTTGCAAAATGAACAACAGAGCCTGCACGGGACCATTACGACACAACGGGAATCGACGGTAACGATCGGCGGAAGTCTGTCCGTCGGACGTGGCGAGGACGAAGACGGCAACCGATTGCAGTCGGACAGTGTGGAAATCGCCGGCTCCAATCTCAGCGCCGGGGGCGATGCGCAGATCAACGCCCGCGATGTGACGATCAGGGAGACGGTCGAAACGACGACCATCATGCAGGAAACGACAAAGTCTGCCAGTGTGTTGGGCGGCAAGACCACCACCGGCGCCCCGTCCGACGACGATCCCGACGGAGAGGAATCAGCCTCCGCGTCGTTTGAGTTTGAGGTTACCAGAACATCGAATACCACCGAGAATTTAAGGCATGAAACGGCACGATCCAGCAATGTCGATATTGGCGGCTCACTGACAATCAGTTCCGAGCCCGGGCCGGATGGGGAAATCTCGAATGTGAACATCTCCGGCAGCAATGTCGACGTCGAAGACAGGCTGAAAATCAACGCCGGGAATGTGACGGTTGAAGCGGCGCAAACACAAACGACCTACTCGAACACCACGACAGAAGCCTCCGGAATGATAAGGGGCTCGGCTTCAACCCAGGGCCTTTTACTGGGCGGCGCTCTCGACAGCGACACGGATAGAACCAGACTCAATGCCACCGACAATACGGTTTCGGAGATCACAGCCGGTGGGATCGAGATTCTCGCATCGGGCGAATTTACGGATCGGGGTACCCGCTACGATTCCGACGGCGATATTGTCATTCGGGGTGAAGAGGGGGTCAATTTCGAAGCGGCAATCGACTCCAGGGAGGTCACCGTCGAAGGTACTGAACTGGAGATTGGAATAGACGTTCAGCTCGATGTGGCAACGGTCGGGAATGCGGTCGATGCCGTTCAGGATAAAGTCCTGGCGGAAGAGGAAAAGCAGAGAATAGAAGAACTCGAAAATTCGGATCCGGCCGCCGCCGCGGCGGCGCGCGAAAACCCGGATGCCGACACCGATCCGGCGATGGATGGCCTCAATCCGGAAAATATCGACGATATCGCCCCTGGCGTCACCGTCACACTGTCGGCCGCATACGAAGAAACGGTCGATATGATCGTCGACGAGACCGCCCGCGTATCGGAACTCACATCGCGGTCCGGAGGCATCAACATATCCAGCGGTGAAACCGGCACGGGTGTCAAACTGGAAGGCACCAGACTTGAGGCGCAGGAAAATATCGAGATCACGGCGCAGTCCGGGGCCGTGGATATCGGCGTTGCGGAAACACGCGACACGCGTACCACCAGTGTCGCTGGCGGCGGCGGCACCGTAGAAATAGACATTATAAACAAATCCGTATCGGCTTCCGGGGAGGGCTACGCGACGCCGCCGGCCGGCGACGGTTCCGAACCCAACATCACGATTGTGGATCAGGACGGTGCTGAAATCAGGTCCGGTGGCGAGGTGGTCATCCGGGCAGAAGGCGGAGATGCGAAGCTGACCGGAACAAAGCTCGCGGCGGACGACGACATCACGATCACCGGAGAGAATGTCGAACTGAACGCCGCCACGGACACCGTCGATACGAGATACGAATTTGCCTCGGGCCGAGGGAGCCTCTCGCTGGGCAAGGGTTCACTCGCCGCCGGTGGCGGCGGCCATCACGAAACGTCGGAAAAGCATGTGCAGATCGCCGAGACGACGGAGATTGAATCCGCCGGCGGCGACATAAGAATAGAAGGCACCGGCGTCGCTGAAGAAGGCGGCCGCATCTCATCCGAGGGCACGGATTTCTCGGCCAGGAACGGCGATGTCAGCCTCACGGGCAGCAGCGTCGAACTCGGTGCGGCCTCCAACATCGTCAACACATATGATGAAAGGACATCCGTCCAGGTTGAGATATCCGCGACCAAGAGCGGAACAAGCGAGCTTCAGGACAATGTCGATGGTGGATTGAGCGCCTCCGGAGACGGAGGCGGTGCCAATGTCTCCGTCGAATATCAGAGGGTCGAAACGAAGACCGAACAGGCTGTCGACAGTTCGATCGAAGCCGAAAACCTGTTCATCAATGCCACAGATGGCGATGTGGAAACCGTGGGAGGGTCGTTTGACATCTCCGAGGACGTTTCAATACAGGCTGAAGGCGGGTCGGTGATTTTTGATGCCGCCGAAAATACACATACAACCGACAAGACGGACGTCAGCGTTGATGTCAACATCAGTGTTGACATGTCCCGAAACGTGACCGGAGGGAACAAGCCCAAAACCGACACGAGCAACGACACCTCATCCGGTCAAAATACGAATACGACCACAACGACACCTCAAAATCAGAGCGCGGGGCTCGGTGATCAGGCGTCACCGCTCAACATCGCCGGGGCAGGCCAGTCCGCCCAAACCCCGGGCTCCGCCAAGAAATCAACCCTGGTCGAGTCGGTGCTGGCTGCCGGGGAGGTTTCGGCATCGATATCGGTCGAGGACACGACGATAACCGAGCGCCGTGGCGGCACTCTTGATATCGGGGGCACAATCGACATAGGCGGCGACGATATCGAGTTTAAAGGGACCCAACTCAACGCCTCCGGCGGGAGTCTCGACGCGGAGGACGGAGACATTCGTATCTCAAGCGCTGAAACGACCATGGTTTCCGAGACCCTTGATGTTTCCATTGGGGTGAGCGGTGAATATCAGCATGAGAGAACGACGAAACTGAACAACAACGGCAAGGCGAACGACGCCACTGGGCCTTCGAACAACAGCGGCAACGAGGATTCGTCCGGCGCCTCCGGGACGCAAGAGAGGAGCAATCGTTCCGGCAATTCGAGGCAAGGCGGTGGCAATGGCGGCAATGGGGATTCGTCCGGCGCCTCCGGGACGCAAGAGAGGAACAATAGTTCCGGCAATTCGGGGCAAGGCGGTGGCGATGGCGGCAACAAGGATTCGGCCGGCGCCTCCGGGATGCAAGAAAAGAACGACGGCTCCAGCAGTTCGGGGCAAGGCGGTGGCGATGGCGGCGATGAGAAGTCGGCGGGCGCCTCCGGGACGCAAGAAAGGAACAGTAGTTCCGGCAATTCGGGGCAAGGTGGTGGCGATAGCGCCAAAGAGGATTTGGCCGGCGCCTCTGGGAAGGAAGAAAAGAACGACGGTCCCAGCAATTCCGGGCAAGGCGGTGGCGATGGCGGCGATGAGAAGTCGGCGGGCACCTCCGGTACGCAAGAAAAGAACGACGGTTCCGACAGTTCGGGGCAAGGCGGTGGCGATGGCGGCGATGAGAAGTCGGCGGGCGCCTCCGGTACGCAAGAAAAGAACGACGGTTCCGGCAGTTCGGGGCAAGGCGGTGGCGATGGCGGTAATGAGGATTCGGCCGGCGCCTCCGGGAAGGAAGAAAAGAACAGTAGTCCCGGCAATTCGAAGGAAGGCAGTGCAAAAACCGCGGTGCTGAACGTTGAAGTATCCCAGACGAGCGTTGATATCAGCGATCATCAAAACGCTGAACTGAATTTCGGGGAGGGGGAACTGACCGTCACCTCGAAAAACCTGACAATCGAGGGTGGCAAGATCGAAGGCGGTGAGATTTCGGTGGATGTCAGCGAGGACCTCACCATCACGTCCGTCGCCAATGAAAGCGAAGTCAGCGCCGTGGAATTCACGCTGGATATCGGTGGGTCCGCACCGACGATTGCACGGAGAAATCAGGCCGGAAAGCCGGGCGACACATCCACATCCGGGTCCGGCAGCGGCACGTCCTCCGGCGGCACCTCTTCTTCGAGCGGTTCTTCATCGGCCGGCACCGGCAGCGGCACGTCCTCCAGCGGCGGCGATAAGACATCGCCAGGGACGACACCTTCATCGGCCCCCAGCGGCGGCAAGAAACAGGAAACCCTGCTTGACGTCGCCGGCCTTTTCGGCACCGGCGCCGAAATCGAGGTCTCGGTGGCGGGAAAAACGGATACGCAGGTCAGTGAAATCAGCGGCATCATTGCGACGGAGGAGATTGACCTCGATGTCGGCGGCACCACCACCGTCAACGCTGGCATCATCGATGTCGAAGACGGAGGGAAACTTGACCTTGAAACCGGCAATCTGGTCATCGGTGATGACATCGAGGGGACCAAATCCCAGTCATTGACCAATTTCCGGTTCGCGGCCACTGCGACAAACCTGCAAAAGATAGTCGAGAACTCCGACAGCACCGAGGACGGTTTGGCGAAACAGGGGTTACTGGTTGCCGATGCGCAAAGCGATGAGAGCCGGCAGGACCAGACGGTTCGCTCGACCATTGGTGAAGGTCGCGTTACCATCACCGGCGAGGGAGGGAGCGAACTGGAGAAAGTCAACCGCGACGGGTCACTGGCGGTTGAAACCACCGGAGAATACAGGGATCTCAATGAAAAGGACGGCAACCAGCTGGCCGGAGACATTGCGCAGGACGCTGTTGATGATCTGAACAGCCGGATCGAGTCCGAAATCGACGGCGGCGTCGAGCTCAAGCAGCAACTGGACAGTGAAATAGCCCTGGAATCCGACGACCTCCAGGCGACCGCCGAAACGGTCGCACGAGTCGATCAACTCAATGAGCTGGCCGGGGATATCGTGTCAGAAGCCCGTCCGGAATCGTCCGGCACCGGCGGTTATTTCGGCCAGCAGTTGGACACTGAGCAGACGGAAGCCGTTTACACGAACCCGGTGGTCGTGCGGACCGCCGCGCTGGCCGCGGAATTCAAAGAGCTGCAAAGGTCGGGGAAGGAGATCGGACCGACCGAGATGCAGGACATACTGGACCAGGCCGGGTTTGACGTCGATCTTGCAGGCGCTGCGGATCCGCAGGCCGCCTATGATCAGGCCGTAAACGCGCTGATGAAGGATCTGCAGGTCGAGCTTTCGGAAATCATCGGCAAGCCGGTGGATTCGCAGCAACTGGAGGCCTTTGTGAACAGCCTCGGTGGCGAAGCGTCTCGATGAAGGCGGGACCGGGCGCACGAAAGGCCGCCGGGCTGGCCGGCGACATCCGGCGCCGGTTTCTCTTCGGCCGCGCCGCGGCAGGGCGAAATGATCCGATGGGATGTCCGGGCCGGCCGGCTTCACGGCTTTTTGGCAGCGTGGCGATGGCCGCTTTCGTGGTGCTCATGGGGCCCGTCAGTTCTTTTGCCCGGGACGGCCCTGCCGGAACGCCTTCGACCAATGCGCTGACGATCGAGACCGACTTCAAGGATTGGCGCGTTATCTGCCCGGGCACCGGGACCAGCCCGCTGAAAGCCTGCGTCATGGTGCCAATGAACCGGGCCGAAACGAAAACCGCGCCTGTCTTGAACCTGGTCATAGAGGGATCGCGTGATGTTCCGGCCAAGGCCGCACCGCTGATCATATTCGCCGCCCCGCTGAATTCACTTCTGCCCGCGGGCATTGTCTTCCAGATCGATGGACGCCGCGGTGTGAAGGTTCCGTTCCGGTCCTGCCATGGCAATGGCTGCCTTGCTCCGTTCCGGCCCCGGCAGAAACTGCTCGCAGGTTTCCGCCGGGGTCTGGACATGACGGTCGCCTCGCTTGCGCTGGACGGCTCGACCAGAAAAAGGACCATTTCGCTGCGCGGTTTCACCGCAGCCTACAGATATCTTCACCAAACGAATCTGGCGCAATCCGACGAACGTTGATGCAACGGGTGGCCCAATGCTCAGCGCCTTGGTCAAGTGATTCAATTCAACCACAACTCGCTCCGGGTGCTGCCGAATGCCCGGACCAGCCACATGGCCCGGCGAAATTGCGTTCAGATATTTTCATCTTGAACAATTTGAAAATATCCATCTATTATTCCGCTTGAACGTCCGAAGCGAGGGGAAACGGCCGCCCATGGAGGCGCGTGTAGACGGCAAGGTGATCCTCATAACCGGTTCGACGCAGGGCATTGGCCGGGCGATCGCGGTTGAATGCGCCCGCAGCGGCGCCGAGGCGATCATCGTGTCGGGACGCGATGCCGGCGCCGGGGAATCGGCTGTCGCCGAACTCGAAGCGCTGGGTGCCAGAGCCCATATGGTTGCCGAGGATCTGTCCGTCGACGGGGCAGCAGACCGGCTGTTCGACCAGGCGGTGAGCACGTTCGGCCGGATCGACGCGCTGGTTAATTCGGCGGGATTGACCACCCGCGGGTCCACGGTCGACGCCACGCGGGCGATCTGGCGGGACCTGTTTCAGGTCAATGCCCAGGAGCCGTTTTTCCTGATGCAACGCATGGTGAATGCGCTGCGCGCCGACAAAAGACCCGGCGATGTCCTCAACATATTGTCGATGAACGCCCATGGCGGAAGCGGCGAACTGACGGTCTATGCGGCCACCAAGGCCGCCCTGTCTCTGATCACAAGGAACGCCGCGCATCAGCATCGGTTCGACCGCATCCGCATCAACGGCATCAATGTCGGGTGGACCGATACGCCGGCGGAACGGCGCATGCAGGCAGAAATCCTCGGCAAGGGCGAGACCTGGCTGGCCGAAGCGGCGGCGAAACAGCCCTTCGGCCGGCTGCTCACCCCTCAGGACATCGCCCATCTATCCGTCTTCCTGCTCAGCGACATGTCATCCCCGATCACCGGATCGATCATCGACCAGGAGCAATGGGTGGCAGGCGGTATGGACGAATGAGCACGGCTGATTCACTTCGAATGCCCGAACGATAAGGCGCAGACATGGCGAAGAAAAAACAGGCCGAGACCAATGCAAAGCCGATAGAGGATTTCGCGAGCCTTGTCGAAACGCTGATGGCGCGGCAGGGAAGCCTGCCCAAACGGCTGAACCAAGTTGCACAGTTCTTCCTGAACAATCCCGAGGACGTGGCGATCTACAACATCGTCGGACTGTCCAAGCTTGCCGGCGTTCCGGCGGCGAACATCACCCGTTTTGCCAAGGAACTCGGCTTCTCCGGCTTTGCCGACCTGCAGGATGTATTCCGCCAGCGCCTCGTTGGGCCGCGCATGACCTATGCCGACAGGATCAAGGCATTGGGCGCGCGAGAACAGAACGCCCAGAGCGAATTGGACCTTGAGCGACCGCGCGCCATATTCGACACCTTCGTGCAGACCGCCGTCGATTCCCTGCTGCGGCTGCGGGACGATGTCGAGGACCGGGCGCTGGAGGCCTTTGTCGATGCCCTGGCGGCCTGCGATGCCGTCCATGTCAGCGCCGCTCGCGGCGCCTTCGGGATCGGCGCCTATTGCTTCTACGGGCTTTCCAAGATCGGCAAACGCGCCCACATGATCGACAATCTCGGCGCCATGCGGGCCGAACAGGTCGGCGCCATCGGCGACAATGACGCGCTCCTTCTTTTGACATTCGACGACTATACGCCCGAGACCATCGAAATTGCCGAAATGGCGGCCGCCGGAAAGGCGACGGTCCTGGCCGTCACGGATAATGAGTTGAGCCCGGTGGTCGGCCCCGCCGACCATGTTCTTTACGTCAAGGAGGCCCATCTCGGGCACTTCCGTTCACAGGTGCCGGCCTTTGTCCTGTGTCAGAGCGTGATTGTCAGCCTGGGTCGACGTATCGACAGAACCAATTGAAAGGATTGCAATAAATACTCAGATCAGTCGAATTGGAGACGCGTGAATGACGGAATTTTTCATATTTCGAAAAATGAAAATATCCTTGCATTTGAAAAATCGACATGGAAGAGTGACGGTTTCAAACGGAAACGGACATGGACCCGGACAGCGTTTTTGATTTCTCATCTCGCAAGGTTTTGGTCGTCGGCGCGAGCCGGGCAGGCATCGGCTCTGCCATCGCCGCATCGTTCCAGGCCGGAGGCGCAGACGTGACGATCACCGGCGTCGAACCAGAGCCGGCCGAAGCGGATCGCGACCGCTATGACTACGTGCAGTTCGATGTGACTGACGATACCGCCACTGCCGATCTGGCGGCCGCAACGGACGCACTTGACATCCTGGTGAACTGCGCCGCCATCACCTCGCGCGGCGAGGAAATGGACCCGGCATTTTTTAGCAAGGTTGTCGATGTCAATCTGCAGGGCACCTTCCGCGTATCGACAGCGTTTCTCGGGCACCTGAAAAAGAGCCGGGGAAGCATCATCAACATTGCCTCGATGTATGCCGCCTTTGGCAGTCCGATGAACCCGGCCTATGGCGCATCGAAAGCCGCCGTCAAGCAATTGACCAAGTCTCTGGCGATGGCCTGGGCGAAATACAATATCCGCGTCAATTGCATTGCGCCGGGTTTCATCGTCACCGAGCAGTCGGCCAAAAGCCGGACCGATCCCGCCCATGTCGAGGCGGTCAATGCCCGAACGCCCATGGGGCGGTGGGGCATGCCGGAGGACCTTGCCGGTCCGGCATTGTTTCTGGCTTCGCCCGCGGCGGCATTCATGACGGGCACCTGTCTGAGTGTTGACGGAGGCTACTCCGTTGCGTGAATATTTCGGCCTTGATGGGTGCGCGTTCTGGCTCCGGGGGGCTTTCAAGTGGTGAAGACGAATGCCATCGGTGCGGCCGTCATCGGCACCGGCTTCATCGGGACGGTCCATGCCCAGGCCCTCAGGCGCCTTGGTGTCGACGTCGTCGGCCTGCTCGGCTCCAGCGCCGAGCGGGGAGCCCGGGCCGCCGAGGCCATCGGCGTCGCCAAAGCCTATGAAGACCTCGATGCCCTGTTGAACGACCCGGCCGTCCAGGTGGTGCATGTGACATCGCCCAACCAGTTCCACCACAGCCAGGTGAAAGCGATCATGGCGGCCGGCCGGCATGTGGTCTGCGAGAAACCGCTGACGATGACCTCCGCGGAATCGGCGGAGCTTGTCGATCTCGCCGCCGCCAGTGATCTCATCACCGCCGTCAATTACAACATCCGCTTCTACCCGCTCAATCAACATGCCCGGCAAATGGCCGCCGATGGTGATCTGGGCGACATTCGCCTGATCTCCGGTCACTATATGCAGGACTGGCTGCTCCACGACACAGACTGGAACTGGCGGCTCGAAGCCGACAAGGGCGGTCTTCTGCGCGCCTTCGGGGATATCGGCACCCACTGGATCGATCTGACGAGTTTCATCACCGGGCTCAAGGTGACGTCGGTCATGGCCGAATTGTCGACCTTCGTGAAGACCCGTCAGCGTCCGGTCGGGCCCGTCGAGACGTTCTCGCAGGAGCGGTCGGCCGAGACCGTGCCGGCGACCATCGAAACTGACGATACGGCGCTGCTGTTGCTGCGATACGACAATGGCGCCCGCGGCTCCGTGGTGATCAGCCAGGTCAGTCCCGGCCGGAAGAACGCCCTCCAGTGGCAGACCGACGGTTCGAAATCCGCCGCGGCATGGGACTCCGAAACGCCCGATCATTTGTGGATCGGTCACCGCGACCAGCCCAACCGGATTTTGCAGCGCGATGCGTCGCTGATGAATGCGCGGGGCGCGGCGGCGGCATCCCTGCCGGGCGGACATGTGGAAGGATTTGCCGATTCCTTCTTTGCCCTGTTCCGGGAAATCTACGGGGCTGTTGCCGCCGGCAAGGCCCCCGAAAATCCGGGATATGCGAGTTTTGCCGACGGCCATTATGAAATGCTGGTATGCGACGCCGTATTGCGCAGCGCCAGGGAGGGGTGTTGGGTGGATGTCGCGCAATAGCAAGCCGTCGAAGAGGATTTGGGAGGAATCATGCAACTGGGACTGTTGACAGCACCGTTTCCCGACACGCCGCTGACGGAAGTGGCCGACTGGGCCGTCTCCTCTGGTTTCGAGGCGCTGGAGATCGCCTGCTGGCCCGTGTCGAAGGGCCCGACCCGTCGTTACGCCGGAACGACGCATATCGATGTTGCTGAAACCGACCGGGAAAAGGCCCGGGACATTGCCGCCGAGCTTTCGGCCAAGGGCCTGTCGATTTCCGGCCTCGGCTATTACCCCAATCCGCTGCACCCGGACGAGGATCACCGCAACACGGTGATCGACCATCTCAAGCAGGTGATCACCGTTGCCGGCGCTTTGGAACTTCCCGTGGTCAACACCTTTTGCGGCGGCGATGCGGCGAAAAATGTCGATGAGAACTGGAACCGGGCGCTGGACATCTGGCCTGATATCATCGCCCATGCCCGGGACAGCGGCGTCAAGCTGGCCTTCGAAAACTGTCCGATGATCTTCAGCCACGACGAATGGCCGGGCGGGCACAATATCGCCTACGCCCCCCATATCTGGCGCCGCATCATCGAATACTGGGGCGATGACGTCGGCATGAATTTCGATCCGAGCCACCTGATCTGGCAGATGATCGACCAGCCACGCTTCATCCGTGAATTCGGTCCGCATATCGTCCATGCGCATGCCAAGGACCTGATGATCGATCATGACGGTCTCTATGAACGCGGAATCATGTCGGCCGGTATGGGCTGGCAGGTGCCGCGCCTGCCGGGCCTCGGCGATGTCGACTGGGGCGATTTTTTCGCCGGCCTCTACCGTGCCGGCTATGACGGCCCCGTCATCATCGAACATGAAGATCGCGATTTCGAGGGCACCGATGAACTGGTGAAGAAGGGCTTCCTGCTCGCGCGGGATGTTTTGCGGCCATATGTGAAATGAACCTTGCCCGGGGTCGGGCGAAGGAATGAAGGATCCATAACAAGGAGGAAACTGCAATGAAGAAAACGATTTTAACCGGCACCCTGTTGGGGGCCATGACCATGGGCCTGATGGGCACGGCCATGGCGATGGACTACACCATCGGCATTTCCAACACCGTGCAGGGCAATGGCTGGCGTGAGGAAATGGTCTGCGCCATGAAGGCCGAGGCGCTGGCGTCGGGTAAGGTGAAATCCCTCAACATCGCCCACCGCAACACCGATGCCGCGGGACAGATCGAGGACATCAACAACCTCATCCAGGCGGGCGTTGACGCGATCGTCATCAATCCGGCGAACCCCGATGGCGTCAGTTCGGCCATCAAGGCGGCCACGGACAAGGGCATCGTTGTTGTCGCGGTCGACCAGTCCGTGTCGGAAGAATCGGCCTATGTGCTGTCCAACAACCAGGAGGAATACGCCTATCTTGGCGCCAAATGGCTGTTCGAGCAGATCGGCGGCAAGGGATCGGTCATCTATATGCGCGGCGCGGCCGGCGCGTCGGCGGATGATGACCGCGACAAGGGCTTCAAGCGCGCTCTGGCCGAGTATCCGGATGTGAAGGTTGCCCATGAAGTGTTCACCGGATGGCAGCAGGATCAGGGCAAGCAGCAGATTCTCGACTACATTGCCACCGGCATTCCATTCGACGGCGTATGGACCTCGGGCATCGACAATGTGATCGTCGACGCCTTTGTTGAGTCCGATACACCTCTGGTTCCGATTGTCGGTGCCGACAATGCCGGTTTCGTCGGTCAGTTGAACAGCGTGGACGGCCTCGTCGGGGCTGCCGTGACCAATCCCGGCTCCGTTGGCGGCGCCGGTGTTGCGCTCGCCATCAAACTGCTTGAGGGTGAAAAACCGGCGGCCCGCACCGTGCTGGTCGATCCGGAACTCTGGCAGAATGTGACGGCCGAGGGCAAGGCCCAGCTCAAGGCCGCCGCCGATCCGTCGCTCGATCCCGAATGGCCGGTGTCGATCTTCATTCCCGGGTGGACCAACTACACCAAGGAACAGATCATCGCCTGCAAGGGTCCCGGCGAATAAGCAAACCGAACCGGCAGGCGGCACCGCCTGCCGGTTCGCATCCTCCCGCAAAAGGACGTTCTGCTCCATGGCCGATAGCCTCATTTTGAGTGCCAAGGGCGTGACCAAGACCTATGGTGCCGTGGTGGCTTTGAGCAATGCCTCCCTGGAAGTGCACAGCGGCGAGATCATCGCCCTTATGGGCGCCAATGGCGCGGGAAAATCGACGCTGGTGAAAATCCTCACCGGTGCCATCACGCCGAGTTCAGGCGAGATCGAGATCAAGGGCAGAAAACAGACTGTGCGGTCGCCGGCCGAGGCGCGCGCCGCCGGCCTTGTCCCGGTCTATCAGGAACCCTCGCTCATCCCCGATCTCGACGTTACCGACAATCTTCGCCTTGGCAACACGCCGGTCGAGCCGTTCCGGCACTGGGTCGACGAATTGGGTGTCCATGATCTGGACATGAGCGAAACCGCCTATCGCCTGCCACTGGCCATTCAGCGCGTTCTCGATCTGGCCCGGGCGCTGGCCAGCGAACCGGATGTGCTGCTTCTCGACGAAATGACCGCGGCCCTGCCCACCGATATGGTCGAGAAGGTCCTGGACGTTGTCCGCAGGCAGAAGGAACACGACCGGTCGGTCATCTATATTTCCCATCGGTTTCCAGAAATTTCCGCGGTCTGCGACCGCGCCAATGTGCTCAGGGACGGCGAGACCGTCGGCGATGTGGACATCGTCGATGGTGTCGAGGACCATATTGTCGAGCTGATGCTTGGCGCACCGGTCAAGGCCGCACAGAGAAGCGGGGCGGCAGCGCAAATCAGCACTGAGGCCAAGGCCGCCGTGCCGCGATTGCGGGTGCGCGACCTCGCGGCCGGCACCAAACTGACCGATGTCTCCTTCGACCTGCACGCCGGCGAGGTGCTGGGCGTCGCTGGCCTGGAAGGGCAGGGGCAGGATGAGTTGTTTGAAGTCCTCGCCGGCATCAGCCGTCCCACCGGCGGCACCATCGAAATCGACGGTGCGGCCACCGATTTTCACCATCCGGCAGACGCAATCGCCGCCGGCCATGTCTATGTGCCCGGAGATCGCGCCGGCGCCTTACTGATGCAGCGTTCCGTGCGCGAAAACATCGCCCTGCCGTTCCACACGCGCCCGTCCCGATGGGGGCCCATCAATATGGGTGCCGAAAAAGGCAAGGTCGATGCGGCGATCGAACGGCTGCAGATCGACACCCGGGCCCAGGGCGAGGTGCAGCGCCTGTCGGGCGGCAACCAGCAGAAAGTCACCATCGCCAGATGGATCGCGCTGGGCGTGCGTACGCTGCTGTGCTTTGATCCGACGCGCGGCATCGATGTCCGCACGAAGCGGGAGATTTACCCGCTGCTGCGCGAACTTGCCGAACAGGGGTCGTCCGTATTGCTCTACACATCCGAACTCGAGGAGATACAGCTTGCCTGCGACCGGGCCGTGGTGATTTTCGGCGGTCGCGTCGTTGACGAATTCAAGGCCGAGGACGCCGACGAGCCGACCCTCATGCGGGCCGCATACGGACTGACGGACGCGCCCGGTTCGCCCCGGCCGGAAGTGGGAGCGTGAGCCTGCGGTGCTGAAATTCCTTCGCAGCCATTACTGGAACATCGGTCTTGGCCTCATCCTGGTGGCGCTGCTGGTCTTCACCCGGATCATCCAGCCCAATTACGGCGCGTCCGGCCTGGAAGCGCTGTCGCGCGCTGCCCTGCCATTTGCATTTGCCACCGCCGCCCAGGCGATCGTGGTCATTGCCGGCGGCATCGATCTGTCCATTGCCTCGATGATGGCCGTCACCAGCGTTACCGCCGCCGTGCTGATGGACGGCGCCAGCGAAGAGGCGGCTCTGCTGGTCGTCCCGTTCGTCCTGCTCGTCGGCGTCGCCATGGGCGCCATCAACGGTATGCTTATCGTGTTTACGCGGGTTCCCGACATCGTCGTCACGCTGGCCATGCTGTTCGTCTGGGAGGGCGTGGCGCTGCTGATCCTCAAGGCGCCGGGCGGCGGCGCGGCCGAATGGCTCCACAACCTGCTGATCGGCTCGGTTTCGATCTACGGCGTGCCGGAGAACATCACGCAGTTCATCCCGAAATCGTTCATCCTGCTGGTCGTGTGCATCGGCGTTGTCTGGCTGCCGTTTCGCCGGTCGCGTTTCGGCCTGTCGGTCTATGCGATCGGCTCGTCGAGCCTGGCGGCGTTCCGCTCCGGGGTGGCGGTCAACCGCACCAAGATCGCTGCCTATGCGATCGCCGGCCTGTTCGCCGCCATGGGCGGCCTGGTTCTGACAGCCAGCACGGGCATCGGCGCCCCCATCCCGGGGCCATATCTGCTGGCCAGCGTTGCCGCGGTGGTTCTGGGCGGTGTCACGCTGGGCGGCGGACGCGGCGGCCTGGTCGGGCCGATCATCGCCGTTCTCATCCTGCGCCTCGCCCGCACGGATCTGGCATTGCTGTCGGTGGACCCCAATGTCACCGCCATCGTGGAGGGCACCATCATGGTTGTGGTGGTCATGGCCGGCGGGCTGATTGCGGTAAGGGCGCGGCACAAATGACGGCACAGGCACATATCAAACCCGGCAACGCGGTGCGGCGTTTTCTGCGCGACTATCCGCTGGTGCCGTTGATCGTCCTGCTGATCGGCCTGGTGGTGGCGCTGGAAATCATGCGTCCGGGCATCGTCAATGAGCGATGGATCGGCAACACGATCAAATTCGCCATTCCGCTAGCCATGCTGGCCGCCTGCCAGACGCTCACCATGCTGACCGGCGGTATCGACCTTTCGGTGGGTGTCGCGGCGACGGTGAGCGCCTTCGTGGCCGCCACCCAGCTTTCGATCCTTGGACCTGCCGGCGCCATTGCGATCGCGCTGGTGCCGCCGCTCTTGATCGGTCTTGCCAATGGCATCGGTGTCGGGATTTTCCGGGTCCATCCGCTGATCATGACCCTCGGGACCGGCCTGATCGCGACCGGCTGCCTGCAGGTCTATCAGCGCACGGTGATCGCATCCGGGTCATCCGTGCCGGAAATCCTTGCATGGATCGGCACCGGCCGCACCAACGGCTTTCCGAACTCCTTGCTGGTCTTCATCCCGCTGGCGATCGTCATCATCGTCGGTCTGCGCCGCACCGGCTTTGGCCGGCTGCTTTACGCCATCGGCGAGAATGAGGACGCGGCGCGCCTTGCCGGCGTGCGCACATGGCAGGTGCTGGTGGCGCTCTATGTGCTCTCGGGCCTGATCGCCGGCATCACCGGCCTGATTTATCTCGGCCTCATCAAGGCGCCGTCGCTGTCGCTGGTCGAGCCGCGGGTCCTGCCGTCGGTGGCGGCGGCGGTGATCGGCGGCACATCGATCTTCGGCGGCCGTGGCACCTATTCGGGCACCATCGTCGGCGCGCTGATCCTGACGGTACTGACCACCATGCTGACCGTCATGCAGATACCGGAAGGCACCCGGCGCATCTTTTTCGGCCTGATCATCCTGGCAGTGACCGCCATCTATGTTCGGATCACTGAGGAAAACTGAACCGCTTCAAAGACCGAAATGGGAACCGTCGAAGGGCAGGGTCAAATCCGCGCCGCTCACGTCGACCAGTGTCAGAGAGGTCTTGCCGACCCGGATATCGGCAACCGCGCTCCAGGATGCGGGCACGGCGATGGCGCCAAATCCGTAAAGCACGTCGACCGAGGATGTTTCACTGAGGGTCAGGCCCGTGGCCAGCCCGTCCAGTGATCGTGCGCCGGTGCTGGAGAATTCTCCATCGGCATGGCAGCTTGTCGCCACTTCCTCGATGCCCAGCACAAACCGGTGCCGTCCGAGCCACGGTGCGTATTGGCGCCCGCCATTGCTCATCCACAGGATGGTCTCCGGCAGCCTTGCGGCATCCTTGACGGCGAAGAACAGAAACCCGTCTTCCCGTGCCACCGCCGCCGACCAGCCGATTTGGATCGCGGGATCTCCGGCCAGTACGACGAGATCCTCATGGTCGCTGCAAAACGGGTAACGGCTGATGTCGAGATTTTCGCCCGCCGCATCCTTCACCCGGTCAAGCCGGGCGAATTTCTGCGGATATTTCAGAACCGAGCGTCCGCGTGCCGGATCCGGTTCAGGCTCTTCTTTCGGTGTCACCCCGAACCGTTTGCCCGAAAAGCTCAACTGAGCGCCGCCGGGAACCCGGATCATGGCGTGATGCCCGATCGGCAGATGGCCCGTGCCACCCGCAAATCGGTGACGCTGATAGAGAAATGGGTGACCGGGGCGAACGGTCAGCGTTTTGGTGACGGCCGCGCCGTTCACGGTCTCCTGCAGCCGGTAGCTATGGCTTGTCGCGTCGTCATTTTCGCCTGTCGAACCCTCCGGCAACCAGGTTCCATTGGCGGTCCAGCCATGGATGGGAAGGCCCGGGCCGGCACCGAACGGCGCGCAGAAAAAATCGCCGGCCAGTTGTCTTTCCACCATGCTGACCTCGTCCGGCAACAACTCGGTCTCATCCACCCACGGCGCCCTGTGAAGCGGCCGGATATCCGTGCCATGCTTCGACGTGAAGACAACACTATCGAGATTGCCGCCGGACCGGTTGAAGTCGAAGGCGACATTGTCCGAGGTGATATGATCGGTTTGCTGGCTCATGTCTGGGGCGGCAGGTTTTCGCAGAATATCGCCTGAATGGGAACAACCGGTGAAGAAAAGCCGGTTCGGCCGCGCGAGGCCGCAAGCAGAATGTCAATGGCCGCCCGCGCTTCGTATTTCACATCTTCATGGATCACGACATCCATCACGCCGTCCTCAAGATGTGTGCGGGTGTCAGCGGAGAGGCCATGCCCGACAAACAACACCGATGTTTCGCGTCCGGCTTCGACCAGGGCTTGGGCGACACCGGCCTGACCGGCGCCGATACAATATATCCCATCCAGATCCTCGTTTTCGCTCAGCAGGGCGCGTGTCGCGCCATGCGCCTGCCGTGCATCTTCCTGCACCTCAAGCTCATTGACAATGCGCAGACTCGGAAACATTTCGCGCAGGATGCTGCGAAACCCCATTTCCCGCTCCTCATGGCCACGATAGGCCCGCGAGCCGAGAATGAGGGCTGCCTTTCCCGCTGTCCTCCTGATCAACCGGCCGGTGAGATATCCGGCAAGGCGCCCGGCGGCATGATTGTCGATCCCGACATAGGCGGTGCGCGGAATGTTGCGAATATCGGATGCCAGGGTGACCACCGGAATATTCCGCCGGCAAAGGGCGCGAAGTGCCTCGCGCACCCTGTGACTGTCGACGCCGACGACGCCGATTGCGCGGGTCGTGTCCACAATCGCGCGCAGGGCGGCAAGGAATTCGCCTTCGGTTGCGGCTCCGGGCCGATGAAGCGCAATCGCCACAGTGCCGATTTGCTCCGCATAGGCCGCAAGCTCCATCGCCTGCTCCGCCAGGAAGGCGTTGCCCCTGTCGGGGATGATGAGGTCGATCGTCAGGGTTTCGGCGGCGGGATTGCCGCCCGAAAACGCGCCGCCATTCGACAGTTCGTCAATCACCGAAAGCACGTGCTGCCGCGTGTGGGCCCGAACGCCGCCCCGGTTGTTGATCACCCGGTCCACGGTGGCGCGGGAAAGGCCGGCGCGCGCGCAGATATCCTTCAGCTTCGGGCGTCGCCCGGTGGTTTGCGTCATGATGCAGCGACGAAGATCAAGCCGGCTTCCCTTCAGTGCACAATGCCTCAATTTGATGCATTTTTGGTAAACGTCAAGGAAAAACCACCCGATAGTCTCAAATTGAGACATTTTGAGGCAATAATTTCTTGACTCCCGTCGGGTGCGGGCCGCAGTCTGGCTTGGCATCAATTTGACGGACAGGCCGATGGATCCCACGCCCAGAGATTACAGCCTTGTGGGGCGCGACAGCGCGCTGGCGGAGGAAAACGGCCTGGTGGCGGCGAAGTGGTATTCCGTCGATATCGACAGGAAGAAGCTCAAGCAGCTGATGCGCAGATCGGATGGCCCAGCCATCCGCGACACCTTGATCTGGCTGGCCGCGCTTTTCGTCTCCGGCGCCGGCGGGGTCTATTTCTGGGGAACCTGGTGGTGTGTTCCGTTTTTCCTGGTCTATGGCATTCTCTACGGGTCGTCTTCCGATAGCCGCTGGCACGAAAGCGGACACGGAACGGCGTTCAAGACCCGGTGGATGAATGTCGCGCTCTATTATCTCGCCAGCTTCATGATTTTCCGGGAGCCGACCATCTGGATGTGGAGCCACACCCGCCACCACACGGATACGATCATCGTCGGCCGGGACCCGGAGATCGCCGCGCCCCGGCCGCCGGACCTCAAGGCGATCCTGCTCAACATCTTCGCGCTGGCCAGTTCATGGAAGACGATCCGTAGTCTGTTTCGGCACGCCGGCGGCCGTTTGAGCCCGGAGGAAGCCACCTTTGTTCCCGACAACGAACGCGACAAGGTCTTTTTCATCGCACGCATTTATCTTGCGATCATCGCGGCCGTCGCCGTGACCTGTCTTGCGACCGGATCCATCCTGCCCGCCATGCTGGTCGGGCTTCCAAGCATCTATGGCGGCTTCATGACCGTGTTTTTCGGCCTGACGCAGCATGCCGGCCTGGCCGAGGACGTTCTGGACCACCGGCTCAACAGCCGGACAATCTACATGAACCCGATATTCCGGTTCCTCTACTGGAACATGAATTACCACATCGAACACCACATGTTTCCGATGATTCCCTATCACGCGCTTCCGGCGCTGCATGAGGCGATCAAGCATGATTGTCCGGAGCCCTATCCAAGCACCATTGCCGCCTATCGGGAGATCATTCCGACTTTGCTGCGCCAGGTGCGGGAGCCGGGCTTTTTTATCCGGCGACAATTACCGTCCGGTGTCGATGCGGTGCCGCATAATCCGGGGGCGGTGTTCAAACCGGCGGAATAAGAAGAATGCAATGAAGGGGTACCATGACCGGCGAATGGATAGATGCATGCGCGACCGATGACATCGATGAAGAGGATGTCATCGCATTCCGGCATGACGGGCACGAATATGCGCTTTATCGCACCGACGACGACCGTTTTTTCGCAACGGACGGCCTGTGCACCCATGAGCAGGTCTCGCTTGCCGACGGCCTGGTCATGGGCAGCATCATCGAATGCCCCAAACACAACGGCCGCTTCGATTTCACCACCGGATTGACCCGCGGCGGCCCCGTCTGCGAACCCCTCAAAACCTATGAGACACAGGTGCGCGACGGGCGCCTGTTCGTCAAAACCGGTCAGGGCGGGTGATGACGACGTCAGGCATGGTGATCATCGGCGCCGGCGAAGCCGGGGGATGCGCGGCGGTGGCCATGCGCGAAGCCGGCTGGGACGGTCCGATCACCATCCTCGGCGACGAGCGCCATCCGCCCTATGAAAGACCGCCGCTGTCGAAGGCGGCGATCACCGCCGAAACCATGCCGGACACCCGCCTGAGCGCCGAGGCCGGGCGATTTGAAGACCTTGAAATCGATCATGTCGCAGACACCCGCGTTGCCCGTATTGACAGGTCTTCAAAGCGCATTCACATCCGCGACGGTGGAACGATCGGTTATGAAAGGTTGCTGCTGGCAACCGGAGCGCAGGCGCGGCCATTATCCGTCGAGGGAGGCGAATACGCGCTGACCCTGCGGTCCCAGGAAGACGTATGGGCTCTGCGCCGGTTTTTCGGGCCGGGACGGCATGTGCTCATTGTCGGTGGCGGGTTGATCGGGTTGGAACTCGCGGCCAGCGCAAACGGCCTTGGAGCGACAGCAACGATCATTGAAAGCCAGGACCGGCTTCTTGCCCGCTCGGTTCGTCCGGATATCGCCAGGCGGATCGAGCGGACTCATCTGGAGCACGGCAACCGGTTTCGTTTCAACGCCGGCGTGGAGTTGGTGGAACGCACACGCGTCATTTTGAACACCGGAGAGCGCATCGACGGCGACATCGTGGTCGCAGCAATCGGGGCAAAGCCCGATGTCGCGCTGGCCGGCGCGGCCGGTCTGACGGTAACCGATGGCGTTTTGACGGATGAATGTCTGCGCACCAGCGATCCAGATATCTTCGCCTGTGGTGACTGCGCCGCAACGGTGCACCGGCTGTTTTCCGGCACGCCGCAACGCATGGAAAGCTGGCAGGTCGCCCGCGATCAGGGCGCGCTTGCCGGGCGCAACATGGTTTTGCCGCCGGAACCGCAAAGCGCGGTGCCGTGGTTCTGGTCGGATCAGTATGACCGGCAGCTCCAGGTCGCGGGTCTCCCATTTCTCGGTGAAACGGTGGTGGAGCGCAGCCTGGGCGCTGACACCAGCCTGTATTTCTATTTGTCCGGCGACGGAACGTTGGTGGGTGCGGCGGCGTTCGGCCGGATGCGGCTTCTGGCAAAGGACATGCTGATTTCACAGCGGCTGATTGCCGGAGCGATCAGGCCCGATGTAGCGCTTCTGGCCGCGCCGGACCGACGCCTGAAGACGCTGCTGGCGGCATGATGGAAAAGCGGGCGCGGAAGGGCGCCCGGCACGGGAGGAACAATGGTGGACACGGCTCCAACGGTTGCGGATATGCTGGCCCTGAAGGGCAAGCGGCAACTCACCAAACTGCGTGTTGAAACGATGGACGAAGCGGCTGCGGCGCATGCGGCGTCCATCGACATGCTTTCGGTCCCGCCGGAGTTGATTCTGCACGACGGGTTTCGGGACGCCTGTCCGTCACCCTTCGTCGTCGGCGGGCTTGAGCCCGGTCTCTTCATCACCGAGGAGGACTATCTGCGCATCGCCTTCAAGCTGCTCAATGCCGGGGCTAGCGCGGTCTATTGCGGGGCCAGCCTGCCTGTCGTCAGGCGCCTTCGCGACGAGGGCGTTCCGGTGGTCGGCCATGTTGGTCTGATCCCCTCGCGGCGCACCTGGACCGGCGGCTTCAAGGCGGTGGGCAAGACCTGTGAGAGTGCGTTGTCCGTCCTGGAACAGACCAGAGCGCTGGAAGAAGCCGGCGCATTTGCAGCCGAGATCGAAGTTGTGCCGCCGGCTGTTGCCGAGGCGATTTCAAAACGCACTTCCATGCTGATGATCTCGATGGGCGCCGGCGCCGGGTGCGACGCCCAGTATCTGTTTGCCTGTGACGTTCTGGGCACCCATGACAGCCACTATCCGCGCCACGCCCGAAAATATCGCGATCTGCTTTCCGAATATGACAGATTGCAGACCATAAGAGTGGAGGCCTTTCGGGAGTTTGCCGCGGATGTCGCGTCAGCGGAATTTCCCGGCGAGGAACATCTGGTGCAGATTGCACAACCGGAACTGCAGCGGTTCCTGAAGGAAATCGACCGGACCGGCTGATCTGAGCGACCAAAGGAATACGTGTTTAACCGGGAGGAAAAAATGCCGAAATGGCGGATAGCCGGGATCAATTTTGATCATATGCACATGGGCGATCTTCTGAGAATGGCCCATGAACACCCCGACGCCGAGATTGTCGGCATTTACGACAAATCGCCGGAGAAGATGGCGCAGGCCATTGCCGATTTCGCGATTGCCGATGCCGCTGTTTTCACCGACCTCGATGCCTGTATCGAGCAGACCCGGCCGGATCTGGCAATCCTCTGCGCCGCGACGGCCGAACATGCCGAGCATGTCGAAGCCCTTTCAAAACACCCGGTCCACATCCATGTGGAAAAGCCCTTTGCCGCGTCCGTTTCCGAAGCGCGGCGGATGATCGCGGCCATGGAGGGCACCGGCAGGCTGATGGCCATCAACTGGCCGCTTGCCTGGTATCCCAGCCACAATACCTGCAAGCGGCTGATCGATGACGGCCTGATCGGCGATCTCGTCGAGGTACATTTTTACGATGGCAATCGCGGCCCGCTCTACCATCTGGCCGACAAGGTGGAGGTCACGCCGGAAGAGGTCGAGCGCCGCAAGCCCGACTCCTGGTGGTACAAAAAGGCCTCCGGAGGCGGCAGCCTGCTGGATTATCTCGGCTATGGCGCAACGCTCGGGACCTGGTTCATGAATGGCGAGGCGCCGCTGGAGGTCACCAGCGTCGTCGATGAGACGCCCGGGATCGAGGTCGACCAGCATTCGATCACCATATGCCGATATCGCCGCGGGCTGTCCAAGATGGAAACCCGGTGGGGAACATTCACCGATCCGTGGACGACCCAGCCGCAGCCGAAATGCGGCTTTGTCGTGGTCGGCACGGACGGCACGATCTCCAGCTATGATTATGATGATTTTGTCACCGTGCAGACGCGCGACAATCCGGAACAGGCGCCGGTGCCGGTGGATCGGTTACAGGACGGAAAGACCAATCCGATCGAATATCTGCTCGGCTGCATCGAGCGAGGCGAACCGGTGCGCGGTCCGCTGTCGCCCGAACTCAGCCTGACCGCCCAGCGCATCGTCGACACGGCGGCCCTGTCGGCGCAGCAAAAGAGGACGTTGGAGCTGGTCGCGTGAGCGCGGCGACGGACGGCGGCACCCCCGACGCCGACACCTATGCCCTGAGGACAAATAAGGTCGAAGCCGTTGCGGCGCCGGAACTGGACTATCGGCCCCCGGCGCCCAAGCGATACACCCCCAAAATAGCTCTGATCGGCGCCGGCGGGATCGCGCCGGCCCATCTGGACGCCTATCGCCAGGCGGGATTTGACGTTGCGGCAATCTGCGACCGGACGCTATCAAAGGCCACGACCCTGCGCGATGCGACTTTCCCCGCCGCGGCCGCAACCGACAGGCTCGGCGATGTGCTGGACGATCCCGCCATCGACGTGGTCGACATCACCACTCACCCGGCCGAACGGGTTGCGCTCATCGAGCAGTCGCTGAAGGCTGGCAAACATGTCCTGTCGCAGAAACCCTTCGTGCTGGATCTTGATATTGGCGAGCGCCTGATACGGCTTGCCGCCGACAATGGGGTCAGGTTGGCGGTCAACCAGAATGGCCGCTGGGCACCGCATCTGGCCTATATGCGCGAGGCCGTCAGAACCGGACTCATCGGCGACCTGATCGGCTGTCACGTCAGCATCCACTGGGACCATAGCTGGATCAAGGGGACCGCATTCGAGGCGATCGACGATCTGATCTTCTACGATTTCGCCATCCACTGGTTCGATTTCCTGGCAAGCGTCGCCGGCGACCGGCTGCGCTCGGTCTATGCCATGACGGCGCGGGCGCGGGGACAGGAGGTCGCGCCGCCCCTGCTGGCGGAATGCCTTGTTCGCCTCGACGGCGGACAGGCCTCGCTGGTGTTCGACGCCGCAACCCGGTTCGGGCCGGGCGATACGACCTACATCGCCGGCACCCGGGGCAGCCTGACAAGCGCCGGGCCCGACCTTGGCCAGCAGCAGGTGACGCTGACGACCGAAGCGGGCAGGGCGGTGCCGGACCTGGAAGGCCAATGGTTCAATGACGGCTTTCGCGGCGCCATGGGCGAACTGCTCTGCGCCGTCGAGGAGGATCGTGAACCGCTCAATGCGGCCTCCGGCAATCTTCTGAGCCTGGGGCTTGCGTTCAGCGCCATCGAGTCGGCCCGAACAGGAACCGAGATCGAAATCTCGGCGGTCCGGCGATTGCCGGGTTGATCGCCCATCGGCGCTGCAAACTCGCGCCGCGCCCGCGTTGCGCTGTCCCTGGATCTCATCCATAAACGGAACCGGCCTTTTCGGACAGCCGGAATTCCGTTGGAAAGGGGCATCATGACCACACCGGTCAGCGTCATCGGGAACGGTGGGATCGGCCGCCCGATCATCGCCTATCTGCGGTCGTGCTCTGACTACGGGCTTGGCGCCGTTCTCACCCGCAGCGGTCGTATGGCCGACACCGATGCTTTTTTTGAAACGGCCGCGGACATCGTGATCGATTCCGCCGGTCCCGAAGCACTGCGCCGGTTCGGGCCGCAAATCCTGGAGCAATCCGAAGTGTGGACGGTCAGCGCCAGTGCGCTGGCCGATCCCGATTTCCATGGTCGAATGCTTGAAGCATCCGCAACGAACGGTCATCGGTTGCGGCTTTTCTCCGACTGGTTTGCGGTCGCGGATCACAGCGTGCCGGGCTACAAGGCGACCGTCCATTTCCACGCGGCGCGGCCGGGGCTTGCGTCCGAGCCGGGGGTCGTATTCGAAGGCCCCCTCAGAGACGCCGCGCGGATTTATCCCAACGAGGTCAATTCTGTCGTTGCCGCAGCGCTTTGCGGACCCGGCATCGACAGGGCCACCATCGAATTGATCAGCTCCGGCGGCGAACATTTCATCAGCGCTGACATTGACACCGGTTACAGCCGGGTTTCATCCAGGGTTGAATTCACCCCGGCGACGGCGGATGCCATCCACCCGACGGCCGCCGCGATCATTGCAGCGCTGGAGCGGCGCAGACGTTGCGTCGTTTATGGGTAAGGTCCGGCTCAGCGATACAGTTCTTCAAACAGTGCTTGGAGACGTTGCCGGTCGTTGCCATATTTCATGAGCCCCACCATCAGCAGGAGACGGGCTTTCTCAGCCGGCAGATCACCGGCAAGAATGACGCCGTGCTTCTGGAGTTCAGCGCCGCCGCCCAGGTCACCATAGATGGGTTCGACGGCGCCATTGGCGACACTGGTAGCGATCACCACGGGCAGCCGCTGTTCGATGGCTTCGAGCATGGCCTCGTAGGTGTCCTTGTTGACATTGCCCGCCCCGACGCCTTCCACCACGATACCATGGGCCCCGGTCTCGAGCGCATAGCGAATGAACCGACCATCCGATCCTGAATAGTCCTTGAAAATGGGGATGTTCGGCACGACGGCTGCATGATCGCTCGGCAGCGTCACATGAACCCTCTGGACCGGTTCGTTGAACTGGATGACCTGGCCGTTTGACATGTAACCGAGATAGCCTTTTTCACCTGAAGTGAAGGCCTGCACATTGGTGGTCTGCGACTTGCGCACATTGCGTGCCGCATTGATATAGCGGTTCAGGGTGACGGTAACGCCCCAGTTTTTTTCGGTCGATGAAATGACCTGACGAACGGCATTGAGGATGTTCGCAGGTCCGTCCGGATCGGAACTTGACGCCGGTCGCAGCGCGCCGGTGAAGACAACGGGCTTATGGGATGTCAGCAGCACATCCAGCAGGAACGCCGCCTCGGCCATCGTGTCGGTACCGTGGGTGATGACGGCGCCGGTGATGTCGTCGCGCTGCAGCATGTGCCTGACCACGCAGTGGAGGTGCAGCCAGTCGGCCGGCGCCATTTGCGACGAATCCACATTCATTAGATCCCTCAGCTCGACGCGGGCGATTATTGCAAGACCGGGAACGGATTGGACAAGCTGGGCACCTGCCACTGCCGGAACCGCACCGGCTGAGCGACAATCGGTCTTCTCGGCGATTGTCCCGCCGGTCGTGATGATCGCGACGAGCGGCAGGTCACTCGAAGCCGGTTCGCTCATGGCATGGGCGTTGCCGGCATGTGCAGCCGGAGCGACAAACAACGGCAGGATAACCAGGCCGTAAACGGCAGTTCTGCGCCACAGGCCAAAGATTGATCCGCTGGTGAACGCGGTCATGACTGCTGGAGGAAAAGACACCGGGTGAACCCTCGTTGAATTGATGATTTTGCGGCCGGCCATGACAAAGCCTGCTTCACCCCGATCCGGATAACGCACAATCTTTCTGACGGAGTTCCCGCAAGGGATGCGTATACTGCCCTTGTTCCAAGTCCCTGGCCGCCATCCCACATCAGGTCTGCCTGCGAAAGCTATATCAGTTAAATCACCTGCCGGGAGAATTTTCTCATGCGGCCAACACCATTTGTTCGGATCTCCATTGATAGATCAGGGTTGTTAGGTAAATATCTGAAATAAAGAGATAAATTGTAGAAGATCGATACCGACATGCAGGGCAGGCCGATGCGACTCCGCCCATGCCGTAATGTTGGCCTCAAACTCCCGACGGGTCTCCGCAGACCCGTGCTTGACAGCCCCCATGTCAACGAATACTCTCGAAATTGGTTATAACAAATTAGGATCAGACAATTGGTCTTAATTGGTCGGTTCGAGCCCTGACGGACGATCGATTGGTGCTGGTGTGCCCCGTTCCGGGCATCATGTGAATGCCGGGCCGCAACCGGGGGAGGTCTTTCGTTTTGACGCCATGGTTCTTCGACGGCAATGCGGACCGCACGGCCCCTGATCCTCAGGCGGCGTGCCGGCCGGTCGCGGGAAGCAGCCGATGAAGACCCGGCACCGGCTGAAGATTGGATATGTCGGCGTCTCGATCTCGCCCTACTATGCTGAAAAATACAAGGTGCGGGAAAAAGCCGTCGCCGCACTGAAAGAATATGGCGACGAACTCGACTTCGAACTGGTTGCGGTCGAACAGCCCGTCCTGTCCGAGCACGATGCCGCTGAGGCGGCGACCCGGTTGCAGGAAAGCGACCTCGATTTTCTGCTGATCCAAAATGCCGCCTGCAGCATGGGCGAACAGCTTTATCCGCTCCTGGACGTCGCGCCGCGCATCGGCCTCTGGTCGGTTCCCGACCCGAGTTTCGATGGCGAGGTGCAACTCCATTCCCTGGTGTCGATGAACCACTATGCCAGCGTGATCAAGCGCTATTTTCGCGACCGTGACATCCCTTACAAATGGTTCTACGGAAACGCCGATTCCGACCGCTTTCGCAAACGGTTCACGATCACCGTCCGGGCCCTGAGGGCGGCGACGAATCTGGCGCGGACCCGCATCGGCTGGATCGGCGGGATTTCTCCGGGCTTTGTCGGGATGCTGTTCGACGAGGACAAGCTGCGCGACCGGCTCGGCGTTCGCGTCGAGTCCCACGATCTGGAAGACGTGGTGAAGCGCGCCGAGGCCATCGATCCGGGCCGGGTCGCAAAGTCCGTCAGCGAGATCAGGGACGCCGCCACGCGCATTGCCGTCAGCGACGACTCGGCGTTCGATCGGGTGACCCGTTTCTATCTTGCGCTCCACGACGTCTCGCAGGACATGGAGTTCGACGCGCTCGCCGTGCAGTGCTGGTCGACCATCCAGCAATTGTACAATATCGCGCCGTGCATGGCCTATAGCTGGCTGGGCAGCGAGCACGATATGCCGGTGTCCTGCGAGGGCGATGTGCCCGGCGCCATCAGCATGCATGTGCTCAACCTTCTGTCCGAGCGCAAGGGGTCGTCGACGCTGCTGGATCTGGCGGCGCTCGATCCCGAACGGCAGGCCGTGCAGATGTGGCACTGCGGGGTCACACCGCGTCACTTCGCCAATGAGGACGGCATCAGCTGGGTCGACCATGTCACGCTCGGCCGCAACGGCGCCGACGGGCCCTATGGCGTCGCCGGCGACCAGGTTTTCGCCAAACAGCCGGTGACGGTAAGCTATATCAGCGAGGATGCCGGGCAGATCCTGGTGATCAAGTCCGAGGTCGTCGATCATCCGTCGCCCGGCTACGATGGAACCCGGGGCTGGCTGTCGAAGACCTATCTCAATGGCGAGCCGATCGACATATGGGACCTGATCAATACGCTGACGGTGCACGGGCTGCAGCATCATTTTGCCATGGGGCAGGGCGATATGGCCTGTGAACTGATGGAACTGGCGGCATGGAAAGAAATGCAGCTTGTCGAGCCGGTCCCCTATGAGGACTATCTGCAACGGGACGGTGTTAACGTATAATCCGCATACAGCAAGGGAGGTTGATAACAGATGTTGAAACTGAAACGAACATTCGGTGCGCTGCTCGTGGCCGCCGCCACGGCGGTGGGGTCAGGTGCGTCGGCACAGGAACTGCCCGGCTTCAGCAGTTGGGACGAGGTCGTCGAGAAAGCCAAGGGCCAGACGGTCTACTGGTACATGTGGGGCGGCTCCGACGCCATCAACGGATTTGTCGATGAATTCTACGGCAAGCCGCTGAAGGAGGAGTATGACATTACCCTCAACCGCGTGCCGCTGGCCGACACAGTCGATGCGGTCAACCAGGTGATCAGTGAAAAGGAGGCGGGAGCCACCGGCGACAAGGGCACGATCGACCTGATCTGGATCAATGGCGAGAACTTCTTCACCCTGCGCCAGGCTGATCTGCTGATGGGCCCGTGGGCCGAGGGCATTCCCAATTCGGAGCTCGTCGACTGGACCAACCCGGCTGTCAATCTGGATTTCGGCCGCCCTGTCGACGGGTTTGAAAGCCCGTGGTCCAGCGCCCAGTTCCATTTCGTCTATGATTCGGCGCGTCTCAACGAAGCCGATCTGCCACGTTCCTACGCGGAACTGGGCGAATGGATCAAGGCCAATCCCGGACGGTTCACCTATATTGCGCCCGGTCCCGGCGCGTTTGTCGGCACACGCTTCGTCAAGCAGCTGTTTTTCGAACTGAGCGGCGGACACGCGCAATGGGTCGGACCCTATAACGAAGAACTTTACAACAAATGGGCGCCGGAGGTCTGGAAAACGCTGCTGGAATGGAAGCCCAACCTGTGGCGCGAGGGTGATACCTATCCGACCGGCAATGCCGACATGACCGAACGCTTCGCGAATGGCGAGGTCGAGTTCGACTTCACCCAGTCGCCGTCGGGCGCTGCGCCCAACATCAGTGCCGGGCTGGTGCCGCCGACGTCCCGTGCCTTCGCGTTCGACGCCAATCTGATCGGTGATTTCAACTATGTTGCCATCCCGTTCAACGCGCCGAACAAGGCGGCGGCGCTGGTCACCGCCAACCTCATCCTGCGGCCCGATCGCCAGGCGGCACAGGTGCAGCCGGCCAATGGCTTCTGCTGCGGCTGGGGCATCGATGTCAACAAGGTGACGGATTCCGCCGGCAAGGAGGCGATTGCTGTGGCCATGCAGAACCTCGGTAATGCGGCCGCCGATCCGAACCGGCTGGCTGCCGCGCTGGTCTCCGACATTGCCGCGGAGTACCAGTCCAAGATCGAGGCCGACTGGCAGAAATACGTTCTGCGCGGCGAACCGCTGCCGAACTGATCCGACGACACGTTGGCCGGGCCGCAAGGCCCGGCCAATCAGCATTGAATTCAGAAAGGGCGCCCGATGAACTGGGAGCGTGTGCGGATCCCGCTTATGCTGGGCCCGACATTGGCGATCATTACGGTCCTGTTTTTCGGCAGTCTGGGCTTCGGGTTCCTCCAGAGCCTGGGCTATCAGCCGCAGATCGGCAAAACGGATATCAGCCTGGACGCCTATTATGCGGTGATGTTCTCGGACCGCAACGCCAGCCAGTTCTGGCCGGGTCTTGCGCTCACCCTGTGGGTCGCGGGCGTCAGCACCTTTGTGTCGGCGGCGCTGGCCGTCTCACTGGCGCTGCTGTTGCGGCGCACCTTTTTCGGCAAGAAACTGTCGGTCTTCCTGTTTCAGCTCAACCTGCCGATCCCGCATCTGGTCATTGCCGTCGGCATGCTGCTGCTGTTTTCCCAGAGCGGACTTGTCGCGCGATTTGCCGGTACGCTCGGACTGATCGATGCGCCACGGGACTTCCCGGTCCTGACCCGGGACCCCTACGGCTTCGGCATTATTCTGGCCTATGTCTGGAAGGAAACGGCGTTTTTCGGCATCATCGTCATGGCCGTGCTGCAGTCTCTCGGCGAGGATTACGAAGCTGTGGCGCAGAGCCTCGGCGCCAACCGGTGGCAGCGTTTTCGCACTGTCACCCTGCCGCTGATCATGCCCGGGCTCATGTCCGCCTCAATCATCGTTTTCGCCTTCACCTTCGGCACCTATGAGGTGCCGCGCATTCTCGGTGTCCAGCACCCCAAAATGCTGCCGGTGCTGGCGCTGGAATATTTTCTCAATCCCGATCTCAATGCCCGCGCCGAGGGCATGGCCTTGAGTATCATCATTGCGGTTATCGTGTTCGCGCTGGTCTTCCTTTACATGTATGTCAGCGCCCGCACGGTGCGGAAGAGCTAGCGCGATGTCCGACCTGACGCTCTCCGCCGCCGCAACGCCGCCGCAGATCCGCGCCCGCCGGGGCCTGATGCGCGTGGTTTTCTACGTGACCATCATCTTCATGTGCCTGATGCTGGTGCTGCCGGTGATCGCCTTCTTCATCAATGCCTTCGCCTTTCGCTGGTTCTATCCGCAGTTCGTCCCGAATGAATGGAGCCTGCAGGCCTGGGAGCGGTTGCGGCTGATTCCGCGGGCCGGCGACCGCAGCATCGAGGGTTTCATTTCCCTTTGGGCGACTGTCCCGGACGTGGTCGGGGCTCTCGGCATCAGCCTTTTCATCGGCGCGCTGGTGACCGGCATATCCATCATCATCGGCCTGCCCGCCGCACGCGCGCTGGGGCTCTACCGGTTCCGCGGCAAGCGGATCGTCGAATTCATGATCATCACCCCGACAATCGTGCCGCCCATTGCCTTCAGCCTCGGTCTGAACATCAATTTCATCCGCTGGGACCTGGCGCTCGAAGCGGCCGGTTTCCCGCTCGACCTTTCGGGCAGCATCATCGGCGTCAGCATCGTGCATCTCGTTCCGGTGATGCCCTATGTGGTGCTGACGTTGAGCGGCGTATTCGCCAACTACAATCCCGATTTCGAGTCCCAGGCCCGCACCCTCGGCGCCGGGCCTGTGCGCATATTCTGGGACGTGACGCTGCCGGCGATCCTGCCCGGATTATTCGTCGCTGCCCTGTTCGCCTTTCTCGTCTCCTGGAGCCAGTATTTGCTGACCTTCCTGATCGGGCAGGGGCGGGTGATTACGCTGCCGATGCTGCTTTTTGCGGCCGCCGGCAGCGGCAACAATGCGGTGATTGCCGCCTTGTCGCTGATCTTCATTGCACCGGCGATCCTGATCTTGCTTGTTGCGTCGAGGTTCCTGTCCGGTGAATCAAGTGCTGCGGGAGGCTTCGGAAGATTATGACCGATACGGCGAATAACAGCTTCGATGCACGGATCGTCATCGATCCGGAACGGCACCTTGGAGAGATCCATGACCATCTCTATGGGGCCAATCTCGAACATATCGGGCGATCCGTCTATGAGGGGCACTGGTCGGAAATCCTGCGCAACCGCAAGTTTCTCGGTCATGATAGGATGTATGTCGGCCTTTCCGAGGGGCTGGCCCACCAGAATCCGAGCTACGGCGTCATCGAGCCCTGGCAGGCGCTGGCGCCGGACCACCACAACGTGCTGTTCGTCCACGACAACACGACCTTTTACACCGGCACCCAGTCGCAGCGCATCACGATCCGTAAGGCCGACGGGCTCATGCACGGCGTTCAGCAGAGCGGGCTTGTCGTGCGGTCGGGACAATCCTTCACCATACGCCTGGTGTTACAGGGCATCGGTCAGGACGTCGAGGTCCGGCTGGCCGATCAGGTGTGGACCATCTCCGGCGTGAGTGAAAGCTGGCAGGAATACCGGACCGAACTGACGGTCGGCGTCGACAGCGACGATGCCGTATTCTCCGTCGCCCACGATGTGCACGGCGATCTTTGGATCGGATGCGCCTCCGTCATGCCGGGCGGCCAGCTGGACGGTCATCGCCGTGATGTTGTCGAGGCGCTGCGCGAATGGGGACCGACTTTCCTGCGCTGGCCGGGCGGCAATTTCGCCTCGGCCTATCACTGGGAGATGGGGATCGGCGACCGGGATCGCAGGCCCGGTTATCTCGATCCGGCCTGGTCCCTTTGGGAACCCAACGATGTCGGCACGGATGAGTTCATGGCACTGTGCCGCCACGTCGACACCGAACCGATCCTGACCATCAATATGGGCACGGGAACGCCCGACGAAGCGGCGCGCTGGGTCGAGTATTGCAACGGCGCGCCGGACACGCCGATGGGCAGGCTCCGGGCGCAGAACGGTCATCCTGAACCCTATGGCGTGAAGACATGGTTTGTCGGCAATGAGCAGTTCGGCAATTGGCAGGTCGGCACCTGCGATGCCGAGACCTATGCCCGCCGCTACATCGAATTCGCGGAGGCCATGCTGGCCGTTGACGCAACGCTCGACCTGATCGGCGTTGGTGTGCCCAACGACCTCTACGGGCACTGGAACGAGCTGGTGCTGAAGGGCACCGGTGACAGCATGAAGAAACTGAGTGTCCATTATTATTCGATCCGCACGGAGAAATGGACAACTCCACCGCCGGCGGATGAACTCTACTGGCCGAAAGTGGCGTCGGCCCATGAGGTCGGCCTGATGCTGGATCGCACCTGGGAAATTGTGCAGGCCCATGCCGATCCGGCGCCGGCGATCGCATTTGACGAGTGGAACACCTATGTCGCCGGCAAACCGCCCGATTTCTTCGAGGATTACGGTGTTGCCGACGGGCTGTATACGGGTGCGCTGATGAATGCCTGCCTGCAGCGCGCCGACTGGATCAAGATGTCGGCCTGCTTCAACCTGATCAATGTGATGGGCAATTACCGGGTCACACCGACCATGGTCTGGAAGACGCCGACGACCCTCGTGCTGGAACTGTTTACCCGGTTTCGGGGCTCCGTTGCGATAGGCTGCGACGCGCATGGCCCGACCGTGGCGACGCCGGCCGCCGGGACGTTGCCAGCCTATGACGACATGCCGCTTGTGGATGCGGCCGCGACGTTTGACCCGCAGAGCGCGACCGTGTTTCTGTCGATCGTCAATCGCGATCCGCAACGCGGCGCTCGGATCGAACTTGACGGTGTTGCACCGAACGGGTCCGGCCGTGTCCGCCGGGTCACCGGCAGCGGGCCTCAGGCGCTCCACACGGAAACGGATCCGCAGGCGGTGGTGATCGAGGAAGAAGATTGGTCCACCGCTGTGTCGCGGCTCGAATTGCCGCCGCACACGATGGCGATGGTGGAGTTTCAGATCGATGTCGCACATGACTGACGGGCGCTCTGGCGCCCCCACGTGCCAGCGAGGACCACAATGACGCATCTTGCGATCAGAGGATTGACCAAGCGTTTCGCCGGACAGACCGAGGCCGCCGTCGCGGACCTCAATCTGGAAATCGATTCGGGCAGCCTGGTGGCGCTACTGGGCCCATCCGGTTGCGGCAAGACGACGACGATGAAGATGATTGCCGGGCTGCTCGAACCGACCGCCGGCGATATCCTGTTCGACGAACAATCGATCCTGCGCATCGCGCCCGAGCGCCGCGGCGCCGTCATGGTGTTCCAGAACTATCTGCTGTTTCCCTATATGACCATCGCCCAGAATGTCGGCTACGGCCTCAAGATCAGGAAGATCGATCGCGCGGAGATCGATCAGCGGGTTCGCGAAATCCTCGAAATGGTGCGGTTGCCGGGGATTGAGGACCGCCGACCGAAAGAGCTTTCCGGCGGTCAGCAGCAGCGGGTCGCACTGGCGCGCGCCCTGGTCGTTGAGCCGAAACTGCTTTTGCTGGATGAACCGCTGAGCAATCTCGACGCGCATCTGCGGTTCGAACTGCGCGACCTGATCCGTGACATCCAGCAGAAGATGGGCATCACCACCGTCTTCGTCACCCATGACCAGGAGGAAGCCGTTGTGCTCGCCGACAAGGTGGCGCTGATCCTCGATGGCCGGCTGCGTCAATATGCGGAGGCGGACATGTTCTACAAACGACCGGCGGACGAGGCGACCGCGCGGTTTTTCGGCGGCCAGAACTTCATTTCGGGCACGGCATCGAACGGCGTTTTCGAAGGACCGCTCGGCCGGCTGGCACTGCCTGAGGATGCCCCTGAAGGCGCCGGCAAATTGACGTTTCGCCCGGAAAATGTGCGCACCGGAGAGGCGGCGACAGGCGAAAACACCCTGCGCGCCAAACTGGTCAACAAGATTTTCCTGGGCACCCAGACCCGGCTGCGGCTGGCGGTCGGCGACGAGACGATCACGGCGATCGCCAATCCCAACGATGTCGAGAACTATCTCGTCGATCAGGAGGTTCCGCTGGCGCTCCCGCCATCCGCCCTATGGGTTCTGACACATTAGGACAAAGCGATGAAATTCGGCATACATGCAGGACTTTGGATGGCACGGTGGACCGACGAGCTGACGCCGATCGTCAGGACGGTTGCCGATCTCGGTTTCGACGGCGTCGAGGTTTCGCTGCTCGGCATGAGTGACGAAAAGGCCGAAGCACTTGGCCATCTGATCAAGGATCACTCCATCGAGGTGACCTGTTCGGACGGGTTGTCGCCCGATACCGACATCACCTCCGATGATGAATCGGTCCGCGCCGCCGGGATCGATCATTTGCGCTGGGCGGTTCGCACCACCGCGAAAATCGGGTCGCGCGGCCTGGCCGGCGTCGTCTATGCGCCGTGGGGCGTTTTTGATCCGGCCAACATCCCGGTGCGCGCCGCCCGGTCGGCCGAAGCCTTCGCCGCGATTGACGGGGACCTGCGAGACCATGACGTGACACTCGGGATCGAGGCGATCAACCGCTTCGAGACCGATCTCGTCAACACTGCCGCCGACGCCGTTGCAATGGCCAAGGCCTCCGGATCGTCCCGGGTCGGCGTGCTTCTCGATACGTTCCATCTCAACATCGAGGAGAAGAATATCAAATCCGCCATCACCGGCGCCGGCGACCGGCTGGTCCATTTCCATGTCTCCGACAATGACCGCGGCGTGCCGGGATCGGGACGTGTGCCCTGGGATGAGGTCAAGGCCGGCCTGGATGCGCTCGGCTACGATGGCTGGATCGTTGCCGAAATGTTCGTGGTCGCCGGCAATCCAGCCAGTGCCGATCTGAATATCTGGCGCAATATCGAACCCGAGCCGACCGACGCCGCAACACGGTCCCTAGCCTTTTTGCAAAAGACCTTCCCATGAGCCAGGTGTTTTTCATATCACTTGTCCAGCGCTTCGAGCGGCTTGAAGACCCGCTCAACCAGCTCGATGCGGCGACGGGCGATGGCGATCACGGCACCACGATCCTGAAAGGCCTGCGGGCCGCAGCCGATGCGCCCGACAATGCCGCCAAGGCGTTTCGCAAGGCTGCCGGCGGTGCATCCGGATCCTTGTTCAGCCTGATCGTCGGTGCGCTGGAATCGGTGATTGCGGAAGAAAAACCGCTCGACACCGCGCTTTCAGACGCCGCCGACCGGATTGGCCGAATGGGGCAGGCCCGGGCAGGTGACAAGACCATGCTGGATGCGCTGCTTCCGGCCGCCGCCGCCGGCCCCGATCCCCAGGCCGTCGCCGCCGCTGCCCGGCAGGGGGCGGAGGCCACCCGCGACATGGCCGCCCGGCGCGGCCGCGCGAAGTATGTCGAAGGCGCCGGTGTCGGCCATCTCGATGCCGGTGCTGTGTCGGTGGCCGAAATACTCGAGGAATTCGCCAATATCGGCGAGGAGATCTGATGAAAAAGCTGTTCAACACCAAGGAGCGGATCGTCGATGACATGATCAACGGATTCGTCGCCGCCTATCCGGATATCGTCGCGCGGGGCGCCAATCCGCGCGTTGTCTGCCGCGCCACTCCCAAACCACGGGACGAAAAGGTGGCCCTGCTGATCGGCAATGGCAGCGGCCACGAGCCGATCGCCATGGGCTTCGTCGGCTCGGGGCTGCTGGATGCCAATATCGTCGGTGATGTCTTTGCCGCGCCGTCGCCGGACCTCATTCTCGAGGGGATCGAGGAGGTCACCGGCGATGCCGGTGCCGTGCTGCTGATCTCGCGCCATGAAGGCGACGTGATCAATGGCAATGCCGCGGCCATGATGGCCGAGGATGACGGGCTGAAGGTCCGCCCGCTGCTGATGTATGACGATATCTCATCCGCGCCGAAAGGGCAGGAAGACGAACGCCGCGGCGCGGCGGGAACCATGTTCATCTACAAGGTTCTCGGCGCTGCGGCGGAGGCCGGCATGGCGCTCGACGATCTTGTGGCGCTGGGTGAGGATGTCCGGGCACGGACCCGAACACTCGGCGCTGCCGTGTCGCCCGGCATCTCGCCGCTGACCGGAGAGTTGATGTTCACCCTGCCTGAGGACGAGATCTTCATCGGCATGGGCGTGCATGGCGAACCGGGCGTCGGCCGCCGCAAGGTCGGACCCGTCAAGGATCTCGTATCGTTCATGGTAGGCGAGCTTCTGGACGATCGGCCGATCGAGCCGGGCGCCACGACGGTCGTTCTCGTCAACGGCTCCGGCGGGACGACGATGATGGAACTGCTGACCATCTATAACGAGGTCGCCTCGGTGCTGTCGGCTCGCGACATACCGGCGGTCCTGCCGATGATCGGCTCCTATTCGACCACCCAGGAGATGGGTGGTTTCTCGATCTCCCTGTTCACGCCGACGCCCGACATGCTGAAACTCTGGCAGGCGCCGCATGCAAGCCCGCATTTTCCGCATATCCATGGTGGCGAGGGGGTCTGACCATGGGTGAGCCGTCCATACGTCCGATCCACGGCGTCGCCGTTGATGCCGGCAGCGGGCTGGAGGCCGCTATCCGAGAAGCGCGGGGCGACCGTGCGCAGCCGGACGACCTCATAACCTTCAAGCGAAGTGTCCTGACGGTGCTGGGCCCGCAGGCCTCGACCGTTCTGGTCGATGCCGCCTGCGGCCCCGATCTGCTGGCCGATTACCCGGATGGCTGCGCGCCGATGATGGCCTATGAGGCTGATGTCTATCATATCTCCGGTGAGGACCGGATCACCGTGCTGCCGGACAATCTGTCGGTTGCCGACTATCTGGGGCTCGGTGTCCGGCAACTTAAATTCTTCATGTATTACGCGCCCGACGACCGCGCCGATCTCAACGCTAGAAAGCTCGAGATCGTTGCCCGGATCGGTCGCGACTGTGTGAATCACAATGTGAGATACCTGGTCGAACCTCTTGTTTATCATCCCGAAATCGAACCGGGCACGGCGGAGTTCGCGCGGCTGAAGCCCGATCTGGTGCGCCGCGCGACGCAGGCCTTTGCCGACCCGCGGCTGAACGCCGATGTCCTGAAAGTCGAGGTGCCGGTGGACCTCAACTTCGTCGAGGGATTCGGTGAGCCGGAGATGTCACGGTCCGAAGCGCTGGAGGCGTTTCGCCATGCGGCGGAACCGGCGGCCGGGCGGGATCTTGTTTATCTCAGCGCCGGCGTTGCCTTCGAGTTCTTCGAGGAATCGCTGAAGATGGCCCGCGATGCCGGTGTGGATTTCACGGGATTCATGTGCGGGCGGGCCATATGGGCCGATGCCGTCAGCGTGTTCGGGCAGGATGGCGAAACAGCTCTGGTCGACTGGCTGGCGGACACGGGGCGGACAAGGCTTCGGCGCCTCATTGCCGCACTGGACTGAACGGCGCCCCGGTACTACCGTTTGGCAGCGGCCAGCTTGTCGTAGAAATCGAGGAAAATTTCGTCGCGCTGCACGTCATGGGCCTCGCGCATCAGGTGCCGGTTTTCATCCTTGTTCCAGAACAGATCGTCATCGAGGACCGGCGATGTCGTCAGATGCGTTGGCACCCATTCCGGATTGATCAGCCAAGCAATGTCGATAATATCCCAGATCACCCAGGTGCGCCGCTCCGTATCGCTGATCGCGAACATCGTGTGCAGCGGATTATGGGTATAGAGATGATAGAGATAGTCGCCGATGGCGCCCTGGCCGCGCACGAAGGCCTGCATTTCCGGCAGCGAGATCTTGAGCTGCGCCCCGACATGATATCCCGGCAGATAGATATGCGGAACACCGCTGTCGAAAATCAGCCGTGACGCGGCCAGATCCTGGACAAGGTTCAGCGAGGGCCGGTTGCCATGCGGTGCGGTCGACGGATAGGCCGAGGTCCAGATCACCACGATATCGTGGACGATCTCCGGGGCGATCCACAGCGCCGATGCGATGTTGGTGACGCATCCCATGGCGGCGATATAGAGCGGATCGTCGCCGGACTTTGCCAGATCGATGATGGCATCCACCGCCTCCGATTTCACCGGCTGATCGGCAGCCTCCATATAGCGGTCCGCGCCGCGAAAGACCTTGCCGCCGGAATCGATGCCCAGCTTGTCGTAGATCGTCAGGATTTCGGTGTAGCTCAGTTCCATGCCTTCCGCCGGACCGACAAATTCCAGATCGGCAGCGCGCCGTCCCTGACCGTGCAGGCGGTTGATCCAGCCCTGGAACCCGCCGACCATGTGCTCGCGGTGCTTGCCGCCGGTGGCGAGCGCCTCTTCGGCAGCCACCAGTTCCTTGCGGTGATGGGCAAAAGAGAACGGTTCTGCGGTGACCGCCTCGACCGTCATGTGATCCGGGGACAGCAGCGCCCAGGCAAGGGCGAACTGGTCGTCGATCTCGTTAGCGGCATCCGTGTCGATCAGCAGTCGGACGGGACCGGTGGGCGGCGCCAGTCTCTGCTTCATGAGGTCGGGCGCGATCCTTGGGAACTTTGATACGGACATCACAACTCGCTTCAATTGTAACGGGGCGTGCGGGATTGCTGGGTAAGATTGAAGCTGATCGAGCCGGTGCGGAACACGTCCTCGTGAAACACGATGTCGCCCTGGTCGTCGAAAGCCGAACAGCTTTGCTTCAGCAGGGGACATCCCGGCTGCACATGGAAGGTTTCAGCCATTTCGGCATTCGCCGCCACCGGACTGATATCCTCGCAGGCGGCGGACCAGTTCAGGTTGAACCGTTCACTGAGGATGCGCAAAATGGACTGGCCGGGACCGCTTTCCGGAAAATCCTCCGGGCCCGCGCCCCGCATGAGGGGCGCCGGAGCATAGGTCATGACCAGCATATGCGGTATGCCGTCGACCAGCCGCAAACGGCTGACGCGGGTAATGGGGTCCTGCCGCATGTCTTCCGGCACATCCGCGGCATCTGCGGCGGCCGGATCGAGATGTTCGATCGACAGCAGGCGCGATGTCGGTTCGCGGCCGGCCCGCAGCATGGCGTCGGTAAAGGAGGTCAGGCAGGTGTCGGAGGAGGGGGACTGGGTCAAGACGGTGTAGCCGCTGCCCTGCTTGCTTTCCACGTAACCCTCGCGCACGAGGATATTGAGCGCCCGCCTGATCGTCACCCGGCTGACATTGAACTGCGATGACAGTTCGACTTCGGTCGGAATCCGAGAGCCGACCGGATAGCGGCCGGATTTCACCCGGTCAAGGATTGCCCGGTGCGCCCGCTCATATTTGGGCATGTCGTCATTTGGCAGCAAATCCCGCACTCCTGGTTCCACTGTCCGGCGGTCCGTTTCGATAGACGAACAAGGGCATAACCGCCCGGCGGAGAACCGGTCTCCACCCGTGCGGCGATCCCTCGATCGGACAAGATGTTTCTAACATATTTGTATCTACAAGTTAATGGCAATCTTTACGCCTTCAGCGTGCCGAAAGGACGACCGTTGTTACCGCCGGAGAGGTTTTCGCAGCCGCCCGGTTATTCATGATCAGTCCTGATCGGGACAGACGAATTCCAGCAGGATCGGCCGATGATCCGACGGCCCCTTGTAGAGCGTTTCGGCCCGGGTGCAGTGCAGGGTGCGGACCATGCATCTGTCGAGGCGAAACGGCACGATCTCCTGGGCGCGGTGGGTCGAATCGCGCGGGCCGACATCGTGGAAGCCGCGCAGCACCACCGGGCCGAAGGAATTATAATCGCCGATAATGGCGGTCGGCCCGCGGGTCGAGCGGGCAATCAGCCGAAGCTGGCGGCGGTTGAGGATTTGCCCATGCGACAGATGGACATTGGCGATGGTGATTCCGGCCACCTCCAGCAATTGCGAGAACCGCGTCGGCAGCTTGCCCGGCAGTTTCGATGCTGGCAGCTTGAGCGGCCTTGGACTATGCAACGGCATGCGGCTCCAGGCGGCAAGACCGTGGCGCCGCCCCGGCCAGGACTGCCGGTAAAACTGTCCACCGACCGAAGCGGGCAGGGGCTCGATGGCCCCGGTGACCTCCTGCATGAGGAAGATGTCCGGCCTTTGCCGCTCGATCAGGGAGGAGATATCGTCCACCAGCGCGCCCGACCGGTGCAGCAGGTTCCAGCTGATGACCCGCAGCGTTTTCTGCCCGCTATCCGCCTCCGGCTTTCGGCGCCGGCGCTGCCTGCCTGAAAATCTCTCGGCCAGTTTGTTCATGGCGGAACCCTTACAAATACGGAAGCAGCAGTCGCGCGCTGGCGTCGCGCAGTTTCACGATCAGGCGGCGGGAGGCCAGCTGATCGAATGTCAGGGGCGTGGCAGCGGCTATTTTTTCGCCGATCAGCCTGTCGATCACCGCAACAAATGTCTCGTCATAGCACTCGACGAGAAACTCGAAATTCAACCGCATGCTGCGCACATCCCAGTTGGGGCTGCCGATGGCGCACCAGATGCCGTCGACGGTGACAAGTTTGGAATGATCGAACGGATCGGGCGTCATGAAACAGTGTATTCCGTCCATCGGCAGAAAGGACAGATGCGCGTGCATGGCCCAGTCCATGACAAGGTGGTTCGACCGTCCGGGCAAGACCAGGTCGATCCGCACGCCTCGCAGCGCCGCCAGATTGAGGGCGAAGTTCAACCTTTCGTCCGGAAGGAAATAGGGTGTCACGATCCTGATGTGATGTCGGGCGCGGCTGAGCGCTGCGGCAAGGATCGTTTCGATGCTGCCGAAATCCTCGTCGGGTCCCGAACTGATGCCGCGCGCGACCATCGTTCCCCTGCGCTCGGGGGCCTGCCACCAGATGGCGTCGTCCAGCGATTCGCCGGTCGTGAAATGCCAGTCTTCGGCGAAACTGGCCATCAATTGAGGGACGATGGGGCCTTCCAGCCGGAAATGAACATCGTCAACGGCCTGTCTGCGAAATCCGATACGGGTATTCTCGACGCCGAGATTCAGTCCGCCGGCGAATCCGGTCTCGCCGTCAACGATGATCAGTTTCTTGTGGTTCCTCAGATTGACGAATGACATTCGCCACGGCCGCCAGTCATGCATGAAACGCCGGATCGACACGCCTGACGCGCCCAACTGGCGCACAACAGGCGACACGAAGTAACCGCTGCCGATACCGTCGACCAGGACCCGGACCTCGACACCCCGCTGCCGGGCCGCGATCAGGGCATCGACGAAAGCGGTACCGACCTCGTCCGGCCGAAAGATAAAGGTTGCCAGGGCGATGCTGCGACGGGCCCCGGCGATGGCCGCAAGCATCGCCGGATAGGCTTCGTCGCCGCCGCACAGCATCGCAATATCGTTCCCCCGGGTCAGTGGAACGCCCGTCGCCCGCCCGCCGACCTCGGCGAGAATCTGGATCCCGTCGGGCAATTCGCCCGTGTCGAACCGCAGGGAAGCCGGGATTTCGGTGTCCGGCCTGCGGTCGCGGTTGAACCGCGACGCCCGCCGGGCCACCCGATTGATGCCGAAGGCCGAATAGATAAGGGCGCCGAAAAAGGGCGACAGCCAGGCAAGGCCGATCCAGCCCGCCGCGGCCCGCACATTGGTTTTGTGGAGAAGAACATGGCCGGTCACCGACGCCGCGACGATGATGTGCAGGATCGTCAGCGTGCCCAGGAACATCGCTTTTGGCCTCTTTCCCTCAGAGCACCCGCATCACCGGGGTAAGGACAGCACCCATCGCGCCGCCCTGCCTCCGGGCATTGATACGGGACGGCAAGGCCCGTCCCGCATCGGCAGTCTCCCCATCGGCCCGGCCGCCGTCAAGCGCCCAATTGCGGAGTGATCCCCGTGCCGCCCGCGAGATGTGGCTGCCGGGTCAGTTGCGCGTGATGGAGATCTTCTTTTCCGGTGGTTTCGCCGGCTTTGCCTTGCCGATCCGAAGGTTCAACAGGCCGTCATTGTAGTCGGCCTTTATGTTGTCCTTGTCGGCTTCCGGCGGCAGCTTGAAGGTGCGCTGAAAGGCCCCGTATTCGCGTTCCGAAAAGAAGTAGGATCGCCCGCTTTCCTCCCGTTCCGAGCGTTTTTCGCCGCGAACGGTCAGATTGTCGCCATCCAGCGTCACATCGACATCGTCTGCCTTGACGCCCGGAAGCTCGACATTGATTTCATAGCAGTCATCCAGGGCGGACGCGTCGGATCGCGGGGCAAACCAGTCGGCAACCTTGTGGCCGATATTGCGCAGCGGATCATAGATATTGGGCAGCCAGCCGGCTGTATGGGATTTTTCTACCATTTGGATGTTCCTGAAAAAACAAAAACGACCCGACCAGAATAGCGGTGGCAGGACAGACATGCACTTGATTTGCGTCAAAAATCAACTGAAGCGTGCAGTTTGATGCCCAGGTCTGTCGGACTCGACTATGGTTTCTGCCGCGGCGTGTAGCCGTCGGCGGTGATGATCGGCAGGTGAGTCCAGCTCGTATTGTCGGGCAGCCGCATCCACGCGCCCGCCGCCAGCGCCCCGCCATCGACGGGAATGGTCGAACCGGTCACCCAGCCGGACAGGCGGCCCGATGCCAGGAACAGCGCTGCGCCGGCCGAATCCGATCCCTCCCCGAAGCGGCCGATCGGGAACCAGCGTTTGAGGTAATCGAGATTTTCCGGCGGCACCCGCGGTGTCGCGGTGATCTGCGCCGAATTGGTGGTCTCCGGTGCCACGGCATTGGCCCGGATCCCGTCCTGTCCGAGTTCGACGGCAAGGCTCTGCGTAAAACCGGTAATGGCCGCCTTGAAGGCGGCATAGACGACGGTCAGCGGAATGCCGCGAAACACTTCGATGGTCGAAAGGTTGATGATGCTGCCGCCGTCGCCGCTCGCTTTCATCAGCGGGATTGCCGCCTGTGTCACCACGAACATGTGCAGGAGGTTGATCCGGTAGAGCGCGTCCCATTCATCGGGTGTGGAATCGACAAAATAGCCCTTGATGCCGAGATAGTCCCCGACATTGTTGACAAGAACGTCAAGCCGGCCGTAGCGCTGTTCGATCGCGGCGATGAGCCGGGAAACATGATCGGCTTCGCGGACATCCGCCTCGACGACCAGATGATCGCCGCCGGTTCCGTCCAGCGATGCGCGGATGTCCTCGACGCGCTGCGGCTCGATCTCGGCGACCACGACATGCATGCCGGTGGCAGCGAAAAGCTCGGCCGTGGCCCGTCCGATCCCCGCGCCGCCACCGGTCACCAAAGCGACCTTGCCGCCAAGGTCGAGTATCGCGTTTTCTGTCTCCGCCATATGTGATTTCCCTTGCCGCTATCCGCTGCCGACCTGCCCGACGATCTCGTCGACGGCGCGCCGGACATCGTTGCGCCTATATCCGAGGGTCGCGGTCTCTGCCGGATCGGGCTCATAGGTAAGCACAACGCCGCGGCCGGGGACGATGAACGCATCGGGCAGCAGCGGGTGCTCGGCATCGCGTTCTTCCACGGTGCGGGTGCTGCCGGCGGCATCGAAGATCATTTGGAAAAATGCCCGGAAGGTCAGGTTTTCATCACCGATCAGATAGGCTTTGCCGGTTTCGGCCCGTTGCAGCGCTCCCCAGATCGCCTCGCACAGCGAACGCACGGACATGTAGTTGGTGCCGCCGGCCGGCGCGAAGTCCGGGATGTCCGGCTTTTCGCCCCGGGCCCAGGCGGTGAGCGTCGCATAGCGCAACGCTGGCACGCCGGGCAGGGCGCCGACAATCGATGGCGGGTTCAGCGTCGAAACATTGAAATCCTCCGACGCCAGCGCCCGGGCGCCTTCATCGGCAAGGTGGCGAGCCCGCACATAGGCATTTTCCGGGACCAGCCGCGGCATGACCTGGTGATAATAGCTGCCGAGCTGCACCACCCGGCCAACCCCCGCCCGCCGTGCCAGGGCGACGAAGTTCGGCACGCCCTCGATCTGCGTCCGCCGCCAGAATTCATCTTCGTCGATCCCCTTCGGCAGATGCCGGATATCATTGCCGGCGGCAAAGACGATGGCGTCGAACGGCGCGAGATCGGCTTCGGTGAAGCCGTTGTCGGTGTAGTCACCGATCAGAGTGTCGAACCCTGCGAGGGGTGAATCGGCGGCGGGCGGTTTGCGCGCTGCAAGTGCCACCTCATTGCCCTTGGATTTTAGAAAGAGGGCGGCATGCCCGCCGATCATTCCGGTTCCACCGACGATCAGGATATTCATGGATGCGCTCCCGGGAGGAATCGGTTGTGGTGGCAGGCTGGCGGCAAAAGATGATTGCCACATCGTCCGGATCGACTAGGGTCTGTCGTGGCCGGTACCGTTCATGGCGACCGATTCCTGGCACGAAAGTCAGGTGGGAGCCGGATGGCAAAGAGGAGGGGACACTTGCTGTCTTTGATCGCGAAATCCGTTTTCAGGAGATATATGGATCTGGAGATTCCGACCGGCGGCGGTTTCAGGACCCGCATTGTCGAGCGGCCCGGGCTTTGGATGGAGCCGGATGAATTGTCGGCGCTTTCATCCGACCTTGTCGAAGTCGCGTCGCACACACTGGCTGCCGGGTCCTTGACCTATGGCGTGTTCTCCGGTGATCCCCGACGCCTCGCAAAGTCCGTCATCACGATTGTGCGGCGCGAATCCGACGGCCGACCGGTGGCTTTCAACGCGCTGGCGGTGATGGATGTCGACCTGTCCGGTAATCCTGTCCGCGTGCTTCACCTGGGCCTGGTGATGGTGGATCCCGATGCACGCTCGCGCGGTCTTTCCCAGGTCCTTTACGGATTGACATGCATGTTGCTCTTTTTTCGAAATCAGCTGCGCCCGGTCTGGATATCCAATGTCACCCAGGTTCCGTCCGTCGTCGGCATGGTTACCGAGACGTTTTCGGAGGTCTTTCCCGCTCCCGGTCGCGATCGGAAGAGAAGCCTGAAACATCTGCTTCTCGCGCGCCAGATCATGCTGGATCACCGTCAAGTCTTCGGCGTTGGTGATGATGCGGGATTTGACGAGGCACGGTTTGTCATCACCGACGCCTATACCGGCGGGTCCGATGACCTCAAAAAATCCTTCGACGACGCCCCCAAGCACCGCAGGGCGCTCTACAATGAATTCTGCGAGGAACAGTTGGACTACATGCGCGGCGACGATGTGCTTCAACTGGGTAAGATCGACTTGGCGGCGGTCCACAGATATCTGCGCGATGCCGTGCCCCGACGCTCCGTCCTCGCACTGCTGCTGGCCGGTGCCTTTGTCATGCTTCAGCGCCTTTTCCTGCCGGCCCTCTACTGGATGGACACCTCCAGGAACTGGGGTATTCTAAGGGCCCGAAGCGATGACGCTCATGTTTGACTACGCCGAGTTCTCGACGCGGAACATCGGTTTCATCTCGGAAGAGGAACAGGCCAGACTCCGTGACAGTACGATTTTTGTCTGCGGAACCGGTGGCATGGGCGGCGCCTGCGTCATGGCATTGGCACGCGCCGGGATCGGCGGGTTGATCCTGGCGGATATCGATACTTTTGAGATTTCGAATTTCAACCGCCAGGCATTTGCGTTTCTCGGCACGGTCGGCCATCACAAGGCCGAAGCGACGCGGGATCTCTGCCTGACGATCAACCCCGAACTTGCCATCACCGTCTATAAGCAGGATTGGGTCGAGCATGTTGAGGACGCGGTTCGCCAAAGCGCGATCGTCGTCAACGGGACTGACGATCTCGGCGCTTCGCTTCTCCTCTACAGGACCGCCCGAAAACACGGAAAGGCGGTGGTCGATGCCTATGCATCGCCGCTTCCGTCCGTCTATGTAACGCAAGCCCGCGACCCGATGCCGGAAGAACGCCTGGACTATCCGACACAAGACACCGCCTGGGACGCGCTGACCGATGGGCAGCGCCGGCAGGCTTTCCTGCGCGAAGCCGAATATGTGATCCTCAACTCCTCGTCGCGCCACCACGTCGATCTTGACCTGGCGGGCGAGGTTGCCGCCGGCAAGCGCAGCCGCATGTCGTTTGCGCCGATGGTCCTGACGACCGGCATGCTGATGGCCTACGAGGTCATTGCGGGGACCCTGGAACACCCGCACGGCGCCGACTGTCGGGGATGGTTCTTCAACCCCTATGCCGGACGGGTTGAAAGACCGCGCAACCGGCTGGTGGCGTCGGTCATGAAGCCGGTGGTGCGCCGGTTCCTGCAGAAGATGATGACGTGAGCGGGCCATGCCAGCAGCCGTCATAGCCGACAGTTTCGTCTCGCTTGCCGCGTTCCTTGGCCTGCTCGTGCTGCGCGGCAGCCTTGCCCGTGACAGGAGCCCGTTGAACCGGAGGTTCCTGTTCGGAATCGACGTGCTCAACATCATGCTGCTTTCACGCATTCTTGCCTGGACGACGGGTGTCGGATTTTTCGGCCAGATGACCGAGGCCGCCGGCGGTTTCGTTCCGCTCGCCGCGCTGGTCTTGACCGAGGGACTGATGCGGCGCCACGCGCCGAAGCCGCTGAAATGGATTGCCGCGGCAGGCGCCGCCATCGTCCTGATTTCGGCGTTCTTCAATCCGCAATGGATGGGACAGATCCGTGTCTATATTCTGATCGGGCTGCAACTGGTGATCTTCATAAGCCTTGGTGCCTGGGTGATCGCCCGTGATCGCCGCTTGCTGACGGCTGCGGAGAACTTGATGGTGGACAGGCTTTCCCTGTCACTGGTGTTGATTGTGCCTTTTGCGCTGACCGATTTTCGGGACGTTCTTTTCATCGCCCCGGTGCGGCTGTCCGGAATTGCGATCCTTTTCCTGTGCTGGCTGGCGCTCAGCTACAGCCGCGCCAATCTGACCCATTGGGAGATCGCCCGGTCATTTGCGCTCACCGCGGCGGCCGGTGTTTCCGCCGGCCTGGTCGCGTCGTCGCTCGCCGGACTTGACGGACACACCACCATTCAGATCACCGCAATCATGGTGAGCGCGACATTGCTCGCCCAGATCTACAACGAAAGGAAGATGCTGTACCGCGACGAGGAAAGGGAGAGCATGCTCCGGTATCTCGCGGACGGACCTGACAAAAGTCCGGAGACCTTTCTGCGGGGTCTTCAAACACACCCGTCGGTGACGGGAGCCCTTGTTCTGTGGGAAGGCGATCTCAAGGACTTCGACGATTCCCTCATCCATGCCTTCGACGGATCGCCGGTCAGGAAGAAGACCGCATCTGCGCCGGCCGATCGTCGCGGCGACACGGAGCGCTCCCAGCAGCTTGACTGGTTCTTTGAAAAATATGACGCGACTCATGCCATGCTTGTGTCGCGCCAGCCGCTTGTCCTGGTCGCGTTGAACATGCCGACCCTGGCGGCTTCGCCCGGCGCCGAACTGGAACTTGCCGCGGTTCAGCGGTTCGCAGCGCTGATGTTCGACACCGGGCGGGTACGATGATCGAGCTTCTCGAACGCGATTTCGACGCCTTTTTCCAAGTACCGTTTCAGGCCTATGGCAACAGGTCATCCTATGTGTCGCCGATGAAAGGCGACCTTCGCCGCTTCCTTTCGGCCCGGAAGAACCCGCTCTTCGAGAGTGATGATGATTTCACATTCTTCACCGCGCACGAGAACGGCGAACCGCTTGGACGAATTGTCGTCCACCATCATCGCGCATCGAACCGGCTGCATCGGACCAACCGGGCCTGTTTCGGTTTCTTCGACTGCGCCGACAGGGCGGAGGCGGCCGCGCGTCTGCTCGAGGCTGCTGAAGTTTGGGCAATGGCCAGGGGCTTCGATGAACTGGTCGGCAATTTCAACCTCACGGCCATGCAGCAATGCGGTGTCCAGACCGGCGGTTTCGACAAACCCGCCTACACGGATATGGTCGTAAACCCGCCGCATATCCCGGAATTGCTGGAGGCCAATGGCTTCGAGCCGTTCTTTCCCATGAGCACCTTCGAACTGGATCTGACGGCCGTCGACGGGGCCGGTGAACGCTTGTCCGGCGGCGCGGAGGAGCACTTTGTCCCGGTACGCCGCCGGGATTTCAGGGAGCGCATGGAGGAAGCGCGGCTGGTCCTCAATGATGGATTTGCGGCAAATCCGATGTTTGTGCCACTGAGCTCGGACGAGTTTGCCTTCCAGGCCGGCGAGATGATGGCGATCATCGATCCGCGCTTGTCATCACTGGTCGAGAAGGATGGCCGGCCGATAGGGGTGGTGATCTGTATTCCCGATTTGAACGGTTTCATCCGGGCAAACCGGTCACGGTTGAACCTGTTGACGCCATGGCATTTTCTCCGGCATCGCTTCCGCCGCAAACGGGCCGTCATCATTTTTTACTCCGTGGTGCGGGACGCGCACGGGCAAGGCACCATGAGCCGGATGCTTGGCAGGACCCTGCGCGCCTTGCGCGACGGCGGGTATGAGAAACTCGGCATCACATGGATTGCCGATGAAAATCCGGCCAGCCTGCGCCAGATGCAGAAGATCGGTGCGACCCGGTTGCACCGGCTTCACCTGTTTCGGAAAGGTCTTGCATGACCCCCGATGTGTGGAGAGAACTGATTGCCGAAGCGGCTCTGGCCCCGAGCGTCCACAACGTACAGCCGGCCCGTTGGCGCGTCACCGGCCAGCGGGTGGAACTGTTCGAGGATCTCGGCGTGCGGCTCGATGCGGCCGACCCCGAGGGCCATGATGCCGCGATCAGCCTCGGTGCGGCGTACGAAGGTCTTGCGCTTGCTGCTTCCGGGCGCGGTTTGGCGCTGAAATACAGGAATTCGGACGCGGTGGAAGCCGGCCCTCTCCGGCCCGTTATCACTGTCGAGGTTGGCGGGACCTGCGAACGCGATCCATTGGCAGAGCATGTGGCCGGCCGCAAATCTTGGCGAGGGTCTTTTGTTCATGGGGCCGATGGTGACCGCATTGCGGCCGGTGGGCTCGAAGGCGACGATTGCCATATCTTTGCCGAAACGTCGGACAAGGACGAACTCGCCGATCTTCTCACCGTCGCCAGCCTTCATTTTATCCGCGACGGCGCTTTCCGCCGGGAGTTGATGCGCTGGATGCGGCTGAACCGGAAACATCCGAGGTGGTCTCTCGACGGTTTGAACGCCGAGGCTTTGCACATGAGCCGCATGGAGGCGATGGGCGTTCCTTTGGTACTCGGGCCGGTATTTCCGATGCTGGACAGGCTGTCGCTGGCCGGTTCTCTGTTGTCGGAAAAGGCGAAGATGAGGAGCGCCGCCGCCATCGCGGTTTTTCATCGGCCGGTCGACGAGGCGCCGTTTGAGAGCGGCCGGCATTTCTATCGGTTGTGGTTGCGCTTCGAGGCGGCGGGTTTCGGCGCGGCGGTTCTGGCAGCCCTTGCCGACCATCAGCCCTCGGCGGATCGAATGCGACGGATGGCATGTCTTGCCGCGGACCGGCGACCGGTTTCCGCCTTCCGCATCGGGCGCCGCCCGCACGGCGCGGATGTCGGTCGGGCGCGCCGGGGCCTTGACGAGATCTTGCTGTAGGCCGCTTCACAGCAGTTTGAGATATTCCAGCAGGGACCGCTTGTCCGCCTGCGGCAACGCCGCGCCGTGATGGTGCCCGCCATTGGTCTGTCCGGGTTTTGACGTGTCGAACAGAACCGGTTCGGAAAACGGTACGTAGCCGTCGGGAAAGGCGCCGTCGGGTTTCAGTCGCAGTCCGACAGTCTCAAAATCCAGGGCGTGGCCTCCCACGAGAAATTCCTTCGGGCGCGATGCGGGGTTCAGGAGGTGATGGAGTGTCGGGACCGATCCGTTGTGCAGAAACGGCGCGGAAGCCCACAGGCCGGTCAGCGGCGGTGCCGCATAGACCCCGCTCGGCCGTACGGCAATCTCGGCTGCATAAACGGTTTCGCCGATCATGTCGGCAAGACCCGGTGTGAAGGTGTCGGCGCGCATCCGGTCCGTGCCGACGTCGCCCCGCCAATTGGGATAGCTGGCAAGCACGGGTCGTCCGTCCCGCCACTCGTAGGAGCCATGACAGGCCGCGCATTCACGATCAAAGACCTTGCCGCCTTCCTCGGCCGCCCGGCGATCGATCGCGCCCGGAAAAGCCATTGGACGATAGGCGTTGGAGAGGAAGGCGAAAATGGCCCCGGCTTCCTCCAGATGCGAAATCGCCTCGTCGGGATGCACACCCATGCTCGGCACGGTGAAGAAGGTGGTTATCCTGGCCAGCGCGTCGAGATGGTCCACCGTCAGATCCGCCAATTGCGTCGGGTTTGCGGGCTCCGGCCCTGGGGGCGCATAGGCCCCGTCGGCAAGGAGGCGCGTTCTCCAGTGGCGGTATCCCAGGTCCGGTACGGAAACGATGCCATTATCGCCGGCTGGCCCGGCCAGCAACGGGACGCCAATCGCAAATTTCAGGGCTGCGACACCGTTCGTGCTGCCGGGGACACCGTTGGGAAACGGGAGCGGACGATCCGATGCAGCCAGTTCCGCAAGCCGTCGTTTCACAAGCGGCAGGACCATGAACCGCGTCGTCAATCGCTCCGGCCAGCCGCTATCGGGGTAAAGCCGGTTCACGGTCCCGACCAGCGCTTCGGGATCGTTCATCCCATGGCGCAGAGCCTCGAAGACGCCGCGTGTATAGGCCTCCAGATTGAGCGAGGTGTTCGGCATGCCAAGCCAGATCGCGTCGGGCGTGGGCGCGCCGGTGGCGTCGTAGGTGGTGCCGGCATGGCAGGCGGCGCATCCCAGATTGACAGCGCGGATTTTGGTGCCCCAGAGCGGGGCCAGATCCCCGTAGGTGAACCCTGGCGGCATGTCGTGATCCGGAGCTTCCACCCTCTCCGGTCTGTTGACCGGTTCTCCGTTCACCAGAAACCCGTACCGCGCAAGCACCTGGTGCAGGGTGTCCAGGTTTGCCGGCAGGTCCGGGTTGCGTGACTGTTCCTGCAGAACCAGTGCCGCCGAGGCCAGGCGCCAGGGCAGGGCGTGGGAGTCCAGCGCGGCCATGCTGATTCCACCGAACCCGGCGCCTTCGAACGCCGCTGCCCCGCGGCTGGAAGCCGGAGCGTCGGGGGTTGTCTCGGGTTCGGCGAGCGACGGTGTCTCATGCGTCGCGAAAACCCATGCCAGCGCGATGGCCGCCGAGAGCAGAAGAACGAACCCGATGACGGCGATAGTGGCCTTTTTTATCATTGCTTCGGTGCATCCTTCCGGGAGACATCGGCCTCCGCCGCATAACCCATCGGGTGAACTCGGCACGGCATATTATCGCTCACCGGGGTGTATCGCCTATAGCGCGACTTTCATAGCATGATCGCCTCGCGCTCCGGAGCACCGCCGCCGGCAAATCCGCCAGTGATAGCCTTTGCCTGCGCTCAGTCGCGATCATCCGGTGCATGACGCCGCACGAGGTCGAGAAAATGCGCCTGCTCGCCGCCGCCATGCACCTCCAGGGCCGTGCCGGTGACGAAACCCGCCATCGGGCTGGCGAGCAGCAACACGGCGTCGGCGATATCGGCGCCGCGGACCATGCGTTTCATGGGCGTGGCCCGGGCGATCGCCTCCATGGCCTCGCGGGAGCCATAGGTCGCCAGGGCGTCTTCTGTTTCGACCAGTCCGGCGATGATCGCATTCACCCGGATCGCCGGCCCCCATTCCTGGGCGAGGCTCCTGGTCAGGTTGATCAGGCCGGCCTTGGCGGCGCCATAGACGGCTGTGCCGGGGGAAGGGCGGGTGCCGGAAACGCTGGCAATGTTGATGATTGCGCCGCCGCTCTCCTGCGCCGTCATGATGCCGTGGGCGGCTTGCGACAGGTGAATCGGTCCCAGCAGGTTGAGTTCGACGATCGCCTGGGAAAGGCGCGGCGAGGCGGTGGCCAGATCGCAGGCGGGCGAACCGCCGGCATTGTTGACCAGCAGGTCGAGCCGGCCGTGCCGCTTCACGATGTCGGAAATGAGCGCCGCGCATTCATCCGGGTTACGGACATTGCAAGCCAGGAAATCGGCGTGGCGGCCGCCGCTTTCCGGCAAATGTTCCGGCTGGTTGCGGCCGCAGACGATAACGGTTGCGTCGGCGCCGAGCAGTCGACCGGCGATGGCCCGTCCGATGCCGCGCGTCCCGCCCGTGACCAAGGCGACGCTGCCCTTAAGAGAGACTGCCGATGCGTCAGCTTTGCCGCCTGCCATGTGCCTGTTCCCTGTCATGCCGGCCCGCCCTTGCCAATAGATCACCGGCCCGCCGCGGCCTTCGTCCTTTCGGACGATGCGTTTTGCCCTCCGGGGCCTTGAAATGGCCGGATAATTGCTCCCCTGGTCAGTCCATGAACACGCCCCGTCCCGACAATCAGTTTACCACCATCCCCCGGATGGTCGAGCGGGCTGCCGAAGCCTTCGGCTCGGCGATCGCCGTCGAAGACGGTGAGACCCGTCTGTCCTTCCGTGACCTGGATGAGGCGCGCCGCGCAACGGCGAAAGCCCTGATCGCTGCCGGCGTGCAGAATGGCGACCGGATCATGATCTGGGCGCCCAACCACTGGAAATGGCTCGTGGCGGCGCTTGGCATCGTCAGCGTCGGCGCGGTCCTGATCCCGGCGAGCACGCGGTTCAAGGGTGCCGAGATCGGCGATCTCATCCGGCGTGGTGATGCCACCATGCTGTTCTCGGCCGGCGAATTCCTGGGACGCTACTATCCGGACCAGCTTGACGGACAGGCCCGTACTCTGCTGCGCGACATCGTCGTGTTCGACGGCACCCGCGACGGCGAGACATCGTGGGCGCGTTTCCAGTCGGCCGGGCGGACAGTCACGGACGAACAGCAGGCGGAGCGGCAGGCCGCCGTCGGTCCCGACGATCTGTGCGACCTGCTGTTTACCTCCGGGACGACGGGCTATCCCAAGGGCGTGCGATACGCGCACCGCCAGTGCCTGCGGGTCATCGACGCCTGGGCCACCCGCGTCGGGATCGTCCGCGGCGACCGGATGCTTGTCATCCCGCCTTTCTTCCATGCCTTCGGCTACCGGTCCGGAGCCCTTGTCTCAGTGATGCGCGGCGCTGTGCTGATCCCGCACCAGACCTATGATCCGGAGGAGATTCTACGCCGGGTGGAGCGCGACGCCATATCGGTCATCGCCGGCCCGCCGGCGATATTCCACGGCATGCTGCAGCATCCCGATATGGCCGATTTCGATCGTTCGAGCCTTCGTCTCGGCGTCACCGGCGGCGCCGTCGTGCCGTCGACCCTGATCCGTCGGATGCGGTCCGAGCTGGGTTTCCAGGGCGTCGTCAATGGCTACGGCCTGACCGAATGCGGCGGCTACGGCACCATGTGCAGCGCTGATGACGACGACGAGACCATCGCCAACACCGCCGGCAGGCCGTTTCCGGACACCGAAGTGCGCATCATGAACGAAGATGGCGTCTTGCTGGCCGATGGCGAGCGCGGCGAAGTGGTCGTGCGCGGCTATCTTGCAATGAAGGGCTATGACAAGGATCCGGAAGCAACAGCCAGGACCATCGACAAAGCCGGCTGGCTGCACACTGGCGATGTCGGCTATTTCGACACGGACGGCAATCTGCGCATCGAGGACCGCCTGAAGGACATGTATATCTGCGGCGGGTTCAACTGCTATCCGGCGGAGATCGAGCGCCTGATGAGCGCCCATCCGGCGGTCGGCCAGATCGCGGTGATCGGCGTGCCGGACGCGCGCATGGGCGAGGTCGGCAAGGCCTTTGTCGTGCTGCGTCCCGGCGCAAGCGCGACGGCCGATGAGCTGATCGACTGGGCCCGGTCCAACATCGCCAATTTCAAGGTGCCGCGCAGCATCGAATTCCGCGATGCGCTGCCCACCAGCCCGCAGGGCAAGGTCCTGAAGACGGCGCTGCGGGAGGCGGCCGCATTTTCTAGTTCAGCTTACGGGATCTCGGAAAGGTTTCCACGACAGCCTGACTGAGCAACCGACCATGTTCTTCATATGCGTCCTCGTGCGTAACAAAATTTGCCGGTGGAAACGCGTGCTCCTGGTCCCAATTGTCGGCAGTATCCTGCATTCGTTTCAAAACCCATCGATCCAGATCGCGCAATACATCCGCATAAGCCGCATCGCAAACCAGATTGTTTTCTTCATCAGGATCTGCCAGCAAATCGAACAGCCATTTGGGGCCGTTCTTATCGCGGACGTACAGCCACTCCTTGCTACGGCAGCCTCTCAAGGCGCGCCGGTGAATATCCCCTTCAGTTCCCCTCGACTGCAGCATGAGTTGATAAAAAACTTTCTCGTGTCCCTTGTCCGCTTCTCCGGAAAGAGCGGTCAACAGGCTCCTTCCCATTACATCGTGCGGCGTTTGTACGCCCGCCACCTCCAGCAAGGTAGGCATTGCATCAATCGAAAGGTCGACCAAAGCTTCTGAAACTGAGTTGGCAGCTATCTTGCCCGGCCAACGGGCAATGACCGGGACATGCATCGCGCCGCGATAAGCGACACGCTTGGCGCCGCAGTAGTAACCGTGCTGACCGAGCATGTCGCCATGGTCACTGAACACCAAAACGAAGGTGTTTTCGTAGAGCCCGCTGGCATCCAGCCAGTCCAGAATCCGCCCGACATTCCAGTCGACATTGGCGATCATGCCGTAGTACTCGGCAATGAATTGACGGATTTCGTCCTCAGTCTCGGGCTCGCCGGGAGGGACATCGCGATAGTCGATATGGCTGAAATCGGCATTCGCGGGATCGCCGCCGAAGTCGCGTTGCAATACTTCCAACTGAACTTTGCGTTGAAGCTCCGGATTTGGGACGCCCTTCGGCAGCGGGACTTCTTCAGGCCGGTAGAGGTATTTCCAATGGTCGGGGATCCGCATTGGGTGATGGGGCGGGCCAAAACAGAGATAGGCGAAGAACGGGCGGTCGTCACCCGTATTCGCCCGGTCCATGAAATCGATAACCTGATCGGTCTGATAGTCGGGCTCATGACGGGGACAATGATAGGGCTGCGGGTCGTCATAGAAATAGATCGAGCGGTCATATTCGTGTCCGCGATTGAAGCCCACGAAAGTCTCAAAGCCGCATCTGTCCGGCCCTGGCGGCACAAAACCGGGCTTGGGACCGCCATAGAGGTGCCACTTGCCGATGTAGCCGGTATGGTATCCTGCCTCGGCCAAATGATGCGGCAGGAATTTCTGGTCTGTAGCGATTGGAAAGTGGTTCGCGTGCACCCCTGCCGCGTGTGCATATTTACCGGTCAGGAAGGAGCCTCGAAATGGTGTGCACAAAGGGGTCGAGACATAGGCTTCGGAAAAACGGGTTCCCTCCAGCGCCAGCCTGTCGATGTTCGGCGTTCGAATGACGGGATTGCCAGTGCATCCCAACGCGTCCTCGCGCAACTGATCCAGATAAATACAGATAATATTGGGTTTGTTCATGGTTCCACAATCGCGCGTGGCAAGACTACCTTGTCGAGGTAGGTGGTGATATCGCCGACATCCTGCATGTCTGGATAAGGGAACTTCGCCTCCAGCCCCCAGTTGTCGTCAGTTTCCGCCATATGCCGGGCAAGCTGGTCGTCAAACGTCTTCATGACGTCTTCATACTCCGCGGATTCGGCGAGATTGTTCAATTCACCAGGGTCGGCACGGAGGTCGAAAAGATACTTCCGTCGCTCAGGCTTGCGGCAATACATCCAGTCCTTGGTGCGAATCCCTCTTTCCGGAATCCGCATGTAATCGGCTGGCTCTCCTCCGCCGCTTTGCGACAGAAATTCGTAATAGACTGCATCTCGAAGCATCTCGCTCCTGCCGTCAAAAACGGGCAATTGGTCGATGCCTTGCACGCCTTCCGGGATGGGTAGTTCGCAGAGCGATAAAAGCGTTGGCATTGTATCGATCGAGACGTCGTAAATAGCATCGATCTTCCGGCCCTTGGCGAACCGCTTTGGATACCGCACCAGGAAGGGCACCTGCATGGATTCGCGGTACGGCAAACGTTTGATCCCGCAGAAATGGCCCTTCTGCCCAAGCATGTCGCCATGGTCGCTCAGGAAGATCAACACTGTGTCGTCGGCCAATTGAGCCTGGTCGAGCCAATCCATAATTCGACCGACATTTTCGTCCAGGTTGGACACCAACGCGTAATACCCGGCAATGAAGTCGCGCAGTTCACTTTCCGATTCCGTTTCCCACACACCCTTGTTGCCGTTATTTGCCCGGCTCCAGTTCAGGCCGTGTTCGTCTCCATCTTGATCGATATCGAGGGTCCACCGTTGTACCCGGGCCTGCAGCTCCGGGTCAGGCGTGCCTTCGGGAAGTGTAATCTTCGCCGGATCGTACAAACGGCGCCAACGGTCCGGCATCTCGTTTGGAAAATGCGGTGTTCCAATGCAGATCATTGCAAAGAAAGGATTTTCTGCTGTACGGCAAACTTCCATAAACTCGATCAGATGATCGGTTTGGTAGTCGGGCTCGAACCGGGGGCAGTGATAAGGCTGCGGCGTATCTTTGTAGTAGACACTTTGAAGATAGCGGTGACCGCGGTTGAAGCCGATGAAATGATCGAAGCCGCACCGCTTTTCTCCTGGTGGCACAAAGCCCGGCTTGTGGCTGCCTCCAAGATGCCATTTGCCAAAATAGCCGGTGCGATATCCTGCATCCTTGAACGCCTGAGCGAGAAACTTCTGATCCGTGTCGATTTGCAGGTTGTTTCCGTAGACACCGTGGCTGTGAGAATACTTGCCGGTGAGGAGCGATCCGCGAAAGGGAGAACATAGCGGCGTGGAAACATATGCCTCTGTAAAGTGCAGCCCCTGGCTCGCAAGTTTATCCAGGTTGGGCGTTTTGACGTCCGGATTGCCGGCGCAACCCAAAGCGTCAGCCCTCATTTGATCCACATAAACGCACAGGACATTTGGCCGTATGTTCATTCCCTGGAACCTTTCTTGAAAATACGCTTTGTGATCGGCTCCCAAAGGATGGAAGCAATCAAAATGCCGTAGATCGTTAGCGCGATTGGAGTGGTAAAGATTTCGATGACATTGCCGCGAGTGACAACGAACGACTGGCGTAAAGCTGTTTCCAGAATTTCACCCAGGACAAAGCCGATCGCGAGCGGCGCAATCGGGAATTCGAGTTTTCTGAGGGTGTAGCCGAAAATCCCGGCCATGATCAGCACCTGGATACCGAACAGGCTGCCTGTCACGCTGTATGTTCCCAGAAAACACAGGATCAGTACCGCCGGGATCACGATCTGTGTCGGAATCGATACGATCATCGCGGCGAAGCGAATGGTGACCAGTCCGATAAAGATCATCAAAATGTTGATCAAAAACAGGCTCAGGAAGATCGAGTACATGAGATCAGGGCGATCGGAGAAAAGCTTTGGCCCGGGCACCAGTCCCTGGATCAGGAACGCGCCCAGCAATACCGCAGCCGCCGGGCTGCCCGGCACTCCGAGCGTCAAGGTCGGAACCAGCGCCCCGCCTATGGTTGCATTGTTGGCGGTTTCCGGCGCCACAATGCCTTCGGGTATGCCGGTTCCGAACTTCTCGGGCGTTTTGGAACGCCGTTTGGCCTCGGAGTAGCTGAAGAAAGCACCAACAGCGGCACCTTCGCCGGGGATCACACCAATGATTGTACCGATAATGGAAGAGCGCATAATCAGCCCCTTCAACCGGTTCAGTACCGGGAATGAAGGTAGCCGTGCGCGAAGACTTTCAGCATCGAAATTGGCGGCCCGAATATTGTGCTCGGCCTGGATGAACATCTCGGATACGGCAAACACACCGAGCAGGAACGCCACGAATGGCATCCCTTCGTAGAGGGAGTAGCTCCCGAAAAGATAGCGTGGTGTCCCGTTGACTGGATCAATGCCCCATGTGGTCAGGAACAGCCCGATTGCCGCAGCGATCATGCCCTTGACCCAGTCTTCTCCCGCCACTCGAACCACGACAAGCAATCCGAAGATGGAAATCGCGAGATATTCGCGAGGACCGAACTGCACAGCGATGCTTGCAAGTAGCGGTGCCAGGATCGCAAGCGCAATCGCACTAAACAATCCACCGATCATCGATGATGTGAGCGACAGGCCCAAAGCTTCGCCGCCCCGGCCAGCCTTGAACATCTTGTGGCCGTCCAGAACCGTAGCCATGGCGGATCCGGTACCCGGAATGCCCAGCGCAATGGCTGATATGGAACCTCCGTAGGTCGCGGAAGAATAGATAGCGAGAAGCAGGATCAGCGACGGGACCGCATCCATGTAGAATGTAAAGGGTAGTGCGATTGCAATTGCAATCGGCGGGCCAAGCCCCGGCAGAATGCCGATAACGAGACCCAAAACAATGCCAACGACCAGAAGCAGGATACTGACTGGATCAAAAAGGCTCGCGAAGCCTACCGAGAGTGCGGTGAAATCTCCAAACATGCCGATCCCTACAACTGCACGCCAAGACCGACTTCGAAAACAAGACCGGCCATAGGACCGAAGACAATGGCAATGGCGTAGATCCACCAGCTGCGCACAGCAAGGAGAATGGCGCAAGCAAGGCCAAATCCAGCGGACATGGCCAAAAAGCCCAAGTGCTCCCAGGCAATGAGCGCAACGGGGAGCAAAGCCAACAACCCGATGACGCGGACTGCTGCAAATCCGTCTTCAAACAACCTGGACTCCTGCGTCTCAAAAAGACCGCGGACAACCAGGAGCACGCTGCCCAATACAACGATCAGCATCATGAAAATCGGAAATACGTTGGAATCGGGCATCGTCGACCCGACGCTTGCCGCCGTGTCAAAGCCGGCGGCGATCCAGATCATGGCTATTGCTGTCGCAAGCAGCAGAACGGCAAAGACAATATTGGCATGTCGCATTGTCATTTTGGTTTGTCGAACGCTTGTTTGGAGAATGAATGCGGGGTGCGCCATGTCAATTCGCACCCCGCGGGAGGCATCACTGTTTGGCGAGGCCAAGTTCAGTGATGATGGGCTCATAGAGCGCCCAGCCTTCTGCGACCAGCGCAGTCGTTTCTTCAACGCCACCGACCCATGTTGTGACGGCATGCGGTTCCACCAAGGCACGATACTCGTCATTGTTCATGATTTTCTCCGCCACCGCGACGAGTGTATCAATGATTTCCGGCGGGGTTCCTGCCTTCACCGCGTAACCGCCATTGATCCAGCTGTCCGCTGGTTTGCCGGCAAGCTCTTCCACTGTCTTCAAACCCGGAAGATATTTTTCGAAATGCGGAAGTCGCCTGTCGAGAATTGCGAGGGCACGAATCTCGTCTCCATAGGCGGCCTGCTGCTTGAGTTGACCGATTGCGGCCACAGTCTGTCCACCTATTAAACCGGCCATTGAGTTCGGAATCGATTTTTGCGCCAATACCTGCAAATTCACGTCAAACAGCATATTCAACTGCGCGACCGACATGTGCGGCGGTGCGCCGATGGCATTGATGCCGACCAGCAGGTCTTCTGTCTTTGCAGCTTCCATGAACTGCTCAAATGTCTCGTATTCAGAGTCTCCCCGGACATAGAGCACGTTGGAGTTTGTGGCATCATGGAATATGGGGACTATGGATTCGCGGGGATCGTAAGGAATGTCCCTCATAATTGGATTTGTTACCAACGTCGGCGCTACCCAGCGCAACAAGGTGTAGCCGTCCGCCTCCTCGCCAAGAAACTTCATTACCGCCGGGATTTGTCCACCACCCGGTATGTTGATTGAATTCACAGGAACACCCAGTTCCTTAGACATCGCTTCATTCGGGATACGCGTAATGATGTCGAGGTTGCTTCCCGCCGGGAACGGAATGATCACGTTGATCGGCTTGCTGGGAAAATCGTCCGAGTGAGCAATGCTGGCGACAAGCGCGAAAGCCGTTCCCAAAACAATAGATTTCAGCTTGGATAGCATTTTCTCAATTCCTCCACATATGATCGTTTCGCGCTGCCCTCGTCGCAGGCCAGCGCATCTCCTCCAACGACGAGCTTAATCAAGGTCGTGGCATTTTTGTATTGATTGTTTTGCGTCTTGGTATTTGGAAAATAAATACCAACCTATGCGCGAAACTGCATATGTCTCGCTTGCCATTCATTGGCACTTTTGACCAGTTGTGCCACGAGAGCCCGCTCAGCTTCCGAGGGTGGGCGGTCACGCAGTTGAAAGCAGCCGTAATTGAGATCTATTGCGGGGCGATAAGGTACAAATGCCACTGTTTCCCCGAACCACTCGCAACTGAGAGGTTCACATATAGCAACGCGACAGCCGGTCGAAACAAGACGCATTGCCGTCACCGACATTTGCACATCCAGTGGGCCGGGCTCAGAAGCGAGCCAACCGGTACCGGTATTTGCCATGGGCGGAAGGATCGGGCGTCCCTGGTCCAGCAACAGATCGCGCGGTGAGACGTCTTCCAGTGAGGCTTCCTCCGAATTCGCCAGCGGGTGCGACACTGGCACTGCCAAAGCTGCATTGAGGTGCAGCAGTGGAGTATCAAGCAGGGCAGGATGCTCAGACGGGCCCGCGCACACACCAATATCGGCCCGCCGTCCCACGACGACTGATTCGATCTGGGATCTGATGTTCCATTGAACACGCAGTTCCACATCCGGATGATCCCGTGTGAACCGGTTGACGGCCGCGATGAAAAAATCTGAGTTCAAAACGGGCGGCGTAGCACTGATGCGTATTCTCTCGCGCTGGCTGGTTGAAATACCCTGCGCAATCCAGGTCAGTTCCTCAAGCCCCTGCAACGTGCCCTCGATCTGTTGGTAGAATCGCTCGCCCAGTTCGGATGGCACAAGGCGGTTGTTGCCCAGCCTCTCAAAAAGCTTGACGCCCAATGTCTGCTCAAGCATCGAGATCTGCCGGCTGATTGTCGGCTGTGACAGGTTCAGTGTTTCAGCGGCCCGGGTTACGTTTCCGGTTTCAACAACTGCCCTATATGCCCGAAGTTGTCTGATGCTGATTCTACCGGGCAAATTCTCCCCTTTCCACGGCATTGAAAGAAATTCGGGGCTAAAACCAGCCCAGGCGGCACATTGGCGTTACTTAAGATGACGTTGAAACGCCTACGTGGCAACCAAAGGAAGTCTCGCTCGACATATGTTGAATAGTTTGTTGGACGAGAACGGAATTCGAATGTGCAATCGGAAGCATCAGGGCTTCACGTTATAAAATGGGTGATTTCCAGTAATTGTTTTTCAACGATCCCATGCAATCCGAAAACCCTGGTGAGAGGTCGTGCTGTCCGGGGAGTTTCCGGTGCGAGCGGCAATCCTGTAACGGTAGCAATAGCTTCGATGACATAAAAACGAACCGCCCTTCAACACCCGGAAACCACGCATGGCTTCCAGTCTTTTGCGAACATGTTTCTTCAATGACTTCACCCGAAAACGGTCTGCCGTCCATTCCCAGACATTGCCGGACATATTGTAGAGACCGTAGCCGTTTGGCTCAAAGGACTTGGCAGGAGCTGTTGTTCCCCATCCGTCGGCCTTGGTGTTACCGTGCGGAAAACTTCCCTGCCAGATGTTGCAGGGAAAATAATCGGTGTCATTAGGTTCGCTGTTGCCCCAGGGAAATTTGACATCCCCCAGTCCTCCTCGCGCCGCATGCTCCCATTCGGCCTCTGTCGCCAGTCGCCCACCTGCCCACTGCGCATATGCAACCGCGTCGTTCCACGACACATGGACGACCGGATGATCGGAGAACCACGCGTTTCCAGAGCTGCCAGGACCCAGGATGTCGCGCCAGTTTGCACCGTCGACTCGCCGCCACCACTCATATCCAGCGATGCCCTGGGTGTAAGGGATATCTGGGGACACATCGGACCAAAATACAAATGACCAGCCAAGCCGTTCTGCGTCAGTGACGTAACCTGTAACATCCGTGAATTTCGCAAAGTCACTATTTGTCACCGTCGTCTGGTCAATGCGAAACGGCTTGATGCGGACGGTACGCGACGGTTCTTCGCCATCATCATGGATCTGTGGAGAATCAGTCCCTACCAGAGCGTTTCCGCCTGGTATTTCAATGCTTTGAATGCATTTTTCGACGTGCTTGATTGCGCCGGCCCGGGGTGGCGCGCCGTTTGAAGTATTGGAAGGGCTACAACATGAATTTGGCATTTAGCGTCCGTTTTGTATTCGTTTTTATCGCGTTGGATAGTGCTCAAAGACTGAAATTTGTAAACTGAGTTGACGCAGACAAGAGTTCGGCTTGGTGCTTGCAAGGTTTCATGAAGCCGCCCTTCGAAAGGGGAGGCGGATTCACGCTGAGCGCCTGAAGTCATTGTCTTCAGCAACCGATCGAATGTCAGCCAGGCGTAGGTCTGTTGAACCGGATGAAGACGGAAAACGATCGCATTCGGTGCTGGATAATCCTCGTCCTGTGTCAGAAAGCGACTGCCTTCGATTGACCCGTCGATACAGGGCGGTCACAGTGTCGGCAGCTCTTCCGCGTGGTCCGCGCACTTGACATGACCCTGACCCCAATCCTCCGCAACCAGATCGCGTTCTATTCCAAAATCCTGGCGGCCTCGGCGCTGATCGGAGCGCTTATCAGCGCACTGCTCGGTAACGCATTGGCTGTTCCGGACCTCATTCAAGGCGCAATCAGCGGCCTTGTCATCGGTCTGGGCTGTTCGATGTCGGAACTGGCTATTGCCACGATCGCAAATCAACGGTGGTCCAGGCGGTTCCCCCTGGTCCTTTTCGTCGTGATCCGCGCCGTCGGTTTCAGCCTCTCCATTGTCATTGGCCTGACGGGTCCGATCTTCGTGCTGACCGGTGCAGTCTTTTGGCGCGATCCCAGCTTCGGTTTTGTCTTCGGCATCTCGATCCTCGCCTCCAGCGCCTTTTCCATTGCCATAGAGATCACCCGCCATCTGGGCAAGGAAGCCACGATTTCCCTGCTCACGGGTCGATACCGCCGACCGCGACTGGAGGAACGCATCGTGCTTTTTGCCGATCTCATCGGTTCGACGTCCCTGGCCGAACGCATCGGTGATCTGCGATTTCATAAATTTCTGGGCGATGTTGCCTTTGATCTGGCCCGTCCGGTGGAATTGGCCGGTGGAGACGTTCACAGATATGTTGGGGATGCCGTGATTGTCACCTGGCCGCTGAACAGAAGGAATGCTGCCAATGCGGCCGTTGAATGCGCCGCGCAGATGCACAGCGCTTTGGCCAAAGCGGCACCGGGATATCAAACCCGCTTCGGAGCCGCCCCGCATTTGCGGATTGCAATCCACTGTGGCCCTGTCGCTGCCGGAGAGGTCGGCGATTGGAAAAAGGAAATTGCGCTCCTGGGTGACACCATGAACACGGCTGCACGGCTTGAAGGTGCGGCACGGGATCTTGGTGCCAGGACTGTGCTGTCTGACGACCTGCGGCATCATTTGTCAGAAACGGTCCGGTCGGAATTGGCACCCCTGCCGAGCTATGCGGCAAGCGGGAAACGAGACAGAGTGGCCATTTGGGCTGCCGGCGACGGCTCATCCGACGTCCCGGACCCTTGAACCTTTTGCCAGGGAGCAATCCCCGCGAGCGCCATCGGTACTTTTTTGCGGGTGACTCATTCGACCGGCGGGCTCCAATAGCTGCATTCGAAGCCGAAATCGATCGTATTCTCGAGCCGGTCGGGTGAGCTGATCCATTTCCCCGGTCACGCGCCTGCTGGCCATACTCCGTTACGTCGATAGCCATTGTTCATGGAGCCTCCCCGGTCAGGCGTCAAAGCAACTGGACTCTTATTGCTTGCAATTATCTTTCTAAAAAGATACTTAGAAGATAACTTGAGCATTTGGCACTGGGAGGTGGCTGTTTTGGAAGACGACATCAAAGCCCCCGACGCCCCTGCAGCGCTGGATCCCGCCTTTGATATCGTCGGGCGAGGCATGAGCCAGTGGCGCAAGGAACGCCCTGATATCGATTGTTCCGGCAAGGCGATTGTGGGCCGTATCTTGCGGTTGCAGGACGTCATATTGCGGGCGGTGAACACAGCGCTCGACCCGCTTGGCCTGCGCTACCAGTCCTATGCGGTGCTCGCCACATTGCGCGCCAGCGGGGCGCCGTATCGAATGTCTCCCACCCGACTTCAGGAAACACTGCTGCTGACATCAGGTGGTACGTCGAACCTTTTGGCCCGGTTGGAGCGCAAGGGATGGATCAGGCGCCGTTCGGGAGAGAGCGACCGACGCGGCGTCATTGTGGAACTGACAGATGAAGGCGTGGCGCTGGCCGACCAGGCGATGGAGCGGCACGCCGCAGTTGAGCGGGCACTGGTGGAGATGTTCTCTCCCGGCCAGCAAAATGAATTTGCAGGGCTCTTGAGCCGCATGCTGGTGCTCAACACCGGCCAGGCAGCGCTCATGACCCCGCATCCCAGCACTGAAACAGCCAAGAGGACGTTGAAAGGCGCCGAAGCCTGATTGCAACGCGCCGCCCAGGCAAGCGGTGGGCATTCATGAGCCAAATACACAAGGGAGAAGGAGAAGTAACGATGAAACTGCTGAAGAAGACATGCGCGACGGCAGCAGCAACCATGCTGGCCATGGGGCTTGCGGGTGGGCTTGCGGGCGCTGCGCAGGCCGAAGACGAACTGGTGATTGCCACTTTTGGGGGCTCGTTCGGTGATGACACAAAAACCTGCCATGTCGAGGCGTTTGAAAAGGCCACCGGGGCCAAAGCAATTCTGACCTTTGGAAGCTCCGTGGACAATGCCGCCAAAATTCGCGCCACCGCCGGCGATCCGGAAATTGATGTCGCTTACATGGACATTTCCATTGCCAAGCAGATCAAGAACGAGGGCTTGCTCGAAACGGTGGCCTTTGACGGAATGTCAAGCTTCCCACAGGTGGCGGGCCAGGCGTTTGACGAGGATAATCAGTTTGTGACCTTCATGACGGCAGCCACCGTTATCGCCTACAACCCCGATCTGGTCGAAACGCCTCCAACGTCGTGGAAGGATCTCTTTGACAAAAAATATGCCGGCAAGGTTGCACTTGGTGACATTACGGGAACATCAGGCATGCATTTCCTGATTGCCGTCAACAAGATGATGGGTGGCGACTTCGAAACCCAGGATGCGGGTATCAAGGCCATTAAGGAATTGATGCCCGATGTCGTCATGCTTTACACGCAGGCCGACCAGATCCTCCAGCTTTTCGAGCGTGGCGAGATCGCCATGGCACCCTGGTATCCCGATCGCATTGGCTCTGCCGCAGACAAAGGCGTACCGGTGGCAGTCGCCTATCCCAAGGAGGGAGCCGTTGGCATTCAGCCAACCGTTTCAATCCCGAAAGGGTCCAAGAACAAGGATCTGGCCCAGAAATATATTGACGTCCTGTTGTCTGCCGAAGGACAGAAGTGCTTTGCCGAGAAAAAATATGCGGGCCCTGTGAACACTGCGGTGGAGCTCAGTGACAAGGTCAAGGCTGTCGTTCCCTTTGGCAAGAGCTTCGATAATCTGTGGTACCCGGATTCAAGCGAGGTCGCCAAGCTTCGTCCCGGTTGGACTGATCGCTGGCAACGCGAAGTCGCGCGCTGAGAAAATGGCGAACCTGCTGGTGGGGCTTTCTCCACCAGCACATTCCTTGGGATTACCATGGCGCGACTTACCATCAATCAGCTGAGCCGAAGGTTCGGTTCATTCCTTGCGGTGGACCGATTCTCGCTTGATGTGGAGCCGGGTGAATTTGTTTCCCTGCTCGGTCCATCCGGATGTGGCAAAAGCACGATCCTGCGGATGATTGCGGGGCTTCTGGAGCCTGATAGCGGCTCAATCGCCATCGGCGACAAAGAGGTCACATGGTTGCCGCCCGAGAAACGAAACATCGGGTTGGTCTTTCAGTCATACGCGCTTTTTCCCCATATGAGCGTGTTTGAAAATGTCGCCTTTGGGTTGCGCCAGCGCGGCGTGGACGAGGCGAGCTTGAAGACGCGGGTCCATGAAGCCCTGGATCTGGTCCATCTCACGGGACTCGACCGGCGGTTTCCTCGCGAGATGTCGGGAGGCCAGCAACAGCGTGTTGCCTTGGCACGTGCGGTCGCGCCGCAACCGGCCCTGCTGTTGCTCGATGAACCGCTCAGCAATCTCGACGCAAAGCTGCGCGATTCAATGCGGTTCGAACTGCGTCGATTGCAGCAGACCCTGTCGATCACCACGATTTTTGTGACGCACGATCAGGAAGAAGCGTTGACCATGTCTGATCGGATTTGCGTGCTGTCGGGCGGGCAGCTTCATCAGGTGGGTCGCCCGCGTGAAATCTACGACATGCCCGCGACCCCTTTTGTGGCAGAGTTCTTCGGACGTTCAAACGGGTTCGATGGCAAGGTCGCGGCACTTGGCGACAAAGCCGCAGTCAGCCTTTCGGACGATGTGAGGCTGGTCACATCGCATCTCCCCGACGGCGCGCAGATTGGCGATCCGGTGCATGTGACCATCCGTCAGGAGAGCGTGCGCATCTTGGAAGCGGAAAACGAGCCGGCTCGAAGCAGCTTGCCGGCAGTTCTCGATATCGTTTCCTTCGCCGGATCGACGGCCCAATTTCTGGTTCGTCTGTCGGGTGGACCACAGCTTAATGCCGAAATGAACATCGAACGTGGTGGCAGCCTCCCCGAAGCCGGGAGCCACGTGCGCGTCATGATCGATCCCGGAGACGTCATCGTCATGGCGGCGCGGTGATGAAACAGGGTTGGCTGAGATTTGTCGAGCGCTCTGGCCTGGGGCTCTTGTCGCCCGCGCTCATTGTATTGCTTCTTGCCTTTGTCGCGCCGCTTCTATTGATGCTGCCGACAAGCCTGCACCCTTACGTGCCGGGCAGGGGCATTGGGCCGGAATGGACGCTCGACAATTATAGTCTTATCCTGACGGACGGTTTCTATCTTGAAATCATCGGTCGTACGCTTGCGCTTGGCCTCCTTGTCGTCTTCGCCACATTGATCATCGGCTATCCACTGGCCTATTTCCTGGCGCGGACGCAATCGCGCCTGCGCCCCTGGCTGATCATACTTGTGGTCTTTCCGCTTTTGTTAAACCTGGTTGTGCGTTCCTTCGGCTGGATCGTTCTGCTGGCCAATCGCGGAATGATCAATGAATGGCTGATTTGGGCAGGGCTGATCGAAAAACCCATCAAGCTTCTGTTCAACTTTACCGGCCTCATGATCGGGCTCAGTCATATCTTCCTGCCCTTTATGGTGTTGGTCTTGATCGGCACCATTCAGAACATCCCGCGCGATGTGGAGAACGCCGCGCGCACCTTGGGCGCAAGCCGATTGACGGTATTCACCAAGGTGACGCTGCCGCTTAGTCTGAGTGGCGTGTTGTCCGGCGGCATTCTCGTCTTCGTCCTGACGATCAGCGCCCTGGTGACACCCCGGCTTCTGGGCGGACCGACCTATCAGGTCATGTCCACTTTGATTTTCGATGAATTTCTCAAGGTGCTCAACTGGCCACGCGGTACGGCCATGGCCTTCATCCTGACGGTTATCGTTCTGGTGCTTGTCTGGGCATCGGCTCGCCTCACCCATTATGTTTCGACCTTCCGATGAGCGGTGCACCGATGACCAAGGAACCGCACTTAAGCCATCGAGCGAAGCGCTTCCTGTCCGGCTTGTCGCTGCCGGTTTACGCGGTGCTTGCCCTGGCATTTCTGCAGCTACCGGTGGTCATTGTCGTGCTGGCTTCGGTAACGACCACGTCCTACCTGACCGTTCCACCCGTGGGGTTTACGCTCGACTGGTACCTCGAGGTGCTCAACAACGATGACTATACAGACGCAGCGATCTTCAGCCTGATGCTCTCCTGCACAGCGACCTTTCTTTCCCTGGTTCTTGGCACGGCTGCAGCCTATGCGCTGGTGCGTCGCAAGGTGCCGGGGGCAGAGGTGATTTCCGCCGTTCTGATGGCGCCTCTTGTTTTCCCGGCGGTTGTCGTGGCGGTTGCCCTGTTGCAGTATTACACTCTGATCGGCCTGCGCGGCAGCTTCGGCGCTTTGGCGGTCGCCCACCTCTTGATCACACTGCCCTATGTGATGCGCAGTGTATTGGCCAGCCTCGCCGGTTCAGACCCGCATCTGGAGGAAGCTGCCCGCACACTTGGCGCCAACGCCTGGACGGCATTCTTCAAGACAACGCTTCCACTGATCCGGCCCGGCCTTGTTGCGGGCGGAATTTTTTCTTTCATCGTGTCTTTCGACAATGTACCCGTGTCGATCTTTCTCGTGAGTGTCCGTCAAACGACGCTGCCCGTAAAAATATTCTCGGCGGTTGAACATGGAATTGACCCGGGTATTGCGGCCATCTCGACCATGATGATTCTGGCGACCGGGTTGTGCCTTGTGCTCGCGGAACGCTGGGTCGGTTTCCATCGATTTGCCTGAGCCAACAACAGAAAGCCCCGTATAAATGCCCCTGTCGTCTAATGGATTCCCGGTCATGCTGACATTCGACCTGGATGCAGAAACCATGTGGACAGCCCGCGACCCCAAGAACGCCGAACGACCCGTGGTGCTGTCGCAAGGGGCATATGGCTGGAAGGTGGGAACCGGTCGCGTACTGGCGCTACTGAAGCAGTATGGCATCAAGGCCACGTTCTTTATCCCTGGCCTTGTAATCCGGGACCGCTGGGCGCTTTGTGAAGAGATCCTCGCGGAAGGCCACGAAATCGCACATCACAGTTGGTCGCACAGGTGGATCGTGAACCTCAGCCCGGAGGAAGAACGTGAAGAGATGGACAAGGGGATTGAGATTATCGAACGCCTGACAGGGCGCAAACCGGCGGGCTGGCGATCGCCGGCGGCTGAATTCAGTCCGATCACCATGTCCCTGTTGCTGGAAAAGGGGTTTCGCTATTCCTCGAATTTCTTCGACGACGATTCTCCCTACCTGCATCGTGTTGATAACCGGATGACGGAACTTATTGAATTCCCTTTCGCATGGGTGCTCGATGATGCACCGTTCTTTCAGTACTCCATTACGCTCCCGGGCCGCACGATGCAGGCGCCTTCAGCAGTTTGCGAAGCCTGGTGCGCCGAGTTCGACACACTTTATGCCGAAGACCGGGCTTTCACCCTGGCCATGCACCCGCAGATCATCGGCAGGGGTTCAAGGCTGGTCGCCCTGGACCGGCTGATCAGGCATATTCTTGAGCACGATAATGTCTGGTTCGCGCGTTGCGACCAGGTGGCCGAGGCGATTCGCCCCGCCTTGAGACAAGCGGCAAGTGAGCAAACGACATGAGACTGGAAGGCCGGCGCATCGTCATATCCGGGGCCGCATCGGGCGTTGGCCGGGCGATTGCGAAACTGTTTCACCAGCAGAACGCCGCCGTTGCGCTGGTGGATCGCGATGCAGACAGGTTGGCAACGACCTGCGCTGAGCTCGCAGCGGGTGGTGGTGCAAAAGTCGCCAGCGCCGTTGCCGATGTCACCGATGACCAGGTGTTGCGCGCAAGCATTGACCAGGTTGCGCATGAACTCGGCGGGCTCGACGGCCTGGTTGGTGTAGCCGGGCTCGATCTGGAAAGACCCTTCGATCAGATGTCGCGCGCGGATTGGGACCAGGTGCTCACGGTTAACTTGACCGGAGCGTTCAGCCTGACTTCCGCCTCGCTGCCCCATCTCAAACAGGCCGGTGGAGGATCGGTGCTGCTTGTTGCTTCCGGAGCCGCATTGCGGCCCATTGCATCGCGCACCGCCTATTGTGCATCCAAAGCCGGAGTGGTCATGTTTGCCAAAGCACTGGCGGTGGATCTGGCCGAGGCGGGCATCCGCTCCAATGTGATCTGCCCCGGTGTGGTTGATACGCCAATGTTCCGGTCCGCGTTGGCCGACGCACCGGATCCCAAGGAAGCTCTTGCAAGTGTGCTCGACCGTTACCTGATCAAAGAGATTGCCCGGCCCGACGACATCGCCAATGCGGCCTTGTTCTTAACCTCAGACGAAGCGGCCCATATTACCGGTGCAGCGCTTGCCGTTGATGGGGGGCGGGCTTTCCATTGAGGACGCAGCCGTGACACCGTTCGAAACCGAGGGCACTGCCCTGATCACAGGGGCTGCAAATGGTATCGGCCGGGCCAGCGCGCTTGCCCTGGCGCGGTCGGGCTCCGATCTTGTGCTGATTGACAAGGACGCAGCGGCCTTGAGCGACCTTGCGAAGGAAATCAAGACCCTGGGACGTCGTGCGTTTCACATCACCGCCGACTGCACCGATCCAGACGCCATGATCGCAGCAACCGACCAGGTCGCGCGCGACCGTGGGCCGATTACCACGCTCTTCAACAATGTCGGCCAGAGCGCACGTGAAAAAGGCGGTGCTTTCGCTGCGTCCGACGAAGCCACCTGGCGGTTTGTGCTTGAGGTATCCCTTTTGACCACGATGCGCATGACGCGTCTGGTTCTGCCGCGCATGATTGCACGCGGGCGAGGGCGAATTATCAACATGTCCACCGATGCCGCCTTTGTTGGCGACGCGGGACTTGCCGATTATGCAGCCGCGAAAATGGGCGTTGTTGGCTTTACGCGCTCGGTGGCGCGTGAAAGCTCTCCACACGGTGTATCCGTCAATGCCGTCGCGCCCGGAGCCATTGCCACACGCGCCCACGACACGCTTGATCCGCAGGTTCTGCAGACGATCCGCGAAGGTATCCCGATGGGATATATCGGCGATCCGGACGATGTCGCCAACATTGTTGTATTTCTCGCCAGCCCGGCAGCTCGGTACATGACCGGCCAGACGCTTTTGATTGACGGCGGAAGGTGGATGATCTGATGTCGGAACTCGACTATGTCCACCTCTCTGCCAGCCAGATTGCCGATTTGGTCCAATCGAGGGAAGTAACGGCGCGCGAAATCACGCGGATGGCTCTCTCCCGGATCTCGGCCACAGAGCCGCAAGCCAACGCATTCACCCATGTCGATGCCGACCTTGCGACAAGGGCCGCCGATGTGATCGACGTCCGAATTGCGCGCGGCGAAACGGTTGGACCGCTGGCCGGTGTCCCGGTTTCCGTCAAGGACCTCACCGATGTGGCGGGCATGCCGACGACATTCGGGTCAAAAGCCTTTGCCGGCAATGGCGCGCTCGAAGATGCGATCCCGGTTGCCCGGGTGCGGGCTGCGGGAGGCGTCATCATTGGCAAAACGACCACCCCTGAATTCGGACATAAACCGATTACGGAAAGCCCCTTATTCGGGCGCACCCCCAACCCGTTCAACGCCCGCTTTACGAGCGGGGGATCGTCCGGCGGCGCGGGAGCAAGCCTTGCCTGGCGACAAACGCCGGTCTCTTTGGGCAGCGACGGCGGCGGATCAATACGCATCCCCGCGAGCATTTCGGGCCTCTACGGGTTGAAAGCGACGCTGGGCCGTATCCCGAACCCGCAAGCTGCCGATCTTTTCGCCACCAGTTCCTATATCGGTCCCCTGGCACGGACGCTTGAAGACCTGCGCCTGATCTACGGGGCCATGGCGGGGGCAAGCGATGCTGACCCATGGGCAAAGTCCCAAAACGCGCCTCCCGGCCACAAAACCGGGCGGATTGGCTATGCCATGCTTGTCGGCAACCCGGCCATTGATCCCGAGGTCGCCCAGGCCTTCACGAGCATAATCGAACGGCTGGCAAGGTCAGGCCATGATCTTGTCCCCGTAGAGATCGATTTTGCCGCCTTCGAACCAGCCTTCCTGGTTTTACTTGAAACGATTTTGGCCCGGCGCCTCAGCGCAAAGATCCAGGAGAATGCGGATGACTTTGACCCCACACTGCTGCGGACCGTGGAGCGTGCGAGCGCTCATACGGGAACGGATGTCCAGCTTGCCAATGAAAGACGGACTGCGCTTTTCCGAAGGCTCGAGGCGATATTTTCCGATGTCGACTTTCTCGTAACGCCGACGCTTTCAGCCGCGTCTTTGCCCATCGAAACCAATCCTCACGACCGCGTGTGGATTGACGGCACCGATTGCGGTCGCATTCGCGCAGCATGGTACCCTTATACGTTTCCGATGAACCTGACCGGCCACCCGGCACTGTCAATGCCGATCGGCTGGACTTCAGACAATCTGCCCATCGGCCTGCATATTTCCGGACGGTGGTATGATGAGGAGGGGATTTTCGATCTGACAGCCAAAATCAGCCGGGAAACAGACTTCACGCTTCGACATCCCCAAGTCCACCGCAAACCCGCTACACCCGCTTTCGATAATCACCTTCGGTAGGCCGGACCGTTGCCAGACAGCAATACCGGCCGCCGCCGTTCAAGGCAGGATCGTCCTGGCTTTGTCCGACAGCCACGAAAGCGCCGGTCCCATCGGCACATTCTTGCGCGTGACGCATTCGACCGGCGGGCTCCAATATCTGTATTCGAAGCAGAAATTGAGCTTCGCCAGTTGCCCCGATGCGATGGCCGCGCTCACCAGATGTTCGGGAAGATAGGCCCAGCCGAGGCCCTGCTGAACGAGGTCGCGAATGGCATGATAGCTGGTGGCGAACCAGACGTCGGGTGAAAGCGGCGGAAACTGTTCGACGGCATCGCCCTCGGCGCTGCGCTGCAGGAGTTGCCGGTGCGCCAGCAGGTCACTGGCGCCGATCGCCTCATAGCGTGCCAGCGGGAAATCCGGCCTGCTGACGGACACGAAGGGCAGGTTGCCGATAAAGACCTGTTCCAGTCCGGTCTGGACCTTCAGGCCGGAGAACATCAGCCCGATCTCGGCATGTCCGGATGCCACAATGGCGGGGATGTCCGGACTGACGGCCGATGAAATCGCCACCTCGGTTGCCCGGAACCTGTTGCCGAATTCCATCAGGACGCGGCCCAGCGACGGCAACAGGATGGCATCGTCGATCACCATCCGGATGCGTGTTTCCTCGTCGCGCGAAACGCCGGCGGCGGCGAGATCCAGATCGTGAACCTGCTGCAGCACGGCCTGCGCGTGGACGAGCAGCCGCTCACCTGCTTCCGTCAGGCCTGGCTTTCGCGTGGTGCGGTCGAACAACTCGAAGCCGAAATCGATCTCGAGATTGGCGATTCCCAGACTGACCGCAGACTGCCCCTTGCCCAAATGCCGGGCTGCGGCGGAGAAGCTGCCGTTCTCCGCCGCGGCCACGAACATCTGCAACTGATCCAGACTCGGCATGGTCCACTCCTACTATTGAGAAAACCAATAATAACTAACTTTGTTCCATCTGTAATTCGAATTAATCAAGCGTCACGTCATAACGACCAACCTGATAACGAAGAAAAGAAAAGCCCATGAAAACACTGTTGCAAATCAATGCCGGCCTGCAGGGCGCCAACTCGCAATCGTCGCAGCTTGCAGATAAATTGGCGGCGGCCTTGCTGTCGAAGGCGCCGGGCACGCGGCACATCAAACGCGATTTGAGCGCAGACCCGATCCCGCATCTTGATCATGCGACGTTCCTGACCTTCTGCGATCCGGGCGCTGCCGTGACGCCGGCGCAGAGGGCCGGGCTGGCCCTGTCCGACACGCTGACCGCCGAACTGAAGGACGCCGACACGCTCGTGTTCGGCGCGCCGATGTACAATCTGAACCTTCCCTCGACGCTGAAGGCATGGATCGACCATGTGTGTCGGGCCGGTGAGACATTCCGCTACAGCGAGGCGGGGCCCGTCGGCCTGCTGGAAGGCAAGAAAGCCTACATTGCCATCGCTCAGGGCGGCCAGTTTCTCGGAACGCCGGCCGATCTTCAGACGGGGTACCTGAAGATGGCGCTCGGCCTCATCGGCATTGTGGATGTCGAGATGATCTATGCCCAGGGGATGGCTCTGGGTCCCGAGGTGGCTGAAGCCGGCCTGCAGGCCGCCCATCGCAGGATCGACGATCTTTCACGGACTGCGGCTCAATAGATCTTGGAAGCCAAGGTGTCGGTCAGACGCGATGCGCTCCGAAATTGCGGGCCGTATCGTGAAAGACGGCATGCAGGTGCAGCGGCTGATTGACGAGGCTCGCGAATTCGATGAGGAAATCGCCACCGGTCAGGCGGTAATAGATCGAGCCGTCGAGATCCTCGCCGCCCCAGGCGAAGCGCACGGCCGCCATGTCCTCGCCTTTCAGCCGCGCCGACTGCGCACCCGCCAGCGACGCCGGCAGCACCTCCGTCGTATAGACCTCGATGAGGCGCGCGGCCATGTCCTGCTGCGGCTGTGTCAGGTCGCCGAGCGGCACGCCGGCGGCCTCCGCCGCGACCCGCCGTTCCACGCCCCGGTTGGACTGGATGTTGCCCGGTGAACGCGTCCAGACCAGCGCCGCGCGCCGGGTTGCGCCATCAAGATCGCCGAACAGCCGCCGCCCCAGCGTTTCCTCGTCCTTCAGCACCACCAGGCCGCGATGCGGACCGGACGGGACGGTGTTGGGTTCGGAGGAAAAGGAGCTCGGCGTGGTCGAAATCACCGTGTCGTCGAGCAGCGTGAAGGTGAGGGACAAATGATGGCCCTCCCAGCGCCAGGACCAGGCGCCCGTGCTGACCGGCGTTCCGTAGATCTGCACGCAGAACCGCTCGCGGTTGCGGTCGGGCGTTCCCTTGCCCCATTCGTCGCGCAGGATGTCCTGCTGCAGCATGATATTCATCGCTTTTTCAAGGCCAAGCCGGCTGGTGCCGGTATCCAGCAGATCGAGCGCCAGATCCTTTTGCACCGCGGTCATCTGCTCCAGCGCGAGCCCCGGCGCCCGGCGCGAGCCCAGCATGAAGTTCCATGCCGTGCGGTTGCCGGCATCGAAGGGAAACAGCGCGGCGTCGCGCTGTGCTTCATCGAGCGCGGCGAGCAGCCTTGTCGCCAGCTCCCGCATGAGGACGCCGGTGGACGCGGCTTGCGCGCTCGCCGCGTGCGGAGCGATGGTCGACAGGCCGGCGGCGGCACCGGCGGCCAGAAGTGTGCGGCGGTCGAATCCCATGCCCTGAACCTCCTCTAGATGGTCCGAATCTAGGGCCGCCACAGGACCGAGGCAATTCAAACGCCCGCGAGCGACAAAAAACCAGCGTCACTTTCGCGGATCATTCATAGCCGGTCATTTCCAGATAGCCGCGCCCGTGATGGCTGCCTTCGGCGATAACGGGGCCTTCCCAATAGGACACCAGCGTGTCCATCCAACTGTCGGGATTGATCGCGTCGACGGTGATGTCGAGACCGCGCGCGGCGAGTTCCAGGCGCCACTCGACGGGCACCGCGCGGCCGGCGACCCCGCGGGTGCCCACCGGTGTCATCCGCAGCGCGCCGTCGCCATAGGCGGTGGTCTCTCCGTTGGGATCGACCCAGGTGGCCGAGGTATAGGCATCGGCGCTGCGGCTGCGCAGCCGGAACCCCATGAGCTTCGATCCGTCGTCGAAATGCAGCGACAACCAGTCCCAGCCGGTCTGGTCGGGATCGAGCGGCTGCGACGACCATTCCCGATCAAGCCACGCCTGGCCGCTGACTGTGACGGGACCGGACGGCAGGTTGACCGTGCCCGTCACCGCATAGAAGGGCTGCGAATAATAATAGCTCGCCTGGCCGGCGGCGGATTTGACCGACAGGCCGCTCTCGCCATGCAGGACCAGCGGACCCGAGGCCACCAGATCGATGTCGTAGGAAAAATCGATGCCGCGGGCGGTGACGTGAAGCGCCGCCAGCCGGTCGTCGCCCGCCGCCGCCCGGCTGGTCATGCGCCAGTCGTCGATCCAGGCGTCAAAGGGCGTCACAGTCACGCCGGCCTGGCCGATGCCACCGCGGGCGAAGCGCTCGGTCGAAAAATGGCGGTCTTCTGTGGTGACGGCCGCATGCGCCATCCAGGCCTGCGACGCCGACCAGCCCTCGGCGGCCTCGGGCCGCAAGGCGGAGCGGAACAGCGTCCATTGCAGGCCGTATTCCTTGCCGGTCCCGTCAGTCAGATTGGCGGTGAGATACCACCATTCGATGCGGAAATCGGGATGGGCCCCGTGATCGTCCGGGAACACCAGTTCACGCCCCGGTTCCGGCACCGAAAACCCGTCGCTCTGCGTGCCGAGGCCGGCAAAGCCCTGCGCCAGCGCCCCGCCGGCGATCACCACGAACAGCAAAGCGAGAAACCTAGCGCTCATGGGCGAAGACCTTGAGGAAGCGCGCCGGCCGCGTGCGGGCGATGCGCCAGACAGGAATGGCGGCGGCAAGGCCGGCGGCGACCAGTGCCAGGGCGAGCAGCCGAAACCATTGCCCCGGATAGACGAACATCGGCAGCCGCCAGCCGAACGCCTCGACATTGACGATCGCCAGCAGCACCCAGGCGAGCAGCAGGCCGACCGGCAACGCCACAAGGAAAGTGAAGGCGGCGAGCGCCAGGGTGTGCAGCATTTCCAGCCGGGCCAGCGTGGCGCGGGTCGTGCCGACGGCCCAGACCGGCGCCAGCTGTGACAGCCGCATCGACGACAGGGTCAGCAGATTGGCGAGGATGGCGAAACCGGCAATGCCCAGCGTCAGCGTGTTGAGCGCGCCCGTCACCAGGAAGGTCCGGTCGAACACCTCGAGGGAAAACCGCTTGACGTCGGCCTGGTTGAGGATGTTGCCGGGGGCAAGGCCGAACTCGCCGGTCAGCGCTTGCGCCAGCGCCGGCGCTTCTTCGGGCGCCACACGGACGGCATGGCGCAATTTCGGAATGTCCGGGAAGAAGCCAATAAGCGCATCGTGACTGACGATCATCTGCCCGGTCGGATTGCCGTAGTCGGAATAGATCCCGACGATCTCCCGCGACCAGCCGGGCGCAAGGGTCAGCCGGTCGCCCAGCCCGTAACCTCCGCGCCGGAAGAGCTGTTCGTTGATCAGGGCACCGTCGCCGGCGGCCAGTCGGTCCCAGACATTCTCCACGCTCTGCAGCAGCGGCCAGTTGTCCCGGTAGGTGGCATGATCGGCGATGCCGTAGAGGAAGACCGGCAGGCCGCCGATCTCGATCTCGGTCGTGCGGATCGGCAGCACCGCGTCCGCCCGCCCGGCGAGGAACGCCCGCAGGTCCTCGGCCTGCGCCTCGTTGTCCGCCGACACATAGAGCTCTGCCGCCAGGCGCTGGTCGAGCCAGCCGGTGAAGGTGTCGCGGAACGACGAGACCATGGTGCCGACGCCGACATTGGCGGCGAGCGCCAGCATCAGCGCCATCAGCGCCAGCGACAGGCTCGGCACCTGCTGGCGCATATCGGCCCACACCCATTCGGCCATGGCCGACCGGGCCGTGCGCGCGCCGAGCGTCAGGATGGCGATCAGCAGCGCCGGCAGCAGCAGCGCGGCGCCGAGCAGCAGTGCGCCGAGAGTCGCGAAGCCGGCCCAAAGCCCGCTGCCGAGTGAGGCCGTCAAAAAGGCCGCTGGCAGTAGGACGAGGGCCGCGAGCGTCGACCAGCGGCTGGTCTTGAGGCTTGCCATCGCCCAGGCGCGTGGCTGCGCCGGCGCCAGCAGCGGCATGCGGGCAATGCGCCACAGGCCCTGGCCGACGGCGATGAGCGCGCCGGCGAAAGCGATGGCAAGGCCGGTCAGGACCCAGTCCGACCTCAAGGTCAGCGATCCGGGCACCGAGGCGCCGTAGAGCCCGGCCAGCGTCGCCGCGACATCCGGCAGCAGCAGCGCCGCGATGCCATAGCCGAGCGCGACGCCCAGCAGCCCGGCGACGAGCGCCAGCAGCAGTGTTTCGACGAGCAGCAGCAGGACGACGCTGCGGTTGGGCAGGCCGAGCGCCCGCAAGGTGCGGATCACCGTGCGCCGCTGTTCGAAGGCAAGGCCGACGGTCGCATGGACGATGAACAGGCCGACGGCGAAGGACAGCAGCCCGAAGGCCGTCAGGTTGAGGTGGAAACTATCGGCGAGCCGGGCGATGTCGCCCTCAGGGTCGGGCGCCACGCGCTTGAGATCGGGCGCGACCTCCGTCAGCGGCGCCAGGCCGGCGGGTTGTCGCGGCGCCAGCAGGAAATAGTCGATATCCTGCCGCTTGAGCAGCGTCCAGGCCGTCGCGATGTCGGCCATCAGGTCGCCCGGCGAAACCCGCAGCGACCCGCGCAGGGCAAGTCCGCTGTCGGTGAGCGCCGCCGCGGTTTCGGGATGGGCGAGGATCAGCCCGTCGCCAGCCGTGAAAGCGCCGATGTCGTCATTGCCGGAAAGCCCAAGCGGCGCGGCCCCCTGTGGCAGGGTGAAGACATCGAGGCCGATGACCCGCACCCGCTCTTGCCCGAGACGCAGGCTGCCCTCGACAACGGGCGAGACCAGCCAGCCGGCGCGCCGCAGTTCAACGAAGCGTTCAGCAGCGATCGGTCGTCCGTCCACGGCCTCCAGCCGCTCCAGCGTATCCTGGCCGAGCACGGCGGCGGCGCGGTTGTAGCTCGAACGGGCCTCGCTGTTGATCGCCTGCACGCCGGTCCACAGTCCCGTCGCCAGCGCCAGGCCGACGATCACGGTCGCCAGTTGCAGCGGCCGGGCGCGCCAGTGCGACAGCAGCGCTGAAAAACCTGCGTCCATCATTGCAGCAGGCCATGGGTCAGGTGCAGCCGCCGGTCCAGAAGGCCGGCAAGGCGCGTCGAATGGGTGACCAGGATGAAGCCGGCCCGCACATCGGAGACAAGCTGCAGCATCAGGTCGATGACGGCGTCGCCGGTGTCCTCGTCGAGATTGCCGGTCGGCTCGTCGGCGAGGATAAGGTCGGGCCGCTCGGCCAGCGTCCGGCCGATCGCCACCCGCTGCTGCTGGCCGCCCGAAAGCTGTTCGGGATAGCGCTGGAGGCAGGCATCAAGGCCGAGGCGCTGGGTGAGATGCGCCGTCCAGTCCCGGTCGAGACGGCCGGCGAGCCTGGCGTGAAAGGCAAGGTTCTGCGCGACCGTCAGCGACGGAATGAGATTGAACTGCTGGAAGACGAGCCCGATCCGGCCGCGCCGCAGGGCGGCGAGCCGCGGATCGTCCATCCGCGCGATATCGTCCCCGTCAAAGCGGATTTCGCCTGTATCAGGCGCATCCAGCCCGGCAATCAGATGCAGGAGCGTGCTCTTGCCCGACCCCGATTCCCCAGTCAGCGCCAGATGCTGCCCGGCATCAAGCTCAAGCGACACGCCCTTGAGAACATTGACGGGCCCTTCCTCAGTCGAAAACGATTTCCTGACATCGCGCAGCGCAAGCAGCATGGTGGACCCGGGTGTTGGTTTCGGCGGCACCTTAGAGGGTTTGCCGGCCGGTTGGAAATGCCCGGATGCGGTGACCTTTGGTCGCTGGTGACGTGAGGGCCCGCCGGCGCGTTGTCCGAAACGCGCTCCGCGAGCTTGTTCCGCTTTCGGTTCTCTTCCTCAAGGCTCTTCAGCCTTTTCGGTTGTCTGGGAAGCGGCAGGTTCGGCGCCCTCTGCCGGCTCACCGGTCGTGTCATGCGCAACGCCGGCCTCGACATCCACATTGTCCCTGGATGCCGGTGATTCTGCTGAGGGAGCGGGCGTCTCGATGGTGTCCGGCGAGGGTTGGTCCCGTCCGAGCGTGGTGTTTGCGCCACTGCCATTATCGAGCATTTCCGGCAGATTGCCGAACCGGTCCCGTGGTGCCTCATTTCCGTCTGCAAAGATCTCGCCGCCCGGGAACAGTTCAGGCAGATTGCCGAACTGGTCGTGCCGAGCGACATCGCGATCCGTTCCAAAGGGTGATATGCATTCCCTGCGCGGTCCATGACGGGGCTGGAACGAATTGTCCCATTCCCGGTAAGATCGGAAATGCGCATAGCACCACTTTACGTGCCGATTGTCGCCGGCATGAACATGGCCATCGGCCACTGCCGATAATGTGTTTGAAAAGCAGACCGTGGCGGTGACCGCTACGAGGGTGAATGCAGACAGGCATTTCTTGAATCGCATTGTGGCGTCCTTCCAATCCGGTTCGGGTGAAGTCACGCAGGTCTTGAGACCGGGGCCGGTGGCCATCGGACCTGCCATCCAAAGGTCCAGACCATCGCAAACCATCGGGCCATGCCTGCGCAGGTTGAGCATCCGCGGGGACTCAAGATCAGGGCGACTGCGCGGGCCTTCGACGGGCCCGCGCTGGTGTCAAGGTTCAATCCGATCAACCGGTGATGAACGGAGACCAGCATGGCTGGCGCGGACCGCTATAGGGCTGATAGGTGTTGTCGTAGGCGGTGTACGACCGGAAGCGGCCGTAGCACCATTCAACATGTTGTTTCCAGATGTGATCCGAGACGTGGGGCAGCGGGTGATGATTTGTGCGGCCGACATGGCCGGAGGATTTTCCGTAGGTGTTGCCGTAACCGCTCCCGTAGCCGCCTGCAGATGCAGAGCCAGGGCCAAGGGCGGTGAGAGCAACGGACATGGCCGTCAGAACGGCAACATTCAAAATGGACTTGCGAAACATAATCGATTTCCTTCTTCGTTTCGTTCCTCAGCGAATTTGCTTCCGCTGATGATCGAAACCTAAGAAGGAAATCGGACGCGCACCTGTGACGCGCGACACACCGAAAGAAGATTCGGAAAGGAACATCCGCGCCACGGAAATCCGGATGAGGTGTCGCCCGGTTCAATCCGTTTCTGCGATCGCCTCCAGTCCCGGCCTGTCGCGGATGATCAGCCACCCGTCCTGAAGCGTGATCAACTCCGCCTTTTGCCATTTCCGCAGGCACCGGTTCACATTTTCTCGGGTGTTGCCGATCATGCTGGCGAGCACGGACTGGGATTGTGACAGTTTTTTCAAAGGCCTGTCCTCAGATCCGGGAGCCGACACCGTCAGTCTCAGCAGGAGTTTTGCCAGGCGTACCGGCAGATCGAGAAAGGCGATTTCGATCATCCGTTCATCGGAGCGTCGTACTCTCTGGCACAGAAGCTCGATCAGATGAATGGACAATTCCGGATTGCACCGCAAGACATCGAGCAAGGACCGTCTTTCGAGGAAAACAAGGGTACAATTGGTCAGAGCCTTCACATTGGCGGAGCGTTCCCGGCCGTCAAGCAGGGCGATTTCCCCGAAAACGTCGCCGGCCTGCAGGTCATTGAGCGTGATTTCCCGGGCATTCGGTGCAAGCATGCTGACACGCACGGATCCCTCGGCAATCGCCATCATGCTCTGCCCCGGCGATCCCATGTTGAAAATGGTGTCCCCGGCCGCGTAGCGTTTGAGATAGGAAAAGCTGGCCAGTTCCTGTTTTGACCGGCTGTCGAGCGCATCAAAGACGAAGCTTCTGCTCAGCAGCCTTTCCCTGTTGAAATCGCCATCGGCTTCCATATTTTTTCACCACCTCGCGAATTGAACGAAAAGCACAACGCTGGTTACAACGGTCATCTCTTATCTGCCACGGTCTTGACGTACGGAACCGTTCGCACGGCTCGTGAAATGGTCAGTTGGGATATAAAGATGCGAAATTGTGTAATCATTGCGATGCTCTCGCTGCTGGTGGCGCTGTCACCGCAGACCCTTGTTGCCCAGGACTCGGCGGGATGCACGAGAGACGATCTGGGTGACCCGCCGAGGATCATATACCAATGTTCCGGCGGGATCGTGTTGGAGGCGGAAGCCGCCGCTGCTCTGGGATTTTTGGCAAGAGATGCGAATGACCGGCCAACGGAAGTCGAAATCTCTTCCGATGCTTTGCTGATTGAAGTCGCCCCGGGCAGCGGTCCTTTCCAGATCCGCACGCCGCATGCCATTGCGGCCGTCCGGGGAACGGTGTTTGCGGTGGATGTCACCGGCGCGTCGACGGACGTCTTCGTGCAGGAGGGCGAGGTCGCGGTTTCGCGCGCGGATGGTGCCGATCCGGTCATCCTGACCGACGGCCTGGGCGTCGATGTCGTTCCCGGTCAGCCCCTGATCGTCCGGCGCTGGCCGGATGAACGGGTGCGCAGCCTGCTCAGCCGTTTCGGACGATGAAACGAAGTCTTCCGGGCTGGATTGTCGGGCTGGCACTGCTTGGCGGGATTGTCTGGGCCGGCATGCTTGCCGGCAGCCATCTCGCGGGCGCCGCCGGCGTCATCGATCGTTTTGAAACGGTGTTGCTTGATCTCAGGATAGCCGTGACCGGCCATCGCCCGCCGCCGCGGGACGTCGTGATTGTGGCCATCGATGACCGCACCGTCGAAATGGCGGGGCAGTATCCGTTGCCCAGAAGCCGCCTGGCGACACTGGTCGGCACGATCGCGGAGGCCGGGGCGAGAGCGCTCGCCCTCGACATCCTGCTGTCCGGCGAATCGGACAGCACGGAAGACGTCCCTCTGGCGAGGACCTTCAATGCCATTCCGACGGTGATCGCGGCCGCCGGTCACCGCGGCGGCATGCAGTCTTCGGCAAGCTTTGTGCCGGTCATCGACGATGTGCTGTCTCCGGCGCCCTCGATCGTCGAATTCGCCTCCATCGGCATGTCAAACATCGTGACGGACGGCGGCGGAACGCCGCGCCATATCCCGCTGTTGTTCCTGACGCCGGACGGGCTGCAACCGTCTTTCAGCCTCCGGGCATTGAGCCTTTACCTTGATGAAACGCCGAGCGTGACCGAAACGGGATTGCGGCTGGGCGAGCGAACCCAGGCCCTGGACCTTGGCTGGCACGCGATCCTGAATTATTACGGGCCGGGCGGCACGATCCCGACGGTCAGCGCTGCGCGCCTGCTGGAATCCGATCCCGGTGCGATCGCGGAACTTGCGGACCGGCTTGTCGTGCTCGGTGTGACATCCACCGCGATCGGCGAGCGGTTCAGCAGCCCGTTTGACCCGGTTATGCCCGGCGTCGAGGTCCAGGCAACCGGTATCGCAAACCTTCTGGACGGCTCGGCCCTTATCCGCGATTCGACGACCCGCATCGTCGACGGCGTGGCGGCGCTGGCGATCACCCTGCTGGGCCTGCTGGCGGTCGTTGTCCTGCCGCTGGCCCCGGCGTCCATCTTCTATCTCCTGCTTCTGGCGGGGTGGCTGGCTGTGGCCACCGTCTTTTTCGGCCAGGGGCACTGGCTGAATGGCGCGTTGCCGCTTGCCGCAAGCCTGCCGCCGGTGACTGCGTTGATGATCGGCCGGCAGATTTCGGATCGCTGGCAGGCCCGTCGCCTGTTGCAGGCGCAGGAAGCCCTGAGCCGGTTTCAGTCCCCGCTGCTGGCCCGGTGCATCGCCGAGGATCCGGCCTTCCTCCTGACGCCGAAGGAACAAAAAGCAGTTACCTTGTTCATCGACCTGTCGGGCTACACGAGCCTCTGCGAACAGGTGAGCGCGGCACAGACGCGCGATTTCCTCAAGGAGTTTCATACGATCGTCGTCAATGTCGTAAACGCCGAAGACGGCGTTGTCCTCGACTTCATGGGGGACGGCGCCATGATCTGCTTCGGCATTCCGGAAGCAGGCCGGTTGGACCCGATAAGGGCCTATCGCTGCGCATTTTCCCTTGAAGAGGCGATCAGCGCCTGGCTCGGGCGTTCGGGTATGAACGCCTGGATCAGCCGGGTCCGGGTGGGCGCGCATTACGGGCCGGTCGTCTTGTCCCGCCTCGGGCATGACAGCCAGCAGCAGATTACCGCGACGGGAGATTGTGTGAATGTCGCAAGCCGCCTGCTCGAGGTTTCAAAGGCCTATCAGGCCTCCGTCGTGATCTCTTCGGAACTGATCCATGCGGTCGAAGAGGCAACGGACCGGCCCATCGATGTGCCGCGCCTGGAAACCGTCGCCATACGGGGGCGCCAGCGGGACTTGCGGGTCGGCCTGTGGAACGCCTGCGAGAGCGCGGCGAATCTCCAGGTCCTTCAGCAGATGTCCCGCGAATTCGTCACCGGTAGACGGTGACCGGCAGCCACATCGAAAGTCCGGGAATGAAGGTCAGCAGCAGCAGGACGATCAGCAGCGGTACGATGAACGGGGCCGTTGCGACCACGCAGCGCTCGAAGGGCACGTCCGCCACCTTGGACAGTACATAGAGCACCATTCCGACGGGCGGTGTCAGCAGGCCGATCATCAGGTTGAGGATCAGGATGATGCCGAAATGCACGGGATCGATACCGATGGAGATGGCCACCGGCAGCAGCACGGGCGTCAGGATGGTAATGGCGGCAATGGTCTCCATGAAACAACCAACCACGAGGGCGATCACCATGATGATCAGCAGGATGACGGTCGGATCGCTGGTGAATCCGAGCAATTCGGTGGCGAACAGCTGTGCCACCTGGTTTGCCGTCAGGATCCACGCAAATATCGCCGATGCCGCGACGATCAGCATGACCGATGCGGTGGTCTCGATCGTTTCCATCGAGACCCGCAGGATGCGCCGGAAATCGAGGGTTCGGTAGACGAACACGCCGAGAACGAGCGAGTAGGCGACCGCCGCGATCGCCGCCTCGGTCGGGGTGAAGAGGCCCGAGAGAATACCGCCGACGATGATCACCGGCGTGAACAGCGGCAGGATGGCATCGACGAATGTGCGCAGGAAGGTCCGCAGGCTGAACCGGCCGTCGCGCGGATAGTTCCGGACACGCGACAGGACGCCCACCATGGCCATCAGCGCCAGCGCCATGATCACGCCCGGTATGATGCCGGCGGCGAAGAGCTGGCCGATGGACGTATCGGAGACGACGCCGTAGACGACCAGCGGCAGTGATGGCGGGATGATCGGCCCGATCGTCGAGGATGCGGCGGTAATGCCCACCGAGAACTCGGTATCGTAGCCGGCATCGCGCATCGCCTTGATCTCGATATTGCCGAGGCCGCCGGCATCGGCGGTCGCCGCGCCCGACATGCCGGCGAAGATGACGCTGGCGCCGACATTCACATGCCCGAGGCCACCATACATCCAGCCGACGGCGGCCCGCGCGAAGCCGAAGATCTTGGTGGTGATGCCGGACGTGTTCATCAGGTGACCGGCAAGAATGAAGAAGGGCACGGCGATCAGCGGGAAGGAATTGATCCCGTTGACCATATTGTGCAGCACGACAAGGTCCGGCATGCCCGTCGTCGAAATGAAGAAAAGCGAGGCAACGCCCAGCGCCACAGCCACCGGCGCCCCGGCGATCAGCAGCACGAAAAGCAGGACGAACATCAAAATGAGCGTCAACCGTCCGGCTCCATCGATTTAGTCTTGGACGTCCGAGAGCGCGTGCGCTTCGATATCGCGCACCACCTCGTCGGGACGCTGGCGGATCTTGCGGACCAGCCAGCGCAGCGAATACCAGGCGATCGCCGCCAACCCCGCGGCAACGCACCAATAGACGAGGCTCTTGGGTATTTCGGCGGACGCCATTTTTGTCTTGGTGTTCAATGCCAGTTCCACCGCCACAATGGCCATGTACCCGAAAAAGGCGAAACTCAGCGCTTCCATCGCCACGGCCAGCCATTTGCCGATCCGCACAGGCAGGAACCGGTAGAAGAACTCCAGAAAGATATGCGAGCCCTTTCGCGCCACCGTGATGGCGCCGAGAAAGGCGACCAGGATCAACACGTAACGCGCGATCTCCTCGGTCCAGGCAAGGCTGTCATTGAGCACATAGCGTGTGAAGAACTGGAGGAACACGATGACGGCGAGGCCCCACAGTGCCAGCAGGCCCGGCAGGTCGACGAGCTTGAAATCCACCGGCTCGTCTTCCTCCCCGCGCGGTGAAAAGGAGCGCACGGTTTCATCCTCGCGCTCCTCACCGTCCTCTTTGCCGGGCACAATGGTCATGCCGGTCCCCGCCAGACGGGCGCCTTACAGCGCCTGCAGCCGATCGAAATGCGTTTTCTCATACGGCACTTTAGACCAATCGGTAAGATTGGGAAGCACCGCATCCTGGAACGGTTTGCGATCCGCTTCATTGACGGTGATGCCCTGTTCGCGGAACCAGGAGACCAGGTCCTGCTCCGCCTGGTAGATGTTGTCGGATGCCTTGGCAGCGGCTTCCTGCAACACCGCCTGAACGGTGTCGGCGTCATCGCCCAACTGTCCCATGGCGGAGTCCGAAATGATGACGACGAGCGAGTTCAGGAGATGGCCCGTCAGATTGATATTGGTCTGGACCTCGTAGAATTTCTTGAACTTGATGGTCGGCAACGGATTTTCCTGGGCGTCCACCACGCCCTGCTGAAGCGCCAGATACACCTCGGAAAACGCCATTGGCGTCGGATTGGCGCCGACCGCATTGGGGAACATCAGCATCACCGGCGAATTCGGAACTCGGATTTTCAGATCCTTCATGTCTTCGGGCTTGAGGATCGGAAAATTCGAAGTGACATGCCGCTGCCCGTAATAGACCAGCGCCGCCACCGTGTTGCCGGTCGCATCCTTGTAGCCGGCCGACAGGTCGCGGAACAGGTCACTGCCGCGATAGGCCTTCCAGTGATCGAAACCCCGCATGATAAACGGGTAGTCTGATATCGCGATGGGACCGTAATAGCGCTCGATGAAGCTCGGCCCGGTATAGATGATGTCGACCGAGCCGATCCCGAGGCCTTCATTGATCTCGACCTCCTTGCCGAGGGACGATGCCGGAAACACGTTGATTTCCACCCGGCCGTCCGTCCGCTTCTTGATTTCCTCGGCCGCCCACAGGGCCTGCTGGTGGTAGTCCGATCCTTCCTCATAGACATGCGCCCATTTCAGCTTCGCGGCGAAAGCGCCGCCTGCAACGATGAAAAGGGCGGCTGCGGCCAGCACGGCCAGCCTGACGATATTCGTGATCATATTCTCCTCCCGAGTTACCCGTTTTCCCTTGAAAGCGGGATGATCAGAAATTAACTGGTATACAAGATATATTTCGTATACTAGATTCAAATCCGCCGCAAGTGCTATACGGATCATGCGGCACCGGCCGCGATTCCTTCCTGGGAGAGACGGACAGCCATGATCGCAACGAAGACCACTGACGGTGTGCAGGCAAAGCGCAGGCGACGGGCGCCCGCTTCTCCGCCCGCCGGCGGTCGGCTGGCGCGGGGTCTGCAGACGCAGAAGAATTCCGACATCATTTATCGCGATCTGCGCCATGCGATCGTGACGATGACGCTGGTCCCCGGAACACCCATTGTCGAGCGCGACCTGACCCGGCAATACGGCGTCAGCCGGACGCCGGTGCGCGAGGCGGTGCTGCGGCTCGTCGAAGACCGTCTGGTGGATGTCGCGCCGAAATCCGGCACTTTCGTCGCGCGGATCCCGCTATCGGTGTTGCGCGAAGCGCTTGTTGCGCGCCGGGCGTTGGAGGAGGTGACTGTGCGGGCTGCCACGGAATGTGCCAGCGAAAGCCAGATCATGCAGTTGCGCGCGGTCATCCAGCGCCAGCAGGAAATGGCGGATGCCGATGACGAGGAGGCCTTCCACCTGGCCGATGAGGATTTTCACGCCATGATCGCCGCCGCCGGCCGGTATCCCGGCATATGGGAGATGATCACGCAGATACGGGTCCAGGTGGAGCGCTACCGCCGCCTGACCCTGCCTCAGCCGGGCCGCATGTCACTCATCGTCAAGGAACATACCGCCGTGCTCGACGCCATCGCCCGGCGCGACGCCGACGAAGCGACGATCCGCATGAATGAACATCTCAACAAGCTGCAGCTCGATATCTCGGTGTTCCGCGATCTATGGCCGGATTATTTCATCCACGACCCGGTGGTTGATGACGGCCTGTTCAAGCACAACTCGCTCTAGGCAGAAACGGAAAATGGCATGGAAATGATGGAGCGCGAGGCGATCGGCCCGCTGGAGGCACGCCGGTTCGATACGCAGGAGTTGCGCGACAATTTCCTGGTCTCCGACCTGTTCGCGCCCGGCGAAATCCGCCTGAAATATTTCCATCTCGATCGCACCGTCATCGGCGCCGCCATGCCGGGCAACACGCCGATCGAGCTCAAATCCGCGAAGCCGGTCGGTGCCGATCCGTTCCTCAGCCGGCGCGAGATGGGCGTGTTCAATATTGGCGGCCCCGGCATCGTTTCGATGGACGGCACGGATTTCGAACTCGCCGCGTCGGATTGCCTCTATGTCCCGATGGGAATATCCGATGTGCGCTTCGCCAGCGTCGAGCCCGGCAACATAGCGAAATTCTACATGGTGTCCGTCCCCGCTCACCACGCCCACGAACCGGCGCTGATCACGATCGACGACGCCAATCGGCTCGACCTCGGCACGCAGTCCGATGCCAATATCCGTGTTCTCCGGCAATATATCCATCCCGATATCTGCAACTCGTGCCAGCTCGTCATGGGCATGACCTTCATCGAGGATGGCAGTGTCTGGAACACGATGCCCTGCCATACCCACGGTCGCAGATCCGAGTTTTATCTCTATTTCGACATGCGCCCCGAGACGCGGGTCTTCCATTTCATGGGCGAACCCGACCAGACCCGCCACCTCGTTATCGGCAACGAACAGGCGATCGTCTCGCCCGGCTGGTCGATCCATTGCGGGGCAGGGACCGGCCGCTATTCCTTCATCTGGTCGATGGCCGGCGACAACCAGGATTTCACCGACATGGATATGGTTGCGATGGAAGATCTGCGGTAATTCGGTGATTTTAGTTCGGCGACAGTTTTAAATCGGGCAGTTTTTTAAATCGGTGTCAGCTTTTTAAATCGGTGACAGTTTACTTAATTCCGATCGGA
>JANQMU010000071.1 GCA_028279875.1 Rhizobiaceae bacterium
GCCAAGGGAGGTTTCCAGTTTCTTCACCTGTTGGCTCACCGCGCCGGCGGTAACGCCGAGTTCGTTGGCCGCGGTCTTGAAACTCAAATGCCGGGCTGCGGCCTCGAAGGCGCGCAACGTGTTCAATGCGGGCAGTCTGTACGTCATTTCGGTCCTCCCGCTCCAAGGATGGCACAAGGATCGGACTTGCAGGCTTAGAATTTCTATCCCTGTGCATGAGCGCAACTGATTTGAGTGCCGGTGCTGGTGGGAGATAGCTTCGGGCTCGAACAAGATGCCGGACAATGAAAGACATTCGATGAAGCTGGAATACATCGCATCGGCGGATGCGCACGACATGAACACCGGCTACGCCCAGTGTGTTGCCGTTTCCGAAACACGCGAACCGTCTATGTCAGCGGGCAGATTCCCGTACGCCCGGATGGAACCGTGCCCGGGACCTTTGCCCAACAGGCGGAGCAGGCCTGGGCCAATGTCGAGGCACAGCTTCAAGCCGCAGGGCTTGGGCTCGGCAACATCGTCAAACACACGACCTACCTTTCGGACCGAAAATACCGCGCCGAGTACAGGGACGTGCGCCGCAAGGTGCTGGGCAACCACGAACCGGCCCTGACCGTGATTATCGCCGATATCTTCGACGAGGCCTGGTTGCTGGAGATCGAAGCGGTGGCCGCAGGCTGAACCGAAGCAAAATGCGATACCTAAACCCGAGGCGCAAACATGAATGAAAACAGTGGTCTGGGCGCGATCCGGAGCATGGATTACGTCATCGTCCTGTGTGACGATCTGGACGGGATGAAGCGTTTCTATACCGATATCTTCGATTTCCGGATCGAGGAGGAGACGGAACACTGGATTGCCTTCAGAGTGGGAACCCTGTTCCTGGGCCTGCGCGCCCGTGGGCGATCCTATGACGGGCCTGCCATCCCCGACATTTCTGCGGGCGTGCAGCTCAGCTTCCGGGTGCCGCCCGCCGATGTCGATCTTGCATATCAGGCACTCAAGGCCAGGAATGTCGACGTCATCGAGGCGCCGACCAATCAGGACTGGCCGCATCGAACGCTGTTTTTCCGCGACCCGGAAAACAACATCCTTGAGATATTTGCCGATATCCACACGGACGACACGGCGCCGGCCCCTTCAGGTCGTCACCTTGTCACCAAACAGTGATTGGGCGCCATATCGACCTAGCCTGCGTGCACATATCATCGAAGCCGCTATTGGTGAAAACGCGGCGAATTGGCGCTTTGTCCGCATGACCGGCGTTCGCGGTCATGCCGATACGTCCATCAGGCCGATATCGTCATCGCGGAAACCTCTGCCCTGATCGCCCGCGCGACTGCTTCCGGGTCAGGCTGGCCGCAGATCGCCGAGACCATGGCGACGCCCCTGGCGCCGGCGGGCACCGGGCTGGCGGCAACCATCGCGGCCAGCCCTTGGAAGCCGACCGCAGGCGCGTGGCCGGGCTTGGCCGGCGTTGCGAAGACGGGGCCGGCGCCGACATAGTCCGCCAGAGCCGGATCGACCTGCGCGGCCTGGCCCGGCGTCTCGACCGACAGGCCGAGGATCGCCTCCGGCCCGATCCGCGCGCGCGCCTCGGCGACGGACAGATCGCTCTGCCCGACATGCAGCCCGTCGGCGCCGATGGCGATCGCCGCCTCGGCATCGTCATTGACGATGAGCTTGGCGCCAGTCCCCG
>JANQMU010000103.1 GCA_028279875.1 Rhizobiaceae bacterium
AATCAGCGGTCTGACCTTCGGTGAGGACCAGCATCGGGACTGAGGCGTCATCGAAGGTCAGACAGCTTAGGTGAAACAGCGGCCCGGCGCCGACGCGCAGTACCGGGAGACCGGCCGAAGTCAACGCCGCAATCTCTTCCTGGCTTTGTTTTTGCTCCGACTCGATGCGTTTCGCGCGTTTGAGGTAAATCTGTCCGGCGGGTGTCAAGGTCATGCCCCGCCGATGCCGCTCAAACAGCATCACCCCGAGTTCGGCCTCCAGATTGGCAATACGCTTGGTCACTGACGGTTGGGTCAGGCCCAGCAGTTCGGTTGCCTCGGTCAGGGTTTCGCATCGGGCGACGGCGAGAAAGGCGTCCAGGTTCCGATCCATCTGACATTCTCTTTTTCTATGAAAAAGATCAATAAATCGATTTTACAGAATGGCAATAGCCGGTCAAGATCGACCCCGTCGCCAGGAGTTGTTGGTCGATCGGGAGGGAAAGCGTGAAGACCGTCTTTGTTTTGTTCGACTCACTCAATCGCTCGGCGCTGGGCGCCTATGGCGGAACAGCAGTGGCGACACCCAATTTCGATCGTTTTGCGCGGAAGGCCGTCACCTTCGACAAACACTATGTCGGAAGCCTGCCTTGCATGCCGGCGCGGCGCGATCTGCATACCGGGCGCCTGAATTTCATGCACCGGTCCTGGGGGCCGCTTGAACCGTTTGACGATTCCTTTGCGCGCATCCTCAGCCAGAACGGCGTCTATACCCATCTGATCTCCGATCACCTGCATTATTTCGAAGATGGTGGCTGGGGATATGCGACGGCCTTTGACAGTTGGGACTTCATCAGGGGCCAGGAATATGATGCCTTGAAGGCGCTGGTTTCGCCGCCAGTCGGTCGTTATCGGGAGAAATTCGACGGTCGGCATTATCCGTTGGAAAACCTCAAAGATGGGCAACCGATAACCCGCGGGACCGTCGACAGAACCACCTGGAAGAGATCGCGCGCCGCCATAACCCGCGATTTCCTGAAGGAAGAGGCGGATTTTCCAACGGCGAAGTGCTTTGCCTCGGCTTTCGAATTTCTCGAGCTCAACGCGGCGGCGGACGATTGGTTCCTGCAACTGGAATGTTTCGATCCGCACGAACCCTTCGTTGCGCCCGAGCGTTTTCGCGCCGCCTATGAGAGCGGCTATGACGGCAAGATCCTCGACTGGCCGCTTTATGAAAAAGTGTCGGAGTCGGAACAGGAAATTGCCGAGATTCGCGGCAATTACGCGGCGCTGGTCGCCATGTGCGACGCGTATTTCGGCAAGCTTCTCGACTATTTCGATGCGCATGACCTGTGGAAGGACACCGCCCTTGTCCTGACCACCGACCATGGGTTCCTGCTGTCCGAACACGAGTGGTGGGGAAAGAACCGAACGCCCTATTATGAGGAGATCTCGCACATTCCCCTGATGATATGGCACCCCGACTATGCCGCGTGCCGTGGCGCGCGCCGTTCCAGCCTTACCCAGACACCGGACCTGATGCCAACCTTTCTCTCACTCCATGGCTGTCCGGTGCCTCCGAGCGTCACCGGCGCCTCTCTCGTCCCGCTTCTGGACGATGATGCGCCGGTGCACGCGAGCGTCGCGCTCGGCATGTTCGCCGGACCGGTCTGCGTTACGGACGGGCGCTACAGCTATTTCCGCTATCCGGACGATCCGGCCGGCGCGACCCTGAACCTATATACGCTGATGCCGACCCACATGATGTCACATTTCGACATCGACGAATTGCGCACCAGCGAGCTTGCCGGACCCTTCGATTTCACCAAAGGGGCTCCGGTGTTGAAAATTCGCATGGATCCCCGCAACAGCCAGCTTGGCGCGGACGGCTTGACCCTGGCCGAGTGCGAGACGGCGCTCTTTGATCTCGACACCGATCCGAAACAGGAACATCCGCTTTTCGATACTGAAACGGCCGCACGGCTGGCGGATGAGATTTGCCTGCATTTTGCGCGGCACGACGCGCCTGATGAACTCTATGCCCATTTCGGGCTCAGGGAGCACCCAAACGCTCGCGGCGATCCACCGCTGGCGGGAATGACATCTTGATCGCAATCTCAATGGGAGGATGACATGAACCTTTTGAAATCAATGAGGGCCGGTTTGGCGGTTGCCGTTCTGGCACTGGCCTCGGGGGCCGCGCTTGCCGAGTTTCCCGAACGTACGATCGAGGCGATCCATCCATGGGGGCCGGGCAATGCCATGTCGGTCAGCCAGATCATCGCCAAGGCAATGGGCGAGGAACTCGGGGTCTCGGTTCCGGTCATCTCCACACCGGGTGCTGCAGGCACCAAGGGACTGAAGAGCGCAATGGCGCGGCCGGCCGACGGATACACGATCTTCGACGGCTATGTCGCGCCGCTGGTTCTGCAACCGGTGCTCGGCAATGCCGACTGGAACTATGCCGATTTCAAGCCCCTTCACGCGGCCGTCTCCAATGCCTTTGCGATTGGCGGCCGGCCGGACGAGACCCGGTGGTCGAATTTCGAAGAGATGATGGCCTATGGCAGGGAACACCCCGGCAAGTTGCGCTACTCGTCCGGATCGCGCAACAACCTGCCGCACATGGTGATCGCCAAGGTCCTGCAGTCCTACGGCGTCGTTGCGCAGAATATTCCCTACACCCGTGATGGCAATGCGGTGAAGGACCTGAAATCCGGCGTTCTCGATTTCTCCTTCGTCAATGTCGGAAACTACATCCAGGACAAGGAGGCGTTCAACATCATGCTGGTCTTGTCGGAGCTTCCCGGTGCGAAGGCCTCCTATGACGGCGCTCCGAGTATCACCGATCTGAGCATCGATCTCGGGCTGTCCGGTCTGGCACCGATGGGATGGACCTGGTGGATCGTTCACAAGGATACGCCCGACGATGTTGCCGACACGCTTCGCAGCGCGATGGCGAGGGCCATGAAACGGCAGGATGTCCGCGACCAGATCGGCAAGGTCGGGTTCGTGCCGCTCGATTGGGATCACACGCAGTATGAGGAGATCGTCGGCCCGGTCTCGGGGCAGCTCAGCGCCATGGGCAATGCCCTGAAATGGGAAGAGGAAGAGCTGAAAAAGCTCAAATAGAAGGCGGGTCCGCGATGATACGCAAAACACATCTCAATTGGCTGATCACCGCCTTCTTTGCTGCCATCATCGCGGTCGTCTTTCAGCAGATTCACACCTCGATGGAAGAGCAGGGGATCGCCTCCGGCGGTCCCTATGACAATGCCGCGTCCTATCCGCGGACCGTCGCGATCGTGATGGGAATCCTGGTTGTCTGTCAGGTGCTGCTGGATCATTTCAAGGGCCAGCCGGACGCCGAAACGGAGGCGCCGATCCGGTTTGCCGATCTGCGCCGCCCGGCAATGCTGTTGGTGATATTCGGGCTGTATCTCGGTGTTCTGAACATCATCGGCTATCACCTGGCCACCGCGCCGATGATTTTCGCCGTCATGTGGCTTTGCGGTTCACGCACGATCTGGAAACTCGCACTCGCTTCGCTGCTGATCTCGTTTTCGCTCGCCTATGTCTTCGAGAACTACCTCAACATCGTGTTGCCCGGCGGCGTCTTTCACCTGAACATTCCGTGGTAGCGAACAGATGCTGATCGACTCCCTGGCCGCCGGCTTCCAGCTCTTTTTGACCCCTGCCGCGATCGGACTGACGTTTCTGGGGATTGTGATCGGCCTGCTGGTCGGCGCCTTGCCCGGTCTCGGGCCGCTGATGGGCATCATCCTGCTGCTGCCCGTCGCCATCGCCCTGCCGCCGATTGCGGCCATGGGCTTTCTGATCGCCATCTTCGTCGGCGGTTCCTGTGGCGGATCCATATCGGCCATTCTGCTTCGGATTCCCGGAACGCCGCTGGCGGCGGCAACGCTGTTCGACGGATATCCGATGGCCAAGAAGGGGCGGGCTTCGCAGGCGATCGGCATTGCCATTGCGGCCTCGGCCATTGGCGGTCTGTTTGGCGGATTCGTTCTCATCGTCGCTTCACCGGTGCTGGCGCAATTCGCTTCCGGCTTTGCGCCACCCGAATACGCCATTCTGGCGGTGACGGGGCTGTTTGCGATTGCCGTCATTTCCGGCGGATCGGTCATCAAGGGACTGATTTCGGGGTGTTTCGGATTGTTGCTGGCGACCATCGGCACGGACGAGTTCTCCACCGGATATCGCTTCACCTTCGATTCCCACCACATGCTGAACGGCTTCCACATTGTTGCCGTCGTCGTCGGTTTGTTCGCCATCTCGGAAATGGCGCATCAGATCGCCGGCGGCGATCTTCTCGGCAAGCCCGACGTCAAGGTCGTGCGGCCCAGCTTCTATTCGGCGTTAGCGACCCTGCGGCACTGGAAGAACCTTTTGCGGTCATCGACCATCGGCGTTTTCTTCGGGGCGCTGCCCGGTGCCGGCGGGGTCATCAGTTCATTCACGTCCTATGCCGTTGCCAAGGCCGCGTCGAAGCCGGAGGAAAAATATGGCGAAGGCGCCGAGGGCGGTGTCGTCGCCACCGAGGCCGCCAACAATGCGACGGTCGGCGGCACCCTGGTTCCGACACTGGCTCTGGGCATTCCGGGCGATGCATCCTCCGCTATGCTGCTGGGCGCGTTGCTGATCCTCGGTTTCGTGCCGGGGCCGGTATTGTTCGAGCAGCAGCCGGAGATCGTCGGCGGGATCTTCCTGGTCTATCTGGCATCCAACGTCTTCCTGTTGGTCGCCGGGATTTTGGTGACCCCGGTCTTTGTCTATGTCCTGCGCATTCCCAAATTCTATCTGATCCCGATCGTGCTGCTGCTGTGTTCGATCGGAACCTTCGCCCTGCAGGCCTCGGTGTTCGATCTCATGGTCATGCTGGGTTTCGGGTTGGTCGGGATCTTGTTTCGCGCGACACATTATCCCTTGTCGCCGATCGTTATCGGCATCATTCTCGGGCCGCTTCTGGAGAACAATCTGCGGCGCGCGCTGCTGATTTCCCATGACGGATACTGGATCTTCCTCCAGCGCCCGGTTTCGGCAACCCTGGTCGCGGTGAATGCGCTGCTGATCGTCGGCGCCGTCTGGTATGCATTTCGCAAGCGGCGCGAAGCCGGGTAGCCGGCCCGTCAGGTCAGGCGTTTTTCAAAATACACCCGGTCGAAACCGTCCTCGCTGCGCCGGTCATATTCGACGTAACCAAGGGCGGTGTAGAGGCCGAGGTTTTCGCGCATGTGAATATTCGTGTAGAGCCGGACGGTTGCCAGACCCGCAATGCCGGCCTGCTGTTCGACATGGGCGATCAGTTGCCGGCCATAGCCCTTGCCCTGATGCGATGGCGAGACCGCGACGTTCTCAAGGAACATGTGATCGTCCCTTTCAAAAAAAACCACATAGCCGCCGATGCCGCCGCCGGCATCGTCCAAAACGAAGACATGGCCGCTTTCGATGTCGGACCGGAAGTCGGCGACCATCGGTGCAGGCGGTTGCCCGATGCGCGCAACGTAGGGCTGGTAGGCTTGGCGGGCGCAGTGCTCGATGGCGCCAAGGTCCTTTAACGTTGCCCGGCGCAGTGCATCCATTGCCGATCCCAATGTTCCAAAATTGAAGCAAAAAAAAACAAGGCATAAAGCCTTGTATTCAGGTATCGCGTTGATCATTGACCGATACAGTTCGGCGGCAGCAGGTCAAACCGCGCCTTTGATCTATCCTCCCAAGACTTTGACCGCGAAACGGACAGTGATCGGTCGCCCCTGTCTCATTGGTGGTGGAAACTAGACCAAAGTTTGAGCGCTGTCACCCGAAAAGTGACATTTTTGTCTCTATCGCAATTTTTTTTTGCGGAAGGGGTTGAAACCGGCGGATGCCCGGATTTGGTCGGGGCGCCGAATCGATCTTTTCGGCATCGCCGATGCCCGTCAGCCGGCTTTGGTGATGGCTTTCCTTCCGACAGCGAAGCAGCTATGACAACGGGCGATTTATCGTGATTTCGCCTGATTCCCGTTCTATTTCCATTGCGTCCCGATGGCATCAGGCGGTGCTGCACAACCGGATGTCCAAATGCGTCTTTCCCGCTACTTTCTTCCCATCCTGAAAGAGAACCCCAAGGAAGCCGAGATCATATCCCACCGGCTGATGCTGCGCGCCGGCATGATCCGCCAGCAGGCGGCCGGCATCTATTCGTGGCTGCCGCTGGGCAAGCGGGTGCTGGAAAAGGTCAATGCCATCGTGCGCGACGAGCAGAACCGGGCCGGCGCCATCGAGATCCTGATGCCGACCATTCAGTCGGCGGAGCTCTGGCAGGAGAGCGGGCGCTATGACGATTATGGCCGGGAGATGCTGCGTATCGCCGACCGCCAGGACCGGCCGATGCTCTACGGGCCGACCAATGAGGAAATGGTGACGGATATTTTCCGCGCCTATGTGCGGTCCTACAAGGACCTGCCGCTGAACCTCTACCATATCCAGTTGAAGTTCCGCGACGAGATCCGGCCGCGCTTCGGGACGATGCGGTCGCGCGAGTTCCTGATGAAGGATGCCTATTCCTTCGATCTGGATCAGGATGGCGCGCGGCATTCCTACAACAAGATGTTCATTGCCTATCTGCGCACCTTTTCGCGGCTCGGCCTGCAGGCGGTCCCGATGCGCGCCGATACCGGTCCGATCGGCGGCGACCTCAGCCACGAATTCATCATCCTCGCCGAAACAGGCGAGTCCGAAGTGTTCTGCGACCGCGGATATCTGGACTATGCGGTGCCCGGCGGTGAAACCGATTTTGACGATGTCGAGGCCCTGCAGGCTCTCGTCAATCAATGGACGTCGCTTTACGCAGCAACGTCGGAAATGCACGACGCAGAGGCCTTTGGACAGATTGACGAGGCCGCCAGGTTGTCTGCCCGCGGCATCGAGGTCGGCCACATCTTCTATTTCGGAACCAAATATTCCGATCCAATGAAAGCCACCGTGATGGGGCCTGACGGCAAGGAACACGCCGTTCATATGGGGTCTTATGGGATCGGTCCCACCCGGTTGGTTCCGGCGATCATCGAAGCCTCACATGATGAGGACGGCATCATCTGGCCGGCAAGCGTGGCACCGTTCGACCTCAGCCTGATCAACATGAAGGTCGGGGACGGGGCCTGCGATGCGGCAGCTGAAAAACTCTATGCGGCGCTGACGGCGGCCGGCATCGATGTCCTTTACGATGACCGCAACGAGCGGGCCGGGGCGAAATTCGCCACCGCCGATCTGATCGGCCTGCCGCAGCAGTTGATTGTCGGTCCGCGCTCGGTCGGTGCCGGCGAGGTGGAACTGAAGGAACGCCGTTCGGGCAACCGGGAGACGCTGCCGCTGGAGGCGGCCATCAACCGGCTGACCGCCGGCATGGGGTGAGGTGCAAAGGTGAGCGGCGATATCGCACAAACGGGCCGCATGGCCCGCAAGGCGGATCCGGCCAGGAAGATCTTCGGCGGGGCGTTCTCCGCCTATGAACGCATGGTGGCCTGGCGCTATCTGCGGGCGCGCCGCAAGGAGGCGTTCATTTCAGTGATCGCCGGTTTTTCCTTTGTCGGGATCATGCTGGGCGTCGCGACGCTGATCATCGTCATGGCGGTGATGAACGGCTTCCGGGCCGAACTGATCGACCGAATCCTCGGCGTCAACGGCCATATGATCGTGCAGTCGATCGACCGGCCGCTCGATGATTATGACGAACTGGCGGTCAAGTTCGCCGCTATTGACGGCGTGCGATCCGCCATTCCGCTGGTTGACGGACAGACGCTGGCATCGGGCTATCGCGGTGCGGGTTCGGGCGCGCTGGTGCGCGGCATCCGGGCCGAAGACCTGCAGAAGCTCGGCAGTGTTTCCGACAATATCCTGTCCGGCGACCTCGTCGGATTTGCCGCCGGCGAGGGGGTTGCCATCGGCTCACGCCTCGCCACCAATCTCGGTCTTGCGGCGGGCGACAGCGTCCAGCTGATTTCGCCGGAGGGCGACGTGACGCCGCTCGGTGTGACGCCACGGATCAAGGCCTATCCAGTGTCGGCGATTTTCGAAATCGGCATGTCCGAATATGACGCGTCGATGATCTTCATGCCGCTGTCGGAGGCGCAGCTCTATTTCAACTCCGAAGGCGTCGCCCAGTCGATCGAGCTCTTTGTCGACGAGCCGGACGAGGTCGATGCGCTGCGCCCGCTGATCGAGGCGGCGGCCGGCCGGCAGATTTTCATTTCCGACTGGCGCCAGCAGAACCGGACATTCTTTTCGGCGCTCGAGGTTGAGCGCAATGTGATGTTCATGATCCTGACGCTGATCGTTCTGGTCGCCGCGCTGAACATCATTTCCGGGCTGATCATGCTGGTCAAGGACAAGGGGCGCGACATCGCCATCCTGCGGACCATGGGGGCAACGTCCGGCGCGATCCTGCGCATCTTCTTCATGACGGGCGCCGCCATCGGCGTCACCGGCACTCTGGCCGGCGTCGCACTTGGCGTGGTCGTCTGCCTCAATATCGAATCGATCCGCCAGTTCTTTTCCTGGCTGTCGGGCACGACGCTGTTCGATCCGGAGCTCTATTTCCTCAGCCAGCTGCCGGCGGATATGGATCCCGGCGAGACGATTTCGGTCATCCTGATGGCGATCGGCCTGTCTTTCCTGGCAACCCTGATCCCGGCGTGGCGGGCATCGCGCCTCGATCCGGTCGAAGCGCTTCGCTATGAATAGGGGCGGCGGATGAGCGAACCCGTTCTGCGGCTGGAAAAGGTCGAGCAACGCTACCGGCAGGGCGACGATATCCTGTCGATCCTGAAGGGCGCGGACTTTGCCTTGAACAAGGGCGAGATGGTGGCGCTGGTCGCGCCGTCGGGCGCCGGCAAGTCGACGCTGCTGCATGTGGCGGGTCTGCTGGAAAAACCCAGCGCCGGCGAAGTCCATGTCGGCGGCCGGGCGAGCAGCGGGTTGAGCGATGATGACCGCACGGCGCTGCGGCGTGAAGAGATCGGGTTCGTCTACCAGTTTCACCATCTGCTGCCGGAATTCTCGGCCATCGAGAATGTCATGATGCCGCAAATGATCGCCGGCCTGTCGGCCGGGGAGGCGAGCGGCAGAGCGCAGCAGTTGCTGGACTATCTGCGGGTCGGGCACCGGGCCAACCACCGTCCGGCCGAACTGTCCGGCGGCGAACAGCAGCGGGTCGCCATCGCCCGTTCGGTTGCCAATGCGCCGCTGGTGTTGCTGGCCGACGAGCCGACCGGCAATCTTGATCCCGAGACTGCGGGCTATGTTTTCGAGGCGCTGGAGGCGCTGGTGCGTCAATCCGGCCTGTCCGCGCTGATCGCCACCCACAACCATACGATTGCCGCCATGATGGATCGCCGCGTGACGCTGCGGGACGGCAGGGTGGTCGATCTTGAAATGTCTGCGGCCGATTGATTCGGGCCGGTTCGGTACCGTGATATCCTGATTTTGCCGTTTCGCGGGTCAGAGAACCTTCACGCAATCATTGTTTTCAAGTGCTCTTTAACGATGCTTTAAGGATGGCGTGCAATTCGCTTGACTCCGGAACAATATGAGAACAGAGTGAAAACATAGACAGAAAAAGGAGGAACATATGTTCGATTTTGCCAAAGACTGCGCCGCCTTTGCCTCCATGGTCATGTTTGTCACGAGCCTTACGATCGTCATGATGGCGATGTGATTTTCTCCGAAAATTCCGAGCACGTTCAGGCCTTGCGCAGCGCGATAAGCTGGTCGAGGCCGTAAACCAGCAGACCCGCCGCAAGGCCCCAGAACGCCGAACCGATGCCGAAGGCCGACAGGCCGGAAGCGGTGATGGCGAAGGTCGTGATGGCCACGAAGCGCTGTTTTTCGTCTTCCATGCTGCGGCTCAGCGCGGCGGCGAGGGGGCCGATCAGCGCGATGCCGGCGATGGTTGCGATCAGTGCTTTCGGAAAGCTTGCGAACAGCACCACCAGCGATGCTCCGAAAACAGCCAGCACGGCATAACCGGCGGCGTAGAACGGGCCGCACAGCCAGCGCTTGTCCGGGTCGGGATGGGCGTCCGCGCCGGTGCAGATCGACGCGGTGATCGCGGCAAGATTGCTGGTATGGGCGCCGGCGCCGGCGGACAGGAGCGATGCCAGGCCGGTCACCGTCAAGATTGACCGCGATGGCGGCTGATATCCGGCGGCGGTCAGCACCGCGAAGCCCGGCAGGTTCTGCGAAGCCATGGTGACGAGGTATAGCGGCAGCCCGAGGCCGATCAGAACCGCGGGATCGAATGTCGGCGTGATCCAGACAAAGCGCGAAAGATGCAGCGCGCCGACCGGCTCGGTCAGGCCGAGCGCGTAGGCAAGCGCGATGCCGGCGATGAGCACGGCGAGCACCGCCCAGATCGGAGAAAACACGCGCAGGACTGCAAACAAGAGCAGCAGCGGGATGACCAGATGTGGCGCGGCGTGAAGATGATCGAAGATTGCCAGAACGAAACTGAGAAGGACACCGGCGAGCATCCCCGAGGCGATCGATGGCGGAATGCGCGCGATCAGGGCGTTCAGCGGCCGGAAGGCTGCCGTCAGAAGAATCAAGGCCGCTGCAAAGAAGAAGGCCCCGACGGCAGCCTCGATCGAAATGCCTGTCGTCGCGGCGATCAGTGCCGCACCCGGCGTGGACCAGGCCGTGACGATGGGCATGCGGTGACGGACGCTCAATATGGCCGTCGTGACCGCCATTGCGACGCACAAAGCGGCGATCCAGGAGGATGTCTGCGCCGCATCGGCGCCGACGGCCGCCGCCGCGGCCAGAACAATGGCAACCGAGCTTCCGAAGCCGACAAGCACGGCAACGAGTGCCGAAATCACAACGGAGGCCCGCATCCTGTTCTCCCGATTCTGCTCATCGGACGGTAGAGCGGATTCCGTCCACAGTCGAGTGACGTGTGGCGTGCCTTCGGCGTGGACAGGGCGATTGCAAAGGGACAGACTGGTTTCGTTATTGCCGCAGCCGGGCGATTGATTCCCGCGTGCGGCATGCGCCCCTTAGGTGGCGCCGCGGGTGAACCGGTCTGACAGCGCAGGGAAAATGAATGCAGGACGCAGCGACAGAATCGACTGACCTTGAACTCTCTGGACCGGGTTTTGTCCATCTGCGGGTCCATTCCGCCTATTCGCTTCTGGAGAGCGCGCTGCCGCTGAAAACCGTCATTTCGATGGCCGCAAAAGATCGCCAGCCGGCCATCGGTATCGCCGACAGCAACAATCTGTTCGGGGCCCTGGAGTTTTCGGTCAATGCGGTGGAGGAGGGGTTGCAGCCGATCATCGGTTGCCAGCTGGAGGTCGACATGGAGGATGTCGATGCCGCCGCGCCGCGCAGCCAGAAGGAGACGGTCGCGGCGCGGCCGTCACTCGTCCTGATTGCTGCCGATCCCGCTGGATACAAAAGGCTGGTGGATCTGGTCAGCCGGGCCTATCTGTCCGGCACCGGATCCGACACCGCACATATCTGCCTATCATGGCTCACTGAGGACGCCGAAGGACTGATCTGTCTGACGGGGGCTGCGGACGGGCCGGTCGACCAGGCGCTGGCGGCCGGACACAGCCAACAGGCGCTAGATTGCCTGAACCGTCTCAAGGCGATTTTCACGGACCGTCTCTATCTGGAGCTGCAGCGGCCTGTCGGGTTCGACAAGGCCCGCGAAAATCAACTGTTGAATCTGGCTTACGATACGCAGGTGCCGATCGTTGCCACCAATGAAGCGTTTTTTCCGGCGCCGGCCGACTTCGATGCTCATGATGCGCTGCTGGCCGTGGCGCACAATGCCATGGTGTCCGATGACAGTCGCTTTCGTCTGACAGAGGACCACTATCTCAAGAGCCGGGCCGAGATGGTTGAGTTGTTCAAGGACTTGCCGGAAGCGCTTGAAAATACGCTGGAAATTGCCCACCGTTGCTCGTTCGTACTCACAACCTGCGATCCGATCCTGCCGCGCTTTGCGGAATCGGCGAAAAGCGCGTTCGATGCCGAGAAGGCCGAGTCGCTTGAACTGTGCCGCCAGGCGCGTGAGGGGCTGGCGGAGCGCCTGGCCGCTCTGGGCTGCGCCGACGGTTTCGAGGAGAGCGACTATCACGAACGGCTGGAGACGGAGCTCGAAATCATCGAGCGCATGCGTTATCCCGGCTACTTCCTGATCGTCGCCGATTTCATCAAATGGGCCAAGGCCCACGACATTCCGGTGGGCCCCGGTCGCGGTTCGGGCGCCGGGTCGCTGGTCGCTTATGCGCTGACGGTGACGGATGTCGACCCGCTGCGCTTTTCCCTGCTGTTCGAACGGTTTCTCAATCCGGCGCGTGTCTCGATGCCGGACTTCGATATCGATTTCTGCCAGGACCGGCGGGACGAGGTTATCCAGTATGTGCAGGAGAAATATGGCCGCGAGCAGGTGGCGCAGATCATCACGTTCGGGTCGCTTCAGGCGCGGGCGGCGCTGCGCGATGTCGGACGGGTGCTCGAAATGCCTTATGGCCAAGTCGACAAGATCTGCAAGCTCGTGCCCAACAACCCGGCCAATCCGACGCCATTGCACAAGGCCATCGCCGAGGAACCGAAACTGCGCGAGGAAGCAGAAAAGGAGCCGGTCGTCGGCCGGTTACTCGACATCGCCCAGAAGCTCGAAGGGCTCTACAGGCACGCGTCGACTCATGCGGCCGGCATCGTGATCGGCGACAGGCCGCTGTCGCAACTGGTGCCAATGTATCGCGATCCGCGCTCCGACATGCCGGTCACCCAGTTCAACATGAAATGGGTCGAGAAGGCCGGTCTGGTCAAATTCGATTTTCTCGGGCTGAAGACACTGACGGTGCTCAAGACCGCGGTCGATTTCCTGGCCGAGCGCGGCGTGGACCTTAACCTTGAGGCCCTGCCGCTCGATGACGGGCCGACCTATGAAATGCTTTCGCGCGGTGAGACGGTCGGCGTGTTCCAGGTGGAAAGTCCGGGCATGCGCAAGGCGCTGATCGGCATGCGCCCCGACCGCATCGAGGACATCATCGCGCTTGTCGCGCTCTACCGGCCGGGGCCGATGGAGAACATCCCGGTCTACAACGCGCGCAAGCACGGGGAGGAGGAGGTCACCTCCATCCACCCGAAAATCGATTACCTGCTCGAGGAGACACAGGGCGTGATCGTCTATCAGGAGCAGGTGATGGAGATCGCGCAGGTCCTTTCGGGCTATTCGCTCGGCGAAGCTGATCTGCTGCGCCGGGCGATGGGCAAGAAGATCAAGGCGGAGATGGACCAGCAGCGCAGCCGTTTCGTCAGCGGCGCGGTAGACAACGGTGTGACCAAGCCGCAGGCGGATCTGATTTTCGATCTGCTGGCGAAATTCGCCAATTACGGCTTCAATAAGTCGCACGCGGCGGCCTATGGCATCGTGTCCTATCAGACGGCCTATCTGAAAGCCCATTATCCGGTCGAGTTTCTCGCCGCGTCGATGACCCTCGACATGTCCAATACCGAAAAGATCAACGATTTCCGGCAGGACGCGCAGCGCCTGGGCATCGAGGTCGTGGCGCCGTCCGTCCAGACATCGCACCGTATCTTCAAAACCGGCGAAAACCGGATCTATTACTCGCTGGCGGCGATCAAGGGCGTCGGGGAAGCTGCCGTCGATCATATCGTCGAGGCGCGTGGCGACCAGCCCTTTACAGGCCTTGAGGATTTCTTCCTGCGGATCGACCCCAAGCTGATCAACCGGCGGGTTCTGGAACACTTGATCTGCGCCGGTGCGCTGGATTGTTTCGGGCGGGAAAGGGCGGAACTTGCCGGAGGCATGGAACGGCTGCTCGGTTTCAGCCAGTTGGCGCATGAGAATCGTCAGAGCGGGCAAGGCGACATGTTCGGCGCCGGCGCGGCGACGGGGCCGGAAGTGATTCAGCTTTCGTCCGCAACCCCTTGGGTTGCCTCGGAAAAACTGCATCGGGAATATCAGGCCCTCGGGTTCTACCTGTCGGCGCATCCGCTCGATCTTTACCGCGATCTGCTGGCGAAGATGCGGGTTCAGACCTTCGCCGAATTCTCCGGCGCGGTTCGGCAGGGCGCGACGGCCGGCCGGTTGGCCGGCACCGTAACGTCCAGGCAGGAGCGCAAGACGCGCACCGGCAACAAGATGGGGATCATCGTCTTCTCGGATTCATCCGGGCAGTATGAAGCGGTGCTGTTTTCTGAGGGACTGGCCCAGTATCGCGACCTTCTGGAGCCGGGAAATTCGCTGGTCATCACGGTGGACGCGGAGGAGCGGCCGGAGGGGATCAGCCTGCGTATTCAAACCGTCCAATCGCTTGAGAACCGGGCTGCGGATGCGCAAAAGGCGTTGCGCATATTCGTCCGCGACAGCGGCCCGCTCAGCCACGTCGCCAGCCACCTCAACGCCAAGGGCGACGGCCTGGTTTCGTTTGTCGTGATCAAGGAGGACGGACGGCGCGAAATCGAGGTGGAACTGCCGCAACGCTACCGGATTTCACCGCAGATCGCCTCCGCCCTCAAGACCGCCAAGGGTGTCATCGACGTCGAACTCGTTTAGCGGTAAACCCGCAAATTCCCTTCGGGCGCGCCTGCCCCGAATGGCGGTCTTTGGTGCGGTCGGCCATTTCTTTTTGGCCGTTTGTGAGGCAGATTAGGCGGCAGGGGAACGTGACGGGTCTGGTGATGGCATGGTGAGAGCGTCGGTCTGCTGTTTGTTGATGATGATGGTTTTGTCGGCTGCGGGTGGCAGCGCTGCGCAGGACACCCAATCGAATCCCCCGAATGTGACGGTCGCGACCATCGGCAGCCAGACCGCCGGAAACCGGGGACGCTATGTCGGACGGGTGCAGGCGGTCAGCACCGTGAATCTTGTCGCCCGCGTCGAGGGTGTCCTGGAGAAGAGAGCGTTCCAGGAGGGCGGTTTCGTCAAGAAGGGCGATCTGCTGTATGTGATCGAAAAAGGCCTTTACGAGGCGGATGTCGCCAATGCGAAAGCCCAGCTGGAGGGGGCCGAGGCGACCTTGAAAAACGCCAGTGTCAATCTCGAACGCCAGAAGATACTGCTGTCGAAAGGCGATGTTGCGCAATCGGTGGTCGACGGTGCAACAGCCCAGGTCGGCGCCGACCAGGCGAGTGTCGACGAAGCCAAGGCCAGTCTCGACACCGCCAACATCAATCTCGGCTATACGGAGATCTACAGCCCGATCGACGGCCGGATCAGCCAATCCTATGTCGACGTCGGGAACCTGGTGGATACGAGCAGCGGAACTCTCGCGACGGTCACCAGTATCGATCCGATCTATGTCAGTTTCTATGTCGGTGAAAGGGAATTGATCAAGGACCGGGAATTGGGATTGATCGGCGAGAACAGCGCCCGGTTGAAAGCCAGACTGACGCTGGCGGATGGCAGCGCCTATCCGCAGACCGGCACGATCGATTATGTCGATACCACGGTCCAGGAAAGCAGTGACACGGTCGAGGTCCGGGCAACCTTTGAAAATCCGAAAAACCTCCTCATACCAAACCAGTTCGTCAACGTGAATCTCGTCGATGCCGATCCGCAGGACGTTGTCGTGGTGCCGCAATCGGCTGTCCAGCTCGACCGTCAGGGCCATTTTGTCTATCTGCTTGATTCCGAAAACAAGATCGAGCGGCGCGATATCGAACTTGGCAACCAGGCCGGCGGTGTCTGGGAGGTTTCCTCCGGCCTGAAGGACGGTGAAAAGGTTGTCGTCCAGGGTCTGCAACGGGTCAGCCCGGGCATGACGGTCAACCCGACCGATCAGAAACAGTAGGCGGGCGCCCCGGTCATGCTGCCTCGATATTTCATCGATCACCCGAAATTCGCTCTGGTCATCTCGATCATTGCCGCGCTGGTGGGAACCATCGCGATCTACCTCATCCCGATCGCCGAATATCCGGATGTCACGCCGCCGCAGATCGTGGTCAGTGCCAGCTATCCCGGCGCCAATGCCGAACTGATCGAGAAGGCGGTCGCCATTCCCATCGAGGAGCAGGTCAATGGTGTCGACAATATGCTGTATATGTCGTCAACCAGTTCGAACGCCGGCACTTATCAGCTGACGATTACATTCGAGGTCGGAACCGACCCGGACATTGCGGCGGTCAATGTGCAAAACCGGGTGTCGCTGGCTGAACCTTTGCTCCCGGGGACCGTTACGCAGCAGGGCGTTTCGACAAAGAAGCAATCGGCCAACATGCTGCTTGTCATCAATCTGATATCCCCGGACGAGTCGCGCGACGCACTCTATCTGAGCAACTATGCGTCCATCCATATGCAGGATACGCTTGCCCGGATCCCCGGCGTCGGCGACGTTTCCCAGTTCGGCCCGCTTGACTACAGCATGCGGGTCTGGATGCGGCCGGACCAGATGACGTCGCTCGGGCTGACGACGGCCGACGTCTCGGCGGCCATCCAGGCGCAGAATGTCCAGGCGACCGCCGGTCAGATCGGCGGGCCGCCCTTCGTCGGCGAGACCGATTTTCAGTTCACCCTGCAGGCCAGGGGTCTGTTGAACACGGTCGAGGAATTTCAGGACATCATCGTTTCCGGCGATTCATCGGGCCAGCTGGTGCGGCTCAAGGACATCGCCCGTGTCGAGCTTGGTTCACGGTCCTATGCGGCCTATTCGGCGCTCAACAACAAGCCGTCGGCGGCGATCGCCATTTATCAGGCGCCGGGCGCCAACGCCCTGGATGTGGCGAACAGCATCTATGCCGAACTGGAGGCTATGAAGGATGATTTCCCGGACGGTGTCGAATACCGGCTCCTTTATGACGTCACCAAAGCGGTGAGGGCCTCGATCCAGGAAATCATCCTGACGCTTGGCATCACAACGGTTCTGGTCGTTTCCGTCGTCTTCCTGTTCCTCATGAGCTGGCGGGCGGTCCTTGTTCCGGCCATTGCCATTCCGGTCTCGCTCCTGGGCACGCTGGCAATCCTCTTTCTGATCGGGTTCAGCGCCAATCTGATCACGCTGTTCGGGATCATCCTGGCCATCACGCTGGTGGTGGATGACTCGATCGTCATCATCGAGAACACCGAACGGGTGATGGAGGAGGACAGCCTTGCGCCGCGCGAGGCAACGCTCAAGGCGATGGATCAGGTGACGCGGCCGATTATCGCGACGACATTCGTGCTGGCGGCGGTGTTCGTGCCGGTCTGCTTCTTCCCCGGCATTACCGGACGCATCTACCTGCAATTCGCGTTGACCATTACCGTTGCTTTCGGCCTGTCCGCCATCAACGCGCTGACTTTGGCCCCGGCCCTGTGTTCCATTCTGCTGCGCCCGTCAACCGGCAAGCCCGGTGGCTTCATGCGCGTTATTCCACGCACCGTCGACAGGGTTCGTGACGGCTATGTGTGGCTGGTGCGCAAGATGCTGCGGCACATGGTGGCTTCGCTGCTGGTCTTTGCAGCCTTTGTCGCCACCACGATCTATATGCTGAGCACCACGCCGACCGGGTTCATTCCACTGGAAGACAAAGGTGTCCTGTTCGTCAATGTTCAATTGCCGGAAGGCGCGTCGCTGCAGCGCTCCGGCGATGTCGCCAGGTCGCTTTCCACCCTGGCACGCGAGGTTGACGGCGTCACCGATGTGATCTCGGTCGCCGGGTTCAGCATCATTTCGGGAAACGGATCCAATTATGCGACCCTGATTCCCATTCTCGCGCCGTGGGACGAGCGGACGTCAAAGGAGACCCGGTGGTACAACATCCTTGCCACGCTGGACCGAAAGCTGGCGGCGGTGCCCGAGGCGACCTCATTCGTTTTCCCGCTTCCGCCGATCGACGGGCTGGGGATTTCCGGTGGTGTCACGGCGCAGATCCAGGACAACAAGGGCGCGAGCGTCGAGGAACTGGGTTCGGTGACCAACGCGGTTCTGTCCGCCGCCAACGCCAACCCGATCTTTCTTCAGTTGTTCAGCTCGCTGACGACCGGCGCGCCGCAATACACGGTATCGCTGGATCGCGACAAGGCCGAGGCACTTGGCGCCAATGTCAGCGATATCTTCACGGCGCTGCAGGCCAATCTCGGTTCCATGTATATCAACAATTTTCTGCTTGAAGGGAAGATCTACTGGGTCATCCTGGCGGCCGAGGCGTCCCACCGCCAGTCGCTGAACGATATTGGCGACATTTACGTCAGGGGCTCGACGGGGGACATGATCCCGCTCAGCACGCTGGTCAGCACGGAGCCGGTTCTGGGACCGGACTCGGTGACCCGCTATAATCTGGTGCGGTCCGCTGCCGTGCAGGGGCTGACCAGTACCGGCCACAGCACCGGAGAGGGCATTGCAGCCTTCAGAGAGATTACCGGCGAAACCCTGCCCAAGGGCTATTCCATCGAATGGACCGGGACGTCGCTGCAGGAGATCGAGGCCGGTTCCTTCGTCATTTACATCTTCCTGCTGGCGCTGACCTTCGCCTATCTTTGCCTCGTCGCCCAATATGAGAGCTGGACACTGCCAATCTCGGTGATGTGCTCAACGGTGTTTGCGGTCTTCGGCGCCGTGCTGCCTCTCTATTTCATTGCTGAACTGAACAACAACATCTATGCGCAGATCGGCATCGTGCTGCTGATCGGGCTGGCCGCGAAGAAAGCCATCATGCTGGTGGAGTTCTGCAAAAATCGCCGAGAGGAGGGGTTGAGCATCACCGAGGCGGCGATCAGCGCGGCCCATACGCGGTTTCGCCCTGTCACCATGACCGGGCTGTGTTTCATTGTCGGCGTTCTTCCGCTGGTGCTGGCCGATGGCGCCGGTGCCGCCAGCAGGGTTTCGATCGGTTTGCCGGTCTTCGCCGGCATGGTGATCGACAGCACGGTCGGCTTGCTGATGATCCCGGTGCTCTATGCGGCGATTCAAACCGTGCGGGAACGGTACGGCAAGGCGCCGCCGGCGACGGCGGCGGAAAAGACAAGCGCTTGACGGCAGGCCGGGCTACTGTAGATCGGTCTCCTCGCCGGGATCCCTGTCGCGCTGCGGCGCGGCGGCCGACCGCCTGCCGAATGTGTAACCGGTTTCGACAGCCTGCCGGCCGAACCTGTCGCGCACCTTGTCGATGGCGTGCTCGGCGATGGCCCGTTTGGTAGCGCCCTGATCCACCAGGTCCGGCGGGTCGGCGAGGTCGGCTTTCGTCAGGTCGGACACGCCGATCCCGAGCAGGCGGTATTTCGTGCCGTCCATTTCCCGTTCCAGCAGGGCGAGGCCCGTGCGAAAGATGCGATCGGCCAGGCAGGTCGGATCGTCGAGCCGGCGGTTGCGTGTCCTGATCCTGAAGTCGGCGCTCTTCAGTTTCAGGACGATCGTGTGCCCGGCCATGTCGTTTTTCTTCAGGCGCCGCGAGACCTTCTCGGACAGGGATCGCAGGATCGGCACCAGCGTTTCGCGGTCGGCATGATCGTCGTTGAACGTGGTTTCAGAGGAGATGCTCTTGGCGGTGTCACGGGTATGGACCTGGCGGGCATCCTGGCCGCGCGACAGGCGAAACAGACGCTGGCCGATGGCACCATAACGCCGCATCAGCAGGCTTTCATCCATCAGCTGGAGCTGGCCGATCGTGGTGATTCCGTCCCTTTCCAGTGACGCCGCGAGCGCCTTGCCGACACCCCAGATCTTCGTCACCGGCTGGACTTTCAGGAAGTCGAGGGCTTCGGCTTCGCCGATGATGGAAAAGCCGCGCGGCTTTTCCAGATCCGAGGCGACCTTCGCCAGAAACTTGCAGTAGGAAAGGCCGATGGAGACAGTGATGCCGATCTCGTCTTCAACGCGTTTGGCGAACCGCGCCAGCGTGCGGGCCGGTGGGTTGCGGTGCAGGGCCTCGGTGCCGGCCAGTTCGAGGAAGGCCTCGTCGATCGATATCGGCTGCACGAGCGGGGTCAGTTCCTCCATCATCTGGCGCACTTCGCGCCCGACCCGGCTGTATTTTTCCATGTCGGGCCTGACCACAACGGCCTCCGGGCAGGCTTTGAGGGCCTTGAACATCGGCATCGCCGAATGAACCCCCTTGATCCGCGCCAGATAGCAGGCTGTCGACACGACGCCGCGTTTGCCGCCGCCGATGATCAGCGGCTTGTCCGCCAGTTCCGGATTGTCGCGTTTCTCTACGGTCGCGTAGAAGGCATCGCAATCGATATGGGCGACCGTCAGCCCGTAGAGCTCATCATGGCGCAGCACGCGTGGGCTGCCGCAGGCATCGCACCGGCGGACATGCCGGGTCAGATAGGCAAGGCAGTCACGGCAGAACCCGAAATCGGGATTGTGGTCACTGGCTGTCATAGCGGCAACCGCGGAACAAAGGTTGAACAAATAAGACTTACGACGGTTCCGGCGGCCGATCAAGTCTACGCTGTTGTGGCCAATGAACCTATGCGTCGGTTTGCCCGTCTTCGACGCGTCCTGTGATGACCGCCTCGATTTCGGACCAGTTCGAGGCCACAGTGACGTCCTCGCCCGGATGTGGCGCCAGGGCCCGGAAGGTGCCGTTGGCCATGTAGTGGAGCAGATTGGCGGCCGGCACGTGCCGTTTGGCCGAGCGCAGATTGTGCGGCATGTCGTCGATGAAAAATAGCGGTTGGGGCCGGTCGTCGTGCAGCCTCTCGATCAGCGGGCCCTTGTCCCGGTCGGCCGCGACCAGCGGGAAGGGGAGGTCATGCCTGTCCAGAAGAGCACGGCGAACATCGTAATGGCGCGCCGGCATTGCCGTCAGGAAGAGGATATCGGCAAATTCGGAAAGTGCCGCCAGACACGCGGATGCCCGGTCCGCCGGCTCCTGCCACTCCAACTGGCTGGCGTAAAAGGCTTCGAGCAGGCTGCCGACATTGCCGGGTGGTGTCTCGGCGCCCGTCTCGAGCGAAACGATGTTTCCGGTCAGGTGGAAGGAGCGGGGCAGCAATTCGTGGCCGCGGGATTTCAGAAAGGCGTTGAACGGGGTCAGGAATTCAAGCACCACCTCATCGACATCGCAGACGATCAGCGGCCGCGCGCCCAATCGAACGTCGCTCAAGCCCTTCGTTTCGGCTGTCTCCGTCATGGATCCCCGTCGGGCTCCGGTGCGCCTTCAAGGCGCTGCCAGATCTCCACCACCCGTTCGGGGGCGACATCGCGCGCCTCGCAATAGGCCATCAGCGTCGGTTCGTGACTCATCAGAAAGGCGAGAACCCCGGAGTGGAATCCCGGCTCCCGCGAGGCCTGGCGAAGGGTGTCCGCCGAAAGGCCCGAAAGCGCCAGGAAGCGGTTCATCAGCGTTTCGTCCGTGGCAATCCAGCCAAGGATATCGGCGCAAAGACCCTCGGTTTCGAATTTGTTTTCGCTTTTGAATCGATTTGTGTGCATGAGTTTGCTTTTCCTCAACCAAATCGCGCTATGGTCACAGGACGTGGCCGATTGTCCCTGTCGGCGGCAGCATACCGGCTGGTGAACCAGGGGCAAGTGTCGAACGCGGGCGGAGCGCCGGATATGCCGAAACGGGTGATGATTGTCGAGGACAACGAGCTCAATATGAAGCTGTTTCGCGATCTGATCGAAGCGTCCGGCTACGATACGATCCAGACGCGCAACGGTCTTGAGGCTCTGGATCTGGCGCGTGAGCACCGTCCGGACCTGATCCTGATGGACATTCAGCTGCCGGAGGTCTCGGGTCTCGAGGTCACCAAATGGCTGAAGGAAGATGATGAACTGCACGCCATTCCGATTATCGCGGTGACGGCGTTTGCAATGAAGGGTGATGAGGAGCGCATACGGCAAGGGGGCTGTGAGGCGTATATGTCCAAACCGATTTCGGTTCCGAAATTCGTGGAGACGATAAAGACGTATCTGGGCGACGCCTGATTGAGAGGATTGATCTGTAATGACTGCCCGCATATTGGTCGTCGATGACATACCGGCAAATGTCAAATTGCTGGAAGCCCGCCTCCTGGCCGAATATTTCGAGGTCCTGACGGCGAGCAATGGCGAAGAGGCGCTTCGGGTCTGCGAGGGCGGCCTGATCGATCTGGTCCTGCTCGATATCATGATGCCCGGCATGGACGGCTTCGAAGTGTGCCAGCGGTTGAAGGCCAATCCGACCACCATGCATATTCCCGTCGTCATGGTGACCGCGCTCGACCAGCCCTCGGACCGGGTCAAGGGGCTGAGCGCCGGCGCCGACGATTTCCTGACCAAGCCGGTCAATGACCTGCAGCTCATGGCCCGGGTCAAGAGCCTGGTTCGCCTGAAAACACTGACCGATGAACTGCGCATCCGGGCGCAGACGGCCAAGGATATCGGCCTCGAGGCCCTGCTGGATTCTGGAGGGCTGGAGGACAATGAAAAGGGCCTGACGCTGCTGGTGGACGGGCGCTCGAACTCGCAGGACCGGATCTCGCAAATTCTTCGCAAGACTGCCGATGTCACGGTGATGTCCGATCCGCAGACTGCGTTGTTCGAGGCCGCCGAGCGGCCATACGAACTGGCGGTGGTGAGCACGAATTTCCGGCATTACGATCCGCTTCGGCTGTGTTCGCAGCTTCGCTCGCTGGAGCGGACGCGCTTCATTCCGCTGTTGCTGGTCTGCGAACAGGGTGAGGAGGAGATGGTCAACCGGGCCTTGGAACTCGGGGTTAATGACTATATCATCCGTCCCGTGGAGCCGAACGAGCTGATCGCGCGATGCAAGACACAGTTCCGCCGCAAACGCTATAATGACCGGCTGCGTTCCAGTGTCCAGCACACGATCGAACTGGCAGTAACCGACCCGTTGACCGGCCTCTATAATCGCCGCTATCTCGATACCCACATGCAGGTGCTGATGGAGCGCTCAACCGCCCGGGAGCGGCCGCTTTCGGTGCTGGTGATCGACATCGACCGGTTCAAGGCTGTCAATGATGTCCATGGCCATGATGTCGGGGATGTGGTGATCCGTGAATTCGCCAAGAGAATTCGTCTGACGATACGCGGCATCGACCTGGCATGCCGGTTTGGCGGCGAGGAGTTCGTCGTCGTTCTGCCGGACACGGACGCCGATACGGCGCAGGCGATCGCCGAGCGCCTGCGCGAGCGCATTGCCTCTTCGCCATTTGAAGTCGGCAAGGACGGGCTGCGCCTCGATATCACGGCGTCGGTCGGCCTCTCGGCGCTGTCCCGGTCGGGCGAAACGGCGGACCTGCTGCTCAAACGGGCTGATATGGCGCTTTACGAGGCGAAGAATGCGGGACGCAACCGGGTCGTTGCAAAACAGGCTGCCTGAGCGGCGGCCGCCGCCGGTCACCGCAGCGCTGATTCCTCACAGGGTGTGGATTGTGATCCCGATATGACGGATTCCCAGTTCGGGGCTTGACAGGGCCAGCAGCCCGACGGCTTCGACGCCGGGAGTCAATCGCTTGATTCTTAAGGTCAATTGCGGGCGGCCCGGTGGCGCCGTTTACCATTCCGACAAACGTTTAGACCAAACGGTTAAGAAAACGTTGATTTTTTTTCGACAATGGGCAAATGTTGTGGACAGAGGCAAGCGTAAAAGACTGCTAGTTTCGCTTGCGTCAGGTTGATTCGACTACCCCATGTTGCTCAGGTCCGCCGCATCTCCTGGGTCGTGGGGTTGGCTGGTCGGCGCCAGGATTTGTGGCCTCCTCGTACCGCAGCCTGTGCCGGCCAGCCCCCGAACAAAAGGACGCTTCGAACACGAAGCGGCCTTCTTGCTGTTCGGAGCTAACGGAACGATCGTCTATTTGATCTTGGCTTCCTTGAATTCCACGTGCTTTTTGACGACCGGATCATATTTCGTCTTGACCATTTTCTCGGTCATGGTCCGGCTGTTCTTCTTGGTCACATAGAAGAAGCCCGTATCCGCGGTGGACTGCAGCTTGATTTTGATGGTCGTGGCTTTGGCCATTGTCTTGCCTGTTCTGGTGCGGGGTCTTGTCTGCTGTTCAATAAATGAAGCCGCGGACAGCCGGTGCCGTCTGCGGCGAAATTCTGAGCGGAACCTACAAATCACGCGGTAAATGTCAAGCCAATTCGTCAGCGTGGCCTGACGGGTCTGAAGGCGATTCGACCGATGGCCAGTCCGACATAGAGAACGAAGAAGACTGCCAGGCTGTAGGCGAAGCCGTTGGCCCCCACCATATCCATGGCCAATCCGATCGTTTGCGGCCCGATCAGCATGCCGATGGCGTAGCAGAATACGAAGGCGGCATTGGCCGAGGCCAGATCGCCGTCGACCAGTTTCGAGCCGAGATGGGCCAGCCCCACCGTGTAGAGGCCTGCGACGACCGCGCCCCAGACAAACAGGACGCCGGCCAGAAGCCACCAGTGCGACGACAGGAGCGGCAGCAGCAGGCATCCGAGCAGGCCTGTCGCCGCGCAGAAGAACAGCAGGATACGGCGATCGCCGATGCGGTCCGACAGAAGGCCGAGCGGGATCTGGAAGAGGACATTGCCGAGGCCGATCATCGTCAGAAGCAGCGCGCCATCGGATTCGCTGAAACCGATCTGGCTGGAAAACACCGGAAACAGCGCAAATCCGCCGGATTCGACCGCCCCGAACACGAACACGGCGGCGGTTGCCGTTGGAAGCAGGAAAACGAATTTCAGGAACGGCCCGCTCGGACGGTTGATGATCACCGGACTTTCGCGGCGGGCCAGGATGACGGGAACCGATGCAGCGGCGATGATCGTGGCGCCGACCGCAAAAGGCAGCACGCCGTCGCTGCCCAGTAGCGAAAACAGCAGGGGGCCGGTGGCAAAACCGAGGGAGAGGACCGTCGCATAAACGCCGAGAATGAATCCCCGCCGGGCGGGTGGCGCGGCTGCATTGATCCAGAATTCCGACAGGATGAACAGCACCGTTATGGCGCCGTGGAATGTCACGCGCAGGGGAAACCAGATCCAGAAATGCGGCGCCCAGAAAAATCCGATGGCCGAGGCCGCCGCAACGGCAATCGCCACCAGCATGGTATCGGCGACGCCGAAACGCTGAGCCAGCCTAGTGGAAATGGGCGCGACGGCAATCGATGCGATTCCCGCCATGGCGGAATTGAGGCCGATCATCGTGGCGGAGATGCCGGCCTTCTGCAGAACCACGCTCAGCAGCGACAGCCCGAGACCGAGCGCGATGCCGACGGCGCTGATTGCCGCTATGGCCGCTGAAAGAGAGAGCCACGGGATCGGCCTGTCCGGGTGGTGGCCAACGACGCGCTCTGACGGTTGCGTGTCCATCGGCTGCCTGTCGACCTACAGGACTTCGCGTGTGTATTGCCCGTATCGGGCGTGGAAAAAGGGCACGGGGCGGCCAAAGGGAAGCGTCGAGTCACGGGCAAGTTCCCGGTCAAGATGTTCGATGATCGCTCGCGTGATGCGCGGCATCGAGATCGAATCGGCCTGTGACGGCCTCACCCATTTGAGGTCGAGCAGTTCGTTGCTGGATTCGGCGTCGGTCTGATCGACTTCGTCGCGAAAACAGGCAAAGAAACGGGTGTCGAACCGGCGTTTCTGATAGGGCGGTGTCACCGCCCGGGCGATATATCGCAGGGGCGACAAGCGCGGCGCCAGGCCGCGCTCGGCAAAGGCCCTCCAGCTTTTCTGCCGGCTGGGTCTGCCGTGTCCGGCAATGAAGATCCCGACTTCCTCGTGGGTCTCCCGGACGGCGGCGATGGCCAGCGCCCGGGCGCGGATTTCGGTGGCGGGACTGGCCATTTTTTGCATCAGTTTGCGGGTGACGGCTGTATCCAGATCGTCGGACACCGGCACGCGGCCGTCATCCTTGTCGCGGCGGCCGCCGGGAAAGACGTAAGTATCAGGCATGAAGGCATGGGCCTGGTGGCGCTTGCCCATCAGAAGGGCGGGTTCGCCGCCCGACCGGTCGATGAGGATCAGGGTCGACGCATCTTTCGGGCGCAGCAGGGGGTGTCCGACCTCCTCCGGTGCAAAAGGAGCTGGGTCGACGGCCCGGGGATGCCGTGTGGCTGGATCGTCCTTGTCGCTCATGCCTGTGTTTCAGTCCCGAGAGTGTCTGCCGGTCATATCAGCACATATTCCATGTGAATGACACTTTCCAGACATCGACTCGCGATCGCCCGATTTCGTTGGGGAGGGGGCTTTGCTCAGTCCGGGCGAACCATCTCCGCTTCACCCTCCTGACCGCCGAATCCGTGCATGTAATTGGCCCATTGCAGGCCGATCACCGCGCCTTTGGTCGGCTGCATCATCGCGACCGCCATGATGATGGTCATCGGTGTCCAGATCGCCAGATGCTGCCAGCTGTTGAGTGTCACCATCCGCTCTGCCATCAGATAGGCGCCGACGACGATGTGGCCGACGACGAAGATAACGAGGTAGGGCGGCAGGTCGTCGGCGCGCTGGTGGTGCAGGCTTTCATTGCACCTGTCGCAATGGTCCACCGGTTTGAGGAAACTCCGGAACAGGCGTCCTTCACCGCAGTGCGGGCAGCGACCCGACCAGCCGCGCCGTATCGCACCCCATATATCGCGCGGCTCGCGCTTCGTTGCCGGATGGCCCTCGATGGAATCAGGCATTGCCATGCTGGTTATCCTCTGCGTTTTCTGCCGCGCCGCTTCGCGGTGCCGCGTTTTGCCTTGTGGAACGAGCGTGTGGCTGCGGCCAGCTTCTGCCCCTCGCTCAACATCTCAAATCGCAGGGCGCCGGCCAGCGGAATGGCCTCAGCCAGCCGGACCTCGACCGAATCGCCGAGCTGATATCCCGTTCCCGATTTTTCGCCGACGAGCGAGTGATGTGTTTCGTCGTAGATATAATAGTCCAGTCCCAATGTGGAAACCGGTACAAACCCGTCTGCGCCAAATTGTTGCAGGCTGACAAACAGCCCGGCCCTTGTGACACCCGAGATCCGGCCGTCGAAATCGTCACCGATCCTGCCGGCAAGATGATGGGCGACGAGGCGATCGACGGTATCGCGCTCGGCCGCCATGGCCCGCCGCTCGAAGGTCGAGATCTCGGCGGCGATCTCCTCGAGCGCGTCCTCCTCCTTTGCGGTGATTGCGCCGTCGCCAAGCGCCAGCGCGGCGACCAAGGCCCGATGGACGATCAGATCGGCATAACGCCGGATCGGCGATGTGAAATGCGCATATCTCTGCAGGTTCAGGCCGAAATGGCCGATATTGTCGGGGCTGTAGGCAGCCTGGCTCTGGGAGCGCAGGACCATCTCATTGACCATCGTCTCATACGGCTTGCCGCGGGCCTTTGCCAATACGCCGTTGAAACTGTTGGCGCGAAGCTGTCCTCCCCGGGCGAGGGCGATACCGAATGTCTTGAGGAAATCGCGAAGCGCTTCTTGTTTGGCCAGCGATGGCGCCTCATGCACCCGGTAGATCAAGCGCTGGCGTTTTTTCTCCAGTGTTTCGGCGGCCGCGACATTGGCCTGGATCATGAACTCCTCGATCAGGCGGTGGGCTTCGAGACGCGGCGGGATGACGACCTTGTCGATCGTGCCGTCCTTCTTGAGCAGCAACCTGCGCTCGGGCATGTCGAGATCGAGCGGCTGCCGCCGGTCGCGACCGCGGGCGAGCACCTGGTAGGCGCTCCACAACGGGCGCAGGACAGGCTCAAGCATCGGCGCCGTCTGATCGTCCGGCGTTCCGTCGAAGGCCGCCTGCGCCTGTTCATAGGACAGCCGGGCAGCGCTTTTCATCATGATGCGATGGAATGTGTGGCCGACCTTGCGGCCCTCAGCGGAATAGACCATGCGGACCGCGAGCGCCGGGCGGTCGACGCCCTGCTTGAGGGAGCACAGATCATTGGAAATGCGCTCCGGCAGCATCGGCACCACACGGTCGGGAAAATAGACCGAATTGCCGCGCTTCAGGGCCTCCCGGTCGAGCGTTGTGTCGGGGTGGACATAATGGGAAACATCGGCGATCGCCACGATGACCACGACGCCGTCCGGATTGGCCGGATTGTCGTCCGGCGCAGCATGAACCGCATCGTCATGGTCCTTGGCATCGGACGGATCGATCGTGATCAGCGGCAGCGCGCGCCAGTCTTCGCGTTTGCCGAGACGCACCGGTTTTGCCGATTTCGCCTCGGCGATCGCGGCCTCGGAAAACCGATGGGGAATGCCGTGGGCATGGATGGCGATCATCGAGATCGCCTTTTCGCCGGCCACCGATCCGATCACCGACCGGACCCGGCCACGCGGCATGCCGTAGCGGCCGTGGCGCGCCGCCTCGATCTCCACCAGGTCGCCGTCGCGGGCCTTGCCGACATCGTCGGGATCGACGACAAGCTCCTTGCCGCGCCGGTCGATCGGATCGATTCGTCCGGCGCCTCCCGGCATTGCGCGGAACACGCCCAGCGTCGTCCCGCGATTGCGGTCGATCACCTTCATGACCTTGCCAATGTGGGCCGGGCCGGTATCGCTTTGCGACGGCTGGATGCGGGCGAGAACCCGATCGCCAATGCCAGCCGCGGGCGAACGTTTGCGGCCGCCTGCGGCCTGGCGCTGGCGAATCAGCACCGCCGGTACGGCCGATCCCTCGTCGCGCCATTCGGAGGGCCGGCCGATCAGTGCGCCATCGGGCTCGCGGGTCGTGATATCGAGCACCATGACCGGCGGAAGATCGCCCGGTCGCACCAATTGCTTGCGGCGCCGTTCCAGGAGGCCTTCATCCTCCAGTTCGCGCAGCAATTGTTTCAATTCAACACGGTCCGCGCCGCGGACGGAAAACGCCTTGGCGATGTCGCGCTTCGAACTGCGCGACGGGTGTTCGGCGACAAACCGTATCAGCGTCTCGCGGTCCGGCAACCCGGTCGGCGGTTTGTCCGTGCGGCCGGGCTTGCGTCGTCTGGTCAATTCAGTCTTCAGCCTTGACGGCTTTTGCCTTGCGCGTCCGCTTGGCGGGCGCCTTCTTTCTGGTGGTCTTCGGCTTGGCCTTCGCTCGGGCCTTGGTCTTGCCGGTGCCGCTTTTCGCCGCCTTGGCGGCGATCAGTTCGAGGGCCTTCTCGACGGTTATGGATTGCGGATCGGCGTCTTTCGGCAAGGTCGCATTGACCTTGCCCCAATTGACATAGGGGCCGTAGCGGCCGTCGCGAACCGTCATCGCGCCGCCGTCGGGATGCTCGCCCAGTTCCTTGATGGCGGCGGGTTTGGCGCGCCGGCCCGGACCCTTGGCGATCTTCTCCGCCAGCACCGTGACGGCCCGGTTCAGGCCGATGGAAAAGACGTCCTCGATGCTTTCCAGATTGGCATAGGTTCCGTCATTGAGCAGGAATGGACCGTAGCGGCCGAGGCCGGCGGAAATCATCTTGCCGGTTTCCGGATGCGGGCCGACATCGCGCGGCAGGGACAGCAGCGCGATGGCCTTTTCATGGTCGATATCCTCCGGCTTCCAGCCCTTCGGCAGGCTTGAACGCTTGGCGCCCTTGCCTTCGCCGCGCTGGACATAGGGTCCGAACCGGCCGGTGCGCAGCGTGATGTCCTCGTCGGTCAAGGGGTCTTTTCCAAGGTCGCGGGGCTCGTTCGACGCGGCCGCGCCGTCGCTGGCCGCATCTGCCGACAGCTGCCTGGTGAAGCTGCAATCGGGATAGTTGGAACAGCCGACAAATGCGCCGTAGCGGCTGAGCTTGAGCGACAGGTTTCCGGTTCCGCATTTCGGGCAGAGGCGCGGATTGGAACCGTCCTCGCGCGGCGGAAAGACCAGCGGCGCCAGCTCTTCATTGAGCGCGTCGAGGACATTGGTGACCCGAAGTTCCTTGGTGCCCTCCAGATGGGTAAGGAACTCGGTCCAGAAATCGCGCAGGACATCCTTCCAGACCAGTTCGCCGGCGGAAATGCGGTCGAGCTTTTCCTCAAGACCGGCGGTAAAGTCGTATTCGACATAGCGCTCGAAGAAATTCTCCAGAAACGCCGTCACCAGCCGGCCTTTGGCCTCGGGGATGAGTTTGCGCTTGTCGATGGTCACATATTCGCGGTCGCGCAAGGTGGCGAGGGTTGCGGCATAGGTCGATGGCCGACCGATCCCGAGTTCTTCCATCTTTTTGATCAGCGAAGCTTCCGAGTAACGCGGCGGCGGTTCGGTGAAATGCTGCGTGGCGGCAATCTTCTCGCGGTCGAGTTTGTCCTGCGGGTCGATAGGCGGCAGTCGCTTGCCGTCGTCGTTGTCGTCCGATTGCTCGCCATCTTCTTTCTGGTCCGTATAGGCCGCGATGAAGCCGTCGAAGCGGATCACCGAACCATTGGCGCGCAGGCCGGCATGGTTTGGACCGTTTCGGGCGGAGATCTCCACTGTCGTCCGCTCGATTTCCGCCGGGGCCATCTGGCTGGCGATGGCGCGCTTCCAGATCAGATCGTAGAGGCGGAACTGATCGGCATCGAGGAATTGTTTGACGCTGTCGGGAGAACGCCTGAAGTCGGTCGGACGGATTGCCTCATGGGCTTCCTGAGCGTTTTTGGCCTTGGTGGCGTAGTGGCGTGCCTTTTCCGGACGGTAGCGCTCGCCGAACTGCTCGGCAATCGCGATCCGGGCGCCGTCAATGGCCTCCGGGGCCATCTGGACACCGTCGGTTCGCATATAAGTGATGAGGCCGGCCGTTTCACCGCCGATATCGACCCCCTCATAGAGCCTTTGCGCAACCTGCATGGTGCGCGAGGCGTTGAAGCCGAGCTTCGAAGATGCCGCCTGTTGCAGGGTCGAAGTGGTGAAAGGCGGCGAGGGATGGCGCTTGGTCGGCTTGGCCTCGACGCTTTCGGCGACGAAGCTGGCGCCGTCCAGCATCTCCTTGAGGTGAGCGGCATGATCGGCATTGCCGATCGACATCTTCTGGACCTTGTGGTCGTTGGCGCTGACCAGCCGGGCCTCGAAGCCGTCGCCGCGCGGGGTCTTCAGATGGGCGACGATCTGCCAGTATTCCTCGGAAACGAACCGTTCGATCTCGGCTTCCCGGTCGCACACCAAACGCAGCGCCACCGACTGGACCCGGCCGGCCGAGCGGGCACCAGGCAGTTTGCGCCATAGAACCGGAGACAGGTTGAAGCCGACCAGATAGTCCAGCGCACGGCGGGCGAGATAGGCCTCGACCAGCGGTTCGTCGATGTCACGCGGATGGGCCATGGCCTCTAGGACGGCCTTCTTGGTAATGGCATTGAACACCACGCGCTTGACCGGCTTGTCACCAAGCACGCCGCGCTTGGCGCGCAGGACCTCGAGCACATGCCAGGAAATCGCCTCACCCTCGCGATCGGGGTCTGTTGCCAGAAACAGCCCGTCGGATTTCTTCAGCGCATCGGAGATTTCCTTCAGGCGCTTGTTGGAGGCGGTGTCGACCTGCCAGGTCATGTCAAAGTCTTCATCCGGCTTGACGGAGCCGTCCTTGGCCGGGAGGTCGCGCACATGCCCGAAGGAGGCGAGCACCTTGTATCCGGGGCCCAGATATTTGTTGATGGTCTTGGCTTTGGCAGGGGATTCAACAACAACGACGTTCATATAATCACTCTGATTGGGTGCCCGTCGGGCGGCCGTCAAACCGGGCCGGATCGTGGGCGGGCAGTGAATTCAAGCCCCGAAATGAACATCCGATGGCTGCGGGTCAAGGTCTAGGTGGTGAAATTTTCCGGTCATAACATGAATGCAACACTCTATTTCGCGCTTCCTTAAGCCTTTGTTTATAACCGTTTATGGATATCGCCCGAGCAGTTGCTGCCAATCGATACCTTTTGCCGGCCTGTCGAATGTCAACAGACATCATGCAGGCGGCAAGCGCGGCGAAACCAAATCGGACGATCGGTATCTCGACCGATCCGTTACGTGACCGGCGGTTTTGAGACCATTCCACCCGGATGCCGTTCAAGTCTTCCGGCAAGGTCCAGTTCCAGCAAGACGAGATAGACTTCCGATGGCGGCAAATCGGTATGGCGAATGATGTCGTCAATGTCCACCGGCGTCGGTCCGAGCGCATCGGCAATGCGTGTTCGGTCGTCCTGCGAGACCGAAACCACGGTGTCGGCTTCTGGATCTTCAGCGTCTTCCGGTTCGGCAAAGTTCAGTTCGCCTTGGGGACCACCGGTCAGCGGTGCCAGCGCCTGCAGGATATCGTCCGCACCGGTCGTCAGGATGGCGCCATCCTTGATGAGATCATTGGTGCCCTTGGCGCGCGGGTCCATGGGCGAGCCTGGAACCGCGAATACCAGGCGGCCCAACTCGCCGGCCAGCCGGGCGGAAATCAGCGATCCGGACTTCCTGGCGGCCTCAACCACGACCAGACCAAGTCCAAGGCCGGCGACGATCCGGTTGCGCCGCGGAAAGTCGCGGGCCCGCGGTTCCCATCCAAACGGCATTTCGCTGACCGCAGCACCCTGTCCGCCGTCGCAGATGTCGCCGAGGAGATCGATATTCTGCGGCGGGTAGGGACGGTCGAGACCGCCGGCCATGACGGCAATGGTTCCGGTGGTCAGTGCTGCCGAGTGGGCGGCAGCATCAATCCCGCGGGCAAGGCCGGAGGTGACGGAATAGCCGGCACTGCCGACACCGGCGGCGAGGCCATGGGTGATCTTGCGGCCGGTGACGGAGGCGTTGCGCGAGCCGACAATGGAGACGGACGGTTTTTGCAGAACGGCCGGATCGCCGCGCATGGCGAGAACCGGCGGGGCGGCATCGGTCCAGCGAAGCGCCGGGGGATAGTCGGGTTCGCATGATGCGATCAGCCGACATCCGAGTTGCCTGGCCCGGGCGAGTTCCCGTTCGGCATCCTCGATGCTGCACAGGCGAACGGAGCGCCCGGCGCCACCGCGCCGTGACAGTTCGGGCAGGGCGTCAAGCGCGGCATCCGCCGAACCGAACCGGGCGATCAGATTGTCAAATGTCACCGGACCGACATTCTCGCAACGAGCCAGGCGCAGCCAGGACAGCCGCTGTTGGTCGGTCAGCGGCTTGTCATGACGGGAACCCGCCACTCCGGTCATTCGTTCCCGCCGATGCGGTTCTCCTGGCCCGACAGAAGACGCCCGATATTGGCACGATGCTTCCAGATCGTGATTGCGCTCATGACAGTCAGCAATTCGGCGATCTGGATATATCCAAGGACAAAGAGCGCGACCGGCACGACGATCGCCGCGATCAGGGCCGCCAGCGAGGAATATCGGCTGGCAAAGGCGACGAGCAGCCAGATGACGGCGAAAATCAGGAAACCGAGCGGCAGCAGGCCGAGCAGAACGCCGAGATAGGTCGCCACGCCCTTGCCGCCGCGGAATCTCAGCCAGACCGGATAGAGATGGCCGATAAAGGCGCCGAAACCGGCGATGACGGCAGGGTCCGGTCCATATCGCCCGGCGATCAGCACGGCGGCCGTTCCCTTGAGGGCGTCCAGCAGCAGCGTCGCGGCCGCCAACCCCTTGTTGCCGGTGCGCAGGACGTTGGTCGCGCCGATATTGCCGGAGCCGATATTGCGCACATCGCCCAGGCCGGCCATGCGTGTCAGCAGCAGGCCGAACGGGACGGATCCCAGCAGATAGCCGAATAGCAGGGCGGTAGCGAAATAGGGCAGGCTCACCTGCCAGCTGATCGGGTCGGGCACTGAAAAGCCTCACATCTTCAATCGGAGCGCGACACACCGCGATCCGCTGTCCTCTTTATACAACCGGACCATTTGCTCTGACAAACGCGGTTTGGTGCGGATGTGTCACTCCGCCTGAAAAACGAATTCGCCGGCGACCATGGTTCGCACGACGCGGCCCTGGAACCGGGCGTCCTCGAAGGGCGTGTTCTTGGAGCGTGAATGCAGCTGTTCCTTCGAGACAACCCAGGGTTCGTCGAGATCGACGACGGCAAGGTCGGCGCGGCTGCCCGGCTTCAGCGATCCGGCATCCAGGCCAAAAATGGCCGCCGGCCGTGTCGACAGCGCGTCGATGATCCGCATCAGCGGCACCTCGCCATTGTGGTGAAGCCTCAGCGCCGCGGCGAGCAGCGTCTCGAGCCCGACGGCGCCATCGGCCGCATCACCGAAGGGCAGCCTTTTCGTGTCGACATCCTGCGGGTCGTGGGACGAGACGATGATGTCCAGGTCACCGGCACGCAGGGCTTCGATCATGGCCTGCCTGTCGTCCTCGCTGCGAAGCGGCGGAGACAGGCGAAAGAAGGTCCGGTATTCGCCAATGTCGTTTTCGTTGAGCGACAGGTGGTTGATCGATATGCCGCAGGTCACATCGGCGCCGCGGGACCGGGCTGCGCGGATGGCGTCCATCGAATCGGATGTCGAAACCTTGGCTGCGTGATAGCGGGCACCGGTCAGTCCGGCGAGCCTGAGATCGCGTTCGAGCGGAATGATCTCCGCCTCGCGGGGTATGCCCTCAAGGCCCAGCCAGCTTGCAAACAGGCCCTCATTCATGACGCCCTGGGCAGCAAGGGCATTGTCCTGGGTCTCGCGGGCGACAACCAGCCCGAAGTCACGCGCATAGGTGAGGGCGCGGCGCATCACCAGGGCGTTGCACTGGGATCGACGGCCATCGGTCAGCATGACGGCGCCGGCATCCCGCAACAGCCCGTATTCGGTCAGCTCTTGGCCCGCCAGCCCCTTGGTCATCGCGGCGGAGGGGTGGATGTTGATGCAGGACTGTTCACGGGCTGTTCTGAGAACGAACTCCACCAGCGCGACATCGTCGATGACGGGGTCGGTGTCCGGCATCATAATGAGCGAAGTGACGCCGCCGGCCGCCGCCGCAAGGCTGACGGAGGCGATGGTTTCGCGGTGCTCGGCGCCGGGCTCTCCGACAAAGACGCGCGCATCGACCAGTCCGGGCACGATCAGCCGGCCGCCGCAATCGATCTGTTCGGAGGCGTCCGGCGGCGGCGCATCGGTAACGCATTGCGCAATGCGGCCGTCTTCGATGACGAGCGAGCCGGTCGCGTCCAGGGCTTGTGACGGGTCGACGATGCGGGCGTTGGTCAGGACAAGCTTGGTCATGGCCTCGGCCCTCCATCGTCCGACAGCATCAGGGCCTCCATGACCGCCATGCGAACGGCGACGCCCATCTCGACCTGCGCCTCAATGACGCTTTGCGGCCCGTCGGCGATTTCGGAGGCGATCTCCACCCCGCGGTTCATCGGTCCGGGATGCATGACAAGCGCATCGTCCCGGGCATGGGACAGTTTTTCGGCATCAAGCCCGAAATAGCGGAAATATTCGCGAACCGACGGAACGAAGGAGCCGCTCATCCGTTCGCGCTGAAGCCGCAGCATCATGACGACATCGGCATCGCGCAGGCCCTCGCGCATATCGTGAAAGACCTCGACACCCATATTCTCGATGCCGGCCGGCAGCAGGGTCGAGGGGGCGATTACCCGGACCCGGGCGCCGAGCGCGTTGAGAAGCAGAATGTTCGACCGGGCGACCCGGCTGTGCAGAACATCACCGCAGATCGCGACCGTCAGCCGGGCGATCCTGCCCTTTTCCCGGCGGATGGTCAGCGCATCGAGCAGCGCCTGGGTCGGGTGTTCATGGGCGCCGTCGCCGGCATTGACCACCGAGCAGCCGACTTTCTGGGCAAGCAGTGCCGATGCGCCGGCCGATGCATGGCGGATCACCAGAATGTCAGGGTGCATCGCATTCAGCGTCATTGCGGTGTCGATCAGCGTTTCGCCCTTTTTCACCGAGGAATTGCCCACCGCCATGTTCATCACGTCGGCGCCGAGGCGCTTGCCGGCAAGCTCGAACGAGGCCTGGGTGCGGGTTGAAGCTTCGAAGAACAGATTTATATGTGTCAGGCCGCGCAGAGTGCTTGTTTTCTTTTCCCGCCGACGACTGAGTTTGACCGCCTCATCGGCCTTGTCGAGGAGATACATGATATCCAACTCGGTCAGCCCGTTGATGCCCAGGAGATGCCGGTGGGAAAAAACCATGAAGGGTACTCGCAAATTCGATCAATTGGCGCTTCTATAGGCGTGATCCGGCGAATCGGCAAGAAAACCGGAACGAAGCCTTGCCCAACAGGAATGCGACCGCGATGTCCGACGCAAAAGCACCCCGCACGACCCATGATGTGACCAACCAGCCCGGGCTCTACAGCGGCGTGGATGCCTATCTGTCGGACCCGATCCTGAGCGAAGTCGGACGGGAGATGCCGAAGACGTTGCGGGACGGGTTCTCGACGCTCGGCCGGTTCATCACCTCGCCCGAAGCGCAGGATCTCGCTAGAATCGCCAACCGGTCGACACCGGAACTGCGAAGCTTTGACAGCCAGGGGCATCGGATCGACGAGGTCGAGTACCATCCCGCCTATCACGCGTTGATGCGCCGCTCCATGCTCAATGGCCTGCACGCATCGATCTGGGAAAACGCCGCCGGGAAAAACAGTACCGAGAGGGGAATCGCTCACACGGCCCGGGCGGTCCGGTTCTTCCTGACCGCAGGTCTCGAATGCGGTCATTTGTGTCCGATCACCATGACCAGCGCGTCGCTTGCGCCGATCCGGGCGAATCCGACGGTCCATCGTCAGTGGGCGCCCAAGATTCTGTCGCGGAAATATGATGCCTCCCACCGTCCCGTCAATGAGAAGAACAGCGCGACGATCGGCATGGGCATGACGGAAAAACAGGGCGGAACGGATGTCCGGGCCAATACCAGTTCGGCGCAGCGGGCCGGCGACGGCGTCTACCGACTGACCGGACACAAGTGGTTCATGTCGGCGCCGATGAGCGACGCCTTCGTCATGCTGGCGCAGATGGAGGAGGGGCTGGGCTGTTTTCTCGTGCCACGGCTGCTGGAGGACGGCAGCCGGAACGGTTTGCAGCTGCAACGCCTGAAGGACAAGCTCGGCAACCGGTCAAACGCCTCAAGCGAAGTCGAGTTCATGAATGCCCATGGCTATCTTCTCGGCGAGCCGGGCAAGGGGGTCCGCACCATTCTTGAAATGGTGACGCTGACCCGGCTGGACTGCGCCATCGCATCGGCGGGGATCATGCGGATCTGCCTGGGTATCGCCGTGCATCACTGCCGCCAGCGAAAGGTTTTCGGCAGGGTGCTGACCGATCAGCCGCTGATGGCCCGTGTGCTGGCTGACATGGCCCTCGATGTCGCCGCGGCCACGGCGCTCGTCATGCGTCTCGCCAACGCCTTCGACCGGGCCGCGACCAATCCCCAGGAGGCGGCCTATGTGCGGGTCATGACCCCGGTGGTGAAATACTGGATATGCAAGATGGCGCCGTCCTTCATCTATGAGGCGATGGAATGCATGGGCGGCAATGGCTATGTGGAGGAACTGCCGCTGGCCCGCCACTACCGGGAAGCGCCGGTCAATGCGATCTGGGAAGGATCGGGAAATGTCATGGCGCTCGATCTCATGCGCGTGCTCGGTCGCGATTCGCGGCATTTCGAGACCACGGTTGCGATGATTGCCGGGGACCTCGGCGAGTTTTCGAAGCGTACGGTCGATGTGCTGGCCGCAGCGGCGGCGCTGTGCCAGAGGGACGAAGGGGCTTCACGCATGCTTGTCGAGCAACTGGCGCTGTCGGCGGCTGCCGCGGAACTGCATCGGCTCGGGGCAGGGCGGATCGCTGACGCGTTTTCCGAATCGCGTCTTGCCGGGGCCTATCGCACGACCTACGGCATGCTGGATCTTCGCTTCGATGCCGGACAGATCATCGACCTTCTCTATCCGGAGGCGACATAGGTCGCCAGATAGATCACCAGCGGGATCGTCACAAAAGAAACTGCGGTCTGCAGTGTGGCGATGGTTGCGTAAAGCGGTGCCTCGCCGCCCAGTTGCCGGGCCAGCAGGAAACCGTTCATCGCGGTCGGAACGGCGCCGTTGAGGGCAACGATGATCAGCGCCTCGCCTCGAACGCCGAACAGCCAGCACGCTGTCGTCAGCACCAGCGGATAGACAAGAAGCTTGCCGGCCATGCACAGGATTGAAATCAGCCGGGGGCGGATGGTTTCGCGTATTCTAAGGCCTGCGCCGACCATGATCAGACCGATGCCGAGCGCGGCGCTGGCGACCAGGTCGATGGCCTGCTCGACGGGCTGGTAGAGGGTAATGCCGAAATAACGCAGCGCCAGACCGGCAAGACAGGCCAGGATCAGCGGATTCGTCACGACCCGCCTGGAAAAGGCACCGATATCGGGGGAGGGGCTGAGATACCAGACCATCTGGACGACATTGCCGAAATTGATCGGCAACACGACGATTGCCATGAGCAGGGCGGTCAGCGCCAGGCCGGTCTCGCCAAAAAGCCTGTCGGCGATGGCGAGGCCAACGAAAGCGTTCCAGCGGGTCGTCGTCTGAATGACGGTAGTGAACTCCGGCAGCGAAATGCCGTGCCTTCGAAACAATGGCCAGGACAGAAAGAGCAGAATGAAAACGCCGATGACGGTCAGGAGACCGCCGGCCGCGACGCCTCCAAGGCCGATGCCGCTGAAATCCGCCCTGTAGAGCGTCAGCAGCAAAAGCGCCGGGAACAGCACATAATAGCCGATCTCCTCCAGACCATGCCACACCGAACGATCGACCAGGGGCGCGCGCTTGAGCAGCACACCGAGAATGACGAGCATGAATATCGGCAAGGTGCTTTCGAAAATCGGGAGCATAGGCCTGCATACCGACATGGCTCCGGCGCGACAAGGCAACGCAATATTAACCTTAACAAATGGTTTACGTTGCGTCCGGCGTGCAAAGCCATCAATCTGGCGGGACGATCATTTTTATCCATCGCTGTGGCGGGGTGGACGGGCGACCATGCGTCTCCATGTAAGAGCGAGCCGGTCCGGCAATCGGGGCGGCACAGTGCCGAGGGGGCAAACCGCATGAAGTGGTTCTTGTTGGCGTGGCTGGTTCCGGTTGTCCTGCTGGGCGGCTGGTACGGCCTGTCTTACCACGATATTCACTTCGGTTTTGTCATGCTGACGCGCCGGACCCACGATCTGGTGTTCGAGATTTACGGCAACATACTCGGCATGCCGCCACAGGATATTCCACCGCTGCTTTTCAAGGCCCTTTTCATCGACACGCTGATCGTGCTCGCCATCGTGGCGTTCCGATATCGCAAGGGCATCGGCGCCTGGATTCGTGAAAGGCGGGCGGGTTACGCTGAGCCGCCGGTAGAAAGCGAAGAAAGCCTGTCCAACGCCCCCTGAAGGATAAAGGCTGCGGCGGCCGCATCGACACGGTCGGCCCGTTTCTTTCGCGACACATCCATTTCGAGCAGCGCTCGCTCGGCTGCGACGGTCGAAAGCCGCTCGTCCCAGAACGCAAAATCGAGGTCGGTCCGTTCCGCCATATTGCGCACAAAGGCGCGTGTCGCCTGGACCCTCGGTCCCGCCGAGCCATCCATGTTGACCGGCAGGCCGACAACGCAGCCCCCGACGTTTTCGCGGCGCAGCAGGGCGAGCAGCGCCTCGGCATCCTTTGCAAATTTGACCCGGCGGATGACCGTGCGGGGCGTTGCCAGCGACAATCCGAGGTCGCTGACGGCAACACCGATCGTCTTTGTTCCCAGATCCAGGCCCGCAAGCACGGTGCCGGGCGTCAATCGGGCAGCAAGGTCCTCCAGCGACACAACATTCATTTGGGCGATTCCGGTTTATCTGCCCGGTTCGTTCTTTTCAGTGCCCCTGTCAAGCCGTAAACTTGCCCCAGGCGTCGAAACTGAAAGGGTATGAGATGAAAGTGCAATGGCTGGGCCACTCGGCATTTCGACTGGAAATCACCAAGGCCAAAATCCTGATCGATCCGTTTTTGACAGGAAACCCCAGTTTTTCGGGGCTGGATGCGAAGGACGCAGCCAGGGACGTGACCCACATCGTTTTGACCCACGGCCATGGCGACCATGTCGGTGACACGGTCGACATTGCGCGCGAGACCGGAGCGACCGTCATTGCCAATTACGACCTCGGCACCTGGCTCGGCCATTCGGGCGGGCTTGAAAAACTCGATCTGGGCAATACCGGCGGGACGCTGAGCCATGACGGGTTCTCGGTGACCTTCGTGAACGCGCTGCATTCCTCGGCGCATCTGACGGAAAACGGGGTGTCGCACTGTCTCGGAAATGCCAATGGCGTGGTTCTGCATTTCGACGACGAGCCGACGCTCCTGCATATGGGCGACACCGACATCTTCACCGATATGGCGCTGATCCAGGAACTGCACGAGCCGCAAATCGGCATCGTTCCGATCGGTGACCGGTTCACCATGGGCGGCGCCGTGGCGGCGCTCGCCTGCCGCCGGTATTTCCGTTTTTCCACGATATTGCCCTGCCATTACGGGACCTTTCCGATCATCGACCAGACGCCGGAGAAGCTGATTGCCGGGATGGAGGGTGACGCCGGCAAGGTCAATGCGCCGGCCGTCGGAGACTGGCTTGATCTCTAAGGACGTGTGAAGCCATCAGCGCTTGCCCTGGCGGCGATGCGCCGCTATAGCCTGCGTGAAAATCCGTCCGGAGCCAGAAACCATGTCCGTTGATCTGACGACAGTCAAACGCGTTGCGCATCTTGCCAGGATCGCCGTCTCGGAGGAGGAGGCGGTCGAGATGCAAAGCGGGCTCAATGCCATTCTGGGGTTTGTCGAGCAATTGAATGAAGTCGATATCGACGGTGTCGAAGCAATGACCTCGGTCATGCCGATGGACATGAAGAAACGCCAGGACACGGTGACCGATGGCGGCAAGGCGGGCGATATCGTCGCCAATGCGCCGCAGAGCGACGAGGATTTCTTCGTCGTCCCGAAGGTTGTCGAGTAGATCAACCCCTCCTGGCCGCGACCGGCCGAAACACGCGCGAATGTCGACACCATTGAAACGATCGCGTGAACAGCCCTTTGAAAAGCGACGGACCCAATGAGCGAACTGACCCGCCTGACGATCGCCGAAGCCCGCGACCGGCTGCGCGCCGGGGACATCACATCGGCCGAATTGACGGATGCCTATCTGAACGCCATCGAGTCGGCCAATGATGCGATCAACGCTTATGTCACGGTGACGGCTGACACAGCGCGGCGCATGGCCAGTCAGTCGGACGAGCGGCTGGGGCGCGGCGAGGGCGGGGCGCTGGAAGGCATTCCACTGGGGATCAAGGACCTGTTTGGAACGCAGGATTTCCATACCCAGGCCTGCAGCCATATTCTCGACGGCTTCAAGCCGCGATACGAATCGACCGTGACTGGCAATTTGTGGGCCGACGGTGCAGTCATGCTCGGCAAGCTGAACATGGACGAGTTCGCCATGGGCTCGTCGAACGAGACGTCGCATTACGGGCCGGTCACCAATCCCTGGCGCGCGCGCGGCGACAACAAGGCACTGGTGCCGGGCGGTTCGTCGGGCGGCTCGGCCGCGGCTGTCGCGGCGCATCTCTGTGCTGGCGCAACGGCCACCGATACCGGGGGATCGATCCGCCAGCCGGCGGCGTTTACCGGCACGGTGGGCGTCAAGCCGACCTATGGGCGCTGTTCGCGCTGGGGGATTGTCGCCTTTGCCTCGTCCCTCGACCAGGCCGGTCCCATCACGCGCGATGTGCGCGATTCGGCAATCCTGCTGAAATCAATGGCGTCGAGCGATCCGAAGGACACGACGTCGGTCGATCTGCCGGTTCCCGACTATGAGGCTGCGATCGGCCAGTCGGTCAAAGGCATGAAGATCGGTATTCCCAAGGAATACCGCATGGACGGGATGCCCGGGGAAATCGAAAGCCTGTGGCAAAAGGGCATTGCCTGGCTGAAGGACGCCGGCGCCGAGATCGTCGATATCTCGCTGCCGCACACGCGCTACGCGCTGCCGGCCTATTATATCGTGGCGCCGGCCGAAGCCTCGTCGAACCTGGCCCGCTATGACGGTGTGCGCTACGGGTTGCGCGAGCCCGGCGGCGATATTGTGGACATGTATGAAAAGACGCGGGCGGCCGGCTTCGGCGCTGAGGTCAAGCGGCGTATCCTGATCGGCACCTATGTCCTGTCCTCCGGCTACTACGATGCCTACTATCTGAGGGCGCAGAAGGTCCGCACGTTGATCAAGCGGGATTTCGAAACGGTGTTTTCCGACGGGATCGACACGATCCTGACCCCTGCGACACCGTCAGCGGCCTTCGGGATCGCTGACCAGGACATGGCCGCCGACCCGGTGAAGATGTATCTCAACGATATCTTCACGGTGACGGTCAACATGGCCGGCCTGCCGGGCATCGCCGTGCCGGCCGGACTTGATGACGGCGGCCTTCCGCTCGGACTTCAGTTGATCGGCAAACCCTTCGAGGAAGAAACGCTGTTTCGCACGGCCCATGTCATCGAGCAGGCGGCAGGGCGCTTCGAAGCGGAGAAATGGTGGTAGCGGCGGCGTAGAATCATCGACTGCCCGATTGGTAGGCACCGGCCAGCGCCGTGCGTAAACCTAATTCAAGGGGACGTTGATCCACAATTGGCCGCCATAAGCGTTGTAATCGCTGACGCCGATGCCGTCATACTTGAAAACGGCGCGGATGTTGAAATCGTCCGGCCTTTGCACGATGAAACCAATCTCTGTCATGCCGCGGAAGCCCTCGGCCTGGCTGTAATTGATGCCGCCGACCGTGACACCGGTGCCGTCGAAATCCCACAGGCCGCGCAGCGCCAGGTGCGGCTCGATGATTATGCCGGACGCCATCTGGTAGCGGCGCGAGATCTCCGGACCGAAACGCAGTCTGCCCAGCCCGACGTTGCGCGAGGAGACTGTCGTGCCGTTTGAATCGATATATCCATCCTGGTCCTCGCCGATATAGGACAGGCTGATTTCGGGCGTCACGCGAATGTCGCCATGTCGAAGATTGCCGGTGAGTTGCCCGCTGACAAGCCAGCGGGTCGTATCGAAGCTGCCGGTCACGCCGGCAACATTGACGTCATTGTCCGACTGTCCCCAGGCGGCCCGGATGTCGAAATAGAGATTTGGCGTCAGCCGTGCGGTTGCATAGGGCCCGGCCATCCAGCCGAGGCCATCGGTGTCGGAATTGACATTGCCGATCTCGTCATCCATCCAGTCGACCTGTCCGAGAAAGCCGACCATGATCGCCGGATGCACCAGACAATCGATGCCGACATAGCCGACCGCGAAATTGCCCTGCCGGTCGCCGGCATCTTGGAAATTCATGTAATGGGCTTCCGCCCACGCATCCCAGCAGCTTTCCGACCCCGGGGACGGCTCGGGAATGGGCGGCTCTGACGCCAGGATGAAATCGGCCGCGTTCACGCTTGAAAGGCTTCTGAGACTGACATACGCGCTGCCGCCGCTTCTCGAGGCCTTCAAATCGAACCGACGCGGGTCGGCATAGGCCGAGACCGATGACTCGGCTTCGCCGCCGCCCCACAGCGATTCGAGGCGCTTGCGGACGAGACGCGGCCGATCGGGCGATTCCTCCAAGAGCCGGTTGGCACGCTCGGAGATGAATGCGGTGGTGGGCCCTGATGTCGGTGATGTGGGCGGTGTCGTTGTTGTTGTGGTGCCGCTGTTGGGCGCACATGTGATCCGGTAATTCACATCCCATTCCGCCGGGCTGGGTGCAGCACTGGCGAATTGGACGGTGGTTCGGAGCACAATGGAAATACCTGTCTGGGGGCCTGGGGGATCGTACTCTGCGGTTTGCGCCGGAATCACATTCAATGGTGGCGCATGGGTGCCGCCAAACAAGACGTTGCCGTCAACGGCTGCCTCGATCGTAATCGTGGGCCCTACACCGACAAAGCCTGAGGTTAACTGAACGGTGACCAGGTCCAGGTCCGTCAAGTTGTTCACCGTTACGGTATGCTCGGCAATAACAAGGACTGCCCCTTGTTGGGTTAACGTACCGTCGTCTTCTCTGAGGGTTATGGGTGTTGTATTCAGAGCGCTGCAATCGGCCACCGTTTCTCCGGTCGGTTCCAAACGCGTTTGGGCTGCCGACGGTCCGCAGAGCGCCAAAAGCAACATAATCAAACATAATAGGCTGCGCATCAGTTCCCCACGGACCACACTTCCCCAGAGATCGGGCTAAGTGCTTGCCTTTCATGCGTCAATTGGCATTTCTGCCCCGGCGCTGGGCATATCTGCCCTTGCAAATCGGATAGATCCGAACCGACAGTGTTGATTGGCCGAAAGGCGATCGTGCAGGGCCGAGTGGCCCCGGTCGACTTGAGGGGCAATCGACGAATCAAATGCATGCTTTGTGCAACCTGTGGTATTGAACAGGCGGCGGAGCGGTTTGAGGGGGCGAAAGGGTGGCAGCGGCGGTGTAAAGCGGCCAACAGCCGTGCCGGCCAATCGCCGGCGCCGGTCGCCAATTGTTTACCATTCGGCGCAACATTTCATTATTTATGCGCAGGGAATGCGCCGAAAAATACCTTTGAAAACGGTAGTTTGCCACGGTTTTCGCATGCGCCGTGTTGACAGATTCCCGTGCCGCGGTCTACGAGTATTGCAGGGTGGTACCATTATGAGTTGAGGATGACTCAAATGACAAAAGCCATCTCTTTATTGCAAAAAAATGGTCGATTGGCAGCGCTGACGGGATCAACAGTGCTCAGCCGTCGCGATTTCATCGGAACTCTGATGGCGCTGTCGGTGCCCATGGCAGCGAGGGCGCAGCAGTCCGGCGACAGCACTCCCACATCCAATGCACAGGCGCTTGAAGGCATGGCCGTCGAGCCAAAGCCGGATTTCACGCTTGTTGCGAAATTCATGACGTATGAGCTCGACCTGCTCTATGGCGTGGACGAAAAGGGCAAACCCGATCCCGGCAATGCGCGCAAGAAGCTTGGCAAGTTCAAATTCATGACGCGGAGCTGGATAAAGGAAGGCCAGGAGGACGACAATTATCTCGGACCGCTGCTGGAGTTGTCTCCGGGCCAGAAATTCAGCGTTCTTGTCAAGAACGAACTCCACGAGATGGGCGATTACAAGGATTACGGTCCACCGGCGCCTTCGGTTGAAGACTGGTACTCCATCATCAATCAGAAAACCGGGCCGTCCGTTTTCCTTCACCAGGACCAGCCCCTGGGCTTTCCGTTCTTCAACACCTGCAAGCCGGGCTCTCCGGTCGATGCCTTTCAGGTCGACACGGAGAACCTTCCGAAGAACTACAACTGGACGAACCTTCACCTGCACGGGCTGGAAATCGATCCCCACCTGTTCGAGCCGCAAGGAACGTCGGATCCCAAGGCAAACTATATCACCGTCAAGCCCGGCGGGCACTATCTCTATCATTTCCAACTGCCGGACGACCATCCGTCCGGCACATTCTGGTATCACCCGCATCGGCACAATTCCGTGGCCATCCAGGCTTGGGGCGGGCTGGCCGGGATGCTGCTTGTGCGCGGCAAGTTCGACGAGGAACTGAAGAATTACGGTATCGCCAACGAGGTTCCGTTTGTCGTCCACGATCCGCATTACGAGATCGTCAAATATCCGGAGGGCGATGAGCCGGGTATCGCCAAGGTCGGCCGGTTTCTGGACAATCAGAACGGTCTGACGGATACGACGTTCATGGTCAGCGGTCGCTATCAGCCGACCTTTACCATCAAGCGCAATGAAATTCTTCACCTCCGGCATCTGACGGCGACCGTCGAGAACCTCACCTCCTTCCGGATCACGCCGGCGGACGACACGATCTCGACGATTGCGACAGAGGGTATCGAGGGCGACAATCTTCCCTTCTACATGATTGCCTCCGACGGTATTGCGTTCGAGAAACCGGTCAAGAAGAACCTGATGGTGAGCGGTGGCGGCGAACGCCATGATCTGCTGCTCAGCATCAGTGAGCCCGGCGAATATCTGGTCAAGATGGACGGGTTGTCGACCATCCAGTTTTTCGGTACCGGCCCCGCAGACCAGGTGCTGGCGAAGATCGTGGTGACGGACGACAATGCCGGTTCTCCCGAGACGCCCATCGAGAAAATGAGATTCACACCCGGCATTCCGAAGGGCGGCTCCACCGGAGATATTCGGCCCGAGGAGATTGTCCGGCGTCGGCATTTCGTTTTCGACATGGATGGCGACACATGCCGATTACCCTTTCCGCAATTCAGGATCAACGACGAAACCTATGCATACGACAAGGTGGATTTCGAGATTGAACAGGGAACTGTCGAAGAGTGGGTGCTGATCAACCCGACCGGCGGTACCCATCCGTTCCATGTCCACGTCAACGCATTCCAGGTCAAGGAATCCTATTCGGCACAAGTGCCCGATGCAAAACTCGTCGGCGCCGATGCGCCGATCGTGCAATCGCGCATCGATGCGTTGCGGACAATCGATTCGCCGAATCAATGGCGCGATTCGATGATCATTCCGCCGAAAGGATATCTGCGCGTGTGGACGCGGCTTTATGCGAAAAGGCTTGGAAAAACCGTGCTCCATTGCCATTTCCTGGCGCATGAGGAAACGGCAATGCTGCAGAATTTCCTCATCAAGCCCAAATCGATGTAGAGGGCGAGCCGAAGAGCCAACAAAGCCCGAGGAGAGAACATGTGAAGTTTTCGTTAGAGGAAGTCTGGCCGCCGGCGGCCACGCTTGATGTTTGCCTAAGCTGATTGCCGGGAATGCGTGTATTGGAACGGGCTTCCGTCGATCACCCGGACTCAAAGAAAGCCCGCATTGCCACCAATGCGGGCTTTCGACGTTTAACGACTGTGGTGACCCTGTTCTAGCTGCAACCGCTGGTCGCGCCGCAGGTGTCGCATTTCAGGCAGGTGCCGTTGCGCACCATGGTGAAGTTCGAACATTCCGAACAGGCATCGCCGGTGTAGCCCTGCATGATGGCTTTGGCGCGCCGGTCGGCTTCCACCTTGTCGGGATCCGCCTTGGCCTGCGTGGCGGCATCATCGTCGAACAACTGATCGCCTTCGCCTTCCGTGATGGCGATTTCCTCGCTCAATTGCCGGGCACGCTCCTCATAGTCGCGCTTGAAGGCGGTCACCTCGTCGGTCTCCGAGACGGTTGCGGTCGCCACGGCGCCGGCGGCGATTGCCGTGACGTTGCCGGTGCCGCCGCTGGACGGTGCCGGTCCGGCGGCGGAGCCCATGGGCTGGCCGCCCGGCGTGATCAGTTCCAGTTTGTGGCCGCGCGTCAGGCCCTTCGAGACCGGTGCGGTCTTGCCTTCCCGGATTCCCTTGCCGAGGGCGGTGTTGCTGAAATCCGACGTGTCGATGTGAGCAAGATCGTGGCGTTCCAGATAGGACACGGCGAGCTCGCGGAAGACATAATCGAGGATCGACGTCGCGTTCTTGATGGCATCATTGCCCTGCACCATGCCGGCCGGCTCAAATTTGGTGAAGGTGAACGCCTCGACATATTCCTCTAGCGGAACGCCATATTGCAGGCCAAGCGAGATGGCGATCGCGAAATTGTTCATCATCGCCCCGAAGGCAGCGCCCTCCTTGTGCATATCGATGAAAATCTCGCCGATGCGGCCGTCGTCAAATTCGCCGGTGCGCAGATAGACCTTGTGCCCGCCGACGACGGCCTTCTGGGTGTAGCCCTTGCGCCGGTTGGGCATTTTCTCCCGCTCCCGAACGACCTTTTCGACGACACGCTCGACGACCTTCTCGGTGATCGTGACGGCCTTGGCCGCGGCCGGCGCCTCGACCAGTTCCTCGACGGCGTCTTCCTCCTCGTCGTCCTCGATCAGCGCGGCATTGAGCGGCTGGGACAGTTTGGAGCCGTCGCGGTAGAGCGCATTGGCCTTCAGGCCCAGCTTCCAGGACAGCATATAGGCCTGCTTGCAATCATCGACTGCCGCGTCATTGGGCATGTTGATGGTCTTGGAAATGGCACCTGAAATGAAGGGCTGTGCGGCGGCCATCATGCGAATGTGGCTGTCGGTGGACAGATAGCGCTTGCCGATCTTGCCGCAGGGATTGGCGCAATCGAAAACCGGCAGGTGCTCGTCCTTCAGCGCCGGTGCGCCTTCAAGGGTCATCGCACCGCAGATGTGAATATTGGCGTCGTCGATCTCCTGGCGCGAGAACCCGAGATGCTCGAGCATGTTGAACTCGAAATCGTTCATCTGGTCGTCGGTGATGCCCAAGGTATCCCGGCAGAAATCCTCTCCAAGCGTCCACTGGTTGAAGGCGAATTTGATGTCGAAGGCCGAAGCAAGCGCGGTGTTGAGCGCCTCGATCTTGTCCTCGGTGAAGCCCTTGGCCGCCAGCGCGCCCGGATTGACGGCCGGCGCCTGGTTGAGATTGCCGTGGCCAACCGCATAGGCTTCGATCTCGGCGATCTGGCTCTCCGAATAGCCGAGCGTGCGCAACGCTTCCGGGACGGCGCGGTTGATGATCTTGAAATAGCCGCCGCCGGCCAGTTTCTTGAACTTGACGAGTGCGAAATCCGGCTCGATGCCCGTGGTGTCGCAATCCATGACCAGGCCGATCGTGCCGGTCGGCGCGATCACCGTCGCCTGGGCGTTGCGGTAGCCATGTTTTTCGCCGAGCGCGACGGCCCTGTCCCAGGCCGCCTTGGCATGTTCGACAAGGTCCTGATCGGGGCAATCATCGTGCAGCAGGGCCACCGGATTGATTGACAGCTTTTCATAGCCCGATGTCTCGCCCCAGGCGGCGCGCCGATGGTTGCGCATGACCCGCAGCATATTGGCGCTGTTCGGCTCGTAGCCGGGGAAGGGACCCAGTTCGGCGGCCATTTCGGCCGAGGTGGCGTAGGCGGTGCCGGTCATGATGGCGGTGATGGCGCCGCAAATCGCACGGCCGGCATCGGAATCGTAGGGAATGCCAGCGGTCATCAGCAGGCCGCCAATATTGGCGTAGCCAAGGCCAAGCGTGCGGTACCGGTAGGACAATTCGGCGATCTGGCGCGACGGGAATTGCGCCATCATGACGGAGATTTCCAGCACGACCGTCCACAGGCGCACGGCATGTTCGAATTCGCCGATGCGGAACGCGTTGGTTTTGCGCTCGGCAAATTGCAGCAGGTTCAGCGATGCCAGATTGCAGGCGGTGTCGTCGAGGAACATATATTCCGAGCACGGATTGGAGGCCCGGATCGGTCCGGCGGCCGGGCAGGTGTGCCAGTCATTCATCGTGGTGTTGAAATGCAGGCCGGGATCGGCTGAGGCCCAGGCCGCGTAGCCGATACTGTCCCACAGATCGCGGGCGCGTAGCGTCTTCGTCACCTTGCCGTCCTTGCGGCCGAGCAGGTTCCAATCGCCGTCCTTTTCCACGGCATTGAGGAAATCATCCTTGATGGAGACTGAGTTGTTGGAATTCTGGCCGGACACGGTGAGGTAGGCTTCCGAATCCCAGTCCGTGTCATAGGTGGTGAATTCAATGTCCCGGTAGCCCTGGCGGGCGAACTGGATCACCCGCTTGATGTAGTTTTCGGGAACATGGGACTTCTTGGCGGCCCGAACTTCGCGTTTGAGGGCCGGATTCTTCTTCGGGTCGAAACAGTCGCCCTCCGGGCCCTCGCAATTGACACAGGCCTTCATGATGGCGGCGAGATGAGCGGCGGCGACCTTGGAGCCGGTCACCAGAGCGGCGACCTTCTGTTCCTCCTTCACCTTCCAGTTGATATAGGCCTCGATATCCGGATGATCGATGTCGACGACGACCATCTTGGCGGCGCGGCGGGTGGTGCCGCCGGATTTGATCGCGCCGGCTGCCCGGTCGCCGATCTTCAGGAAGGACATGAGGCCGGAAGAACGTCCGCCGCCCGACAATGTTTCGCCTTCGCCGCGCACATGGGAGAAATTGGAGCCGGTTCCGGAGCCGTATTTGAACAGCCGCGCCTCGCGCACCCAAAGATCCATGATGCCGTTTTCATTGACCAGATCGTCTTCGACCGACTGGATGAAGCAGGCGTGCGGCTGCGGATGTTCATAGGCGGAGTCGGACTTCACCAGCGTGCCGGAAAAGGGATCGACATAGAAATGTCCCTGGCCGGGGCCGTCAATGCCGTAGGCCCAGTGGAGACCGGTGTTGAACCATTGCGGGCTGTTGGGCGCGACGCGCTGGGTGGCGAGCATATAGGCAAGCTCGTCGTGGAAGGCGAGGGCGTCCTCCTCATCGGTGAAATAGCCGCCTTTCCAGCCCCAATAGGTCCAGGTGCCGGCCAGCCGGCTGAACACCTGTCGCGCGTCCGTCTCGGAGCCGTAGCGCTGGTCCTCGGGCAGGGATTCCAGCGCCTCCTCATCGGCAACGGAGCGCCACAACCAGGACGGAACGGCGTTTTCCTCAACTTTTTTCAGCCGTGCCGGAACGCCCGCCTTGCGAAAATATTTCTGGGCCAGGATGTCGCTGGCGACCTGAGAGAACTGCGTGGGAACATCAATGTTTTCCAGACGGAAAACGACCGAACCATCCGGATTCTTGATTTCGCTCGTCGCCTTACGAAATTCGATGTCCGCATAGGGTGATTGGCCTGATTTTGTAAATTGACGCTCAATGCGCATGCTTTTCCCTCGTTGTTGACCACCCTGGCCGTCCTCATGACCGACCGGGCACAGCTTCACCCTTTCCGCAGCCATATAATCGCAGCGGATCTCCAATCTAACCGGCGTCTTCTCGCGATGATTCCTCGCCGACAAACGCTATATCTTGTGGCTATTTGCGCTGCAAACACTAAAGATAGTATTAACAGCTTCTTTATGCCAATCACATTTTTGCAGCAGGCGGACCCGGATATGCACGACGAAACCCTTCGCCCCGAGCCGATACATGCCCGGTTGGGACATCATGTCCGCACACTTACATACTGAAAGAAATCTGCCCGAGAACTCGCAGATCACGCCGCTGCAATAACGCCGTCACAGTAGAACGCGACTCGGTTTCAACCGTCAAGGGCTTGTTTGCGACAGAATTATGAACACCAGATGTTGTGGTGGAAGATGTGGAAAGCGGGGAAACCGCGAGGCCTTGAAAACTTCACACTTGCAGTCTCGTCAAGGCAAAAAATGCAAAATCGAACCGGGGCAAAAAAAATTGTTTCAACGGTCGGAGAAATGATGATCGACTGTTTGTCACAAAAATGCCACGCGAATCGATCTCGGCCCCAATGCGCGAATTCAGCCGGGCGGCTCAGCCTTCCGGGCCCTTGGTAATCGGCTCCTGATAGGTGAAGCCCATATCCCAGGGGAAGAAGATCCAGGTGTCCTGGCTGACCTCGGTGATGAAGGTATCGACCATCGGGCGGCCTTTCGGCTTGGCATAGACGGTGGCGAAATGCGCCTTCGGCAGCATGGAGCGGACCAGCGATGCGGTCTTGCCCGTATCGGTCAGGTCGTCGACGATCAGGATATCCTCACCGCCGGACGTTCTCAGATCTTCGCTGACCTCCTTGATAGTGTGCATGTCGCCCTGGCTGCTGTAATCGTGGTAGGACGCGACGCAGACGGTTTCGATCAGGCGGATGTTTAGTTCCCGGGCAACGATGGCCGCCGGCACGAGGCCGCCGCGGGTAATGCACACGATGCCGCGCCATTCCCGCTCCGGGTTGGCGATGCGCCAGGCAAGCGCCCTGGCATCGCGGTGGAACTGGTCCCACGAAACGGGGAAAGACTTTTCTGGAAGGCTCATTGCCGGTCGCACTCCTAGAGCGAGTTGTTATGAGATTGGCTCATTTGACCGAGGTGCTTTTGGTCTCTGGCGAGGCGGGCTGCCGGCCGTGGTGCCACCCCACCACAAGGGCAGGCCAACGACGTCCAGGGGCCAAAAGGGCCCGGCCCGAAGGGTGGCGGCAAATCGGCCCATCCGCTGTGTTGCGCCGCTTGCCCGATGCACCTGTGTGTTCGATCTGTGGCATACTGTTGATGGGTGGGAGACCGTAATGCCCCTGGTCCGTTGTGTATGAGACCGTGATGTGGCTTGGTCCCCCACTCATTTGGTTCATTCAACCTGAACAGTTGCACGGGGCATTTGCAGATGACCCCGCACCACAGGAACAGGCATCATGACTATACATCATCCGGTAATCGGATGCGACGTTTCCAAGGCGCATCTGGATCTGTTTGACGCACAACACAACGTCTCACAGCGTATCGAAAACTCAGCCCAGGCCATCGATCGCTGGTTGCAAGGGATGAAAGGCCAGGATCCTTTCATCGTCTTTGAAGCGACCGGTTGCTACGATGTGCCTTTGCGTCGTTGTCTTGACAGCGCTGGTATTGCCTACACGCGGGTCAATCCCGTCAAGGCACGCAACTTTGCACGAGCGACAGGCATCCTTGCCAAGACCGATAAGGTCGATGCTGCGATGCTGGCCAATATGGGGCAGTGCCTGGCATTGCAGCCGGATGCCCCCTCTTGTGCGCAAAGACAAAGACTTGCGGAGCTGTCGACACGTCGAGATCAACTCGTGGCGATGCGCAAGCAGGAACGAACACGTCTTCAGCAAACCCATGACGAAGACCTTCGATGCGACATCGAAAGTCATATCCATCAGCTGTCCGAGCGTATCGCCCGGATCGAACAGCGGTGCCGCAAGGTCGTTCGCTCAACCGGACAGCTCAAACGGCAGCACGATCTGTTGTGTTCCGTGTCCGGCATCGGCAACATCACCGCTACCGTCCTGCTGGCTCGTATGCCGGAACTGGGGAACCGCTCACGGCGATCCATTGCGGCTCTGGCGGGGCTGGCGCCCATTGCAAGGGACAGTGGGCAAAACAATGCCAGAAGGTTCATCATGGGAGGACGATCCAGGGTCAGACGCGCCATGTACATGGCCGCCGTGACGGCCGCCCATTCGAACCCCCGCCTGGCTGCCTTCTACCAAAAGCTGCTTGGCCGCGGCGCCACCAAGAAGGCAGCTCTCACCGCAGTCGCTCGCAAACTCCTGGTTATCGTCAACGCAATGGTTCGCGAACAGCAAGCCTATCGTTGATCAACCCGTAATAGACCTGTTGCGGCGCGACAATCAAGATGAGAACGCTGCAGGACTGGAACGCAGGTGGGCGTAGCCCGACCGGAGTTTCGGTCCTGCAGCGCCAACCTCCTTTGTGGATTCTGACTGCTGGTGGCGGCGGGTCAATCAACACAGTTGCCACATCGCGC
>JANQMU010000104.1 GCA_028279875.1 Rhizobiaceae bacterium
GTGATTGGTTGTGGCAATGGGCGGCGATGTCGATGCATTGCCGGTGCTCGAGTGAAAAGTATGAGAGCGTTTCTCGCGCGTCTGACAGAAAGGGGATACGCTATCGCCACTCTCGGTCACCGCCCAGCAGTTAAACTTCGATGAGTGAAACACTTTCCTGACAAGTCGGGAATGACGAAAGCTACTGCGCATTTTCCATTTGTTATCGTTCGCCACACATTAGTATGCTGCCGCCAAAAGGATTGGCACGGCCAGTCAACCGGCCAATAGCATCATCGATCCTGGTGATCTTCATCATTGCCATTGGCGAGAGCGTGATGCCCGACAACTTCTCCACGCCAAGGAAGAAGTAACGAAACAGCGGTCCGTGGCGAGAAACTTGGTGTTTCTTGAACAAATTGATCGGTTCAAGCCGATCATGATCAATTGGCCGGCAAAAGACGTTAGCCTCGCGTCTTCCCAGGATTGATGTGCCAATCGCGTGTAGAAGAGTCTTCCAAGGATCAACACAGGCGAAGCGGCCACCCGACTTCAGAACACGATACATTTCGGCAAATGCCATATCTGTACGCATGTGATGCAAACACCCACCAGAATAGATCGCGTCGAAATTCTCCGTTGGGAAAGGTAGCTCTTCGCCAACCCCAATAACCGGAAGTAGACGATCACCTACGCCGAGCTGGGTCGCAAGCTTTTGTGCGGCGTGTGCCTCACCAACCATAGGAGTTAAGAGTACGGCCATCCGTGCACCGCCTATCAGCGCCTTTACGGCGTGGGTCCCGCTGCCACCTAGTTGCATGAACACTTTCCCCTCGATCGGAGACAGATATTGGTAACCGCTATGTTGCGATATCGAATTATGTACGTCATCAATCCAGATATCCGGTGGATTGGGGAAATTCTTCAAATCGAACACCGAATGCGCCGTGCCATCCAGAATATGACGAATGAGTATGTCAGGAATCACGTCTGCACTACCGTCGGCGAGAGTATTGTAGTGATCCATTTCGGTATAAGCCTCTTCATATTGAGGAAGTTTCAGATCGACCACTCCAACGGAATCTGATTTCACAAGCCTTTCAGGAAAAAGCAGGATCGGGATATCACCGATGACCGGATAAAGTTCATCATCTTGTGTTCTCAGAAAAAACTCGCCATCCCCTTCGCCATAGTTGCCGGTCTCAAGGCCCGTATGTTTGACTTTGTGGTACGCGCCGAGGTCGGTTTCGCTTGCCCTCACCAATTTTAGTGAAGCTCCTGATCTAGGCGCGACCAATAATCCACGGATGCGTTCCAAGTTTGCATAAAGTTGAGATTTATTCACGGTTGCTAACCTTGATTCCTGTCGCCCTGAAGTCGATGCGGTTCGAAGGACTGATGTTATAAGCTTCCCGCGTGATCGCCTCGGGCTGGTCATAATACCTCCCCTAGACGGGGGAAGTCGGCGAGCGGCGCAGGCAGGCTTGCGCAGCCTGCGCCGGCTCGGCTTAGTGCTCGCCGGGACGGGTCGATGCGGCCTGCGATCCCTCCCCGGATTGCTGACGCAATCCGACCCTCCCCTTTCAGGGGAGGGTTAAAAATCTCCTCGGCCACTGTACAATTTGTTACCGAACTAATCAGCCGGAAACCGTATTACTAGTCGGTTAGTAGGATTATCGGCCGTACCGATCTACTGACATTTTGCCGCGAACATCGCTGTCTGCTGCTGGCGTTGTCGCTGAGGGCACGCCGGCAACGCGCCAGCGTTGTCCAAGCGTCATGTCGGCAGTCGGTGCGCCGGCGGCTGTTGCTCTTGCGCGCTACGCCGCAATCGGCGTGCCGTTCGGCACTGCCGACGGACCGAAAGGTCGCAATGGTTGCGCAAACCGGTTCCATCGGGAGTGTCATAGTTACTTCCGAATACCGACATCCGTGGTATTTAGCCGAGCGCGGCGCAGCAGGCCACCGCCAATGTCGATCCCGACAATGCGGAGGTGCGTGGTCTGCTGACGGCCATCGACGGCAATCCGGACGAGTTGTTGGTGGCGGTGTGATGCGATGAAATCGGGCGACCTCCATCTAGGTCTAGGAGCGAAACGACCACCGTCGATGTCGATGCCGGTTTCGAAGTCATGCTGTGGCTACAGAGCCGGCGCAGTTTCTGGAGCACGTCCAACAAAAGCTGCAGGCGTTGCGCTCGTGAAAGTCCATGAAACAAAGAGATAGAGCATTTTCCTTTTTCGAAGAAGACTTGAAATGCTCCAGGCATCAATGCGCCGGAAATGCGCGAGCCAATCTTACAACGAATGTGATAGATGGAGTGACGGAGGCAAGGTCACGGGCGCCGTCTCAATCCCGCTCCACGAGCTCGCCGATGAGCTTGCGATAGGTGGCGAAGTTCTCTTCCCAGCTCGGAAAGGATGCGAGTTGCCGCCTGCCTGCCGCGACAAGCGCCTCCTTTGCTCGCGGGTCCGGCATCACATCTTCGATAGCACGTAACATGTCCACCGCGTCGAACGGGTCAAAATACTTCGCAGCCTCGCCGCAAACTGAATGGGCAAACCACATATCGCTGGTGAAGACCGGTAACCCGTGATGCATGGCCTCAATATAGACGATAGAGAAACTCTCCAGCAATGTGGGCATCAACAGCGCGTCGCATTGCCGGTACAGGCCATGCATGTCATCGAGCGGCACCTCGCCGATGTTGCAGATGACGTC
>JANQMU010000110.1 GCA_028279875.1 Rhizobiaceae bacterium
ACTTGGTCAACCGGGCCATGCAGGCACTGGCCGAAGCGGCCCTTCTCCAACGGCGGCGCAAGGCCGGCCCGCGGGTGGTGCAGCGGCGCAGCCGCGATGCGGTGTTGAACATTCCTATCGTCCGTCATGAGATCGCCGCGCGCGGCGGCAATTACCGCTATCTGCTGATCAGCCGGCAGCGGGCCCGGCCGCCGCAAAAGGTGCGGGCGGAACTCGGCATCGGCGGAAACGCCAGGGCGCTGCATGTCGTCAGCCTGCATTTCGCCGACGGAAAACCCTACCAGCTCGAAGATCGATGGATCAGCATGGCCGCCGTGCCCGGGGCCGCCACCGAGAGCTTCGAGACAATCAGCCCCAATGAATGGCTGCTGCAGGAAGTGCCCTACAGCAATGCCGAACACGTCTTCTACGCGGCCCAGGCGAGCACCGACGAAACGCGGCATCTGGACCTCGAACCGGATGAGCCGGTCTTTGTCATCGAGCGCACCACCTGGCTCGCCGACAATCCGGTGACCTTTGTGCGCATGGTCCATCCGGCCAACAGTTTCCGGCTGGTCACCCGCGAGCAGCCGCCCGGAGCCCTGTAGGTCCCAAACCTTTTCGAGTGTAATTTAGAATCGTTCTAAAATATTGTTTTTATTGCGAAAATCGGATATTTTATTTGACACGGCGCGCGTTTCTCGCCATTTATTGCCGCATAGGCGCCCGCTTGCGGGACTGTCTGCAATGTACGGCGATTGAGTAGGCACAAGCCAGGATGATTACCTGCCACTGCAACATCATTACCGAACGGGACATCGAGCAGACCATCGTTGATCTGCTCGACGAGGATTGCTGGCAATTGATCGTTCCCGTCAAGCTGTACCACGCGATGGAAAAGCGTGGAAAATGTTGCCGTTGTTTCCCCAATGTCATCGACATCATCATCCGCACGACGGAAGCGTATCATGCGCGTTTCGACCGGCAGGAAGTGGAGTTGCTCTCCTACCGCGAGAAGCTTTACAGGATGCGCAACTACTACATGGGGGATTTTGACGAAGGGCAATCCCAAGGTTATCGAGCGGCTTGACGAAGCGCTTCGTCTGGAGCTTGTTGCGATCGCAGCCCTGCCGTCGAAGTACCGATGCTATAGTGTGATCAGTAGAGTTTGAGCTTGGCGCCGGCACGCACTGTGTGGCTGGCCGGCTCGATGGTGGTCGCCGCGCCCAGGCTGATGTCCTCATACATCGTATAGCGGTATTCGATATAGCCTGTCACTCTTTCGCTCAGCACGTGCTCCAGGCCGGAGCCGAAGGAAAAGCCATTCACGCTGATGCTGTCCGATATGGCCGGGAAGGACAGCGAGGCGGCGACGCGCTGCCAGCTATATCCGCCGATCAGGTAGCCGAGCGAACGGTCGTTGAACTTGCGGCCGACCCGAAGCAGGGCATCGAAACCGAAATCATCGGCTTCCGCCGTTGCGGTCACGCCGGCGCCGGTTGCCGAAGTCGAAGCGTCGATATATTCAGCCGCCAGCACGACCCCGGCAAGCCATCGCTCTCCAAACTCCCGGTCATAACCGACATTGACTTCGCCCAGAAAACCTTCGGTGGCCAGACCATCATAGGTCGAGCCGCCCGCGGTGCTGAACTTGCTGATCGCAACGCCGAGGCTGACGGCGGCGCCGATCTTCAATCCGCTCCACGCATAGGGGATAGGCGCCCGGGTCTCGGCCGTCGGACCACCGCCAAATCGATAGTTCAGGCTGGAATGAAACGTGTGGGTGACCGGGTCGATACCGAGACCGCCGAAGCCGCCGATATTGGCGCCCGTATAGCTGGAATAGCGGTATTCCGACGCCCAGGTCCAGTTGTTACGGAACGCCGTCTCCGTGCCGAATCCGACCACATAGCCATTATCATCCCAGCCGTCCTGGACCACATGGGAGGTCGACGAGAGCTCGAAATGCTGCCAGCTATAGCCGCCCAGCACGTAAAACAATGTCCGCGGCGTGATCGAATAGCCAAGGCGCCCGATCACATCGATCCCGTAATCGGCGCTGACCGACCCGTTGAACGGCGAGCCAGGGACGGACCACGACATTTCCACGTCGCCATAGCGCCCGCTGACGGATGCGCCGAGGACCGCGCCGTTGGAGAACATGTGGTCGTACCCGACCGTCAGTTTCCCGAAATAGCCTCTGCCGCCAACACCGGAGATCGTCGTTCCGAAGACGGGCGCATTGATTTCCTCGATGATCATGCCGCTGCCGCCGCCAATGCCGAGCCACACCCCGTTCCAGTTATAGACAGTGTCCTGGCTGGTGAGCGGCTGGAAATAATCGGATGCCGTGGCCGGGGCGGTCGCCGCCAGTGCCGCAAAGAGTGTCGCTGTGAGCGTGCGATTCATGCGCCGATATGCCCTTCGGATGGTCGGTGAGCCCCCAACCATCCATAATCCGTTTGCGCGTTTTATGGAAGGCCTGATTTGCCGCCCGGACGGTACCGGCGGGTCCGCCAAACAAAAAGCGGCGATCCTGGGACCGCCGCTTCGTCTAAACGAGGGTTGAAATCAGGCTCAGTAGAGCTTCCATTTCGCGCCGACGCGGACCGAATGACTTGACGGATCAACCGTGCTCGTTGCGTTGATGTTGAAGTCTTCAAATCCACTGTAGCGGTATTCCACGAAGCCCGTCATCTTTTCACTCAGCGCGAATTCCGTGCCCGTGCCGATCGTGTAGCCATTGACGCCGGTGCTGTTGCTGCCGCCGCCGCCGGAAATGGTTCCGGTCATCTTCTGCCAGGAATAACCGCCGATCAGGTAACCGACCGTGTAGTCGTTGAACTTGTAGCCGCCGCGCAGCATCGCGTCGAAACCCAGACTCTCGGTCTTGACGACTGCCCGGCTGCCGGAAATCACCTGACTGCGCCCGCCATCATAACCGGCGGCAAGGACGACACCGCCAAGCCATTTCTGGCCGAATTCACGGTCGTAACCGATATTGGCCTCCGCCAGGAAAGCCTCGTTGGACATCCTGTCAAATGATGTCGTCGCTGTGGTCAGCTTGTTGAGCGCCACGCCAAGGCCGAGCGCGCCGCCGACTTTGACGCCGGTCCATTCATGGGCGACGGGTGCCATCGTCTGAGCGGACGGGCCGCCATTGAAGCGGTAGTTCAGGCTCGTATTGAACGAGTGGATAACCGGCTCAACCGGGCCGCCCCAGGACGCAACAGTTTCGCTCTGATAGTTCGCATAGCGGTATTCGGAGGACAGGGTCCAGTTGTTGCGGAAGGCCGTCTCCGTCCCGAAACCGAGCACATATCCGCTGGCGCCCCACTTTTGTGAGACAGCTGGTCCGGTGCCCGACAATTTGAAATGTTGCCAGCTATATCCGCCGAGCACATAGGCGAGCGTGCGCGGCGTGATCGCATATCCGACCCTGCCGATGGCATCGAAACCGTAATCCGCCGTCAATTCCGCGCTGCTTGAGGGGGCCGTGGATGCCCACGATGCGTCGATGTCACCATAGCGTCCGGTCACCGCGCCACCGACAACGATACCGTTGGCAAGCGTATGGTCGTAACCGGCTGTCAAAGTGCCGACAAATCCGCGCCCGCCGAGGCCGCCGAACGTCGTTCCGCCGGCGACTGACGGTGCGGAAATGAAATTGTTGGTCATCCCGGTGCCGCCGCCGATACCGATGCGAAGCCCGGTCCAGTTGTAGACGCTCGTCTGGCTGATCAGCGGGGAATAGACGTCCGCCGCATAGGCCGGGACCGCCGCGGTCACACCGGCAAGCAAAGCCACTGCAATTGTCCTGTTCATGATCACCCTTTCCCCGTATCAATGAATCTGCCCACAGCTATTCATAGGGTGGTTGAGAAACATTTAAAAGGCGGATTTGTTGTACACCGGCAACAGACGGCGATAACCGTCGCGAACCGCTGTTTAACCGCGGCTGAAACAGCTTCAAAACAACGGCAAAGCGCTCGCCACCGACGCCAGAAGCATGATTGAAAATGCGATGTTGGTAAACCGGGCCTTAACGGGATCGTGGAGCAGCGCCGATATTAACGATCCCAAGACCAGCCAGGCAGCGTTTACGGCGATGATGACAAGGGACAGGGCGGTGATCTTGGCGACCGCGTCCAGAGCCGGATTATGCTGAACGAGTTGATGTCCCCCATAGACGGCGGCGATGGCCGCGAAGGCCTTCGGATTGGCGATCGCCAGGCCGAAACCGCCTGGCAGCGAGGGCAATTTCATCCCCTTGCGGTCTTTTGAAACCGGCGGCGCGGTGGCGATCCTGATCGCGAGATAAATGATGTAGGCCGCCGCGGCGACGACAAGCGCATTGGCCAGGGCCGGCCATGCCATGATCAATCCGGTGATCCCGGTTGCGATCATTACCAAAACGCAACAGGTTCCGGAGACGATGCCGGCAAGATAACCCAGGCCCGCGCGGCTGCCATAGGCTGCCCCGATGGCCGCGAGGCTCAGCGTCGCCGGTCCGGGGCTGCCCATCAGGGGAAAAGCCGCCAACCACATCGATAGCAACGCAGCCGTCATGTTCCCTCCTTCGATAATCTCGCGGATTATGCGAAGCGGGCGTCAATTCCGTCTTGAATGATCGTGCGGACGCTCAGACGGGCTCTCAACCCGGATAAAGATCGCTGCTCAATCCGAGATAGCCGTCCCAGGCGAACCAGTAGGCGACATGGCCGGGCACCCGCGCCAGCCGCGCGCCATCGGGGCCGCGCAGGAAATCCTCCCCGACCGTCCAGGTGCCGCCGGGGCCGGCGAGTTCACCATCCTTCGTGCCGGGCTGAAAGGTCCGGTCGTCGCGCTCATAGGCGCGAACCGTCCGGGTCGCTGCATCGCCGATGAGCACGACATTGGTCGCGCCGACCCGGTCATTGATCACCGGCTTGTCGCGGAAGGCTTCCACCGGCCAGGCCTTCGCCGCGCCGAATTCGCGGATGCCGAAGACGTAGTCCTTGCGCTTCACCTGGCTTTCATCTCGAACGCGGGCAGGGAACATCAGATCCGGACTGGCGAAATAATCCCGGTAGACGACGCCGGAGCCGTAATCGCGCAGATGCCCGGTGTCGAGCGACAGAACCTTTGTCGCCGGGTGCCGTTCCCGCCACTTGTCCCAGGAGGTGATAGTGACCGGCCGGATCTTCAGCTTGATGCCGGAATCGACCAGCGGCCCACTGACCGGCTCGCCGGTGAACTGGTTCCACAGACTGTTGGTCTCCCGGTCGAACATCAGCTTGTTGGAACGGTAGAGGAATCCGGAGGAGCCGAAGATGAACGGTTCGTCCCGCCCCTCGACCTGCGTTTCGAACAGGATGCCGGCACCGCACAGGGTGCAATAGGCAAGCGCCACCGGCACGCCGCCGATCACCTCGTTGAACATTTCGTGCCAGCCCATGATGCGCAGCGGATAGGCACGCACATCGCCATTGATCTCGACGCCGAAAACAAGGTCGTCACCGTTGAGATAGTCGGCGTCACCGGCGTCGATCAGCATCGGATTGTCGAGCGACGGAATGCCGTCGACACGCACGCCGCCCCAGGTGATCTCCTCCAGCCTGATCTTCATTGTGTCGCGCGTCGTGAATTGCGGATCGAAGAACTGCATGAAGGTCGGATCGATATTGGCGAAGAAGCCGAGCTTGATCGTGCGGTAGCTCTCATGCGGAACGATTTCCGGATGCGCCTCCTGCCATAGCATCGCGTCCCGCCAGGTCGTCAGCGTTTCGCCGGTCAGCGCCTCAAGGGCCTCGGCGATGATCCGCTGATCCCGGCTGATGCGCATATAAAGCACCAGGGTTGGCACGATATCGAGATTGCCGCGTTCGACCAGCGTATCGAGTGCCGCCTGCTTCTGCCCGGCATCGCCGAAGAGAACGGCCATGGACCAGGCGCCGACATCGTCCGTGACCGCCGGGCCGGCAGAGTCGGCTGGCTTGACCTCCTGGGCGTTGACGGCCGAGCCGACGAACCCGATTGACAGTGTCGCGCCGATCAGGACACGGAAAAGAAACCTCTTCGCAGACATCATTGCTCACTCCATTGCCTGGACGCCGGCAATGATATGGCGAAATGGCCGCGGAGGAAGGGGCTTCACCGGGATGTGTAGCGAAGTGACCGGCCACGTTGCCGGTCGCGTATTCCTAATTTTCCAGCAGCGGGCGGAGCGCGGTCGGAATGTGCCCCTCATTCACCAGCCAGCGGCGAATGGTGTAGCTGCGCCCGCCCTCGGCATGCATCGGGTCGGCATCGGCCAGTGCCCGGGCCTCCTCCAGCGTCGCGGCGCTGTAGATCATCATGCCGGCCCCCAGCATATTTTCGCCCGAGTCGTCCGACAGCGGTCCGGCAAAGGCCAGCTTGTGCGCGTTTTGCAGTTCGAGCTGGTAGGCCAGGTGCCGGGGCAGGATCTCCTTGACCATTTCGGGCGGGGCCGCCGGTGTGCTGATCGCCATGAAGAGCTCGGCCGCCAGCGATCCCCGGTCGCGGGCCTCCTGCACGTAATCGTTCCATTTGGGCATGGATTTTCCCTCTGTAGACTGTCCACCAAAAAATATCGATAAAAATTGACAAAGCAAGAAATTATTGATTATTTTTCCGAAGTGAGGAGATTATTGATGCGTTTTTTGGTGGCACAGGACGGGCAGGCGACAGCGCTTTACGTGGTCGATGGCGGTAACGCCCATTGCATCACCGGGCGGGACGGTTTTTCCGGGAGGGACCTCGCGGCAGCCATCGAGGCCGGCCCGCAGGGCATCGGCCCGGCGGTCGAGGCTGCCCTTGCTGCGGAGCCGGTGGCGCTTTCCGGCCTCAAGCCTGCTTTGCCTTTCAACCGGTTTCGCAAGGTTCTGTGTCTGGGCCTCAATTACGTCGATCATGTCAAGGAGGGTGGATACGAGATACCGTCCTATCCGGCGATGTTTATCCGCGTGCCGCAGTCGCTGATGGCCGCCGGTGAACCGATGATCAAACCGGACTGCTCCGACCGGCTGGATTACGAGGTGGAACTGATGGTGGTGATCGGCCGCGGCGGCAGGCATATCGATGAGGCCGACGCGCTCGATCATGTGTTCGGCTACACGGTTTTCAATGACGGCTCGGTGCGGGACTACCAGCGCAAGACCCATCAGTGGACACCGGGCAAGAATTTCGACGCAACCGGCGCCATCGGTCCGGTTGTCGTAACCGCCGACGAATTGCCGGCCGGTGCCGCGGGGCTGAGCATCCAGTCTCGCCTCAACGGCAATGTGATGCAAAGCGCCAACACGTCGGAAATGATGTGGCCCGTCGCCAAGACCATTGCGACCATTTCCGAATTTACCACGCTGGAACCGGGTGATCTGATCGCGACGGGAACCCCGCCCGGTGTCGGCCACGCCAGAACGCCGCCGGTCTTCATGTTCCCGGGCGATGTTGTGGAAGTGGAGATCGAAAAGATCTGCATTTGCCGTAATCCGATCGTCAGCGAACGGGATGCGGGCAGAAGCGAGGCGGCGGCATGATCAAGCCACCGATAGCCGCACCGGTGGGCGACAAACTGGCGGCACTGCGCGCCCAGACGCATCGCGAGATTCGGGCGCTGCGGGACAGGATCACGCGTCTCGGACCCGATGAAATCCAATTGATCCTCTCGGGCGCGCGCTCCCATTATGCCTGGACCGACAGGCCCGTCACGGAAGAGATGTTGCGGGCGATCTACGACATTGTGAAAATGGGGCCGACGAGCATGAACAGCTCACCGGCGCGTTTCGTGTTCGTACGCAGCGACGAGGGGCGCGAAAAGCTGAAAACGGCGCTGAAGCCGACCAATGTCCCGAAAGTCGTCACCGCCCCGGTAACGGTGATCATCGCCTATGATTCCGAATTCTGGCGGGAGCTTCCCTACCTCTTTCCCCATGAGGACCGGCGGCCGCATTTTGACGGCAAGTCCGAATACAGCGAAGAAACCGCCTTTCGCAACGGCACCTTGCAGGGCGCCTATTTCATGATCGCGGCCCGGGCTCTCGGCCTGGACGTCGGCGCCATGTCCGGCTTTTCCAACGAAATCGTGGATCGCGCATTTTTCGCCGGAACCACTCTGAAGTCCAATTTTTTGTGTAACCTCGGCTATGCTGATGAAACGGCCCTGTTTCACAAGCTGCCGCGGTTCGAATTCGATGATGTCTGCAGTTTTGCATGAGGAATGCTGCCATGGCCATCAGGATGAAGACCGAAGTCAAACTGCGCGCCGGCGCCCATTGTCCGTCGCATGCCCGCGCCGACGTGTCTGCGCGCGACCTGCAGTTCGCGATTGACGAACCGGTCGAGCGCGGTGGCACCAATGCCGGACCGACACCGACCGAAACGGCCCTTGCGGCGCTGATCGGCTGCACCAATGTGATCGGCCACAAATGCGCCGAGAGGCTCGGCGTCGATCTGGGTCATCTCGACATATCGGTCACCTGCGATTTGGACCGGCGCGGTGTGATGCTGGAAGACGAGATCGATATCCCGTTCCGGCGCATAGAAATGACGGTTCGCAGTGATGGTTCGGCGAATGACGCCGCCTTGCGGCTCGTCGCTGCGGAGGTCCGCAAATACTGCCCGCTGTCCAAGCTGTTCAGCGCCGCCGGCACGGAAATTGTCGACATTTGGCAATCGGCGAACCGGAGCGGGTCATCATGACAACCCGATCCAGCCGCGTTGTCGTCTTGGCCGACGGGAGGTCGGCCACCGAAAAGGAGGAAAACAAATGAGCAGATTGCTACGCAGGTCCCTTGTGGCCGGAATCGCCACCATGGGCGTCTTGTCGCCGCTGGCGGCGATGCCTGCCGCGGCCACCGAGACGATCAAGATGATCGCCATCGACGGCTATCCGGAACGGTCGATGTGGGTCAAGGAATTCGCCAATTTCTTCATCCCGCGGGTCGATGAGGAACTGGCCCGGACCGGCAACTACAAGATCGACTGGCAGCAGGCCTATGGCGGCCAGATCGTCAAGCCGCGCGGCGTGCTTGACGGGATCAAGCTCGGCCTCGGCGATATCGGCATCGTGACGACGATTTTTCACAATTCGGCGCTTCCGAGCCAGGCGATATCGGCCGCCACGCCGATGGTGTCGACCGATGCCCGGGTGGTTGCCAGGGCGGTGGACGAGATCGCCAAGGAATATCCGCAGATGCAGGCTGAATTCGCCGCCCAGGACCAGGTCTACCTGGCCACCGGCGTGGTTCTCGACAGCTATCAGATATTCACCAAGAAACCGGTCAAGACGCTGGACGAACTGTCCGGAGTGAAAATGGCCGGTGCTGGATATAATCTGCGCTATCTCGAAGGCCTCAAGGATGTCGCTGGCGTGCGCGGTGGATTGCCGAATTTCTACAATATGCTGCAGACCGGTGTTGTCGACGCGGCCATGCTGTGGCCCGAGGCCGCCATGACCTTCAAGATTTTCGAGGTGGCGCCCTACATGCTGAAGGTTGACCTCGGTGCGGTCAATTCCAAGACCGTGACGGTCAACAAGGCCGTCTGGGACAAGCTTCCCGATGAGGTCAAGGATGTCCTGCAGTCGGTTGCGGTGGAATATCGTGACCAGGTGGCCAAGGTCGCCATGGACCGTGCCGCCAGTTCGCTCGACGCCTTCAAGGAGGCCGGCGGCACCGTTGTCATCGTGCCCGAGGACGAACGCTCCGCCTGGGCCGACGCAATGCCGAACATCGCCCAGGAATGGGCCGGCGCGCTTGACAAGAAAGGCGCACCGGGGACCGCCATGCTCGGCTCCTATATGGAGAAACTGAAAGTCGCCGGTTCCGTACCGGTGCGCGACTGGGCGCAATAGGTTGGGGGCGAGCGGGCGGTCATGAACACGGAACATCCGTTGGCCAGGGCCGCCCGCAAAACCATGGGCATCGTCAAATATGCGGCGATCGGCGCTAATGCGGTCGGAACCCTGACGGTGCTGGTTCTCGTCGTCGTGATGAACATCGATGTGGTGGCGCGCGGCGTGTTCCACGCACCGTTTCTCGGGGTCGTCGAAATCGTCATCTTTTCGATGATCCTGATCGTCTTCCTGCAACTGCCCGATGTGGTGCGGGTCGACCGCCTGACCCGGTCGGATGGTTTTCTGGGCCTGCTTGAGGGCGCGCGGCCGCGGACCGCGGATATCCTGTCGCGCGTCATCGACCTGCTGGCCTGCATTGTCATGGCAACCATCGCCTATGCGACATTTCCCGAATTCACCGAAGCGTTTGAATCGTGTCATTACTTCACCCCGCCGGAATTCGGCCCGCCGTTCACTGGTGATTTCTGGACGGATTTCCAGCAGGCGACCGCCCGCTGCCACTATTTCGGAACACTCGGCGTTTTCACCGTGCCCTGGTGGCCGGCCAAACTGGCGATCACTGCCAGCACGGCCGTCTGCGCCGTCCTGTTCCTTTCCAAGGTGCTGTTCGGTTCACGGCCGATTGACGGGCCGGCCACGGCCGAACACCCCTCCGACTCGACCCCGACATCCGGTGGAGACACATCGCCATGAGCCCGGTCGAAATCGGATCGATCTCCGTCGTCGCCATCGTCGTGCTGATCTATCTTGGCGTTTACATTCCGGTGGCGCTGGCCAGCGTATCGTTCGCCACCATATGGATCGTCAGCGAAAGGCCGATCCTGGCGGTGAATTTCCTGCGCCAGGCGGTGGGCGACAGCGTTACCGAATATGAGTTTGCGACGATCCCGCTGTTCACCTTCATGGGGCTGCTGGTCTCCAAGGCCGGGCTCGGCACCGATGTCTACGAAGTGATGAACCAGGCCTTTCGCCGGGTGCGCGGCGGCATCGGCATGGCAACGGTCGGCGCCAATGCCGTGTTTGCCGCCGTCACCGGATCGTCGATCGCGTCGGCCTCGGTCTTCACCCGCATCTCCGTCCCTGAAATGCTGCGGCTCGACTACAACAGGCGCTTTGCCGTCGGCGTGGTCGCCGGGTCTTCGGTTCTCGGCATGATCATCCCGCCGAGCGCCATGCTGATCATCTACGCCTTCGTCGCCGAGGTTTCCGTCGGCGACATGTTCATCGCCGGCATCCTTCCGGGAATCCTTCTGGCCGTAGCCTATATCCTGTACATCGCGGTCACCGGCAGGATCTCTCCCCGGTCGATCGGCGGGCGGGTCATGGACGTCGCCGAGAGCGAACTGCTCAGCGGCATGCAGATCCTCAACAAGACCGCGCCGATCGTCATCCTGATCTGCATCGTCCTGGGCGGTATCTACACCGGATGGCTGACCCCCGTGGAAGCGGGCGCGGCCGGCTCGCTTGCCGCCCTGGTGATTGCCGTTCTTCGCCGCAGGATGACCGGCAGGAGCTTTTGGGAAGCGTTGCTGGAGACCGGGCACATCACCGCCAGCATCCTGTTCCTGATCACCACTGCGTCGCTCTACAGCCGGATGCTGGGATTTGTCGACCTGCCCAACGAATTGAGTCAGTTCCTGACCGGCAACGAGCTGAGCTTCTTCTGGATCATGGTTGCCTATGTGATCCTGATGCTGTTTCTCGGGACGCTGCTTGACACCGCATCGATCATCCTGATCGTCGTGCCGCTGTTCATCGATCTCATCGAGCCGATGGGACTGAGCCTGATCTGGTTCGGGATCATCACCGTGATCGGGGCCGAAATCGGCCTTCTGACCCCGCCGCTCGGCATATCCTGCTTTGTGATCAAGGCGACGCTGAACGATGACCGGATTTCGCTGAAGGATGTGTTCCTGGGCGCCTTGCCCTTCGCCGCCGTCATGCTGGTCATCCTGATCATACTGATCCGTTTTCCGGCGGTGTCGACCTATCTGCTGAATTGATCGGAGTCCTCCATGCGCAATGTCAATCAAGAGACGGTGACACAGGTTTTCCTGGATTATTGTGGCCCCGAAACCCCGCCGCGGCTGCGCTTCCTCCTCGAACATCTCGTCCGTCACCTGCATGATTTCGTCCGCGAGACCGGTCTGACCCACGACGAGTGGCGCACGGCCATCGAACTGCTGACCGAGACGGGTGAGATCACCGATGCGGAACGCAACGAATTCGTGCTGTTTTCGGACGTTCTCGGCCTGTCGTCGCTTGTCGATATGATCAACTCCAGGCCTGACGCCACATCGTCGAGCGTCCTCGGCCCGTTTCACATTCTCGGCGCGCCGGAGCTGGCGTTCGGCGGTGATCTGAGGCGCGACAATGACGGTGCGACCGTCATCGTCAGCGGCCAGGTGCGCGGCGCCGACGGAGCGCCGCTGCCCGGTGCGGCGATCGAGCTGTGGCAGACGGCCGACAACGGCCTTTATTCCAACCAGGATCCGAGCCAGCCGGAATACAATCTGCGCGCCCGCCTCGCTGTCAACGACGACGGCCGGTACGCGGTGACGACGGTCCGGCCGGCGCCCTACACGGTGCCCGATGACGGGCCGGTCGGTAAACTTCTGCACGCGACCGGCCGGCATCCCTGGCGGCCGTCGCATCTGCATTTCATCGTCAGCGCACCGGGCCATCGCACACTGGTCACCGAATTGTTCCCCCACGACGATCCCTATCTCGATGAGGACGCGGTCTTCGGCGTGCGCGATGATCTGATCATGCATTATGAGGAACAGGACGGATCGCGCCCACCGCCCGTTGGATTGGAGGCCGGCGACCGCCTGACCTCTCCCTATTACACGGTCGATTTCGACTTCGTCCTCGCCGCTGAAGCCTGACCGCGGCATTGCCCGGCGTGCCGGGCGGTGCCGTTGGAATCGACCGGCCGTTGTGGCATAGGACATCCGCGACGAAATCAGCAAAGAAACAGACGAAATCGAGTGTGATGACGACCGACCCCGGCAGTAACCATCTCTTTGGCGCCATTCGTGCCGCAGCGGCCGATAGCAGTCGCCCGTTCATCCTGTCCGGTGCGGGGACCGTCACCTATGGCGATATGCTGGACCGTTCGGCGCAATACGCCAACGCGCTCGTTGCGGCGGGATTGAAACCCGGCGACCGCGTTACCGTGCAGGCCGCCAAGACCATTGAATGCCTGCTGTTCTATCTGGCGGTGATCCGTGCCGGAGGCGTCTACCAGCCCCTCAACACGGCCTACACGCTGGCGGAGGTCGAATATTTCCTGACCGATGCCGAACCTGTTCTCGCCATCGTCGATGCCGAAGGAGTGGCGGCGATGCAGGCGCTCTGCGACCGAATCTCCGGCGCTCGGGTCATGACCCTGGATCGCGGCCATCCCGATTCGATCACCGATGCCGCGACGGCGCACTCGGCGCAGTTTGAAGATGTCGCGCGCAACAGCGACGACCTTGCGGCCATCCTCTACACGTCAGGGACCACCGGCCGGTCGAAGGGCGCCATGCTCAGCCATGGCAATCTGCTGTCCAACGCCCAGGCCCTGTGCCTGGTGTGGCATTTCAGTCCGGATGACATCCTCATTCACGCTCTGCCGATTTTCCACACCCATGGATTGTTCGTCGCAACCAATGTCGTGCTTCTGGCCGGTGCCGCGTTGCGGTTTTTTCCGGCCTTCGACGCCGACGGGATCATCGACGCGATGCCCGGTTCGACGGTGCTGATGGGCGTTCCGACATTCTACACGCGGCTGCTCGCCAACCCGCGGCTCGATCGTTCGAAGGCCGGCGCCATGCGGCTGTTCATTTCAGGATCGGCGCCGCTGCTTGCCGAGACCCACCGGCAGTTTGCCGAGCGCACCGGCCAGGCCATTCTCGAACGCTACGGCATGACCGAAACGAATATGAACACGTCCAACCCCTATGATGGCGCCCGCAAACCGGGGACGGTCGGGCTGCCACTGCCGGGAACGCAGATCCGGGTGACCGCCGAACAGACCGGCGCGCCGCTGCCGCCGGGCGAGGTTGGCATGGTCGAGGTGCACGGACCGAACGTGTTTTCCGGTTACTGGCGCATGCCGGAGAAAACCCGGGAGGAATTCCGCGCCGACGGCTATTTCATAACCGGCGATCTCGGGATGATCGACGCCGACGGCTACCTCGTGATCGTCGGGCGCGACAAGGATCTCATCATCAGCGGCGGGCTCAATGTCTATCCAAAGGAAATCGAAACGGAGATCGATGATATGGGCGGCGTCGTCGAAAGCGCCGTCATCGGTGTGCCACATGACGATTTCGGTGAGGGCATCGTGGCCGTGATCGTCGGCGAGACGGGATCCGATCTCGATGGCGATGCCGTGCAGCGGCATCTTGCCGGCCGGCTGGCTCGGTTCAAGGTGCCCAAAGCCGTCCATTTTGTCGACGCTCTGCCGCGCAACACGATGGGGAAGGTTCAGAAAAATGAACTTCGCAAACGCTATGACGGAGAATTCCGGAGGCAAACCGGCGATCAGCCGGACAAGCGGGTGCCGTCGTGATGTCCGCTGAAGCCGGCCTGCAGGCGGCACCGGCGCCATCCGCCGGCTCGTCGATGACTGCGCAGCTTTTCGACCGCCTGCGCAACGACGTCCTGAACGGCAATCTGCAGCCGGGACAGAAACTCAAGATCGAAACGCTGCGCGAGCAATATGCGGTCGGCGCAAGCCCGGTCCGCGAGGCGCTGAGCATGTTGACGGCGGAGGGACTTGTCCAGCGTCTCGACCAGCGCGGTTTTCGCGTAACCGATGTGTCGGTCAGTGCCTTCGAGGAGTTGCTGCGTACCCGCTGCTGGCTGGAGGATCGGGCGCTGCGGGAGTCGATTGCCGCGGGCTCGGGCGGCTGGGAGGAATCGGTGCTCCTGGCCCACCATCGGCTGACGAGAACGCCCCGTTCCGTCGAGCAGTCGGAGCGATCGACGCCGGAGTGGGAGAAGGCCCACAAATTGTTCCACATGTCGCTGCTGTCCGCCTGCCGGTCACAATTCCTGATCGGCTATTGCGCACAGCTCTATGATCTCAATATCCGCTACCGCAATCTGGCAGGTTCGGTGGCCTATCCGTCGCGCAATGTCGCTGCCGAACACCAGGCGATTTGCGACGCGACACTGGCGCGCGACGCCGACCGCGCCGTCGAACTGCTGATCGACCATTACACCAGCACCGGCGATTTCCTGAAAATGCGCTTCAATGACATGGCCGGCTGACCCTGTGTCGAAACGCCGATAAGGGCGGTCGCCCCGGCAACCGGGTCGCCCCGCCATTTCTATTGCTCTATTGCGCCGGCAGGGTCAGGGTCACGAGATCCGTGCCGACAATGACATTGCCCTCATAGCCGCCATCGACAGCTGCGGCCCTGTAGTGCTCTTCGCTCAGCGCGCCGCCCGGAATCGGGTAGGGCCCCTGTTTCACCGCGCCCATGGGCGGAATGAGATGGGTGAGCATCAGGTGCTTGACCCCGGCCCGTTTCGACAGCGCACCGAGATCCGACGCATTGCTCTGCCGATAATAGATCGGCGGCGGAAATCCGCTCTCCCTGTCCGGACCCATCACCGGATGGATCGTCGAATGAACCAGGACATCGGCACCCTCGGCAAGTTTTTCCACCCATTCGGAGGTCGATGACGGGCGCGGCGGTTTCGGCGCGTCATTGCCGGCGTCGCCACCGATCACGACACTGCCGGCCGGCGTGTCCACCCGATAGGAGGCATGGCCCGGAATGTGTCGCGAACCGATGGCTGAAACGATGACGTCACCCTTCGACCAGACCTCCACGGCGTCCTGGCCGGGGGAGAATGTGCTGATATTGGCAAGGTCCGCCGGACCGCCCGCAAGGCGTTTCTCGTTTTCTACCCGCCGCTGGGCGATTTCGCCCGACTGAATGAGCGAGTCGCCGATATGGGCAACATATCGGGTGCAACTCAGCGTGTGCCCCAGCGGTGACTTGGCATCTTCGCTGCACACCACATCGACCTTCGGCCCGCCGGAATTGAAGTGCCAGCGCAATTGCATGATGTCGGCCAGGCCTTCGGTGTGGTCGGAATGCATATGGGTGAAGAAAATGGCATCGAGCTTGCCGACCGGGACTTTCATCTGCGATAGCCGCATATTGGTGCCGCGTCCGGTATCGAACTGAAGCCTGACCGCGCCGCAGCCATTGGTCTCGTCACCATATTGAACCAGCGTACCGGCACCGGCCTGGCCATTGAACAGCGGCGGACCGCCCTGGGTGCCCGTCAGGGTGACCTTCATACAGGGCTCGGCCTGGGCCGCGGGCGTGGCGAGGGCAAGACCGGCAAGGACGATGCCGAATATAGGTATCGATAATTTCATGATTGTTCCTCCTAAATTGATAATAAACGATATTTCAAAAAATATCGATATTATTTTGACCTTCCGGTGATCGTAACCAAACCGGCCGACGGGAATGGGCCTGGATTTCGACATGAAAGCTGCGGCCTGGAGTCCGGCCGATAGGTCTGGCCGGACAAATCGCCGCCCGTGAAGGTGCTTTTTGATTTGGCGCAATGCCGGTGGCCCGCGGCGGTGGCACTAAAGCGGCACACGGGGTTCAGGATCGACGATTCACACAGGTTTGGGGGCATCGGCATGCAGCACGCTGGTTCGCACGAGGAGTTGGTCGATCACACGCTTCACGTCGGCAAACATCCGAACCACGATGAGGCGCATCGGCTGAAAATGCGGCTTGAAAATGTCAGCTTCTGGTACGGCGCCAAGCAGGCGCTGGAAGACATCACCCTCGACATCTTCAATCAGGAGGTCACCGCCTTCATCGGTCCGTCAGGTTGCGGCAAGACAACGCTCCTGCGCTGCCTGAACCGCACCAACGAGGTGATCACCCAGACCCGCATGCAGGGCAGCATCCTTCTTGACGGCGAGGACATCAACCACCGATCGATCGATCCGCCCTTCCTGCGGCGGCGCTTTGGCTGGGTCGCGCAGAAACCCAATCCGTTTCCCCGCTCGATCTACTACAATATCGCCTATGGCGCGCGCCTGCACGGGCTCGTCTCCCGCCGCGCCGAGACCGATGATCTCGTTCAAAACTGCCTCGAGCAGGCTGGATTATGGGACGAGGTCAAGGACCGGCTGCACGAGAACGCCACCGGACTGTCCGGCGGCCAGCAGCAGCGCCTGTGTGTCGCACGCGCGATTTCGGCCCAGCCTGAGGTTCTGCTGATGGATGAGCCCGGATCGGCCCTCGACCCGGTTTCGACAGCGCATCTGGAGGAACTGATCGACAGCCTGCGGGAGAATTACTGCATCATCATCATCACCCACAACATGCAGCAGGCGGCGCGCATCTCCCAGCGTTCCGTCTTCTTCCACCTTGGCAAGCTGGTCGAGGAAGGCAATACCGAGGATATCTTCGTTCGCCCGCAAACCAGGCTTTGCCACGACTACATCACCGGCTGTTTCGGCTGAACCCGCCCGTCACCGAATGGTTTCGCCGAACGCCGAATAAATATTGGAGCGGCTCAGATCGGTGACGTTGCGCTCGCCGCACAGCGCCATGGTGATGTCGAGCTCGTTACGCATGATTTCGATCATCCGGGTCACGCCCTCTTTGCCCATGGCGCCGAGACCGTAGAGAAAGGGCCGGCCGACATAGGTGCCCCTGGCGCCGAGGCACAGGGATTTGAGGATATCCTGACCGGAGCGGATCCCGCCGTCGACATGGACTTCCACCTTGTCGCCGACCGCGTCCACGATATCGGCCAGCGCCCGAATGGACGACGGCGCGCCATCGAGTTGGCGGCCGCCATGATTGGAAACGATGATCGCGTTGGCGCCGCAATCGAGCGAGCGCCTGGCGTCCTCGGTGTCGAGGATGCCCTTCAGGATCAGCGGTCCGTGCCAGCGTTCCTTGATCCATTCGATGTCATCCCAGGAGAGCCGCGGGTCGAACTGCTCGGCCGTCCAGGCGCCCAGTGACGTCAGGTCTGAGACATTCTTGGCATGGCCGACAATATTGCCGAATGTGCGTCTTTGGGTGCGCGCCATTCCCAGACACCAGAACGGCGATGTCGCCATCTGCCAGATATGCTTGGGCGTCAGCCGCGGCGGTGCGCTTAATCCGTTGCGCAGGTCCTTGTGCCGCTGGCCGAGGACCTGTAGGTCGAGCGTCACCATCAGCGCCGAGCAGCCGGCGGTCTTCGCCCGTCCGATCAGATTGGTCATGAACTCGCGGTCGCGCATCATATAGAGCTGGAACCAGAAGGGTTTCGAGGTGTTTTCCGCCACATCCTCGATGGAACAGATGCTCATGGTCGACAGCGTAAAGGGAATGCCGGCCTCCTCGGCGGCCTGCGCCGCCAGGATTTCCCCGTCCGCATGCTGCATGCCGCAAAACCCCGTCGGGGCGAGGGCCAGTGGCATGGCGACATCCTGGCCGATCATCTGCGTCGCGGTGGAGCGGCCCGACATGTCGACGGCGATACGCTGGCGGAGCTTGATTTCGCCGAAATCATCTTCATTGGCCCGATAGGTGCTTTCCGTCCAGGATCCCGAATCCGCATAGTCGAAAAACATCTTGGGAACCCGGCGCCGGGCCAGTCTTTTTAGATCCGCAACTTCCAGAACGGGCGCCATCGACGAACTCTCCAGGCCATGACAATCGAATATTGGCCGGCACTATAGCCACGGTGCCCGGGCTGGCAAGGAGCGCAGGCAAGATGTCTGGAACAGGATGGGTTCGCGGTTTGCGGACATCAATCCGTATGCAGATCGA
>JANQMU010000147.1 GCA_028279875.1 Rhizobiaceae bacterium
TTCGGCAACAAGCAGCGCCTTTCCGTCTGCACTCAGCCACATCCCATTCGCCATATTGCTTCGCGGCAAGAAGGTCTTCACCTCAAGCGTTCCGAGGTCCACGTAGCGAATTGCAACGTGCGGGTCTTGGGATCGCAGATTCGGCTTCGACGTGAAATACAAACGGTTTTGATCCGGGACAACGACGGGTCCCTCATGAGCGTCCGTCTTAACAAGAATTGAGTGCTTCTTTAGTTCGGACGCATTCAGGGTCGGTTGAACAGCCGCCGCGGCCACAAACGCGAACGCAGCTGCAACCAGATTTATCAGGTAGCTTGATCTTCTCATCATTGCGACGCTTGACCTACAGACTAATTGCCGACCTTGGCAATCGCCTCGTCGAGCAGTTTCTTGATGTCCCCACTCGACTTCAGGCTATCGATCGCCTTGTTCAGCCGCTCGACCAGAGCGCTATTGCCTTTCTTGACTGCAATGCCGAAGGGCTTCAGATCGAATCTGGCGGAGATGTCGACCAGTTCGTACTGATCCGGCTGATCCGATGCGCTGCGCAAAAACCTCAAATCGAGCAGATCGTTCGAAGCTGCATCTGCCTCATTGTTTGCAACAGCTTCGATTGATGCGCTACTGGTCGGGCGAATCACCAGTGTTGCACCGGGCAATGACGGCAGCGCGGCGCGCATTCTTTTGAGCGACAGCGAGCCGGCCGTCACGGTAATACGCTTGCCGGCCAGGTCTTCGAAGCGTCGTATTTCGCTTCCTTTAGGAACGAGAAGTCCCTCTCCCGTGACGACGTAGGGAACGGAGAAGTCCACCTGTTGTTCTCGCTCCGGCGTAATCGTCAGCTGGGAGACCACTATATCGACACGACCATCTTCGAGCGCCTTTATGCGGTCTTGATCCAGGACCCGAACGAAGGCAACGTGGTCGGGCGCGCCGAACAACTTTTCGGCAACAGCTCTGGTAAGGTTTGGCTCGAAACCCCCGATAACGCCTGTTTTCGGGTTCTTATAGCCCAAACCCGGAATGTCGAAGGAGACGCCCGCAGTGAGCCGTCCACCTGGTTGAGATGATTCTGCGTTCCCTTGCTTTACTTCCTGGGCCTCGACGGGATTCCCGACGACGATAAGCAGCCAGAAAAAAACCGCGCGTAGCAGTGCAACCATGTGTATGCCCTACATATTGAACGAGACTGTCTTGTCGAAAGCGTCAGTCAGCATCAAAGAGCTATTGAGCATACTGTCGGCTGGAGCGCCGAACAATGGTCGATGTCCGTTTTAGGTCATCTGCAGTCCTTGGCCGATAGAATCCGTCTAAGAGCCCATTCGGGAATTAACACTTAATCGTAAAATCCACCCACTGTTTATTCACCGTCCAATTCGTGCATTGCCAGTCACTATACCCCACTTTGTTCACGTAGCCGCAGGTCCAAAAGATACATGAGAGCGCCGATTTATGACTAAATGTCCGTGAGATATTTTCATTGCTTGGACAAGAATGCGTTTCGCAAGTTAAAGAAAACGTGTGGGTCCCATCTCCCTTCATGGTCACATGACCGCTGCTACAGGTATTTCCTGTCGTGCAGTGCACAACAGTCGTCCCTGGTTTTGATTCAATTTCACTCGTATGCCCTTCATCCGCCGCAGACACCGACGCCAAAAAAAGGCAAGCGACAAAAAAATACACTGGAGTTCTGGCCGACAATTGAGTCTCCTCCTTCTTTATCGGTTGATACGAAGCGCGCACCCTGGAAAATGTCGATAACAATATCGAGCGCCTGTTGCGACGGGAGGAGTTCCTCGCACCAGGGCGATGGTCCACTCTGTCGGAGGCGCTGCGTCTGACGGTTGCGTCATAGACACCTGACATGGGTGTTGTGTCCTATCGATTTCGTCGTCCGCGGGCGATTGATCTGTTTTACGACGGCTAGCACTGAATAGTGAACCAGGCTTGCTCCGGTTTTGTAAACCAATTGGTGCACTGAAAATTGTAGTACATCCAGTTCCCGACCTCGCCGCACTGGAGTTGAAAGCAGGTAAAAGCGTTACCGTCGCTGAAATGCAGCTGGATCTGTGAGAATTTAGGGCACGAATTCGATTCGCACGATGCCGAGAACGTATGGGTATGACTTCCCTTCACCGTCGCCTTGTCGCTGGTGCAGGTCATTCCGGTGGGGCAATCCTTGACGGTTGTACCCGACGACTGCAGCGGATGCCCAACCCGTTCTCTCACCTCTTCGTTCGACGGCGACTTCGCGGCGACTGACGACGCAACGCAGCAAGCGACGACAAGGAACCCCAATGTTCTCAGACGGTTCATCATTTCGATCGGCTTCTGATGTTCGGATCCGAAACTAACAACTGTGCGGGGTTTCAGCAACAGCTTCCGGTCTCCGTGCAGGGCTGCGAACTCCGGTTGACGGGCTTTCCCGTTTGCATTTTGCGTGCTTCCATGAGCGCTCCCTTGCTTCATGGAAGCGACTTTCCTGTCCGTGTCCGTGTCCGCGCATCCACGACGCACGGTTCAGGAAACCGTGACCTTGAAAGTGGGTATCGGTCGAGCTTTCGTCGCTTGCTCAAAGGCAAAAGCATATCCGAGTAGTTTTCCGTCCTGCCACGCCTTGCTGAAAAAGGAGAGCGCAACCGGCAGCCCGTGACATGTACCGGCCGGAACCGTGACGTGCGGATAACCGGCCATCGCCGGTGGTGCCGAACACCCCCCAATTATGTGATCGCCGACCAGCGGATCGATAGCCCAGGGTGGTGTGCCGTCGGTCGGTGCGATTATCGCGTCCAAATGATGTTCCTCAAGGACCTTGTCTATCCCTTCGGTGCGCGACATGCGTCGACACTCCTTTTTTGCATTCTGATATGCCTCATCGTTAAGGTCGCCCAAGGCCTGCGCGCGTTCGAACAAATCCTGCGGGAAGTATTGCATGACACGATCGGCATTGGCCTCATTGAAGGCCATGACCTCAGCCAGATTTTTCATCGGCGAATTGGAGTGTGTGGCAAGATAGCGGTCGATGCCATTCTTGAATCCGTAGAGGCACAACTCGGTTTCAGCTTCACCGAAGAACGGAGTCCAGGCTCCCAGCGCCGGATCGACTATTTCTGCACCCAGGTCGCGCAAGGTTTCAATGGCGGCTTCGACAACCCTGTCGACCCCTTCATGGCTGCCCATCAGATCCCGAGCCACGCCCAAGCGCGCTCCCCGCAGCGCGTCGTCAACGAGGAACGATGTGAAATCAGGCGATTCCGGAGTGTCTTCCGTCATCGTCGCCGGATCCTCGGGATCCGGTCCAGCGATAATCGTGAGCAGCAACGCTACATCAGCCACAGTGCGAGCCATGGGGCCTGCCGTATCCTGTGGCGCGGCGACAGGCATAACGCCGGTGCGGCTGACGAGCCCTACCGTTGGTTTGATTCCAACCACACCGTTGGCAGAAGAAGGTCGAACGATTGAACCATCGACCTCCGCGCCGAGTGCCCCCATACACATGCTCGCTGCAACGGCAACAGCGGAGCCGCCGCTGGAGCCCGAAGGCGTCCGGTCAAGAACGTGTGGATTGCGAATTTGACCGCCACGGCTGCTCCAGCCGCTGCACGTGCGCGCGGAGCGCATGTAGCTCCATTCGGTCATATTGGCCTTGCCGAGAATGACCGCTCCGGCCTTTCTCAGCCGATCAACCACCACAGCATCTCTTTGGGCAATATGGCCCAACATGGCGAGAGATCCTGCAGTCGTCATCGTCTGATCCGCGGTGTCGATGCTGTCCTTTACGAGTATTGGGATGCCACTCAGGGGCGGCGCGCGGCCGTCGCGCCGTCGCGCGTGATCGCATGCTTCCGCCGTACGGACGGCGTCCGGGTTAACTTCCAATACCGCACGCAGCGTGGGTCCGGCGCGGTCGATCTCCGCAATCCGCTCAAGAAAGGCTTGGCACAATTCGGCCGCGCTGAAATCGCCGGTCGCGAACAAATCCTGCGTTCTGGTTATTGTAAGTTCGTCGAGTTCCACAGTCGCATCCCCTGCCCTGTCATTCGCCGTATGGCAAGATACCTGGAACATCGGGCTCAAAAAAGTTCCCTGTCGGCTTCGGGTCAGAAGCGAACGTCTGTGCTCGCGGCTCGGAATGTCCGGTAGTGTCCAGTATTTTTCGCACATTTGATCATGCAACGACGGCTCCCTGGGTTTGGTTCTTGATGCACCCGGAGCACACGCAACACGGTTACTGTCACGAGGGTGTCTGCCGTCCGGTGACCGGATTTCGGTTATTGCCGTCGGCTCACGGTGTGGATGTTTCTGCTCTCAGTTTGAGGCGGGACACGAAAGATCAATAGATGCGTTGTGCCTTTTCGTCGCCGACCAGTTCGTGCACGTGCAACTCCAATAAGGATGCTTCGGTGCTCCGGATATGTACCATGCCTTCGTACATGTCATGTGATCCACGGGATGACATGTCATGCTCGAATTTTGACTGGTCATCTCAACCCCATCGCAAAAGCCTTGATACTGCTTGGTCTGATCCGGCCCCAGCTCTTCCGAATAGGCGCACTTGGTTTGATTGCAGTGCAATTGTACAGATTGCTTGTGTACAGATTGCTTGGCGATTGCCCCGCCTGCCAATACGGAAAGGGCACCGCCCAGTAACGATATTCTGACCAGATCTTTCATAATAGTATAATCAGGCGGTTTTACACCGTCACGCCATCCCTTGTATATCGTGGTCGCCGACCCTTTCATCTGTTCGCAATAAGTGCATTTCGGTTTCTCGCGGTGCAGTTTTGCAGTGTTTGCCTGAGAACCCGTTCAGCAATTAACGACTGGTTTGGCGCGTCCGCCAGTACAGACAGGGCGCTGCCGAGGATGAAAGATCTGATCAGATCCTTCAAATCTGCCTCACCCTGTCTGTCCGGTTCACGGAAACTATCGTCGACAACAAAGACCGGTACTAATGTCCGGTTCTTCACTCACTTTTTGCTGGAACAAACAAGATCAGTTGTCGCAGTAAAGATCAATCTGCACGTTTGCTTTTTGCCCCGTGGACCAATTTGTGCAATCGCAGGTCCAATAGGGATTGATCGGATGGGGTGACGTGCATGTCATGCCATTCACGGGATGACAACGCATCGAAAACTCGGCCGCGCTTTTTCCAGCACAAAACCCATCAAACTGCGTGGTCTGATATGGTGCCAGCTCTTGACTGAATTTGCATGTCCCCGTTTCGCAGTGCAAAGGCACCACTTGCTTGGCCACCGCCGCGCCTGCCATAACAGACAACGTGCCGCAGAGAATTAACGTACTGAGAACAACTTTCATAACTTTCTCCCGTTTCTGTTCGCGTTGATGGAACGCAACGTCGACAGCAAGTGCCGACGCCTCCGCCGGCTTCCGCGCGCTCCATGTCAACGATCAGACTTTGCAACAAAACCGATCATTGTGCTACGTTTTTTTTTGGCGATGTCAATTGGTGAACTGGAAGGTTTACAATTGGTGAACCGCAAGATTTACTTCTTTTCATTTGCCTTCGAGAGCGCTCAGCTTCAGCGTTTCCTTAAAGCTGCACACGGGTTCATTGCAGTACTATGCAGTCTGAGAGCCCATTCGGGAATTAACGACTGGTTTGGCGCAGCCAGTTTTGAGGGATTTTTGTCGAAAGGACGACGCCGCAGGCTGCCCGCCTGTCAGGAGGCCTTTCGGCAAAAAGCACCAAAACTGGCCGCGACCTGACGGATTGAGCCTATTTTGCCCACTATCGGCGCGCTCGATCTCGAAATGGCCACCAGCCGTTCCTTCGATCAATCGCTTGATATTGGACAAAATAGGCGCAACCAAACCAATCGTTAATTCCCGAATGGTCTCTAACGTGTCGGCCGTCTACTTCAACCGGTCCAGTTCGCGTTTGACTTCCTCGGTGTGCTCGCCGAGACGCGGCGACGGGCGGTCATAGCGCAGCGGCGTGCCGGACAGCTTGATCGGTGTTGCCACGCCGGGGATCGTGTTGCCATGGCCATCATCCAGTTCAAGCCGCAACCCCCGGGCCTTGATCTGCGGGTTTGAAAACATCTCACCAATCGAATTGATGGGGCCGGCCGGCACGCCGCTGTTCTTGCAGTGATCCAGCAATTCGTCGCGGCTGAACCGGATTGTTTTTTCCGACAGGCGCTGATGAACCTGCCCGCGATTGGCAACACGGGCCCGGTTGGTGGAAAAATCCGGATCGCTGGTCATGTCCTCCAGATCGAGGATCGAACACAGTTTTCGGAACTGGCCGTCATTTCCGACCGCCAGGATCAGATAGCCGTCCGAGGTCGGAACGACATCATAGGGTGAGATATTGGGGTGCGCATTGCCCATGCGCGTCGGACTGGTTCCGGTCGCCAGGAAATTCATGCTCTGATTGGCGAGAATGCCGGCCTGGCAATCGAGCAGCGACATGTCGATATGCTGGCCTTTGCCGGTCTTCAGCGCATGGATGAGGGCCGCCTGGATGGCGTTGACGGCGTAAACACCGGTAAACAGGTCGGCGATCGCAGTTCCCGCCTTCATCGGCTGGCCGTCCGGCTCGCCGGTGATGGACATGAAGCCCGATATGCCCTGGATGATGAAATCATAGCCGGCAATTTCGGCAAGCGGGCCGGTCTGGCCGAAACCGGTGATCGAGCAGTAGACGAGTTTCGGATTGATCTCCTTCAGCGCCGCATAGTCGAGACCATATTTGGCAAGGCCGCCGGTCTTGAAGTTCTCGATCAATATGTCGGCATGTTCGGCCAGCCGGCGGACGAAATCGCGTCCTTCGCTCGTTTTCAGATCGGCGGTGACCGATCGTTTGCCGCGGTTGGTGCCATGGAAATAGGCGGCGCCGAGGCTCGCGCCGTCTTTTCCCTCGATGAAGGGCGGCCCCCAGTGCCGCGTGTCGTCGCCGCCATCGGGATTTTCAACCTTGATCACGTCGGCGCCGAGATCGGCGAGCATCTGGCCGGCCCACGGCCCGGCGAGCACGCGCGCCAGTTCAACGACACGGATGCCGGCAAGCGGTGCATCAGCCATGTCCAGCCTCCCTGACGCGGCGCCTGTTTTGCGCCGCCTCGGCCAGGATGCGCTTCTGGTAGCGGCCCTGAACCACCTCGACCGCCACCAGGGTGAACAGCACGAAATAGAAGGTCGACTTGGCCATCGGTTCAATCGGATAGCCGAAGAACTGCAGATGTCCGATATGGCCGCCATCCGACATCAGCATGACCCCGACCAGCAGCAGGACGAACAGGCCGAGCACCTCATACATCCGGTTCTTCTGCAGGAACGCGGCAACCGAATTGGCCATCAGCACCATCAGCGCACCGGAGACGACGATGGCTGCGGTCATGACGATCAAATGGTCGGTGAGGGCAACCGCTGACAGGACCGTGTCGAAGGAAAATACGAAATTCATGGTAACGATCCAGAACAGGGCGGCGGTGACAGTGCGCCGCGGCTGACCTTCGCCCTCCTGGTCGAGGTCGTCGACACCGATCATGTGATAGATCTCCTTCATGGCGGTGTAGATCAGGAACACGCCGCCGCACAGGACGATCAGCGCATGGCCGCTGACGGCCCCGGAAATCCACGGATGGTTCAACTCGAACAGCGGTTCTTTCAGCAGGCCGATCAATTGCAGGATCACGATGAGCAGGACGATGCGCAGCACGATGGCGAGGATGATTCCCATGCGGCGCACCCAGGCCTGTTTTGCCGGGTCGACCTGTTTTGCCTCGATGGATATGTAGAGAAGGTTGTCGAAGCCAAGCACCGTTTCCAGTGCGGTCAGCACGAGAAATGTGGTGATGTTGTCGATGGTGAAGAGATCGGCGAGCATGAACGGCTCCGGTTGCTGATTGCGCGCCGTTGGTAGCAAACCGCTTGGGGCTGCGCCAAGCGGAATTTCGCCTGCGGTCGCGGGTGCCGGAGGAATGGGAATTACGCAGTCGGGAACAGGGCGTTGTCCACCCAGGCGCAAAAGTCCTGCATCGCGCCGATGGCGCCCGGCGGTGCCGATTCGTTGAGGGTTTCGTGCCGCATGCCCCCGTAAATCCGCAGCGCAATGTTGGAAAATCCCTCCCGACGCAGCCGCTCGGCATACCAATTCACGGCCTTTCCGCCATCCGTTGCCGGGTCCCGGCCGCCTCCGACGAGCTGGATCGGCAGGGATTTCGGCAGACGGGCCAATGTATTGCGATCGCAGGCCCGGTAGCCCATGGCGAAAATATCCTGCCACAGTGCGACGGACGCATCCCAGCCGCAGTGCGGATCGTCGACATAGGCGCGGACCTGGTTTTCATCGTGGGACAGCCAGTCGAACGGTGTGCGGGGCTTGTCGATCGCCTTGGCCCAGGCATCGAATGTCGTTTTCGGCAGCAGGTGGCTTGCGACATCGGACCCCAGAACCATGCGCTCCGCGGCCAGAACCGTCTGGGCGAACCGACCGCTGACACCCAGATGGAAATTGGCATTCCACACAGCCAGGGCCGCCTGCCTGTCCGGGTGGGAGAGGGCGAAATTCATGGCGATCATGCCGCCCATCGAATGTCCGAATGTGACGACCGGCGTTCCTGGATAGAGTGCGGCGGCATGATCGTGAACGGCCAGCGTGTCGGCCATGACGGATTGCCACCCGGCGCC
>JANQMU010000005.1 GCA_028279875.1 Rhizobiaceae bacterium
TCGGGAATTAACGATTGGTTTGGTTGTGCCTATTTTGTTCAATATCAAGCGATTGATCGAAGGAACGGCTGGTGGCCATTTCGAGATCAAGCGCGCCGATAGTGGGCAAAATAGGCGCAATCCGCCAGGACGCGGCCAGTTTCGGTGCTTTTTGCCGAAAGGCCGCCTGACAGGCAGGCAGCCTGCGGCGTCGTCCTTTCGGTAAAAATCCCTCAAAACTGGCTGCGCCAAACCAGTCGTTAATTCCCGAATGGGCTCTAAGGCGGCAGTCGGAAATCACATTCGGGTCGGTCGAGAGCCGCAATCGGAGAAAATGATGAGCACTGAAAAGGACTATATCGTCGCTGACATCGGTCTTGCGGATTTTGGTCGCACGGAAATCGAGATCGCCGAAACGGAAATGCCGGGTCTCATGGCCTGTCGCGAGGAGTTCGGCGCGGCCAAGCCCCTCAAGGGCGCCCGTATCTCCGGATCGCTGCATATGACCATTCAGACCGCCGTGCTGATCGAGACCCTGAAGGAACTCGGTGCCGATGTCCGCTGGGCCTCATGCAATATCTTCTCCACCCAGGATCACGCGGCCGCCGCGATCGCCGCCACCGGCACGCCGGTTTTCGCGGTCAAGGGCGAGACCCTCGAGGAGTACTGGTCCTATACCGACGCCATATTTCAGTGGTCCGACGGTGGCCCTTCGAACATGATTCTCGATGATGGCGGCGATGCCACCATGTATATCCTGATCGGTGCACGGGCCGAGGCCGGCGATGATGTGCTCAGCAATCCGGGCTCGGAGGAAGAAGAGGTCCTGTTTGCCCAGATCGCCAAGCGGTTGAAGGCATCGCCGGGCTTTTTCGCCGCCCAGCGCGACGCGATCCGCGGCGTGACGGAGGAAACCACCACCGGCGTCAACCGCCTTTATCAACTGCAGCAGAAAGGCCTGCTGCCGTTCCCGGCCATCAACGTCAATGATTCGGTGACCAAGTCCAAATTCGACAACAAATATGGCTGCCGCGAATCCCTGGTCGACGGCATTCGCCGCGCCACCGACGTCATGATGGCCGGCAAGGTCGCCGTCGTGTGCGGCTATGGCGATGTCGGCAAGGGCTCTGCCGCGTCGCTGCGCGGCGCCGGGGCGCGGGTCAAGGTCACCGAGATCGATCCCATCTGCGCCCTGCAGGCGGCAATGGACGGCTTCGAGGTCGTGCAGCTTGAGGACGTCACCGCCACCGCCGACATTTTCATCACCACCACGGGCAACAAGGACGTCATCCGGCTCGAGCATATGCGCGACATGAAGGATATGGCCATCGTCGGCAATATCGGCCATTTCGACAATGAGATTCAGGTCCAGGCCCTGCGCAACATGAAGTGGAACAATGTCAAGCCGCAGGTCGACATGATCGAATTTCCCGGCGGCAAACGCATGATTCTTCTGTCCGAGGGCCGGCTGCTGAATCTCGGCAACGCCACCGGACATCCGTCCTTCGTCATGTCGGCCTCCTTCACCAACCAGGTGCTGGCGCAGATGGAGCTTTTCGGCAAGGGCGACAAATACGGCAACGAGGTCTATGTCCTGCCCAAGCACCTCGATGAGAAGGTCGCGCGGCTGCATCTTGAAAAACTGGGTGCACGGCTGAGCGAGCTTTCTGCCGAACAGGCCGACTATATCGGTGTCGGCGCCGAAGGGCCGTTCAAGCCCGAACACTACAAGTATTGATTTTTTAAACAATACCCACAATATATAGTAGCCGCGCTCTTGACATCGGGTGCGGTTTCTTTTTTGCCCGCCGCGTCTTCACCATGATTCGCGAACAAGTTACTATAAAGACACAATGATTCGCGTACCCGCCGGCCACAAGGCGGGACGCTTGCAGGGCTGTCTTGTCAATGATGCGGCAAAAAGGAACAAGGCATGCCGGGGACTGAGGTTTCTCGCGCGGCAAAATCGAACCCGGTTTCATGCTGGCAATGGTCACCGAGCCCGTTGCGGTGGATGGGGACCGGTCTGACGCGCGCCAATCTTCTGGCAGCCACCGCGCTGCTCGGCATTGGTGGCCCGGCCTGGAGCCAGGACGCGGCCGGGCGGACCAACGGCCTGTTTGCCAATTCCTTCGAAGTCGTCAATTTCGCGCTTGTCATCGGCGCCGTGTCGGCCGCCATGATCTCGGCCATCTGGCTGATCCGCGAGCGCGGCAAGATCGCCGCCGACAATGTCGAGCTGCGCGCCGCGCTGAGCGAGGCCCATACGGATATTTCGCGCTATGAATCGCTGATCGTCGAAAATGACCGTCTCTATGCCATCTGGGACGGCCAGTCGCCAGCGCAATTCATCGGCAGCCTGCCGGACGACAGCGGCGCGCCGCGTCCGGGCGCTGATTTCCTTGCCTTCGGGCGCTGGCTCGACGCCCCGTCCGCATCGCGTATCGAACACGCGATCGATTCCCTGCGGTCTGACGCCAACGGTTTCGACATCGAGATCGAGACCCAGCGTGGCCAGCTCGTTGAAGCCCAGGGCCGCACATCCGGCGGGCGTGCCTTTGTCCGCTTCGCGCCGCTGACGAATATGCGTGCCGAACTTGCCCGGCTGAATGTCGAACGCGACCGGCTGGTCGCCGCCATGGAAACCCTCCAGTCGCTGCTCGATGCGGTTGATATGCCCGTCTGGCTGCGTGACGATGAGGGCCACATGACGTGGGTCAACCAGGCCTATGTCCATGCTGTCGAAGCTGTTGACGGCGCCGATGCCATCAACAGGGACCTGGAACTGCTGGGCACCCAGTCGCGCCGCAAAATCGCCGCCGAGCGCACCCTGGACAGGCCGTTTATCGACCGGCTGTCGACCGTGGTCCGGGGCAACCGGGCCTTTTTTGAAGTCACCGACGCGTCCAGCGCCTCCGGTTCGGCCGGCATTGCCTGCGACGTCACCGAGGCCGAAGCGGTCCGCGAGGAACTCAAGCGCACCGTCGACAGCCACGCTGAGACATTGGACCATCTGGCAACGCCGGTAGCGATCTTCGATGCGCAGCAGCGGCTGCAGTTCTACAATCACGCCTTTCAGTCGCTGTGGGAACTGGACACCCCGTTCCTTGACGGTAATCCCGATCACGGGGAGTTCCTGGAGCGCCTGCGCGCCGATGGAAAACTGCCAGAGCCGCCCTCTTGGCACGACTGGAAGGACGATGTTCTCTCGGTCTACCAGTCAGTCGATCCGCAGCCGCATCTGTGGCATCTGCCGGACGGCCAGACCCTCAATGTATTCGCCAATATCCACCCGCGCGGCGGTGTCACCTGGGTGTTCGAGAACCTGACGGAAAAATATGATCTCGAGACCCGTTACAACACGCTCTTGAAGGTCCAGGGCGAGACCATCGACTATCTTTCCGAGGGCGTGTGCGTCTTCGGCGCCGACGGCAAGCTGCGGCTGTCGAACCCGGCCTTTCGGGCGCTGTGGGCGGTGCCGGAAAAATCCGCCACCGCCGGCGTGCACATCAACCAGATCGCCGAAATCTGCGAGCCATCCTATGACGCGCCGGACGGTTGGGCGCATTTCGCCGCGATCATCACCGGCTATGACGAGGAGCGCCAGACTCATGATGGCCGGCTGGAACTCAACAGCGGCCTGGTTCTCGATTACGCCATCGTTCCCCTGCCCAATGCGCTGATGATGCTGACCTTCGTCAATGTGACGGACAGCGCCAAGGTAGAGCGGGCCCTGACCGAAAAGAACGAGGCGCTGCAGAAGGCCGACGCGCTGAAGAACGACTTCGTCAAGCACGTCTCCTACGAATTACGGTCGCCGCTGACCAACATTATCGGCTTCACCGATCTTCTGAAGACGCCAGAGATCGGTGACCTGAATGCGAAACAGGCCGAATATGTCGATCATATCTCCACCTCGTCCTCGCTGCTGCTGACCATCGTCAACGACATTCTCGATCTCACCACGGTCGATGCAGGCATCATGCAGCTCGATATGACGCGGGTCGACGTGCCGCAACTGATCGACGAGGTGGCCGGCCTGATCGACGGCCGGCTGAAGGAGAATCACCTGTCGCTGGACATCGATCTGTCCGATGATGCCGGATATATGATCGCCGATCATCAGCGCCTGAAACAGATCCTGTTCAAACTGCTCAGCAACGCTGTCAATTATGCGCCGGAAAACACGGCCGTGACATTGTCCTGCCGGCGCGAGCGGGACGAGATCGTCTTTTCCGTATGCGACAGGGGGCCGGGTATCCCCGTCGATGTTCTGGAGACCGTGTTTGACCGGTTCCAGACGCACAGCACGGCCGGCCGCAGAAGCAGCGGCGCCGGCCTCGGCCTGTCGATCGTCGACAGCTTTGTAACCCTCCACAACGGCACCGTCGAAGTGATCAGCAATGAGGGTGAGGGCACGACCGTCACCTGCCGCCTGCCCGCCAATCCGGCCGTGCCTTCGCAGGCCGCCGAGTGAATCATCGTGGCTGTTTCGCCGCGCTTTCTTGCCGATGAAGAAGCAACGATACGCCTCGGGCAGGATCTCGCCTTGGCGATCCGACCCGGCGACTGCCTGGCGCTTCACGGCGATCTGGGCGCCGGAAAATCGACACTCGCGCGGGCCCTGATCCGGTGCATGGCCGACGACCCGGCGCTCGATGTTCCGAGCCCGACCTTCACCCTGGTTCAAAGCTACCGGCTGCGCATCGCGCTTGCCCATTTCGATCTCTACCGCATCGCCGATCCCGCTGAACTGGTCGAGCTCGGGCTCGACGAGGCGCTGGCCGAGGGCGCCGTTCTGGTGGAATGGCCGGAGCGGGCCGGCGCTGAACTGCCGGCGGACACGATCCATATTCGCCTGGGCGAGGAGGCCGACGGCCGGCGCGTCAGCTTCGACGGCCCGCAGGAGGCCCTAGACCGCATAGCCCGCAGCCTGCGCATCCGTGCTTTTCTCGAGGCCTCCGGTCACGGCGGTGCGGAGCGCCGGTTTCTGATCGGCGATGCCTCGGCACGCATCTATGAGACGCTCCATTTGCCCGGCGGCAAGACGGAGCTGCTCATGAATGCGCCGCGCCGCGAGATCGGACCGGTCCTGCGTGACGGCAAGCGCTATGCGCAGATCGCCCACAGCGCCGAGGACATAGCGCCCTTCATCGCCCTCGACCGGTTTCTGGAGCAATGCGGTTTTCGCGTCCCGGCGATCATCGCTCACGATCTGGCCGACGGTCTGGCGCTGATTGAGCATCTTGGTGATGACCGCATCATCGACGATCAGGGTAAACTCGTCACCGACCGGTGGGAAACCGCTATCGACGGCCTCGTCGTGCTGCACCGGCTGGACATCCCGGAGAGCATACCGATCCCCGGCGGTGGCGATCACGTCATTCCGCCCTTCGATCCCGATGCAATGATGATCGAGGTCGAGCTGTTCCTCGACTGGTATTTGCCCTTTCGTCGCGGCAGCGCCGTGCCGGCGGCCGTCCGCGCCCGGTTTGACGACACCTGGAAAAACCTGATCGACGGGCTTGCGCCGGTGGAAACCGGACTGGTGCTTCGCGATTACCATTCACCGAACATCCTGTGGCAGGCGGGCGAGACCGGCATCCGGAAGATCGGCCTCATCGATTTCCAGGATACGATGATCGGCCCCGTCGCCTATGATGTCGCCTCACTGGTGCAGGATGCCCGCGTGACGGTCCCGCCGCAATTCGCCGACCATCTTGTCGGCCGCTATGAAGCCGCGCGCGCCAAGGCCGCGCAGGACTTCGATCCGGCCGGCTTCCGCCGGGTGCTGGCGATCATGCAGGCCCAGCGGGCGACCAAGATTCTCGGCATCTTCGTGCGCCTGCGGGACCGCGACGGCAAGCCCGGCTATATGCGCCATCTGCCACGCATGGAAACCTATTTGCGCGAAGCGCTGAAGCACCCGGTGCTGCATCCCTTGCATGCATGCTACACACAGGCTGGAATGACGCTCGACGAATCATCGTGAAGGCCGACGAATGAGCACCCTGCCGGATGCCGCCATGATCCTTGCCGCGGGACTGGGGACCAGAATGCGGCCACTGACCGATCAGATGCCCAAACCGCTTGTGCCCGTCGATGGCAAGCCGCTGATCGATTATGCCCTGGACAGTCTCCAGGCCGCCGGGATCGGCAAAGTCGTCGTCAATGTTCACCATCGGGCCGAACAGATGATCGACCACCTGTCGCGCCGGGCCGCGCCGGCAGCGGTCATTTCCGACGAGACGGACACATTGCTGGATTCGGGCGGCGGGATTGCCGCGGCCCTGCCGCTGCTCGGCGCAAAGCCCTTCATGATCCTCAACGCCGACACGTTCTGGCTCGAGGAACCGGGCCGCTCCAACCTGCAGGCGCTGGCGGCGGCCTGGGATCCCGGACATATGGACATGCTGCTCATGACCACGCGTGCCGATCAGATCGTCGGTTATGACGGCCGCGGCGATTTCCAGGCCGATAAAAACGGGTGTCTCAGGCGGTTCGATGGCCGGTCCGGCCCGCCTCTGGTGTATCCGGGCGTCGCCATGCTCGACCCCGGCATATTCGATGCAGCGCCCGACGGGCCATTTTCGCTCAACACCTGTTTCGACAGGGCGATCGCCGCTGGACGGCTTCGCCACGTGGCGGCGAGCGGCCTTTGGCTCACCGTCGGCACGCCTTCGGCGATCGAAGCGGCTGAAGCGGCCATGGCGGCCTATCGCGCCGTCGCAACGGACACCGTGTCATGACCGGCCCCCGGCTTTTTGCCATCCCGACGGGTGTTCCGTTCCTGCACCGGCTGGCCCAATCGCTGTGCGACGGTTCGCTGATCGCCGGGTTTCAGCACCGTCCGGACGACCCGCTGGCGCTTTCAGCGGCGACGATTTACGTGCCGACGCGCCGCGCCGCCCGCGCGCTGCGGTCGGAATTCGTCGATCTTCTCGAGAAACGGAGCGCGATCCTGCCGAGCATCCGCACGCTGGGCGAGGACGAGGAAGATGCCGGCTTTTTCGACGAAGACCGTCCCGCCCGTCTCGATCTTGCGCCTCCGGTCGGATCGGTCGAAACGCTGCTCGAGCTTGCCCAGTTGATTACCGCGTGGAAGCGGAACCTTCCCCAGAGCGTTTCCGAATTTCATGGCGAAAACCGGCTGATCGCGCCAGCCAGCCCGGCCGATGCGGTCTGGCTGGCGCGTGCCCTGGCGACCCTGCTCGAGGCGATGGAGACGGAGGAACGGCCCTGGTCCGAACTCGATGCGCTGGTTGCCGCCGATTTTGCCCAATGGTGGCAGCTCACCCTGGAATTCCTCAGGATCGCCGGGGAATTCTGGCCGGCCCGCCTGGCTGAACTCGGCTGTTCCAGTCCCGCATCCCATCGCAATGCGGTGTTGCGCGCCGAAGCGGCAAGGCTGCGGTCGGTGCCGCCCGACGGCCCGGTGATCATTGCCGGCTCCACCGGATCGATCCCGGCGACGGCCGAACTGATGGCCGCCGTGGCGCGGCTCGACCGCGGCGCGGTGGTATTGCCGGGTCTCGACCGGCAGCTAGAGGACGAGGTCTGGGCGCTGATCGGCGGACATCCCGACGCCGATCATTTCAACCCGGCATCCTGCGCCCATCCGCAATACGGCTTCCATGTCCTGCTCAAGAAACTTGGCGCCACGCGGGCCGACATCGACATGCTGGCGCGACCCGATACGGTGATGGAACGGCGGGGCCGGCTGATTTCCCGATCGATGATGCCGGCCGAAGCGACGGCGCAATGGGCGAAGACGGATTGTCCGGCGAACGAAGTCGCGGCGGCCCTGGCCGATGTCGAACTGATCGAGGCAGCCGGTGAGCGCGAGGAAGCGCTTGCCATTGCCGTGGCCATCCGGCTTGCCGCCGAGCCGTCTGACGCCGCAACGGATGGCGGCCGGCCGGCTCCGCGCCAGATTGCGCTGGTGACGCCGGACCGCAATCTCGCCCGCCGGGTCACCTGCGAATTGCAGCGCTTCGGCATTGCCGCCGACGATTCCGGCGGCACGCTACTGTCTCTGACACCGCAGGGTACGATCCTGCAACTCCTGATGCAGACCGCCTTCGGCGCCCGTCAGGTCGTGGCGCTTGTGGCGCTGATGAAGCATCCGCTCGTCCGGTTCGGCTTTGACGCCGGAACCATGCGCCGCGCCGCCCGCACCATCGAGCGGGTTGCCCTGCGCGGCGGCACCGGCGAGCTGCGGATCGGCGCCTTGTCGCAGCTGTTCGATCGGCGCCTCGCCGAACGCCAAGCGGTGCGGCGGCACCGGCCGCAATGGCAGCACCGTCTGTCGAACGACGATATCGAAGTGGCGCGCGTCCTGGCGGGGCGGATCGAAGCCGCCTTCGCGCCGCTGATCACGCCTGCGGATGGAGCCGAACCGACAGCCGGGACCTGGGCGGAACGCACCGCCCGACTGCTCGAAGCCGCCGCCCGCGACGATGAGGGCTCCCTCGCGGCCCTATGGGATACAGAAGCTGGGGAAAGCCTGGCGGCCCTCCTTGGGGCGGTCATGGAAAACCGGTCGGGCTTTTCCTGCGCTCCGCTGGAATGGGCTGGCATGGTTCCGGCGCTGCTGTCAGGCGAGATGGTCAAGCCGCGTGCCGGCGGCCATCCGAACATTGCCATCTGGGGAACGCTCGAAGCGCGCCTGCAACGGGTCGATACCGTGATTCTGGCCGGTCTCAACGAGGGCACATGGCCGGCAGCCGCGGCCGGCGATCCGTTTCTGTCGCGCGCCATGAAGGCGATCATCGGCCTTGATCCGCCGGAGCGGCGCATCGGGCTGGCGGCCCATGATTTCCAGATGGGCCTTGGCGCGCAGCATGTGATCCTGAGCCGCTCGGCCCGCTCGCAAAACGCGCCGACCGTCGCGTCGCGCTGGCTGCAGCGGCTGGCGGCGGTGATCGGCAGCGAGGAAACCGACCGGCTGCGCGAACGCGGAAACCGCTATGTCGATTGGGCCGCGGCGCTCGACGCAGTCAAAGACACGCCCATGGCCCGGCGCCCGGAGCCGAAACCGCCCGCCGAACTGCAGCCGAAGCGCTATTCCTTTTCGGAGGTCGGGATTTTACGGCGCGATCCCTATGCCGTCTATGCCAGGCGGATCCTGCGCCTTGATCCGCCTGAGCCGCTGATTGCCGATCCGGGTCCGGCCGAGCGCGGCACGCTGTATCACCGCATCCTCGAATGCTTCAGCCGCGAAGTGCAGGATGTCGGCCGCCCCGACAGCGCTGGGGCGCTTGCCGCGATCGCCGACAGGGAGTTCAGCGCCGCCGGTCTGCCGGACCATGTCAGCCTGGTCTGGCGCTATCAGTTCGCCGGTCTTATCGGCGCGGTCATCGATTGGGAGCGCGGCCGCGATGCCGATATTGGCGAACGCCACACCGAACGGCGCGCGCGCCTGCAATTGACCGAGCCTGATTTCGTCGTGTCCGGCATTGCCGACCGCATCGACCTGCGCCGCGACGGCACGGCCGAGATCATCGACTACAAGACCGGAACATCGCCGAGCCGCAAGGTGGCCTGGACGCTGCTCGATCCGCAATTGCCGCTGGAGGCGGCCGCGCTGCGCGCCGGCGCCTTCGAACATCTCGGCCCGGTCGAACCGTCGAGCCTGGCCTATGTCAGGCTGCGGCCGGGGCCGGCTCTGAAAGTCGACCGGATCGAGGGCGGGATCAAGGACGATACCCGCGACAAGACCCCGGCGGACCTGGCCGATGAAGCGATCAGCCGCCTGTCCGGCCTGGTTGCCGAACTGGCGGCCGGCCAGCTGGGCTTTGCCTCGCAGGTCATTCCCGATCCACAGGCGGTCTTCGGCCGCGACTACGACCATCTGGCGCGGGTGAGCGAGTGGTCCTCCGCCGATGCGGACCAGGCCGGCGGAGAGGACCCGTGATATCCGGCCGGCCGCCATCCGACGAGGCACCGCGTCACTCGCTCGACTGGACGACCCGCCAACAGGGCCTTGCCTCCGATCCCGAGCGCTCTGCCTGGGTCGCCGCCAATGCCGGCTCAGGCAAGACCCATGTGCTGTCGCAGCGCGTCATCCGGCTGCTGCTGGCCGGCTGCCGGCCATCGGCGATCCTGTGCCTGACCTACACGAAGGCCGCGGCCTCGGAAATGGCCAACCGTGTTTTTGACCGGCTGGCGCAATGGACTCGGCTGGACGATGCGGCGTTGGGCGATCATATCGCCGAGCTTGACGGCAAAAGGCCCGACGCCGAGCGGCTTGAATTCGCCCGTCAGCTCTTTGCCCGGGCGCTCGAGACGCCGGGCGGTCTGAAGATCCAGACGATCCACGCCTTCTGTGAGGCGGTACTGCACCAGTTCCCGCTGGAGGCCAATGTCGCCGGGCATTTCGAGGTCATGGACGATGCCGCCACAGCGCAGCTCCTCGCCGAGGCGCGCCAGGCGCTGCTGGAAGCCGTCGCGCGCCGGTCCGACCCGGGCCTTGCCGAGGCTTTCGAAACGGTGCTCGAGGCGGCGGGCGAGTGGGGCCTGGAGGCATTGCTGGGCGAAATCCTCCACAAGCGGCAGCCGATCCGGCGCTTTTTGAAGACGGCGGATACCCTTGGCGGCGTCGACCCGGTTCTGCGCCGGGCCGTGCGGCTCGGCCCGCAGGAAGACGCCGATTCCGTCCACCGGTCGGTCTGGCCGCTACCGCCGGGGGTGGATCTGGCCGATTTTTGCGCCGCCGCCGAGGCCCAGAAGGCGAAAACACCACCGAAATGGGCGCAGAAGCTGACCGTGGCGGCGCAGGCCGATGATCCCGGCGAGCGCTTTGCCCTGCTGCGGGCGGCCTTCGTCAGGCAGGACGGCGCGCCGCGTTCGCTGAAGAACGCCGTGACCGCTGCCATGGAAGCAAGCCTGCCGGGCGCCGAGGCCTGGCTCGCCGAGGTGAGCGACCGCATCTGCGCCGCCCAGGATCGGCTGCAGATCTTCGAAATGGTGCGGCAAACCGGCGCGGCGCTGTTGCTGGCCCGCCGGCTGGACCGCGACTATGAGGATCTCAAACGCCGGCAGGGCAGGCTCGATTTCGATGACCTCGTGGGACGTACGGCCGCCCTGCTCGAGCGCGACGGCGCCGGGTCCTGGGTGCACTACAAACTCGACCGGGGCATCGATCACATATTGGTCGATGAGGCGCAGGACACCAGTCCCGATCAATGGGCGGTGATTGACAAACTGTCGGACGAGTTTTTTGCCGGCCAAACGGCGCGCGACGTCCGGCGCACGCTCTTTGCCGTCGGCGACGAGAAACAATCCATCTATTCCTTCCAGGGCGCCCGGCCGGAATTGTTCATGCAGACCGGGCGGACCGCGCGCAAACGTGCTTTCCATGCGGAAAGGCTCTTCGATCAGCTCAATCTTCATCTGTCCTTTCGTTCGACACCCGATGTGCTGTCGGCGGTCGATGCGGTTTTCTCGTTGGCGGAAAACCGCAAGGGCTTGCAATCCAACGATGAGGCGGTCAGCCACGCGGCATTCCGCAGCCGCGAGCCCGGCTGCGTCGAATTGTGGGAGATGATCGGCAAGCAGCGCGCCGACGACCATGAAGACTGGACCGCGCCGTTCAATGCGACCCCGGAAAGCGCCCCGCCGGCAGTTCTGGCGCGTCGGGTGGCCGGCACGATCGAAGGCTGGCTGCGCGACGGTGAGACCCTTGTGCAAGATGGCGAGCGGCGGCCGGTTCGGTCAGGCGATATTCTGGTTCTGGTGCGCAAGCGCGACGGATTTGTCGGCGCCCTGATGCGCCAGCTCAAGCGCGCCCATATCACCGTGGCCGGCGCCGACCGTCTGAGGCTCACGGCGCATATTGCCGTCGAGGACCTGATGGCCCTCGGCCGCTTTGTCCTGATGCCGGGCGATGATCTGTCCCTGTGCGCGGTTCTCAAGAGCCCGCTTTTCGGCTTCAGCGAGGACGATATCTTTCACCTGGCCGCGCAGCGGAAGGATGAGGAAAGCGTTTTCGCGCGCCTGTCGACGCTCGCCGGCCGGGACCGCCGCTGGGCCGCCGCCCATGAAAGGCTGGCCGGTCTGTTGGCCCATGCGGATCGCGCGCCGGTCCATGATTTCTTCGCCCGCATTCTGGGCCCCGATGGCGGCCGCGCCCGGTTCCTCGCTCGCCTCGGAAGCGAGGTTGGCGACATTCTCGACGAGTTCCTGGCCTTTGCGCTGGAGCATGAACAGGCCGGTCTGCCCGGCCTTGAGGGCTTTCTGGCAACGCTTGAGGACCAGTCGCCGGAAATCAAGCGCGAACTGCAGCAGGGGCGCGATGAGGTCCGGATCATGACAGTTCACGCCGCCAAGGGCCTGGAGGCGCCGATCGTCTTTCTGGTCGATTCCGGCGGCAAGCCGGCGGAGGCGTCGCATCTGCCCCGATTGCAGGAACTGCCGATTGATCAAACAGTCGGAGCGCTGCCGCCGGCGATTGTGTGGGCGTCGGGAAAATCCAGCGACAACACCACCACGCAGGCCCTGAAAAGGACACGACTCGACCTGAACGAGGACGAGTACAGACGTTTGCTTTATGTCGGCATGACCCGGGCCGCCGATCGCCTGATCCTGTGCGGCTATCATGGTCTGCGGGAGCCGGCCTACCGGCATTGGCACAAAATGGTCAGCGATGCGCTGACCGGCAGCGCCGCCTGTTCGCCGCAGGAATTCCACGCCGGCGACCAGCAATGGTCGGGCTTCCGCTATGTCGTTTCGGCGCCGGATGAAAGCCGTCCGGTCGATGTGTCCGGAAAAGCCGCCGCCGAAGCGCAGGCCTTGCCGGCCGAACTGACGACACCGCTGCCCCGGCCGGCCCATCTGCCCCGGCCGCTGACACCCTCGGCCGCCGGTCTGACCGTCGAAACGGACAATGCCGCGTCCGGCCGGTCGCCATTCTTCGACGACCCGTCGGCCGCTGGCCGGTCGATGGAACGCGGGCGCATCGTGCACCGGCTGCTGCAGGTGCTGCCGGATATCGCCCGCGACGGGCGCCGCGAGGCGGTCCGTCGCTATGGCGACCGGGCGCTCGCGTCCTGGCCGGCCGGCGATCGGGTCGAAATGGCTGAGGCGGTCTTCGCGGTGCTCGACGATCCGGCCTTCGCGCCGGTTTTCGCGCCGGGCAGCCGCGCGGAAGTCTCGGTCATGGGGACATTGACCATCGATGGCGAGCAGCGCGCCCTGTCGGCCCGCCTTGACCGGATTGCGGTCAGCGACGACCGGGTGCTGATCGTCGATTACAAGACGAACCGTTCACCGCCAAAGACCGTCGACGATGTACCGCAGGTCACTATGACACAAATGGCGCTCTATCGGTCGCTGCTGCAGCCGCTCTATCCCGGCAAATCCGTTCAGACAGCGCTGCTCTTTACGGAAGCGCCGCGTCTCATCGTGCTTCCGGCCGACCGCCTCGACGCGGCATTGCAAGGCTTGACGACAAAGTGACAAGCCAATGCGCGACCGCCCGTCGATCAGTCCTTGAAATCCGTAACCGCCTGCCAGATATTGGGGGCAACATATGCGTTTCCGCGGGTGATTCTCTTCCGGCGGCATGCATTTCACAAAGGAGAATTCTCATGACCACCGTGAAGGTCGATACGTCCAATTTCAAATCGGAGGTTCTGGAATCCGCCGAGCCTGTCGTCGTGGATTTTTGGGCGGAATGGTGCGGCCCATGCAAGATGATCGCGCCCAGCCTTGAGGAAATCTCCACCGAAATGGCTGGCAAGATCAAGGTGGCCAAGCTCAATATCGATGAAAATCCGGATATTGCCGCCCAGTATGGCGTGCGCTCCATCCCGACGCTCGCCATGTTCAAGGGTGGAGAGGTCGCCGATATCAAGGTCGGCGCGTCGCCGAAATCCGCGCTTTCAAGCTGGATTTCCGGCGCCGTCTGAATAAGACGCCAAGAATCCCATTCGAGCCCGTCTCAGACGGGCTCGAGGCCGTTCTGCATCAACACATCGCCGACCAGATAGAGTGATCCGCAGATCAGGATGCGCGGCGGTGTATCCATATCGTCCCAGTCTTCCTTCAGCAGCTGCAAGGCCTGGTGAACATCCAGCGCCGGCTGGGCCGACAGACCTGCTTTCGACGCCTCGCCGGCCAGTACCACCGGATCGACCCCGGCATCCGAGCCTGTCACCGGCACCGTGTAGGCATGCCGTGCCATATCGGCAAACGCACTGAAATACCCCACCGGATCCTTGGTGTTGATCATCCCCGTGATCATGAACAGCGGCCGGGATATGCGTTCCTCGAGTTCCGCCAGCGTTTCGGAGACCGCCTGTCCGGCGCCCGGATTGTGGCCACCGTCGATCCATATCTCGGACCCGTCGGGCGCATTGTCGAAGATCCGGCCGCCGGTGAGCCTTTGCATGCGGCCCGGCCATTCGGCACTCTGCAGTCCGATTTCGATATCATTGTCCGCCAGCTCGAAGCCGGCCGCCTTGAGCGTGCGGATCGCGGCGGCGGCATTGGCCAGCTGATGCCTGCCGGGCAGGTTGGGCAGCGGCAGGTCGGAAAGTCCCGTTTCGTCCTGATAGACCAGCCGGCCATGCTCCTCATGGGCATAATAATCCTGGCCGTAGACGGTGACCGGACATCCGAGCCGGTCGGCCGTCGCGACGACGACGTCGCGCGCCGGCTCGTCCTGCTGGAAACCGACCACCACCGGTGAACCCGGCTTGATGATGCCGGCTTTCTCCGCCGCGATCAGCTCGACCCGGTCGCCGAGATAGGATTGGTGATCGAGGGAAATCGGCATGATCAGGCATGCCGCCGGATGACGGATGACATTGGTGGCGTCGAACCGGCCGCCGAGCCCCACTTCGATCAGCGCAGCATCCGCCGGATGTTCGCTGAACAGGATGAAGGCCACGGCGGTCAGGATTTCGAAAACGGTGATCATCTCGCCGTCATTGGCCCGGGCCGCGCGCCGAATGGCTTCGGCAAGGGTCGCATCATCGACCTGGGCGGAGCCGCCGCCGCTTTGTCCGATCCGATAGCGTTCATGCCAGTCGATCAGATGCGGCGAGGTGTGAACATGCACGGAGAGCCCCGCCGCCTCGAGCATCGCCCGGCAGAACGCTGTTGCCGATCCCTTGCCGTTGGTGCCGGCAATATGGATGACGGGCGGCAGCCGGTCCTGCGGATTGCCGAGCCGGTCGAGCAGCCGCGACACCCGGTCAAGCGACAGATCGTAGCCCTTGGGATGAAGGGCCATCAATTGCTGGATTTCGTCAGCCGCGCTCGTCTGGGTCACGTTGGTCCGATCCGTCCGGGTTTGCGGGGGCGGCGGCATCGGCCGCGACCGGTTCCAGAACCTCCTCGTCTGCTTCGGGCGGCGCTTCGGCGCCCGGGGTTTCCGGCACCGGATCGTCTTCCTCTGGATCAGCCGGCTGTTTGAGCAGGATCTTGAGAATGCGGGCCAGGGTGTCCGGCAGATCGAGGCGGCTGACCACCATGTCGACCATGCCGTGTTCCATCAGATATTCCGACGTCTGGAAGCCTTCCGGCAATTGCTGGTGGATGGTCTGGGCGATCACCCGTTTGCCGGCGAAGCCGATTTCCGCGCCCGGTTCGGCGATATGGATATCGCCGAGCATCGCGTAGGACGCCGAAACGCCGCCGGTGGTCGGGTTGGTAAGCACCACGATGTAGGGAAGGCCGGCCTCCTTCAGCATTTCAACCGCCACGGTGGTGCGCGGCAGCTGCATCAGCGACAGAATGCCTTCCTGCATGCGGGCGCCGCCCGATGCGGGAAACATCACCAGCGGACATTTGTTTTCGATCGCCACCTCGAAGGCCCGGATAATCGCCTCGCCGGCGGCAACGCCGAGCGATCCGGCGATGAACTCGAAATCATGGGCGCAGGCGACCAGCTGCACGCCCTTGACGGTGCCGATCCCGGCGACGATGGAATCGTCCAGGCCGGTTTTGGCCCGGACATCGCGCAGCCGGTCGGAATACTTCTTGGAGTCGCGGAATTTGAGCGGGTCCTGTGCCGCAGGCGGCCGTGGCAGTTCCTCGAACACCCCGTCGTCGAACAGATAGGTCAGTTTCGCCTTGGCCGAGATTTTCATGTGATAGCCCGAATTCGGGATCACCCACATGTTTTCTTCCAGATCGGTGTGAAACACCATTTCCCCGGTTTCGGGACATTTGATCCAGAGATTTTCGGGAACCTCCCTGCGTCCGAGCATCGAATTGATCTTCGGCCGCACAAAGCTGGTTATCCAGTTCACTGGCTGATACTCCCGATCCAAAACACCGCGGGGCCGGCCCCGCGTTTCTCTTATAATGTGGGGTTTTTATTCGGCCGCCGCAAGACGTGCCGAGCGCACGCCCGATGCCAGCGAATGCACAAGGTCGGTGACCTTGCCGACCGTGTCGCCGGTCGCCGCGCCCGATTCGTCCAGCGAGCCGGCAATGGCGTTGACGATGGCGGTTCCCACCACCACGCCGTCCGCCGATGCGCCGATGGCCCTGGCCTGGTCCTGCGTCTTGACGCCGAAGCCGACGCAGACCGGCAGCTCCGTATGCCCCTTGATGCGGTCGACCGCCGCGCCCACCTTGTCGGTGTCCGGCAGCGCCGATCCGGTTATGCCGGTCATCGAGACATAATAGACGAAGCCGGAGGTGTTCTTCAGCACCGCCGGCAGCCGCGCGTCATCCGTCGTCGGCGTCGCCAGCCGGATAAAGCTGATGCCTTTATCAAGTGCCGGAATGCACAATTCGTCATCCATTTCCGGCGGCAGGTCGACGACGATCAGGCCGTCAATGCCGGCCGCCAGCGCCTCCTGCAGGAACCGGTCGACGCCATAGACATAGATCGGGTTGTAGTAGCCCATCATGACGACAGGCGTCTTGGAATCGCCGGCCCGGAAATCCCGCGCCATCTGCAGCGTCTTGACCAGGGTCTGCCCGCCTTTCAGCGCGCGAAGACCGGCGGCCTGGATCGCCGGTCCGTCGGCCATCGGGTCGGAAAAGGGCATGCCGAGTTCGATAATGTCGGCGCCGGCCTGCGGCAGCGCCCTCATGATCGCCAGCGAAGACTGGTAATCGGGGTCTCCGGCCATGAAATAGGTGACCAGGGCCGGCCGGTTCTCATCGGCGAGGGCTGCAAAACAGGCGTCCATGCGTGCGGTCATGTGGACAGCTCCACACCGAGATGGGCGGCGGCGGTGAAGACGTCCTTGTCGCCGCGGCCGCACAGATTCATGACGATGATTTCGTCCTTGCCCATATCGGGCGCCCGTTTGATGACTTCGGCCAGCGCATGCGCCGGCTCGAGCGCCGGAATGATGCCTTCCACCCGGGTCAGGCGCTGGAAGGCGTCCAGCGCCTCATGGTCCATAACAGGCACATACTCGACCCGGCCGCTGTCGTTCAGCCAGGAATGCTCCGGCCCGATCCCAGGATAGTCAAGACCGGCGGAGATGGAATGGCCTTCCTCGATCTGTCCGTCGCCGTCCTGCAGCAGATAGGTCCTGTTGCCATGCAGGACGCCCGGTCTGCCGGCAGTCAGCGAAGCGCAATGTTCCTTCGTCTCAAGTCCCTTTCCGCCGGCCTCGACGCCGACGATGCGAACGCTTTCATCGTCCAGAAACGGGTGGAACAGGCCGATGGCGTTGGAGCCGCCGCCGACGGCGGCGACCAGCAGGTCCGGCAGCCTGCCCTCCGCGGCGAGCAGCTGTTCCTTCGCCTCGCGGCCGATCACCGACTGGAAATCGCGGACCATTTCGGGATAGGGATGCGGCCCGGCGGCGGTGCCGATCAGGTAGTAGGTGTTTTCGACATTGGTCACCCAGTCGCGCAGCGCCTCGTTCATCGCGTCCTTGAGCGTGCCGTTTCCGGCGCTGACGGGAATCACCTCGGCGCCCAGCAGTTTCATGCGGAAGACATTGGGCGATTGGCGCTCGACATCGGTGGCGCCCATATAGACGACGCAGGGAAGGCCGAAGCGCGCCGCCACCGTGGCCGTGGCGACACCGTGTTGTCCGGCGCCGGTTTCGGCGATGATACGGGTTTTGCCCATCCGCCGCGCCAGCAGGATCTGCCCCAGGCAATTGTTGATCTTGTGCGAGCCCGTATGGTTGAGTTCGTCGCGCTTGAAATAGATCTTGGCGCCGCCCAGCTCCTCGGTCAGCCGCTCGGCGAAATAGAGCGGGCTTGGGCGGCCGGTATAATGTGCATTGAGATCGTCGAGCTCGGCCTGGTAGCCGGGGTCGGTCTTGGCATGGTTCCAGGCCTTCTGCAGATCGAGGATCAGCGGCATCAGCGTTTCGGCAACGAAACGCCCGCCGAAAATGCCGAAACGGCCTTCCTCATCGGGGCCGGCGCGATAGGAATTGGGTTTGACGGATTGGTTCACCTGGCACTCACTCTCGCTGTTTTCGCCGCGTCGACCGCCTTGAAAAACGTTTTGATCAGGCCGACATCCTTGATACCGGGCGCCCGCTCGACGCCGGACGAGGCATCGACCGCATGCGCGCCGGTCTGTTTCAGCGCCGCGTTGATATTGCCCGCATTCAGGCCCCCCGAAAGCATGTAATCGACATCCGCGTCAAGGGCCGACAGCACGGTCCAGTCGAAGGCGACGCCATGGCCGCCCGGAACTTCGGAGCCGGCCGGCGGTTTGGCATCGAACAGGAACCGGTCGGCAACACCCCGATAGGGCGCGATCGCCTCGAGATCTGCAGCGTCCCGCACCGCAAAGGCCTTCATGACAGGCAATCCGAAGCGTGTCTTCACCGCCGCCACCCGTTGCGGGCTTTCTCTCCCATGCAATTGCAGCATGTCCGGCGCCACGGCTGAAACGATGGCCTCCAGCGTCGCATCATCCGCATCGACCGAAACGGCAACGGCCTTTGCCCGTCCATGGACCGCCCGGCGCAGCTCGGCCGCCGCCGCCGGCTCGATATGGCGCGGGCTCTTTGGAAAGAAGATGAAGCCGACATGATCCGCACCGCGATCAAGCGCCGCATTCAGCGTCTCGGCCGTCCTCAAACCGCAGATCTTGACAGAAAGTTCCATGCGCTGCTCGTCGCACGAAATGACCGGAGAGTCGAGGATTTCCGGCGCCGCTTCAGCGGCGAAAATCGATCGCATGCAGCGCCGACCCGTTCCTCTTCAGCCAGCTCTTGGCCTCATCGGTGCGCGGGCACAGCCTCCGGCACAGCGCCCAGAAGCGCGGCCCGTGATTCATTTCGCGCAGATGCGCGACCTCATGGGCGGCGAGATAGTCGAGCACATAATCGGGCGCCATGACGATGCGCCAGGAAAAGGACAGCCGCCCGTCGGCCGAACAGGAACCCCACCGGCTCTTGGTGTCCTTGACCTGGATCGCGGCCGCCGGCCTGCCGAGCGTCGCCGTATGGCGTGTCACGGCCTGTTCGAGATCGTTCCTCGCCTGCTTCTTGAGATAATCGACGACACGGCGGCGCAGATGTTCCGGCGCGCCGCCGACCAGCAGCACTGGGTCACCGTCGACCTGTCGGGTCTCGCTGACGCTGCGCACCCGTCCGGTCCGCTCGATCCGATGCGGAACGTCGCGGATCGGGATCAGCCCGCCCTCTGCCACGCCGGTGGGTTTGGGAAGCCCGTTGAGTTTCGTCGTCAGCCAGCCATGGTGGCGGTGCAGGAAGCGGTCGATTTCGGTGTCGGATACGCCCGTGGGCACCGACATTTTCAGCGCCCCGCCGCCCGGTTCGATGCGCAGGGTCATGCGTGTCGCCCGCCCGTTTTCCCGAATGGTAAGGGGCAGCCGGCGTCCGGCGACGGCAATGTCGCGCCCGCGCGGCTTCGGCGCGGTTTTCTTGCCTTTCTTCAGTCCGAACATGACGATGTCTTAGATGATTCCCGGCAGCTGGACAAAACAGGGTAAAAAAACGGCGCCACAGGGGCGCCGCAATCGGTGTGACTGGAATGTCGGGAGGAGGTGTTCAGTCCAGGTCACTTTCCGAAGACCGGTCTCGCGCGGTCTGTCGTTTGGCCATGAAACGGTCGAACTCTTTCTGATCTTTCGCCCGGCGAAGTTCGCGGACATAGTCGTCGAACTCCTCGCGTGCCTCATCGAGCTTGCGCCGTTCTTCGGCAAGGCGCTTGAGTTCCGCATCGCGCCATTCGTCGAATGCAACATTGCCGGTCCGCGAATAGCCGCCGCGCCTGGAGCGCCGGCATCCGGTGAACATCTCATCGGTGGCCTTGTTGACATCGCGCTTGAAACCGTCAAGCCGATCACCCCAGATGATATAGGCAAGCATTGCAAGGCCCAGAGGCCAGAATACGACAAAGCCGAGAACCATCATGGCGATGGTGAGGGGTGTCCAGGCAGGACGTAGCATTGCAGTATTGGTCATCGATAAGCCCTTACTTTGAAGGAAACGACAGACATTGCCGTCCACGCGTTTGATGTGGGTGCAATTTGGCGCGATTCAAGAAATCGTCACGAAAAAATTTCGCAATCCCATGAAATCAAACGGAAAAAGACCATCAGAGGACACAAGTCTCTGCAACTTATGGGTGCGCAACTTGCAATTGCGTCCCGCGCAGGTCTTCAGGACGCCTTTTTACGCGCCGGATGCCGGCTGTTGGCGGCCCGGCGGTCATGGTCATGGGCGCGCATGAAGTCCAGGATCCGCGGGGCGATCTGCGTTCTGAACCGCGAACCGTTGAACACCCCGTAATGGCCGACCGCCGGCTGCATGTGGTGCAGGCGCATGTCCTCCGGCAGATTGACACACAGATCATGTGCCGCCCTGGTCTGTCCGAGGCCCGAAATGTCGTCATTCTCGCCTTCCACCGTCAGCAGTGCGACCGACCGGATCGCCGCCGGATCGACCCGTTCGCCGCGATGCATGAACTGGCCCTTCGGCAGGGCATGGTTAATGAACACCACTTCAACGGTCTGCAGGTAGAATTCGGCCGTCAGATCCATGACCGCCAGATATTCATCGTAGAATTCGCGGTGCTTTTCCGCCGAGTCTCCGTCATTTTCAACCAGATGATGAAAGAAGTCCTTGTGCGCGATCATGTGCTTGTCGAGATTCATCGACATGAAGCCCGACAATTGCAGAAAGCCGGGATACACATCGCGCAGGAAGCCCGGCTGCGGCCACGGCACCTTCATGATGACATTGTCGCGGAACCACTCGATCGGCTTGGTCTCGGCCATGCCGTTGACGGCGGTGGGGTTGATGCGCGTATCGATCGGCCCGCCCATCAGTGTCATCGAGCGCGGCGCCGAAGGATCGCCGTTCTTTTCCATCACCGCGACCGCCGCCAGCACCGGCACGGAGGGCTGGCACACGCCCATCACATGGGTGTTGGGGCCAAGCGTCCGGATCATGTCGATGAGATAGTCGATATAATCGTCGAGATCGAACGACCCTTCGCTGACGGGCACCATGCGGGCATCGATCCAGTCGGTGATATAGACATCGGCGTTCGGCAGCAGCGTCTCGACGGTGCCGCGCAGCAGCGTTGCATAATGGCCGGACATCGGCGCGACGATGAGGATCTTCGGGTCGGCCCTGTGTCCCGGCGGCAGCATTCGCTCGAAGTGAATGAGGTTGCAGAACGGCCTTTGCCAGATCACCTTCTCATGCACCGAGACCGGCCGCGATTTGATGGTGATTTCATCGATGCCGAATTCCGGCTTCGCATAGCGGCGCGTCGACCGTTCGAATACTTCCAGACCGGCGGCCATGGCCCGGCCGGCCGGTGTCTTGGAAATCGGGTTGAGCGGGTTCGCATAGGCCAGGCGCATCGTATCGGCGACGACCCGCCACGGCGACATGGCGGCATGGCTGAGTTCATAGAGCTGGTAGAACATGAATTCCCGCGCCTCTGCTCGAAACTGCCGATGATAAGCCGACTATGATACTGGTCCGCGCAAATGTCCCGGCAAAACATCCCCGATCCCGCAGTCGCCCATTGTGCGATGCGGTAACCCTCACCGCCAGCCTATCATTTTTCTGCTGCAACGCAACAGCAGCCGGCAAACCGGCACGGTGACAGCGTCAACCGGGTTTGCGGCAGGCGAATCAGAAATCCAGATTGGCGACATTCAGGGCGTTTTCCTGGATGAAGTCGCGCCGCGGCTCGACCTCGTCGCCCATCAAGCGCGAGAACAGCCCGTCGGCGTCGGTGGCGTCGCTGACCTTCACCTGCAGCAAGGTCCGGTCATTGGGATCGAGCGTCGTTTCCCACAGCTGATCGGCATTCATCTCGCCAAGACCCTTGTAGCGCTGCATGGTCAGCCCCTTGCGCCCCGTCGCGAACACCGCATCCAGCAGCGAATTGGGACCCGTCACCCCGGTGGAATCTTCCTTGCGGTTCAGCTTGGCCGGTCCGGAATAGACCTCCTGCAGCGAATCGGAAAGCTGGTCGATACGCCGGGCATCCGCCGAGCCGATCAGATTGGCGTCCAGCAGGTGCGATTCGCGGACACCGCGCACCGTGCGCTCCAGCCGCAGGCCGCCATCCTCGCCGATATGGCCTTCCCAGCCGCGTTCGGTTTCCTCCGAAACCATGTCCAGCCTCCGGGCGACCTCCTTCGCCTTGTCGAGCGCCCGGTCCGGATCATTCATCAGTTCGAGGTTGAGGGCGCCGACAATGGCGGCCTGTTCGACGATCCTGTGATCATAGCGCGAATGAAGGCCGTCGATCAGGCTGCGCAGTTTCAGCGCGTCGGCGATGACCAGTCGCAGATCCTCGCCCGCCCGCACCTCGCCGCCGTGCAGTTCGAGCGCCGTATCCTCAAGCCCGCTGTCGATCAGATAGTCTTCGAGCGCCTTTTCATCCTTGAGATACTGCGCCGACTTGCCGCGCGAGACCTTGTAGAGCGGCGGCTGCGCAATATAGAGATGTCCGCGCTCCAGCAATTCCGGCATCTGCCTGAAAAAGAAGGTGAGCAGCAGCGTCCTTATATGCGCGCCGTCGACATCTGCATCGGTCATGATGATGATCTTGTGGTAGCGCAGCTTGTCGATATTGAACTCGTCCTTGCCGATGCCGGTGCCGAGCGCGGTGATCAGCGTGCCGATTTCCTGGCTTGACAGCATCTTGTCGAAACGGGCCCGTTCGACATTGAGGATCTTGCCGCGCAGCGGCAGGATCGCCTGGTTCTCGCGGGACCGGCCCTGTTTGGCCGAGCCGCCGGCGGAATCGCCCTCCACCAGGAACAGTTCGGACTTCGCCGGATCCCGTTCCGAACAATCGGCGAGCTTGCCCGGCAGCGAGGCGATGTCGAGCGCGCCCTTGCGCCGGGTCAGTTCGCGGGCCTTTCGCGCCGCCTCGCGCGCCGCCGCCGCTTCCACCACCTTGCCGACCAGGACCTTGGCTTCCTGGGGATGCTCCTCCAGCCACTGATTGAGCGCCGTGTTGACCAGGCTTTCGACCACTGGCCGCACCTCCGACGAAACCAGCTTGTCCTTGGTCTGGGACGAGAATTTCGGATCGGGAACCTTGACCGACAGAACGGCGGTCAGGCCCTCGCGGCAATCGTCGCCGGTCAGCGATACCTTTTCCTTCTTGGTCAGGCCGGAACTGTCGCCATAGCTGACGATCTGCCGCGTCAGCGCGGCGCGGAAGCCGGCCATATGGGTGCCGCCGTCGCGCTGCGGGATATTGTTGGTGAAACACAGCACATTCTCGTGATAGCCGTCATTCCACCACATGGCGACATCGACCGTGATTCCGTCCTTTTCGCTGGAGATCCCGATCGGCTCCTCGACCAGCGGCTTCTTGTTGCGGTCGAGATATTTCACGAAAGCCCGGATGCCGCCATCATAGACCAGCTCTGTGCGCTGCACATCCGAATGACGGTTGTCGGTCAGGATGATCCGCACGCCGGAATTCAGGAAGGCGAGTTCGCGCAGCCGGTGTTCCAGCGTTCCATAGTCGAATTCGGTCATGGTGAACGTGTCGGGAGAGGGCAGAAAGGTGATTTCCGTTCCGGTCTCGCCACCCGCATCGCCGACGACGCCCAGCGGCCCGTCGGCCACGCCATGGGTAAAACTCATTTCATGGATCTTGCCGTCGCGCCGGATTCTCATGCTCAGCTTGACCGACAGCGCATTGACCACTGACACGCCGACGCCGTGCAGCCCGCCGGAGACCTTGTAGGAATTCTGGTCGAATTTCCCGCCGGCATGCAATTGGGTCATGATCACTTCGGCCGCCGAAATACCTTCTTCATGGTGGATATCGGTCGGAATACCCCGGCCATTATCGGTCACCGTGCAGGATCCGTCGGGATTGAGCGTCACCGTGACTTGGGTTGCGTGACCCGCCAGCGCCTCGTCGATGGCGTTGTCGACCACCTCATAGACCATATGGTGCAGGCCCGACCCGTCATCAGTGTCGCCGATATACATGCCGGGACGTTTGCGAACAGCATCCAAGCCTTTGAGAACCTTGATGGAATCAGCGCCGTACTCGCCGTTTTCTTCCGCCGCGGCCGAAGTCCCGTTTTCGGGCGTATCGCTGGTCATGCTCTGGTCTTTCCTGGAGCGGGAGGCCCGCTGCCTCCCCTTTGCGAATCACACATATTTGCCCTTGAAATATAATGGTTTTAATCGCCAAAACCAAATCATCGGGGCAACTTTGTGCGACGCCGGAAAGGTCGATCGCGGAGCGGCATGCCGGTCGATTTCGTTGATTCGCAAGCCAACTGCCCATGCGGATTTCCGCCCGTTGAGCATCGATAGTCAGAGCGATACCGAAAACCGGTTACTGGAACCCTAGCGCGCCGCTGTCCGCTCGGTTGCGCAGCCATCGACACCATAGGCGGAATTGCAGCCACTGTCGCCGGTCAGCGCCGCCGGAGGCGCCAGGAATGCGCCGGCGAGAATCACCAAGCCAGCCAGCAGAAATGAGGAGAAGATGGCCCTGCCCATCATCTTTTGTCCGGTCATTGAACCCCTCGACCTGTTATCTTACGCAAGCTGCAGGCAGTTTGCCCGCGATCGCGCGTCGTTGGTCCCCACCAATTTTAAGGCCTGTGTAGCAGCAAAGTACTAACGAATTGTGATGCATGTAATCGCTCCTCCGGAGCGGTTCAAGCGCGCATGGGTTGAAAAGTCCGATCGCCGGGTTGAACGTTACAAAAACGTGACAATACCCCGGTAAAACATGTCGAGGGCAAGCGCCGTCAGGACGATCCTGAAGGCCAGTCGAAAGCCCCGTTCCGGCAGGCGCATCAAAATTCGGGCGCCGGCCAACGTTCCGGCAAAGCCGGACAGAATCATCACCGCGACAAACGGCAACCACGGTGCAAAGGCGAAGCCCGCAACGGCAAATCCGATCACTTTGAAGGCGTGCTGTGCACTGGTGATGGCTGCCAGCGATCCGACCAGCACCTGCCGTTCCCTGAAACTGCTGGACAGAAGCGCCGCATTGATGGGGGCGGTGGCGCCGAAGAACATGCCGAGAAAGGTGGTTGCCGCGCCGATCACAGCCATGCCCGTTTGCCGGATCGAAGCCAGTTTCGGGATCGGTATCCAGGTCGAGGCGATAACGAAAAGCGCCAGCCCGGTCAGCAGGATACCGCTGGAGAGCCGCACCGCAATCGCCGCGCCGACGGCGGCGCCCGCAATCGCGCCGAGACTGAACGCGGCAAGGCGGGTCCAGTCCACATGACGGCGCATCACCAGCACCCGCCCCGCATTGGAACCGAACTGGACACATCCGTGGACCGGTATCAGGGCGGGGATCGGAAGGGCATAGGACATCAGCGCGATCATGATCGTGCCGCCGCCAATGCCGACCGATGCGGTGATCAAAGATGTCAGGAAGCTTGCGGCGACCAGCAGCAGCGCATGGACAGGCAGCAGCGATTCGGGAAGCGCCGCGCCGGCCAGTGTGGCGATGGCAGTCAGGCCATCATGTCCCGTGTGAACTGTCCGGCCGGCCGGAAGCGAACCAGATAGGACGGCAGAATGGCTTCCAGCGTGGTCGCCTCGATGCCCATCCCGGCCAGGGTTCGCCCCTCCTGCTCAGCCTCGGCCGAAACGACATTATCGTCCTGCAGCAGGATCACCTGGTCGCGTGTCAGCGCCGGCTCGATCAGCGGTACCCGGGACAAAAAGCTGCCGAGCCATTTTGCCGCAAACCAGGGAATGGAAACCAGGGCCCTTTTGCGGGCAATGACGGTCAGCATCAGTTCCAGGCACTGTTTGAAGGTCAGGACTTCCGGCCCGCCCAGTTCCCAGGTCTCGCCGGATGCAATCGAGCCGTCGACGCTGCGGGCGACCGCCTCGGCCACGTCCCCGACATAGACCGGCTGAAACCGGGTGAGGCCGCCGCCGATCAGCGGCAGCATCATCGAAAAGCGCGACATCTCGGCAAATTTATTGAAAAACCCGTCCTCGGGTCCGAAAATGATCGACGGACGGATGATGGTTGCATCGCGAACCGTGTAACGAACCGCCTCCTCGGCCAGCCCCTTGGTTCGCGCATAGTCGGAGGCCCCTTGACTGTCGGCGCCGATGGCCGAAACATGGGTCAGACTGGTGTCGGCGTCGCGGCAGGCCTCGGCCACGGTCCGGGCGCCCTGATCCTGGACGCCGTCGAAACTGTTTCGCCCCCGTTCAAACAGGATGCCGACCAGATTGATGACATGATCCGAACCGCGGACGGCGCGCACGACCGAGGCGCGGTTCCTCAGATTGGCCTGCACCGCGACGATCTGCCCGACATTGCCGAGCGGCTGCAGAAATCCGGCGAGATCGGGACGCCGCACAGCGACGCGCACATTGTAGCCGCGCCGCGCCAGCGCCCGCACCACATGGCGCCCGACAAAGCCGGAGCCGCCAAACACGGTGATCAGTTTCGGTACATTGCTGTGCGTCATGAAAGCCTGTTTCCCGTCATCCCGTTCGCGTTTTTCCAATCAAATTGAGCGGCGGCGTAAGGTGCAACGAACGTTCCGCCGATCCATATCACAAGTCGCGGACCATCAACAGCCGCTGGGCCGGGTCAACGCCGTCCGGGACCTCCGCCTCGAAACGCTGGCACAGCCGCGCGGATGCGGAACCGAGTGGCAGTTCGTTAAAACCGTGCCGCCGATAGAAGGGTTCGTTGAAGGTCACGTCGCGAAAGGTCGACAGGGCGCAGCGCCGGGCGCCGTGCCGGCGGCCATGCTCCAGTGCTCTTTGAAGCAGGGCCGAGCCGATTCCGCGGCGGCCGAAATCCGGATCGACGGCCAGCAGGCGAAGATAGATGTCGTCGTCCAGGGGCTGCACGGCGGCCAGCCCGACCGGCTCGCCATTGTCCGGGCAGGCGACATAGGTGGTGCAGTCATCCAGCATGGCCTGGAATTCCTTGAAGGGCGTGCGCGGACCGGTCGCCAGGGCAGCGATGCTGGCGATGCCGGTTTCAAGGAACAGCTGATCGGCCCGCCGGTCGACCTCCGCCAGCCTCTCGGCATCGCCGTCCCGCATGTCGCGCAGAGCGAAGCCGCCGGAACGGGGCAGGCCGCTGTCAGTCATCGATCCCTTCGACCACCAGCATCTCGGCATCGGCCACCGTCGTTCGGATCGCCTTTGCCGCCTGGTACTCCGCGCTGTTATAGCAATTCACCGCCGCCTCCATCGACGGGAACTCGATGACCACATTGCGCATGCGCGCCGCCCCTTCCAGGACCTCGATCGGCCCGCCGCGCACCAGGAACTTTGCGCCGAACCGTTCGAAGGCCGGCTTTGCCGTCGAAACGTAGTCCTTGTAGCGCTCCGCATCGTGCACATCCACGCGGGCGACCCAATATCCTTTTGCCATCGATTCCTCCATGGGTTTGCCGGGAATGATCCCGATTGCTGTCTTACGTGCTGGTTTCAGCCATTGCGTCGGACATTTCCGACAGGATCGCGGTGGCCGCGCCAAGCGGATCGTCGGCGGCCACGATCGGTCTGGCGACAACCAGATGGCTCGACCCGCTGCGCAGCGCATCGGCCGGTGTGACGACCCTTTTCTGGTCTCCGTGATCGGCGCCGTGCGGGCGGATGCCCGGTGTGACCACGGCCTTGTCGGGTCCGGCAATGGCCCGCACGGTTTGCGATTCCGCCGCCGAACACACGATGCCGCCCATGCCGGCATCAACCGCCTGGCGGGCCCTACGGGCAACCAAGCTTGCGGGATCGGTCGCATAACCCGCCTCCGCCAGATCGCTCTCGTCCATCGATGTCAGCACCGTGACCCCGAGCAGGCAAAGCGACGAGCCGCGCGCCGCGTCGACGGCCGCGCGCATCGCTTTCGGATAGGCATGCACGGTGAGCATGGAGACGTTCATCCCGGCGATGTTCTCGACACCCCGGGCCACCGTATTGTCGATGTCCAGCAATTTCATGTCGAGAAACACCCGTTTGCCGTCGGCAACCAGATCCCGGGCAAATTCCAGGCCGCCGGCAAAGGCCAGTTGATAACCGATCTTGTAAAAACCGACGGCATCGCCAAGGGTCGAGACGATGGCTGCGGCCCGGTCGACGGTCGGCACGTCGAGGCCGACGATCAGGCGGTCCTTTGCGTCCTGCATGCTTTACCCCGCTGTGGACTGACGGGAACCACGCGATTCCCAGCACCCGTTTAGATCAAGTTGGGTACCGATGGAACCATGTTTCTTTATTGGCGCATGCCGTGCCGCCGGCAATGATCGACCAGCGCGCTGCAGGTCCGCTCGAGCATGCCGTTCGCGCGCTCGTCGATCAGCGCTCCATCCGCGTCGAACGCATCGCGCGCCTGGCTCACCGAGACCTGTTGGGACAGGACCTGGGTGCCGACATTCACCATGACCGCCCGCAGATGCGCCAGGCAGCGGATTCCACCGAGCCGGCCCGGAGAGGCCGCCCCGAGGGCGACAGTGCGATCCCGCCAGGGCTTCAGCAGTACCCCGCCATCGGCCGAAATCAGGCTGACCCAATCGATCGCATTCTTCAGCAATGGCGGAATGGACCCGTTATATTCCGGACTGGCAAGAAACACGCCCTCATGAGCCGCGATGATCCGTCCCAGCTTCATGGCATTGTCCGGAATGCCCTTGTCGGCTTTCAGGCCCTCGTTGACGATGGGCAGGGGGTAGTCGAGCAGCGACAAACGTGTCACGTCGGCGCCCAGATGCGCCAGCTTGAGCTGCGCCGCATCGGCCAGGCGAATGTTGAAGGAAGCCGATCGGATGGATCCCGGCAGGACGAGGATTTTGGGGGTCATCGTTGCAGCTCAGTCAGCACGGCGGTAGAGCCACATCTGCGCCGGCGGGATGTTGCGTATCTCCCATCCGAACCGCTCCACGGAATAGTGACCGCGCCCGAGCGGGATCGGCGCCACCGGCCCATAGGAAAACTGCAGGAAGGGGCGGCCCTTCGGCAGGCGTCCGAGAACGTCTTCGAGCAGGGAAAGCCGTTGCTCGAGCGAGAAATTGAGAAGCGGCAGCCCGGAAATGACGCAGTCGAAATGCGACGGGGCGAGATCGCCAAGCGCCTCGCCGAGCGCGAAGGCATCGCCCTGGATCAGCCGGATACCGGGGAATTCGCGCCGCAGATGCCTGCAGAACTGTTTCGAATACTCGACCGACACCAGCTTGTCCGGCGCGATGCCGCGCCGCATCAGGGCCCGTGTCACGACACCCGTGCCGGGCCCCAGTTCGAGAACCGGCAGCGACGAGGCCGGATTGGCGACGCTTGCCATGCGGCGGGCCATGAAGACGGAGGTGGGAACAATCGCGCCGACCGTTTTCGGCTCGGTCACGAGGCCTCGGAAAAACCGCAGATTGCGATTGAGATGTTTCGCGACATGCTGCGGCAGTCGGTGCGGCATTCAATCTCCCCCTGCAACTCGCTCTGGCCGCCGCCGCGGCATGCCAGGCTTTACTCGCTCAGCGTATCGAAGAAGTGCCGCATCCGCGAAAAGAAGCCCGATGATTCGGGATTGTTTTCCTGTGATGAAAGCTCTTCGAACTCCTCGAGGAGCTCTCTTTGTCTCTTTGTCAGATTTTGCGGTGTCTCGATGGAAATCTGAATGTAGAGATCGCCCATCTGCGACGACCGCAGCACCGGCATGCCCTTGGATCTCAGCCGGAACTGCCGGCCGTTCTGGGTTCCCTCGGGAACCTTGACCCGGGTCTTGGCGCCGTCGAGCGTGACCACGTCGAACTGGCCGCCAAGCGCTGCCGTGGTCATCGAGATGGGGACGTTGCAATAAAGGTCGGCGCCGTCGCGCTGGAAAAACTCATGCGGCTTGACCGACAGGAAGATATAGAGATCGCCGGTCGGTCCGCCGCGCATGCCGGCCTCGCCTTCGCCCGACAGGCGGATGCGGGTGCCGTCCTCGATGCCGGCAGGAATATTGACTGACAGCGAGCGCTCCTCGGTGACGCGGCCCTGGCCGGAGCATTTGCTGCACGGGTCGCTGATCACCTCGCCGCGGCCGTGGCAGGTCGGGCAGGTTCGCTCGACCGAGAAGAAGCCCTGCGATGCCCGCACCCGCCCTGAGCCGTGGCATGTGCCGCAGGTGGTCGGCGCGGTGCCCGGCTTGGCGCCGGTGCCCGAGCACTCGTCGCATTGCACCGAAGTGGGGACGCGGATCTGGGCGGTCTTTCCCTCGAACGCCTCCTCGATGGTGATTTCCATATTGTAGCGCAGATCGGCGCCGCGCTCGCGTCCGCCGCCGCCGCGGCGTGATCGCCCGCCGCCCATCATTTCGCCGAAAATATCTTCGAAGATGTCGGAAAAGCCGCCGCCGCCATTGCGGCCGAAGCCCCCGGGGCCGCCCTGCTCGAAGGCCGCATGGCCGAACTGGTCATAGGCCGCCCGTTTTTGCGGGTCCTTCAGTGTCTCGTAGGCTTCGTTGATTTCCTTGAAGCGGCGTTCGGCTTCCTTGTTGTCCGGGTTCTTGTCCGGATGACACTCCATCGCCAGCTTGCGGAAAGCGCTTTTCAGCTCCCTTTGATCGGCTCCCCTGGCGACGCCGAGCGTCTCATAGAAATCAGCCTTGGCCATCAATTCACTCCGCTGACCCCATACCGCATGGTTTGACCCAATATCCGATTTCCGTTGTGTGTCCCCGGCGTCGCGCCGTTTGTAAGGGCGCAATTTCGCGGGTGTTTAATAGCCGCACTTTGCTGAAAACGCCATAATGGACACAAAAAAGCCGGCGCGGACCCGTCGGGGACCCGCGCCGGTTATCCGGTTCAAGCGGATTTTTTCTCGTCGTCGTCGTTGATCTCTTCAAAATCGGCATCAACGACATCGTCGCCGCTGGCCGCCGCGTCGGCCGCGGCATCCGCTTCGGCGGCTTCCGCCTGCTGCGACTCATACATGGCCTGGCCGAGCTTCATGGAGACTTCGGCCAGCGCCGTCGTCTTGGCCTTGATGTCCTCGGCATCGGGCTCCTCGGCCTCGACGGCGGTCTTCAGTGCTTCAAGTGCGCCGGAGATCGCCGTACGGTCCTCTTCGCCGACTTTGTCGCCATAATCCGCCAGGGATTTCTCCGTCGAGTGGATCAGGCTTTCGGCCTGGTTCTTGGCTTCGACGGCGTCGCGGCGGGCCTTGTCGGCCTCGGCATTGCTTTCGGCATCCTTGATCATCTGCTCGATGTCATCGTCGGACAGGCCACCCGATGCCTGGATGCGGATCTGATGCTCCTTGCCGGTTCCCTTGTCCTTGGCCGACACATTGACGATGCCGTTGGCATCGATGTCGAAGGTCACCTCGATCTGCGGGACGCCACGCGGCGCCGGCGGAATACCGACCAGGTCGAACTGGCCGAGCATCTTGTTGTCGGCGGCCATTTCGCGCTCGCCCTGGGCGACGCGGATGGTGACGGCGCTCTGATTGTCGTCGGCGGTCGAGAAGGTCTGCGACTTCTTGGTCGGGATCGTCGTGTTGCGGTCGATCAGCCGGGTGAAGACACCGCCGAGCGTTTCGATACCCAGCGACAGCGGCGTGACGTCGAGCAGCAGGACATCCTTCACGTCGCCCTGCAGCACGCCGGCCTGAATGGCCGCGCCCATGGCCACCACCTCGTCGGGATTGACGCCCTTATGGGGATCCTTGCCGAAGAACTTCTTGACGACTTCCTGGACCTTCGGCATGCGGGTCATGCCGCCGACCAGAACCACTTCGTCGATCTCGCCGGGCTGGATGCCGGCATCCTTGATGGCCGCCTTGCACGGATCGACAGTGCGCTGCACCAGATCCTCGACGAGGCTTTCGAATTTGGCCCGCGACAGTTTCATGGTCAGGTGCTTCGGACCGCTCTGGTCCGCTGTGATGAACGGCAGGTTGATTTCCGTCTGGGCCGAGGAAGACAGTTCGATCTTGGCCTTCTCCGCGGCTTCCTTGAGGCGCTGCAATGCCAGCTTGTCGCCCGTCAGGTCGACGCCCTGATCCTTCTTGAACTCCTTGGCCAGATATTCGACCAGCCGCATGTCGAAATCTTCACCGCCGAGGAACGTATCGCCATTGGTGGATTTCACTTCGAACACGCCGTCGCCGATTTCCAGCACCGAGATATCGAAGGTGCCGCCGCCCAGATCGTAGACGGCAATGGTCTTGCCTTCCTTCTTGTCGAGGCCGTAGGCCAGCGCCGCGGCGGTCGGCTCGTTGATGATGCGCAGCACCTCGAGGCCGGCGATCTTGCCGGCGTCCTTGGTGGCCTGGCGCTGGGCATCGTTGAAATAGGCCGGAACCGTGATGACGGCCTGCTGGACGGTCTCGCCAAGATAGGTTTCGGCGGTTTCCTTCATCTTCTGCAGGATCATCGCCGAGATCTGCGACGGCGAATAGCTTTCACCGCCGGCCTTGACCCAGGCGTCGCCATTGTCGGCCTTGACGATCTTGTAGGGGACAAGAGCCTTGTCCTTCTCGACCATCTTGTCGTCATAGCGGCGGCCGATCAGCCGCTTGACGGCGAACAGCGTGTTTTCGGGATTGGTGACGGCCTGCCGTTTGGCCGGTTGGCCGGTGAGGCGCTCGCCGTCATCGGTGAACGCCACCATCGAGGGTGTGGTGCGCGCACCTTCAGCATTTTCGATGACCTTCGCGTCGCTCCCGTCCATGACGGCGACGCAGGAATTGGTCGTTCCCAGATCGATACCAATAACTTTTGCCATTTCACATTCTCCTTGAAGCGAACTGTCTGGACCCTTGTCGGCGTTCCGTGTGACAGCCCCTAGCGGTAACATCCCCCAACGCCCCTAAGGGCGCCGTGTTGAAGCGTATATAAGAAAGCCGTTTTGGGACTGCAAGGCAGGATTCGGATTCGACGCTCGCGCTTCGCGTGACCGCCGATAGCATTGCTGACGGCATGTGGAAAGGCCCTGATTTCAAAGGGCTTGCTTTTTTTGAATCTCCAGCATGGCATCGGGTGTTTCGGGCGCCGCGATTGCCGGCCCGCACGGCCGCCGGGCGGACTGCTTTTCGGCCCGTTTGATCGGCGCTCAGTCTCCAAGGATGATGTCGAGCATGGACCGGCCCTGCCGGTTGCCCTGCGCGATGTCGGCCGGCGGCACGGGCCCGCGGGTCGAGCCGGTGCTGTCGGGCGAGATTCCGGCTTGCGGAACCGCATCGGCGACCGGACGCGCCGGCAGCCGCACCGGCCCCGTATCCGGCCGGGTGACCGGCACGGCGACGCGGCTCGGATCGGCCGGCACCGCATACCGGCCCGGCAGGCTGGCGCGCGCCCGTCCGTCATGCGCCCGTTCCATGAAGGCGCGCCAGGCGACAGCCGGCAGGGCGCCGCCGGTCACTTTTTTTGTCGGTTCGCCATTGTCGTTGCCGAACCACACGCCGGTCGCCAGTTCGGCCGTATATCCGACGAACAGAGCATCGCGGAAGGCCTGGCTCGTTCCCGTCTTGCCGGCTGCCTGGTGGCGCCGCAGGCGGGCCTTGCGGCCGGTGCCTTCATTGACCGCCTCCACCAGCATGCCGTTCATCATGGCGATGATGTCCGGCCGCAGGACCCGCGGCGGGTTGTCATAGGTGTTTTCATAAAGCACCCGGCCGCTGGCCGTCGAAATCCGGCGGATGATATGCGGCGTCGCCTTGTAACCGCCATTCATGAAAGGCGCATAGGCCGCCGTCAGTTCGGTCAAGGTGACCTCGGAGGTGCCCAGCGCGATCGACGCATTGGTCTGAAGCGCCGATTCAATGCCCAGCCGCCTCGCCGTCTTTGCGACATTCTTCGGCCCGGCCTCCATGACCAGTTGCGCCGCAACCGTGTTCAGGGATTTCGCCAGGGCTTCCGACAGCGTCACCGGGCCGCGATATTTTTCGTCATAATTGGACGGGGTCCATTTGCCGATGCGGATCGGCGCGTCGTTGCGGACCGAATGCGGCGTGCGGCCCATTTCCAGCGCCGTGGCGTAGACGAAGGGCTTGAAAGCCGATCCCGGCTGCCGTTTTGCCTTGGTGGCCCGGTCGAACTGACTGGCGGCATAGTCGTAGCCGCCGACTAGGGCGCGGATCGCGCCGGTCCCGTCGATGGACACCAGGGCGCCCTGGGACACGTCGAGGGCCTTGCCGTCCCTGTCGATGGCTTCGCGAATGGCGGCTTCCGCGCTCTGCTGGACCGGCAGGCTGATGGTGGTGTGAACGACCAGGTCCCGGGTGATTTCGCCGCCGATCAGCGCTTCGAGCTGATCCATCACCAGGTCGGCGGCATAGTTCTCCGCGCCGCTCCAATAGCTCTTTGCCTTGGTCGGCGGGCGCGTCATGGCGGTGGTGATTTCCCGATCCGTGACGAAGCCTTCCTCGCGCATCGCCTCCAGCACCAGTTGCGCCCGTGTCTCGGCGGCTTCTGGATTGCGGGCCGGCGACAGCCGCGAGGGCGCCTTGAGCAGGCCGGCCAGCAGCGCCGCCTGGGCCAGATTGACGTCGCGGGCCGGCTTTTTGAAATAGCGCCGCGAGGCCGCCTCCACACCATAGGAACCGGATCCGAAATAGACCCGGTTCAGATACATTTCGAGAATCTGGTCCTTGGAGAATTTGTGTTCCAGCCAGAAGGCGAGCAGCACCTCCTGAACCTTGCGCTCCACTGTGCGTTCCGGCGAAAGAAACAGGTTTTTCGCCAGTTGCTGGGTCAGGGTCGAACCGCCCTGGACCATGCGGCCGGCCATGACATTGCTGACCATCGCCCGCGCAAGGCCGATCGGATCGATGCCGACATGCGAATAAAAGCGCCGGTCCTCGATGGCGATCACGGCCTGCGGAATATAGGGCGACATGCGGCTCAATGTCAGCGCCTCGCCGCCGGTGACGCCGCGATTGGCCATGGTCGCGCCCTCGGCCGAGACGATCTTGACATTGGGCGGCCGCTCGGGAACGGCCCAGCTTGTCGCGCTCGGCATTCTGGCGCCGTAGAAGGCGACGATGCCGGCAATGCCGATACCGCCCCACAGACCGATCACACAGCACCAGTAGAGGCCGCGTTTCAGAAAATGGCCGAAGGTGCGCCTTGCCGCTCCGGAGCGCGATGTGCCGCGCCGCTTTCGCTTGCCCGCCCGGCCGCTGGTCTTGCGGCCCTTCGGGCCGGCACGCGGCGCCTTCTTTTTCCTGCCGCCCTCGAAGGAGGGTTCGACGCGCTTCTGCTTTTTGCGGGGTCCGGCCATGCGATCCAACGAAATACCAAACGGGGATTTCTGAAACCTAACGGCGTCAATTTAAGGGCGCGTTAATGGTGTTGTTAATGTGTCCCTGAGACCGCAGCCCAGCGCCGGCGTGGCGCTGGCATTCGGGATTCGGAGGTGTTGGCAACGCAAAAAAGTGCCACCGTGGCTGGAGGGGACTAGACACGGTGGCGTTGGGGATGTGAGCGGCGACCCGGAGAGGGGGGGATGAGGTCGCCGCTCGTGTCTGACGTGGCGGGGGACATGCCTCTCGCCAGACATCGGCATTTTTTTGCCGGTACACCCGATTTGGTCCGATGATTGTGGCAATTCAAGGACATGATTGAAGGAAAACGGGTCACGACTGCGTGACAGCCGGCCGACTCTGCCCGATCGGCATGGCGGCCGATCCGTCGCGACCATTTCGCGCAGCTCGTAACAATTAACCATAAGCCGTTCAAACACCGTGATATTTGTCGACCAGCCGCCAGCGGGCATGCAACCGCCACCGCTGCCGATGGGACTGTGGACATGGTTGTGCGGGCATGTCGAAGAAAATTTTGAAAGCCTGACGATTCAACGCTCATCGGCACCTGTGGTTCCCGTTTGCCGACAACATTCAGGAAATGCCACCAGTCTTTCTGGATCGTTTTGTGTTCTGGAGATTATTGCGACAATCGTCATTGGCCAGCAACAATCGTCAATCCCGGACAGCGTATCACAGTCTTCCATCGCAACATGGCGCATCAGTGGTGTCGTTGCAGCAGGTGTGTGCCCTCCGCCGGCAACACCGCTTTCCCCCGCGGCTGTCTCTGCATTCAGTTCGCGGTGGGGCACAGAATATCGATTGTCGCGGTTTGCCTCTTTGTCGCAGACCAATTCGTGCAAGTGCAGTTCAAATAATTGTTGTCTTGTTGCGCCTCGTTGCAAGTCATGCCCTTCACGGGATGACAAACCATATTCATTCCGTTGGGGGTACCGCCGTTACACTGTCCGTAGAAGTCATCGGTTTGCGACTTCCCCATATCTTCGTAGTGGACACATTTCGCACTGTTCTGGCAGTTTATTTTTATTGGCTTCGCGGTGGCCATACCGGACAACAGGCACAGGGCGCTGGCGAGCATGAGAGTTTTGGCCAAATGTTTCATAGACGTCTCCGCTTTTCTTCATTGTCCGGGCGACAATCGCCACTGGTCGCGACAATCGTCAATCCCGGATAGCGTATCAAACCGACATCCACCCGATGGACGGCCTCGTTGACGTAACAGTGCCCGCCATTGCAGCTTCTGGCAATGTTTAAGGAACGGGCTGGCAGCGACGAATGCCGATAACAGCAACTGGCGGTGCATGGCCCACCTCAAACCGGAAGCTGTCTCAACGAATCCATGACAGAAATTACAACCAAGTCTTGTCGAGGCGCAGGCAAGCCGTCACCGCTCCTACACAGCGAATGACGGCAATAGAACGAGCATGGCACAAGCGAACGACAAGCTTCTTCAAAGCCGACGCCCCGGTTTTCCCATGAAATCCATCTGCCCTTGAGGTCGGATAATCACTCGCAGGAAATCCCCCATTTAACAAAGATTTGCGCGCCTGCGGACTGGTCGACGCCGGAACAGAAGTCGGCGCCCAACGCCGGGACCGGAAAGGAAATCGCGGCCAGTCCGGCGAATGGAAAGCGCTTCATCGCGCCCTTCGCCGGCAACACCGCTTCCCCCGCGGCTGTCCCTGCATTCAGTTTGCGACGGGACACAAAATATCGATTGTCGCGGTTTGCTTCTTTGTCGCCGACCAATTCACGCATTCGCAGGTCATAGATTCGCCGTCTGATACCGCTTTCGAGCATGTCATGTCATTCACGGGATGACAAACCATGGACATTCCGTCGGGGCGACTGCCGTTACACTGTGCAAAGAAGTTATCGGTTTGCGACTTCCCCATATCTTCGTAGTGGACACATTTCGCACTGTCCTGGCAGTTTATATGTACTTTCTTCGCGGCGGCCATACCGGACAACAGGCACAGGGCGCTGGCGAGTACCAGAGTTTTAGCCAGGCCGTTCATGGCAGGTCTCCCTGAACAAATGAAGTTTCGTCATTGGTATCCCATCGACAGTTGTGCGTAAAGACACTCGCAATCTGGAACGATCCGATGCTCTAGTAGGATCGCGTCGGCCGGTCCATGACCCGCCGCCCGAAGAGGCTGGCGACCAGATCGACCATGAGCTTGGCGGTTTTGCCGCGCTCATCCAGGAACGGGTTCAATTCCACCACATCCAGCGAGGTGACGACGCCGCTGTCGCACAGCATCTCCATCACCAGATGCGCCTCGCGAAACGTCGCTCCGCCCGGCACGGTCGTGCCCACGGCCGGGGCGATATCCGGGTCGAGGAAATCGACGTCGAGGCTGACATGCAGTGTTCCGTCGGCCGCTTTGACGTCATCCAGGAACCCCATCAGAAGCCGGCCGAACCCGTGTTCGTCGATGGCCCGCATATCGTGCACGGTCACGCCGTTGCGGCGCAGGCTGTCATGCTCGCTGACATCGACCGACCGGATACCGAGCATGCAGACATGGCGCGGATCGATGGGCGCCGGCACCGGCGGGAACGCCGGGTCGAAGCCGCCCTGGCCGGTAATATAGGCGACCGGGATCCCGTGCAGATTGCCGCTCGTCGTGCTGTCGAGCGTGTGAAAATCGGGATGCGCATCGAGCCACAGCAAGAACGGCTTGCGTCCGGTTTCGGCCGATTTGCGGGCAACGGCGGGAACACTGCCAAGCGAAATACTGTGGTCGCCGCCCAGAAAGATCGGCAGGTGATCCCTGTCGACCGCCGTATCGCCCATCGTCCGTATCGCCTCGGCCCAGCCGGCGGTTTCGGCCAGATGCCGGATTGCCCTGTTGGGATGATCGATGTCCTTGAGGTCGGGCAGTACGGCATTGCCGAGATCCGTGACCGGGTAGCCGAGCTGTTCGAGCACTGGTTTGATGCCGGCGGTGCGCAGGGCGTCCGGCCCCATCAGGCATCCCGGCTGGCTGGCCCCGGTTTCGACCGGTGCGCCGATAAGGCAGATCGGTTGCGGCATGGCGGTGTATCCAGAGCTGTTCCGTCCCGGCGGGGAATCGGTGAAATCACGGCGCCGATCCTAAATCGTGTCCGGCTGAAATGGAAACCATTGTGTTCGTGACCGGCCGGATCGGCATGGACCTTGACCGGCCGCTGCGCTATCCCTGTGGCCATGAAAAAAGATGATCACCTCTTTCTCGTCGACGGGTCAGGCTACATATTCCGTGCCTATCACGCACTGCCGCCTTTGACGCGCAAATCCGACAGCCTGCCAGTTGGCGCGGTGTCCGGATTCTGCAACATGATATGGAAGCTGCTGGCCGAGGCGCGCGACACATCCGTCGGGGTGACGCCGACCCATCTGGCGGTGATTTTCGACCATTCCTCCCAGACCTTCCGCAAGGATCTCTATCCCGAATACAAGGCCAACCGGTCGGCGCCGCCGGAAGACCTGGTCCCGCAATTCGGGCTGATCCGCGAAGCGACGCGCGCCTTCAACCTGCCCTGTATCGAACTGGCCGGCTACGAGGCCGACGATCTGATCGCCACCTATGCCCGGCTTGCCGAAGAGGCCGGCGCCGACACCACCATCATTTCGTCCGACAAGGACCTGATGCAGCTCGTGACCGACCATGTGTCGATGTATGACACGATGAAGGACCGGCCAATCGGTGCCGCCGAGGTGATCGAAAAATGGGGCGTGCCGCCGCAGATGATGATCGACCTGCAGTCGCTGACCGGCGATTCGACCGACAATATTCCCGGCGTTCCGGGCATCGGACCCAAGACCGCCGCGCAACTGCTCGAGACATTCGGCGATCTCGACACGTTGCTGGCGCGGGCCGGCGAGATCAAGCAGAACAAGCGGCGCGAGAACCTGATCGAATTTGCCGATCAGGCCCGCCTGTCCCGCCAGCTCGTCACCTTGAAGACCGACGCGCCGGTGACCGACGATCTCGGCAGCTTCGCGCTCGAACCGCAGGACGGTCCGAAGCTCGTTGCATTCCTCAAGGCGATGGAGTTCAGCACCCTGACCCGTCGCGTCGCCGAGGCGACGGAAACCGATGCAGCGGCTGTCGACCCGGCCGTGGTCGAGGTCGAATGGAGCGCCGAAGCCCGCGGTCCCGATCTCGACCGGGGCGATGCAACGGCCCGCGATTCCGGTGGCCGGCCGGCAGACGCACAAGGCGGCTGGACACCGCAGGCGCTGGCCGAAGCACGCATCGCCGCGGCGGCCGATTCGAAAATCGACACCGCCGGCTACCTGTGCCTGCGCGATCTCGCGGCGCTCGATGCCTTCATCGCCGAAGCCCGCGAAACCGGGGTCGTTGCCTTCGACACCGAAACCAATTCGCTGGACCCCATGCAGGCCGAACTGGTCGGGTTTTCGCTGGCCTATCAGCCGCAGGACGCGGCGTCGCTCGCCGCCGGCCCTGTCCGCGCCGCCTATGTGCCGGTCGGCCACAAGGCCGGCCAGGACGATCTTCTCGGCGGCGGCCCGGCCGAAGGCCAGATCCCCATCGACGATGCGCTGGCAAGCCTGAAATCGCTGCTTGAGGATCCTTCCGTCCTGAAGATCGCGCAGAACCTCAAATATGACTGGCTGGTGGTCAAGCGCTACGGCATCGAAGTACGCGGCTATGACGACACCATGCTGATCTCCTATGCGCTCGATGCCGGCCGCGGCGGCCAGGGCATGGATGCGCTGTCGGAGCGCTGGCTGGGTCACAAGCCGATTTCCTACAAGGAGGTCGCCGGCAGCGGCAAGGCGGCTGTGACCTTCGACTTTGTCGACATCGACAAGGCGACCGCCTATGCCGCCGAGGATGCGGATGTGACGCTGCGCCTGTGGCAGGTGCTCAAGCCGCGCCTTGCGGCCGATGGCCTTGCCTCCGTCTATGAGCGGCTGGAGCGGCCGATGGTGCCGGTGCTCGCCCGCATGGAGGCGCGCGGCATTTCCGTGGACCGCCAGATCCTGTCGCGCCTGTCGGGCGATTTTGCGCAAGGCGCGGCCGCGCTGGAAGCCGAAATCCAGGAAATGGCCGGGGAGAAGTTCAATATCGGCTCGCCCAAGCAACTGGGTGAGATCCTGTTCGGCAAGATGGGCCTGCCGGGTGGCTCGAAGACCAAGACCGGCCAATGGTCCACATCCGCGCAGGTGCTGGAGGACCTTGCCGCCGAGGGCCATGAATTCCCGCGCCGGATCGTCGACTGGCGACAGCTCACCAAATTGAAGTCCACCTACACGGATGCGCTGCCGGGCTTCATCAATCCCGAGACGAAGCGTGTGCATACATCCTATGCGCTGGCCGCCACCACCACCGGCCGGCTGTCCTCGTCCGATCCCAATCTGCAGAACATCCCGATCCGCACTGCCGAGGGCCGCAAGATCCGCACGGCCTTCATCTGCGAGAAGGGTCACCGGCTGGTCTCGGCCGACTATTCGCAGATCGAATTGCGGGTGCTGGCCCATGTCGCCGACATCGATGCGCTGAAACAGGCCTTCGCCGACGGCATGGATATTCACGCCATGACGGCCTCGGAAATGTTCGGCGTCCCGGTCAAGGACATGCCGCCGGAGGTCCGGCGCCGCGCCAAGGCCATCAATTTCGGCATTATCTACGGCATTTCGGCCTTCGGTCTCGCCAACCAGCTCGGCATCCCCCGGTCCGAGGCGAGCGACTATATCAAGACCTATTTCGAGCGTTTCCCGGGCATCAAGGACTATATGGACTCCACCAAGGCCTTTGCCCGCGAGAACGGCTATGTCGAGACTATTTTCGGCCGCCGCGCCCACTATCCCGACATCACCTCGTCCAACCCGCATATGCGGTCCTTCAACGAACGTGCCGCGATCAACGCGCCGATCCAGGGCTCTGCCGCCGACATCATCCGCCGCGCCATGATCAAGATGGAACCGGCACTGGACAGGGCCGGCCTCGCCGCCCGCATGCTGCTGCAGGTGCATGACGAACTGATCTTCGAAGTGCCCGAAGACGAGGTCGACACAACCATCGATCTCGTCTCCGACGTCATGCGCAACGCCACCATGCCCGCCCTCGCCATGAAGGTACCGCTCCAGGTCGACGCCCGCGCCGCCACCAACTGGGACGAGGCGCATTAGGGCCGGCGCCTTGGCCATGTCGGTAATGCAACCGAAACCATGATTTGCAGCTGAAACCACCGGCGCTTGCCAATTCGCGGCTGTTGCTTGACCTTCCAGTCGCTGGAACCCTTATATCGGATACACGCAATGAAACCGATTGGTGCATCCGATGGAACAGCAGGTCTGCGAGACGGTTGGTGACGGCCATGAAACGCAAGCAGGAAAGAGTGATCCGGCTGCGGTGATCGACCCCGTCTGCGGCATGACCGTCCGCCCTGGTCCAGCGACGCCGAAATCGACCTATCGCGGGACCGATTACCATTTCTGTTCCAGCCGCTGTCATGACCGTTTCGACACGGACCCCTACTTCTATGTCTCCGGCAATGCCGCGAAATCGATGGACGCGGCGCCGGCGGATGCGCGCTACACCTGTCCGATGCATCCTGAAATCGTCCAGGACGGACCCGGCACCTGCCCAATCTGCGGCATGGCGCTGGAACCGATGGACGGGATATCGGACGAGCCCAACCATGAGCTGATCGATTTTTCGCGCCGGCTGTGGGTCAGCGCCGGCGCTGCCGTGCCCCTGCTGCTGCTGACGATGGGGCCGATGATCGGCCTGCCGCTGCGCGGCTGGATCGGTGAGACGCCCGCGATCTGGCTGGAATTCATCCTGGCGACGCCGGTGGTCCTGTGGGCGGCGCGGCCATTTTTCGAGCGCGGCCTGTCATCGGTCAGGACCTGGAACCTCAATATGTGGACGCTGATCATGATTGGCGTCGGCGCCGCCTATCTCTACAGCGTCATCGCGACGGTCTTCCCGGGGCTCTTCCCGGCCGATTTCAAGACTGGGAGCGGCCATGTGCCGGTCTATTACGAGGCGGCGGTGGTCATCATCGCGCTGGTCTTTGTCGGCCAGGTGCTCGAATTGCGGGCGCGCGAACGCACTGGCGACGCCATCCGCGCTCTGTTGGACCTGGCGCCGAAAACCGCCCGCCGCGTGACGCCCGACGGCGATGAATATGATGCGCCGCTGGAAAACATCGTCGCGGGCGACCGCATGCGGGTTCGCCCCGGCGAGGCCGTCCCGGTGGATGCGGTCGTTCTGGAAGGTAGCACCGCCGTCGATGAGAGCATGCTGACCGGCGAAGCGGTGCCGGTGGAAAAGACGGTGGGCGATCCCGTGACCGGCGGCACAATCAACGGCAATGGAACCCTGATCATCGAGGCGAGCCGTGTCGGCAACGAGACCGTGCTGTCGCGCATCGTCGCCATGGTCGCCTCGGCCCAGCGCTCGCGGGCGCCGGTCCAGGGCCAGGCCGACCGGGTCGCCGCCTATTTCGTGCCTGCCGTCGTGGCCGCGGCTGTGATCGCCTTCGTCGTCTGGCTTTTTCTCGGTCCGCCCCCCGCTTTGGCATTCGCCATCGTATCGGCCGTGTCGGTGCTCATCATCGCCTGCCCCTGCGCGCTGGGCCTGGCGACGCCGATGTCGATCATGACCGCCACCGGCCGCGGCGCCCAGGCAGGCGTGCTCATCAAGGACGCCGAGGCGCTGGAACGCATGGCCGGGGTCGACACGGTGGTGGTCGACAAGACCGGAACGCTGACCGAGGGCAGGCCCGTTCTGACGGACATCACGACCTTCGGATCTTTTGACAAGCACGACGTCCTGACGCTGGCCGCCGCCCTTGAAAAGGGTTCCGAGCACCCGCTTGCCGAGGCGATTGTCGCCGGCGCCGAGGACCGGAACGCCGCTATCGAGAACGTTTCCGATTTCGAAGCCGTCACCGGCAAGGGCGTGAAAGGGCGCGTCGGCGGCCGGGCGGTCGTTCTCGGCAATGCCGCCATGATGGTGGCGGAAGCCGTGGAAACGGCACCGGCACACGATCAGGCCGATGGCCTTGGCGAACAGGGCAAAACGGCGATGTACGTGGCGGTCGACGGCGCGCTGGCCGGGATTGTCGCGGTCGCCGACCCGATCAAGCAGAGCACGGCTTCGGCCATTGCGGCGCTGCATGAAGCCGGCCTGACCGTCATCATGGCGACCGGCGACAATGAACGTACCGCGAGGGCCGTCGCGGCCAATCTCGACATTGACGATGTGCGCGCCGGCGTGCTGCCGGAAGACAAGAAGACGCTGGTCGATGAACTGCACGCCAAGGGTCACCGGGTGGCGATGGCCGGCGATGGCGTCAACGACGCGCCTGCGCTGGCCGCCGCCGATGTCGGCATCGCCATGGGCACGGGCGCCGATGTGGCGGTCGAGAGCGCCGGCGTGACCCTGCTCAAGGGTGATCTGACCGGCATCGTGCGGGCGCGCCGGCTGGCCCGGGCGACGTTGCGCAACATCCGCCAGAACTTGTTTTTCGCCTTTGTGTACAATGCCGCCGGCGTGCCCGTCGCCGCCGGTGTGCTCTATCCGCTGACCGGCACGCTGCTGTCGCCGATGATCGCCGCGGCGGCCATGAGCCTTTCATCGGTATCGGTGATCAGCAACGCCCTGCGGCTGCGCCGCCTGCGCCTGGATTGATGCCATTGACATCAACGCTGCGGACGCCCAACGCCGCAGATGGAGAAAGGAGCAGTCCATGACAATCCGCTCCAGGATCGGGAGGACACGATGAATATCGGCCAGGCCGCTGCGCGCACCAATCTGCCGCCCAAGACCATCCGCTATTACGAGGACATCGCGCTGGTGACGCCGGGACGCGGCAGCAATGGCTACCGGCGCTACTCCGACAAGGACGTCCATCGGCTGCGCTTCGTGCAGCGCGCGCGCAGCCTCGGCTTTTCCATCGAGGAGTGCCGGTCGCTGCTGTCGCTGTATCAGGACGAGCATCGGGCCAGCGCCGACGTCAAGGCGCTGGCGCTCGACAAGGTTGCCGAAATCGACCGCAAGATCGCCGATCTTCAATCGCTGCGGTCGACGCTGGCGACGCTGGCCGAAAAATGCCATGGCGACGACAGGCCGGACTGTCCGATCATCGATGATCTGGCGGGGATCAAGGACCAGTGAGCGGCAGCGCCGCAGACGCCTGAGCCGCGCCCCACGGTCACAAAGCCGTGACCGTCGTCATATGGAAATGCCGGTTGAGTTCCGCTATGCAAGGCAATGATGAGACGATGGTTCTGTGCTCTGCTGACGGTTCTGTTCGCCGTGTATATCGGATTGCCGGCCAATGGCATGACGGTGTCGCGGACGGTTGCGGCTGCCACCGCCGGTGAGGCCGGGCCGGCCGCCATCGTCGCGCCCCGGTGCTGCGGCGAGAAGGAGGCGATTGGTTCAAGCCAGACCTCCCATTGCACCGCCGATTGCGTTTTTTCGATCGTCACGATCGAGTTCACACTGCCGCTGATCGCCCAGGGCCATGATGCCGATACCCGCCGGCCGGAACGGCCGCGTTATTCCGGTGCCGTGTTCCGCCCGCCGATCGCCTGATCGCCTGCCCTTCATGACGGCCGAGACGCCGAGACATTCCCATTGAAGACGATCGGGAGCTTTCCCTGATCGTTCGCGAAGGACCGCATCGCGGCGATGTGCCAGCACATCGAGACGACAGGACGAAACAGTGAAACACCTTCACAAACCCTATTCATGGCGCCCGTCGCCACCGGCTTCCCGGCCATTTTTCACTAGAGCATCGGGCGACAATATTGCACCCTTTGATGATCCAAATCAGTTCGCTCGGTTAGGCGAACGGCGCCGCGCGATGTGGTGCATCGGGCAAGCCGTTCAACGACGCCGACGGGCTGATTTGGTTCACCGAAGGCCGGCTTATCAGGCCTTCTGGACGTCGTTGCGATCGCCTTGTGGTCAACCCCCGGACCACGGCGGCGACCGCGCCTCGCCAGCAGACCTGATAAGCCGGTCAAAGGGTCCAATATTGTCGCCCGATGCTCCAGATTGGATTTATTATTCGGGCGCCACGTAGTTGGCCGTGTAAGAGGCGATCAGGCGGTCGAGGGCATCGCGGGAGACGCGGTTGTAGTCGGTGCTGAAACCGAGCGACGCCACCATTTTCCAGTGGCCGTACATGATAATCACGATCAGATAACCCAGCTCGCGACACCCGGCCTGGTGGAGATTCGGAAAGCTGATCTGGATCTCATGGGCCAACGTCATCTGCAGCAATGTATATTGGTCATGCAGGTTTTCCCGCACCCGTGCGCTGCTCGATGCGAGCGCGAACAGGGCATCATAGACAACATCGTCCGCCGGTTTCGGCAGGCCCTTGTCCGACAGGAAATTGAAATAGAAGTCGAGAAATACACTCAGCCGGCGGCTGTCGTCGGCCGCGATGATGCCCCTCATGAGGCAATCGCGGTAGGCGTCGGCCAGCGCGTCGCAAAGAGCGACGGCCATGTCGTCGCTGCTGGCGAAATAGTGCCTGATCAGCTGGCGCGACATCTCCCCTTCCCGGGCAATCTGATCGTAACCGGGCAGGCTGATCCCGTCCTTTTCGATGGCCTTGTACAGTGCCTGGACGATTTCGGGTCGCCTGATTTCAGCGATTTTTTTGGCCATTCCTCCTCCAGATCATGGAAAACCCTTCGATCAGGTCTACATTCGGACCGGATGGAAAATTTTCTTACTGAATAGAAAACGAAAAAAGCACGGCCGCTCGCTGCTGTGCGGACCTTCGGGCAGCCCGGCTCATGGATGGTGCGTTATTTTCCCTGCAAAATCAAGGGTTTTTTCATCGTTCACAGATCAGAATAATGTTTTGTTCCGGCTATTTATTTTCTTATTGAAAATTTTTTCTTTGTATTGACTGTCTTTCTTATTTGTAGAAAATAAACCGCGCGGTTGCGATCGGTATCAGTATCGACGTGAGAAACGTCGAGCCTTGTGAATTTAGGTCAACCGTTGGCTGTTGCCGACTTTGGGGGAGATGAGGCTCCAATGCCGGTCTGACAGCCTGTTAGAGACGTCAGCCCCGGGCCCGGGACTGTCCCCTGCAGCAAAAGCACAAGATTCGCTGCCGGGTTTGTATCGTATTGACATCAACTTCATCCGGGCGGCTCACCACTGTGGTGCCGCGGCAATGGCTGTCACCTGCAAACCAGTGGCGCTGGGTGGATGATGGAGTGTGACTCGCGGGGCGCGCAACACTTCGGTGGGGAGATTCCCGGCCGAAGGAAAGCCTCGGGCGTGGAACATGACGCTGACAAACGAAGACTATGCGGCCATCAACCGGGCGTTGGAGAAGATCTACGCCATTCGCGATCTGGACGGCTTCGTCGTCACCTCCATGCAGGAACTGCCTGCTTTGATGAATTCGGACATGGCGGCCTATAACGAGGTCGACTATGCCGGGCGGCGCATGACGACAGTCATCGATTCACCGGCCGGGCAGACCTGCTGGCACGAGGTCCAGATCGTCTTCGAAGCGATCATGAACCAGAATCCGCTCATCGAATACAGCACCCGCACCCGGGGCACGCCAAAGAAAATCAGCGATTTTCTGTCATCGGATGAATGGCGCGGCACGGGCATATACAAGACGGTCTATTGCAAGGTCAGCGGCGAACACCAGATTGCCGTGGCGCTTCCACTGGAGGAGGCCACCATCGTGGCCTTTGCCTTCAACAGGAAGCAGAGCGACTTCACCGAGCGGGAAAGGGCCATACTCGCAATTCTGCAACCCCACCTGACGCTGGCTTACCGGAACGCCCGCCGACACAGCCGCATAAGCGCCAGGCTCGCACGCAGCGAGCAGGCGCTTGAATCGATTGGGGCCGGATGGATCGAACTCGACCGCGACCACCGGATCGTACAGGCAACCGCCCTCGCCCGCGCCAATCTGAGGACGTTCTTTGAACAGCCATTTTCTGATGACGACCAGCTTCCGCCAAGTGTTAAAACGTGGGTCGCCGGTCAGGTCAAAACCGGTGTCACGCCGTCACCGCTGGTCGTCAATGCCGAGCCGGGGCGACTGATCGTCCGGCTTCTTTCCAACGCGCCCGGAGGCGGATGCTGCCTGCTGACCGAACGCCATCTCAAGGCCACGTCGCCAAAACCGCTCGAAAGCTTGGGACTGACCGGGCGCCAGGCGGAGGTCCTGTTCTGGGTCTGCCAGGGCAAATCGAACGCCGAGATCGCGGTCATCCTGACAATCAGCGTCCGAACCGTGACATTCCATGTGTCCCGCATCCTCGAAACCCTCAATGTCAGCAACCGGACGGAGGCGGTCAATGTCGCCACGAAGCAGCTCACATCAGGGCACCGGTCGGCAAAAGGCCGGAGATAAAGAATGGCCCTGTCCGACATGGACCACGCCGCCATCGATCGCGCCCTGAAGGAAATCTACGCACTCAACGATCTCGACGGATTCATCGTCGCGGCGATGCGGGTGCTACCCAAGCTCATTGATGCGGATCTGGCGGGCTACAATGAGGTCAATTATGAGGCGCGCCGCATGATGACCATCGTCGACTCGCCCGTCATTCAAAAACGCTATCACGAGAAGCAGTTGCTGTTCGAATCGATCATGCGGCAGAATCCGCTGATCGCCCATCATGAGGCAGCACGGGATGGCCCCAGGATGATCTCGGATTTCCTGTCCCTGGAGCAATGGCGAGCGACCGGGATCTACCAGGCCTATTACGGACTGATCGGCGCCGAATTCCAGATTGCCTTCACGCTACCCGTTGAGGAAGAGAACCAGGTGGCGTTCGCTTTCAACCGGTCAAAGAGCGATTTCACCGAGCGACACCGCGCCATCCTGACGATCCTGCGACCGCACCTGACCCAGGCCTACAAAAATGCGCGGCAGCATGGCCGGATCAACGCGCGACTTGTGCACAGCGAACGGGCGCTGGAGACCATTGGCGCAGGCTGGATGGATCTCAACGAAGACTTCAATGTCATCGCGGCGACACCGATTGCCCGCTCCAACCTCGAGCGCTTCTTCGGCAACAGCGTAGCGGGGGACGGCGATCTCCCGCCTGAGGTCACCAGGTGGTTGGGCGATCACATCGGTCCCGCCCGAAACGGTACTCCTGTTCCTCCGCTGGTGATCAACAACAGGAGCGGGCGGCTCCTCGTGCGGCTGCTCACCGCCGGAACCGCCAGCGAATGCAGCCTGCTCACTGAGCACTTTATGGATGCGCCGTCACCCAGACCGCTGATGACACTGGGGCTGACACGCCGACAGGCCGAGGTGCTGTACTGGATCTGCCAGGGCAAATCCAATGCGGAGATCGCGATTATCCTCAAAATCAGCGTTCGCACGGTGACATTCCATGTCTCGCACATCCTCGCCGTGCTGGGTGTAACCAACCGGACCGAAGCCGCCAATATCGCCCTGTCGGAACTGACATCGCGGCGCTGACACGCGCCAGAAGCGCTGCATCCACAACCTGTAGATTTCTACAGTATTTCGACCGTAGCCGGTTTCCTACCATCGGATAATTAGGACTGGACGGCTGCCCCGTGATCGCCGCAGGCGGCCTGGGTGAAGGGTGGCATATGGCAGTATCCGGCGGAATGCGCGCGCAATGATCGCATGCGCAAAACGATGGCAGCCCCTGCTTGCCGCCCTGGTTTTTCTGCTTTGTACGATGAGGGCACAGAGCCAGACGGTCATCGACACGCTTAACCAGTCGGCCCAGACGCCAGCGGACGGGCAGAGCCTGACCGTGACGGGCACCGGTTCAATCGTAACCGCAGGCTCCAGAGCGGTGCTGGGCGCAGGAAACAACACCATAACCGTCAACGCGCCAACAGTGACCGGCGGCGGCGCGATTGAAGGCGCCGCCAGGGGCATCGACATCAACAACGCACCGGGGACAATCGACAATTCCGGCTTAATTAACGGCACCTCGACCACGAGCATCGGTGTCGATCTTGGCGCAGGCGGCTCGGTGACAAACCGAACCGGGGCCAGCATCTCCGGCGGCAGCACAGCGGTCCTCGGTGCTGGCACAAGCGCAACCGTCACCGTTGTCAATGATGGGCAGATCAGCGGCGGGACCGGTGACGGGGTGTCACTGCAAGGCGGCGGCACCGTGGGCAACACAGGCAACATTACCGGAACCTTGTCCGCCATACGCATCCAGAATGGCGCCTCGGCCGGCAATACAGTCACCAATTCGGGTACGCTGCAATCCGCAACAACCGGTTTCGACAGTGCTGTCCAGTTCAATGGCGTCGGCGGATCTGTCGACAACCAGGCCGGTGGCGTCATATCCGCCGCCGGTGGAATCAATATCGGCGGCGCCGGCGTGGTGCAAAATTCCGGTCAGATTTCCGGCACCAACTCAAATGCGGTGAGCATATCGGGCGGCGGCAGCGTGACTAACAGCGCAGCGGGAATCATAAGCAGCACCGGCGGTGCGATATCAATAACCGGAGCGGCGGGCACTGTCGAAAACTCCGGTTCCGTCTCCAGCACAGGAAGTTTCGCGGTCAGCATGTCCGCCGGTGGAACGGTGACTAACAACAACAGTATTACCGGCGGTGTGATTGTTTCAGGCGGATCGTCAAGCACAAATGCCCTCGAAAATGGAACAGGCGCAAGCATTGTCGGCGGTATTCTGACTGGCGCAAGCCTGAGTGCAGGCGGCGACTTAACCAACCATGGATCGATCACCGGCGCGAGCGGTGTGAACATCGGTGGCACCACGACGCTGATAAACACAGGAACGATCAGGGCGACGGGTGCCTTCGGGACCGGCGCCTCCGTCGGCAGCGGCAGTACGGTCGACAATGCCGGATCGATCACAAGTGACAGTGCCAGCGCCGTGAATCTCGGAATCGGCAGCACGATGACGACGATCACCAACCAAACCGGCGGCGAGATCATTGGCGGGGCCGGCGGTTCCTCCGATGCCATTTCCGTCGGCAGTTCATTCATGATCGACAATGATGGATTGATCCGCGGCCAGGGCACCAGCCTCTTTTTCGATCCCGGCGCGATTTTCGGTTCCGGGGTCGCCGGCACCGTTATCAATCGTAAGAACGGTATTATTGAAAATCAATTGAGCGGTGGGGCTATCGAGTTTCTCGGCACTGCGGCTCAGACCCTCGACAATGCCGGTACGATCAATGGGAACGTCAATCTGGACAATGGCTCCGACGTCGTATTGCTGCGGCCGGGCTCCAGCATTAACGGCACGCTCAATGCCGGCGCCGGCAGCGACCGCCTGGAGTTCATCGCGCCAACGGGTATCACGGGCACGCTGGACTTCGATGTCACGACCGTCACCGGCTTCGACGGTGAAAACGGCAGTAAAACCGGCGAGGGAACCTGGACGCTGGCTGGTACGAACACAACGTTCAGCCCTGACTTCACCGTTGCGGCCGGTACTCTGATCGTCAATTCGACCACCCCGGGCCTGGCGCCGACGGTGCAGACGGGCGCTGCCATCGGCGGCACCGGGACAGTCGGCGGCGTGGTCAACAATGGCACGGTCTCGCCCGGCAACTCGATCGGGACGCTCCAGGTGAGCGGAGACGCGACATTCAACACAGGATCCACCTACACGGTAGAGGTCGCCAATGACGGTGGCCGGGATCTGCTCGATGTGACCGGGACCACGGCCATCAATGGCGGTACGGTGAGCGTCATTCCGGTCAGTTCGGAGGACAGTTATGTCGATGGTCAGCGCTTCACAATCATCACCTCCGCCGTCCGGGTGACCGGCGCGTTCACCGGTGTCACCGACCTGTCGGCCTTCCTGGATTTTGAGTTGAGTTATGATTTGAACAATGTCTATCTGACGCTCGCGAAGACCGCTGATTTCGCGTCCGTCGCACGGACGTTCAACCAGCTTCAGGTCGCCGGCGCGCTGCAGGATCTGGACATTTCGACCGGGTCGGACGGCAATGCCGTTGCGGCTGTCTTGCTCGGCCTTGATGCCGACTCCGCACGGTCGGCCTATGATTCAATCCAGGGCGAAGTCCATGCGGATGTCCAGCTCATGGGCGCCGATATCGGTGCGCTTTTCAATTCTGTCCTGATGAGGCAGGCCGCGGCAAGCGGCACGGGTTCCGCGGCCGGAGCGGTTACCCGCTCGGCCTACGCCGCCGAGCGCGTGGCACAATCCTTCGATGCCGTTTCCCCCTTCAGTTCCGGATCGGGCGGTCGCAATCCCCTGCCCGGCACCCGGCTCTCGGTGTGGGGCGGCGGCTACGGGGCCAGCGCCGAGGTGGATGGTGACGGCAATGCCGGCGAATGGTCGAGCGATGCGGCGGGATTTGCAACCGGCTTTGAATTCGATGTCAGCGACTTGATGCCCCGGGCGACCATTGTCGGCATCGGCGCGGGCTATACCCATGCGACCGGCAAGATCGCGAGCCGCAGCCAGGCCACGGATATCGACAGCTATCACCTCGGGCTGTATGGACGGATCGGCGCGGCCCGCAGCGAAGCCGGCTTTTCGGCGCGAGCCGCAATGTCCTATGCGTATCAGCAAATCCGGACGTCCCGGAACATCGCGTTCACCGGTATCAGCCGGACCGCCAACGCGGATTACGACGGCCATGCGTTCTCCATGGCCGCCGAACTGCGCCATGGCTTTGCTCTCGCGGAGACTGTACCCGGCCTTCCAGGGCATGCGATGGTTTCACCGCTGGTGCAGATCGAGGGACGCTTTTTCACCCATGACGGGTTTGCGGAAACCGGCGCGTCCTCGATCAACTTGTCGTCCGGCGGAGACGATTTCGGCCAGGGTTCGCTGATCGCCGGCGTGTCGATCAGCGGGAACTACAGTACAGACGATATAAATCTGCGTCCCTTCTACACCGTCGCCTATGAACGGCTTATCGGCGAGGCAATGCCCGCAGCCACATTGGCGCTTGCCGGATCGCCGACGGGTTTCTCCGTCAGAGGCCCGAATGAAAGCCGCAACCGGTTTCGGCTGGATGCAGCACTGGAGGCGGGAGTTTCGGACCGTACCGCGCTTCACTTTTCCATCGGCAGCGTCGTCTCCGCCGACCGCAGCGATGTCTCGGCAAACGCCATGTTCAGGATCCGGTTCTAGATATGGAACCTCAAAGCGCCTTCAAGGCCCTGTCGGCTGCCTGCATTTCACCCCATCGGTAGGCGCGGCGGGCGGCGGCCTCGCTGTCCTCGCCCCATTGTCCGATGTTCCAGTCTTCGTCGACATGGGCGGCGGTCCAGGCCTCTCCGGCGGTCAGTTCCCGTTTGGCGACGGCCAGCGCCAGGAGGGCCGAGCCGGTCAGCGAGGTAAAACTGTGCAGACTGGCGAGCGCGATCGGCTGATCATAGGTCGCAATATGGACCCCGATGGCGGCGATGGCTTCGCGCGGCTGCTCGACATGCACAACACCCTCGGCCAACATGAGGCGAGCGCCGAGCGATCCATGCGCCCAGTCGATGACCGGGTCCCATAACTCCGTCTGGCGGCGCACCAGGGTCTCGGGTGCGTCCGCCCGATAGCACAGAAGATCGGTGCCGGCGAAGCGCATGATGTCTTCCTTGACCGCTTGCGGATCGAGCGCGATGCCGTCGATGGCTGTGTTGACGAGCCGGGTAACCGGCATGACCAGCGGGTCGATATCGTCGTCCTGCGCATTCCACTCGGCCGCGATCAATTCGGCCAGATCAGGAGTCGGCAGGGCAAGCAGCCGCTTTGCCGGCGTTCGGATCGGCTTGCCGTCGAGCTGAACCGCAAAACCGTCATCCTCCGCGGCGACTGTCGCCGATTCATAGAATCGTTTCGGCAGAGCCGGTTTTGATTTCAGTTGCGCCCGGCGGACCGGATCGTCGTCGCTCAGCGCTTCACCGAGGTCTTTGAGGATGTCACGCACCGGCCCTGCCCCCTATTTCGCCCAAATCGATCAGCGGCATCAATGCGCCCGGCTCATGAACCACGTGATGGGCTCCGGTCGCCTCCAGAGCATCGACGGTGGAATACCCCCATGATACGCCGATCGCCCCGGCGCCGGCGGCACGGGCCATCTGCATGTCGTAAACAGCATCACCGATCACTACGGTGCGGGACGGCTTGACCCCTGTGCCGTCGCAGCATTCCAGCACCATGGCGGGGTGCGGTTTTGACGGGCACTCGTCAGCCGTCCGGCTGGCGATGATCGTATCATGCAGGTCATGTTTGTCGATCAGGGCGTCGAGCCCGCGCCGCGACTTGCCGGTGACGATACCAATGAGGACGTCGTCGCGACGACGCAGCGCCTGCAGGAGATCCCAAATGCCGTCATAGAACGGTTCTTCGACATCGTCCCGCGCCTTCATCGTGACACTGTGATGCTTGTAGCGCACCGCCATGCGCTGTACCTCGTCGTCGACGGCCCGTTGCAGCATCCTCGCAATCGCCATGTCGAGCGTCAGCCCGATGACGGATTTGGTTGACGACAGATGCGGTGCATCAAACCCGGCTTCGAGGAAGGTCCTTTCCATGCAGCGATGGATGATGTGAGCGCTGTCGATCAGCGTTCCGTCGCAGTCGAACAGCACCAGTTTCATTCATCCGGCTCCTGATCGAAGCCGAGCAGGTTCCAGCTCTGAACCATATGCGGCGGCAACGGCGCCGTCGCCTCGATCCGTCCGCCGCCCGGCGCCGGAATCGAGATGTGACGGGCATGGAGGTGAAGACGTTTCTGCATGCCGCCGGGGAACGCCCAATTGTGATCGGCCTCGAAATATTTGGGATCGCCAAGGATCGGGCAGCCGATATGGGCGGCATGCACGCGCAACTGATGGGTCCGGCCGGTATAGGGTTCCATCTCGAGCCAGGAGAGGTTCTGCCCGGCCTGCTCGATCACCCGGTAGTGGGAGACGGCATGGTCGGCGTCCGGTTCGCCGTGGCGGCACACCCGCACCCGGTCGCCGTCAGGGGTGTGGTCCTTGACCAGCCAAGTGGATATGCGGCCTTCATGCGGGGTCGGCACGCCCTTGACCAAGGCCCAGTAGGTTTTCTTTGTCGTGCGCTTGCGGAACGCCTCCGTCAGCACCTGCGCCGCGCCGCGCGAGCGGGCGACGACCAGCACGCCGGAGGTTTCGCGATCGAGTCGGTGGACCAGCCGCGGCTTCTCGCCCTTCCTGTTGCGCCAGGCCTCGAGCATGCCGTCCACATGGCGCGTGATTCCCGATCCGCCTTGGACGGCGATACCCGCCGGTTTGTTGAAGACGAACACCTTGGGGTCCTCGTAAATCAACATCTGCGCCAGCATGTCGCCGTCGCCTCCGGATGCGGGCTTGCGATTAGCCGGTGGGCGCTTCTCATCGGTTCCGAGCGGCGGAATGCGAATGGTCTGTTCGGACCGGATGCGCGTGTCCGATTTCACCCGGCCGCCATCGACCCGGATTTGTCCGGAGCGTAGCAGCTTCTGCAATTTACCGAAGGCAAGCCCCGGAAAATGCGCCTTGAACCAGCGGTCCAGCCGCATGCCGTCCTCATCCCGATCGACCTTGCGCTGTTCGACACCTGCCATGGGGCCGACTCTCCGATTACGCCAATGCCCGGCCAAGGGCGAGGCCGGCAAAGAGTGCGGTGATGGAAAACACGACGCTGCCGGCGGCATAGAGGAACGCGGTCGAGACGGCTCCGCGCTCCCACAGGCCGGCAAAGTCGAGCGAAAAGGCCGAGAATGTGGTGAATCCGCCGAGCAGCCCGGTGGCGACGAGCAGCCGCAATTCCGGCGACCCGCCGAGCCTCCTTGCCAGGAATTCGATGAACAACCCCATGACGAACGAACCCAAAACATTCACGGCCAGCGTGCCCCAGGGCAGATTCGGCCCAAGCATGCGCAGGCTCGCCAAGTTGACCAGATGGCGCAACGACGCGCCGATGGCGCCGCCGAGGGCAACATAGATAAGGTGTACCATGGCGGAAGGCTTTAATCGGTTTTGGCGCTGCTGAAAAGGCGGGATTGAGGGGACACCACCGGCGGCGGTCAGCGACGCACCATCTGAAGCAGGTCACGGCCGGAAAGCCGGGGAGAGCGTCCGGCTTCGAAAGCCTCCCGGACCAGATTGATGACCGCCTCATTGGTCTTTGCCGCGGTTCCGGTCTCCTGCGCCAGGGCGACCACCGCGCCATTGAGAAAATCCACCTCGGACGGGCGCTGCGCGCGAAGATCTTCCCACATCGACGAGCGCGCCTGGGGATCAATCGCCAGCATCGCCCGAGCGGCACGCCTGAACACCCATGTCGGCAGGCGTAGCACATAGGGGATAGCGCGCGGACGAACCCTGCCGAGAACTGCCGGCCTGATATGGGCGGCGTTGAGCGCGGAAAGCGCCTCATCCACCATTTGCGCCAGCACCAGCCGGTAGGAGCGGTCGGAGAGCTCCTCGACAATCGGCACATCGGCAAGCGCGTTGAGCGAATTGTTGAGATTGAGCAGAAGCTTGGTCCATAGAATCGCCTGCATGTCCGAATGGACCGTCGTCTCAATTCCGGCGGTGCTCAGATCGGCCGAAAGCGTTCGCGTTGCGGGCGTATCCTTGACGATGATGCCGCCTTCCGTGGCGCGGTGAAACCGCCCGGCGCCACCGACCACCACATTGAACTGGACACAGCCGGCCGCGATCGGCCGTATTCCGAGATGCCGGCCCAAAACCCTAGCATTGCCCACGCCATTCTGCAGGCTGACGATTGTCGGGTTGCCGGTGCTGTGCGCGGCGATGTCCCGCGCCGCCTCCTCGGTGTCATGGGATTTGACGCAAACCAGGATCAGCTCGCAATCGGCCAGTGCGGCGGCATCGCTGGTGGCCTCGATCCGATCGGCGCCGATGACAGTTTCGGGACCATCCATCTGCGACAGGACGAGGCCGTGCTCGCGCAGGTCGGCGACCGTTTGCGGGCGCCCGAGAAAGACAATTTGATGGTCGGCGGCGCGCAGCTTGCCGCCGACATAGCAGCCGATCGCGCCGGCGCCGAGGACGGCTATCGTTCCCATGGGTCAATCCTCGGTCGGGGCATCATCGCTTTGCCTTTCGGCGCGCAGTTTTTCCCAGTAATCCAGCCGCTTCTTCAACTCCCTTTCAAAGCCGCGCTCGGGCGGTGAATAGAATTTTCTGCGGCCCATCTTCTCGGGGAAGTAATCCTGGCCCGAAAAGGCATGGGCCGTATCGTGGTCATATTCATAGCCGGCGCCATAGCCCTCCCCCTTCATCAGTTTCGTCGGCGCGTTGAGAATATGTTTCGGCGGCAGCAGTGACCCGTTTTCCCTCGCGGCACGCATGGCGTCCTTGAAGGCGGTGTAGACAGCGTTGGATTTGGGCGCTGTGGCGATATAGACGCAGGCTTGGGCAAGGGCCAGTTCACCTTCCGGAGACCCCAGGAAGTCATAGGCGTCCTTCGCAGCGTTGGCGATCACCAGCGCCTGCGGATCGGCGAGGCCGACATCCTCGGAGGCCATGCGGACCAGCCTGCGACCGATGAAAAGCGGATCCTCGCCGGCATCGAACATCCGGCACAGATAGTAAAGCGATGCATCGGGATCGGAGCCACGGACCGCCTTGTGCAGGGCCGATATGAGATTGTAGTGGCCGTCCTGCCCCTTGTCGTAGACCGGCGCCCTTCGCTGGATGAGATCCTGCAGGGCCTCGGCATCGAACGTCTCATCCGCGCGGGCGGCCCGCCAGACTTCTTCGGCTAGCGTCAATATCGCCCGGCCGTCGCCATCGGCCATCCGGTAAAGGCTCTGCCGCGCCTCGTCGCCGAGCGGCAGGGCGTGGCCCTCGGCCTCCTCCGCGCGCTGCAGGAGCGTTTCCAGGCTGTCCTCGGCAAGCGGCTTGAAGGTCAGCACGCGGGCCCGGGACAGCAAGGCGGCATTGAGCTCGAAGGACGGGTTTTCCGTGGTTGCGCCGACCAGGATGATGGTCCCGTCCTCCATAACAGGCAGAAAACTGTCCTGCTGTGCCCGGTTGAAGCGGTGTATCTCGTCGACGAACAGCAATGTGCGCTTGCCCGACATCTGACGTGCCCTGGCGGCCTCGAACACCTTCTTCAGGTCGGCGACACCGGAGAATATGGCCGAAATCTGCTCGAAGGCGAGATCGGTGTCGCCGGCAAGCAACCGAGCAACCGTGGTCTTTCCGGTCCCGGGCGGTCCCCAGAAGATCATCGATCCGAGCGAACCGGTGGCAATCATGCGGGTGAGCACGCCGTCTTCGCCGGTCAGATGCGGCTGGCCGGTCACATCGGCCAGTGATTGCGGGCGCAAACGGTCGGCAAGCGGCCTTGCTTTCTGCGCCGCCTCGTCCGCCACCGCCGCAAACAGATCGCTCATCGCACCAATTGGCGCAGCCTGCGGCCACCCCGTGAGATCTCAAAGCGCCAGGCGCCGGGGTCGGTTGCAACCATTTCCTGCATCTTGTCGATGGACGTGATGGTCTCGCCATTGACCGCGATGATGATGTCGCGGCTTCGCAACCCGATGCGATTGGCCGGCGAACCGCGTTCCACATCGAGGATGACGACGCCCGGAGCGGAAGCCGGGATGCGCATCGCTTCGGCAAGTTTCGGTCCGATATCGGTGATCAGCGCGCCGGCAAACGGATTGCGGCCGGTAAGCCACACCTCGTCGCGATCCGCACGCCGGTCCGGCGGCGCCAGCTTGATGGAAATACGCCGGATTCTCGATCGCGAGACGATCTCGAATTCCGCCACCGCTCCGACCGCCGTGGTGGCGATGCGGTATCCCAGCGCCTCCGGGTGCTGGACCGAAAGGCCATTCATCTTCAAGACGACATCGCCGACCTTGAGGCCGCCCTCATGGGCCGGACCGCCCCTGACCACCGCCGTCACGATGGCACCGAAGGCCTGTTTCATGTTCAGCGCCTCGGCGATGTCGGACGTAACCGGGGCAAAGGACGCACCGATATAGGGCCGGCCGAAGCGCGTATCGCCGGCCTTGGCGGCATCGACCACGGCGCGCACCATATTGGCCGGAATGGCGAAACCGATCCCGTTGGAGCCGCCGGACCGGGAGAAGATCGCGGTGTTGATGCCGACCAGATGCCCGTTCATATCGACCAGCGCGCCGCCGGAATTGCCCGGATTGATGGCTGCATCGGTCTGGATGAAAAAGCCGAAATCCGATACGCCGACCCCGTTGCGCGCCAGCGCCGACACAATGCCGCTGGTGACCGTCTGGCCGACTCCGAAGGGATTGCCGATCGCCAGCACGATATCGCCAACCTCCAGCCGGTCGGAATCGCTGTAATCGAGCGACGGAAACGCCTCCGAATCGCGGATCTTCAGGACCGCCAGATCGACACGCTCGTCCTTCAGCAGAAGCCGGCTTGAAAACTCCCTTCCGTCGGCGAAAGCGACCTTGATTTCATCGGCGCCATCAATGACGTGATTGTTGGTGACGATGATGCCCGACGGATCGACGATGACGCCCGACCCGAGCGATGATTGCTTGCGCGACCGGCCGGGTGCCATCTGCCCGAAGAAACGCTCGAAAAACGGATCGCCGGCAAAGGGAGATTGCTGCCGCACCATGCGCTCGGCATAGACATTGACGACGGCGGGCGATGCCTTTTTTACCAGCGGCGAGAAGGAATACTGCAATTGCGCCTGGCTCGTCGGCGCGGCGCGCTGGATTTCGGCGGGCGCACGCTGGCCGCTATCCCCGCCAAGGATATCTGTAATGATCCCGCGCATCTGCTCGGTCGGCGATTTGTCCTGCGCGCCCAGCGCAGCGACGCTGAGGGCAATGGCGATGGCCGCCACCAGACCGATGATGAATTTTCCCCGCATATTTGGCTCTCCTGCGAATCCACAGCCTAAAGCGAAAATACCGCCGCAAAAAGGTCTCGGTGTGGCCGCGTCGCCTAAAAATAGGTTGCCGCGGCGCCAGTTCAATCACGCACACCGGACGTTTCAGTCCGCCGGCGGCGGGTTCTCGGCAATCACGATTTGGCGTGTTGGAGCATAATCTTGGCCGATTGGCGCGAGAATCCGCGCGGCATGCCCCTACACTCGCCACGCATTCCGCAATTCATGCCGAAGGGACCGTCCCATGATCAGATCACTGTTTGCCACCGGCGGCTTCAAAACGCCATCCCTGGCCGATGCCTATGACCGGGCCGCCGCGACCTGGCACGCGACCATCAGCAAATTCGGCTTCGTCGAGGCCTATGAGGACCTGCTGGCCCTTGCCGGCCGCCGTCTTCCGGCGGGCAATCGCCATGACCTTGCGGTTCTCGATGCCGGGTCCGGCACCGCCGCCTTTTCCCTGGCCTTCGGCCGGCAGTTCAAGAGCCGCCGCTTCGACCTTCTCGATGTCTCGCCGGAAATGCTTCAGGAAGGCGCTCAAATCCTCGCTGCCGAAGGCTTTGCTTCCCGCCTGCTTTGCTGCGACATTCGCTCCCTCGCAGAGGCGCCGAAGCGCTACGACGTTATTTTGAGCGCCCATCTGATCGAGCATATCGATGATATCGACGCCGCGCTTTCGGCGTTCCGGTCCGCGCTGCGGCCCGGCGGCACGCTGGTTCTCGTCGTCAGCAAACCGCACTGGTGCACCACCCTGGTGCGGATGCGCTGGGGGCACCGCGCCTACCGGCCGGCCGACATGCAGGCGCATCTGCGCGCCAATGGTTTCGAAGCCATCGAAACCTATTCCTTTCCCGCCGGCCCGCCCAGGCGCCTGAGTGCCGGCTATATCACGCAAACACAGTCTTGAAAGGACCATCGCCATGAAACTGATCACCGTTGAAGCCCAATTCGCCGCCGACGACGCCACCAGGAGCATCGCCCTGTTCGAAGACCATGCGCCATCAGTGCGGGACATGGACGGATGTGCACGCTATGATCTCTATACAGACCCGAATGACGGTGGAAAGATCATGATCGTGCAGCGCTGGACCTCCATGTCGCATTTCGACGCCTATCGCCAGAGCGATGCGTTTGCGCAGCTTGGCATGGGCCTCAAGCCGATGATGACCGCGCCGCCCGTGACGACCATATGTGAGGTGGGTCCGTCATAATGCGAGAATGCCATGTCCCGAGATGACCTTCCCGCTTACTGTTTCCATCAGGAGTTCGCGCCGCGACCGCGGGAACAGCTGAGTTTCGACCGGCATTATCTGATGTATTGCATCCAGGGCGCCATCAATCTGGAGTTTTGCGGGCGGCGATGGACGCTGCCGCCCTCCTATGCCGCCTGGATCCCGGCGCAGACCGAACTTGACGTGTTCATCACCCATCCCATGACCTGCTGTTCGGTGCTCTTCAGACCGGATTTCATCGATGATCTGCCCGAAGGCTGCGTGGTTTTCACCATGACATCGCTGGCCCGGGACATGATCTATTTCAGCCGGCGCTGGGGGCCGGACATCGGGACCTTCGACAGCTATGCCGAACATTTCTTTCAGGCGCTGGCCCGGACCTGCACCGAACTTGCCCGCCAGCCGAGCGATGTCTGGATCCCGATGGGGCACTCGCAGGGCATGAAACGCGCGCTCGCCTACACCCAGGCGCATCTGCATGAGGACATCGCGCTGGCCGACGTCGCGGCCGCCGCGCGCCTGTCCGAGCGCACGCTGGTGCGCCGCTATGCGGAGGAAGTCGGCATGAGCTGGCGCCAGTCGCTGCGCCGACTGCGGATGATCCGGGCCGTGCAACTCTTGAGCAACGAGGAAGAAGCTATCGTCCAGGTGGCGCTGGACTCAGGTTACGCATCGCTCAGCGCCTTCAACAAGGCGTTTCGCGAGTTCAGCGGATATACGCCCTCGGAGTTCCGGGCCCGCCGGCGCGAGGGATGGTGAGCGTGAACGGCTGATATTTCGCTAAGCCGCTGTTTCCTGATGCCTGAATTCGTCTTCTTCGCCGGTTTCGACAGGCATAACATACCCATCATGCGCGGAGTGAAGCGATGCCATCCCGCCGAGATCGAACCGTTCGATCTGGCTCGTCAGCCCCTCAAGCTCCTGGCCGAGGCTGTGGGTGGAGGCCGTCATTTCCTCTACCATCGCGGCGTTCTGCTGGGTGAACTGATCGATCTGGCCGACGGCCACATTGATCTCCTGCAGCCCGGCCGACTGTTCGCGCGAAGAATTGGCGATGGCATCGATGTGCTGATCGATATCCACGACCTTTCCGGCAATGTTCGAAAGCACCGAACTGGTCTTGTTGACCAGTTCGACGCTCCATGAGACATGCACATTGCTGGTGGTGATCAGTCCGGTAATTTCCTTTGCGGCGTTGGCGGCGCGCTGCGCCAGTTCGCGCACCTCCTGTGCGACGACCGCGAACCCCTTCCCGGCTTCGCCTGCCCGCGCCGCCTCGACACCGGCATTGAGTGCCAGAAGGTTCGTCTGGAAGGCGATGTCCTCGATAACGCCGATGATCTGACCGATTTTCTTTGAGGAGTCTTCCAGTTCCTGCATTGCATTGATGACCTGTTCGACGACTTCGCCGGACTCATCCGCCTCCAACTTTGCCTCGGAGACCATTTTCCGGGCTTCCTCGGCACGCTCGACAGCATTTTGAACCGTCGTCGTGATCTCGCCGAGTGCCGCCGCGGTCTCTTCCAGAGAGGCGGCCTGCTGCTCGGTTCGACGGGACAGATCGTCGGTCGCGGTGCGGATCTCGACTGATCCGGACGTGATGTTTCCGGCGCTCGCGTTGATGTCGTTGAGCGCCGAGCGAAGCTGATCGACCGCCCGGTTGAAATCAAGGCGGAGCTGATCGAGATCGCCCGAAAATGCATCGTCGATGCTGGCGGAGAAATCCCTTTCGGCAAGTCGTCCAAGGCCCGCGCCTATCCTGTCTATAGCGGTGTTGAGCTCCTGCGCCGCCTCTTCCTTCTCCGCTTCCCGCCGTGACCGTTCCTCATTGGACTGCGCATGCAATTGATCTGTTCTGGCTGATTCTTCCGACAGCGCGTCCTGTGCCGCCTGCGCATCCCTCGTGGCGGATTCGGCCGCGATCAAGGAACGCTCCACCGACCAGGACATCATGAGAAGCACGCCGGCTTGTAGAAGCAGCACCGCCGCGTGGAGCACAACACGGGTGAACTCCGACTCGCCGGGGAAAACGGCCGCCGGAAGGATAAAATAGAGAACCAGATGATGCAGCGCCGTTGCAACGGTATAGGCAACGATCGCGCGCCAGTCGATCCACGCGGCACAGACCGCAAGCGCCGCAAAGAAATACATATGCATGTCGATCTGAAGCGGCGAATTGGTGAAGCTGTAGACAAGCAGCGCAACCAGCGCAAACTGGGCGATCGACGTCACGATCCGGGTCACCGGGCCCGTCCGGTCGAAATACCACGTCGCGGTCGCCGCCAGCGTGATGATCAGTCCGCCACCAAGGAGGACGGGAAGAGACGCAGCCGTTCCATAAAATGCTCGCGCCGCAAGCAGGGCGGCGTTGATCCACAAAAGCGCGATAATTCCATATGAAACCCTGGAACGAAGGACCTGCAGCGCGTTCATCTAGGAATTCCTCTTCAGACAACCATAAGCGAGAGCATGATCGAGCACGGCCACCGCGCCGTGCTTCATCAGACGGACTGGAAAGTCCCGCTCGTTGGAATGGGCGACCGCGATCCAGTCATAGCGGCCGCTGGAAACAAGGCTCCCGCCGGCCTTGGCAATGACGTTCAAAGCATGGCCGCCCTGCCATGGTGCGGCGACCACAACGACATAGGAGCTTCTAGGCAGGACGTAGGCGGCGAGCACAACACCGGCTGCCAGAGCCGCGTTGGCTGCTATGACCATCCAGCCTTTTCCGGTTATGGACAAAGATCCACCGTCGCGTTGGGTCCCGCTTGAAAAAGGACCATGTCGGGAAAACTGCTTCGCAAGCATGTGACGGCGGCTTCATGCCTCATGAAGCGCAACGCGGTAATATCATCGCAGAAACGGTCACTTGAAATGGCAGCCGGATGCCTGAGACCGCGGACATGACGTTGCGCTGCATGCACCGGTTTTCACTGTAATGCGCAATGCTTTCGGGATGGTAAATGAACGATTGACTACAATCTCCGATTGCCGAGACTGCGCCAGTCCGGTTGCTCATGGGCTTCGGGATGCGGTTTGCTATTTGCCGGAGCCTTTGGCAATCAGGAAGCAATGCGCATCGGAGCAACACGGGCCTTGCGAGTTTCAAAACACAAGAACACCGCCGCCGGAAGCATCGGGACGATGCTTGAGATGTACGATTTTGCGGTTTACGGCTTTCTGGCGCCGATCCTGGGGCCGTTGTTCTTTCCCTCGGACGACCGCCTTGCCTCGTTGTTATCGGCATTCGCCGTCTTCGCCGTGGGATATCTCGCCCGGCCGCTGGGCGCTGCGCTTTTCGGTCACATCGGCGATCGTTACGGCCGCAAAACATCAATGGCGATCTCGATTTCCCTTATGGGCATCGCGACGTTGGCGCTGGCGGTTCTGCCCACACATGCCGCCATCGGCACAAGCGCGGCCGCGCTGCTGGTGCTTTGCCGAACGTTGCAAGGCCTTTCGGTCGGCGGCGAGTTCACCGGTTCGATGGTATTCCTGGCCGAGCACGCAGCGATAACGCGGCGCGGCGCGATGACATCAATCTCGCAGGCGAGCAGTATTGGCGGGTTTCTGTTCGGTTCCGGTCTTTGCACCCTGATAAGCTGGCTTGCCGGGGAGGAAGGGATGTCGTCCTGGGGCTGGCGCCTGCCGTTCCTGGTCGGCGCCGTAATCGCGTTGGTGGGCCTGCTGATTCGCCGCTATGTGGACGAGCCGGCGCTGCCCGAAAAGCGGGTCGCCCTGCCGCTGGCCGTCGTTCTTCGCGATCACTGGCGCACGCTTGTTCGCATGATCTGTCTGGTGATGATGGGCGGCGTGGGTTTTTATCTGCTGTTCGTTTACGCCGCCGCCTATTTCCGCGAATACATGCATTTCTCGACCGCGCGAGCCCTGGAAATCAATACGATCGGTTTGTTCGTGATTTTTGTTTTGACGATCCCGGTGGCCATACTTTCCGATCATATCGGACGCAAGCCCGTGCTCTATGCGGTTGCCATCGCCACAATCGGGCTGGGGCTGCCGCTCTGGCACATGCTGCATAGCAGCTCCCTTGCGGCTATCCTTTCAGCCCAGATCGGATTTGCCATCATCTCGGCCGCGACATTTGCGGTGGTTCCGGCAACCATTGTGGAAATGATGCCGGCGCATATACGCTGCACCGGCGCGTCGGTGGGCTATAATGTCTGCCTTGGCCTTTTTGGCGGGACCACGCCCTTCGTCGCAACGTATCTTGTGGCAAAAACCGGAGACGCGGCGACACCTGCCTATTATCTCATGGCGCTGGCGCTGATCATGCTGGCTGCCCTTTACCGGCTGCCGGAGACGGCTGGAAAACCGATGGATTAGCAGACGGCTGACGGCAGCCCTCCAAACCAATGACACCATTTCCCGGAAGCCGCAGCAAATCTGTATGAAACTGTCTCTTTGCTCCGGCGTGTCGCGTTTGGCGGTGGAACGGGCAACAGGGGGCCTCGACAACCCGTCTGGGTTCCAGCAGCCGCTGCGTGTCCTTTGCCTTTCGGCAGGCTGTCACCTCCGGGAAACCGCGATCAGCGCTTCGGGACCAGCCCTTACCGCGACCGCGCCAGTTCCGGGTGCTCATAGGCTTCCGGGTATGGCATCGGATGCAATGGCCCGAGCGGCACCACATTGTTCCATGAACGACCGAAATAACCCTGGCGGCAGTGAACCAGCGAATTGCTCGCGGCAACGCCCGGTAGCGCGTAGACACGGCACAGCCAGCGCCAAAGATGCGGATAGTCGAGGATCCGGGCGCCGTTCAGCTTCATACGCACATAGTAGACGGGGTCGTGCCGGTAGAGGGTCGGGAAGAGGCGCAGGTCAGCCTCGGTGAAAGTGCCGCCCGTCAGGAAGGGATGGCCGTCTGCCGCGAGGCGTTTTTCGAGCGCGTCGAGCGTCTTGAAGTAGTTGGCAAAGGCCGCCGCATAGACCTCCTGGCTGGACGAAAAGCCCGCCTTGTAGGCGCCGTTGTTGATGTTGATGTAAATCTGTTCGTTCAGCGCATCGATCTCCTCGCGGAGGCGGGCATTGGCCTCGCCCGTCGGGTAAAGATCCGGCCGGTCGGCGTCGGCGAGTGTGCTGCCGAGCGCGTCGGCATGCGCGTTCAGCATGCGGATGATCTCGGCGCTTTCATTCGCCACGATGCGCTTTGCCTTTTTGTCATAGAGGATCGGCAGGCTGGTTTCCTCCGATCCCTCGGCTTCATATATCTGGCTGGCCAGCCGCAACCCCTCTCCCGTACCGGTCTCCTTGGTGCATTCGGGCAAGGTCGCGCCGGTGAGCGTCGCAATGCGCTGCGGGTTGAACTCCCAGCGGCTCGCCGCGACCGGATCGTCCTCAGATGTGCGGTTGGGAAAGGCAACATCCATGGTGATGCTCTGGTCGAGGCCGAGGATATTCCTGGCCAGCGTCACCCGATGGCACCAGGGGCAGTTATAGGCCACGAAGAGGTGATAACGGCCCGGCTCGGCCGGAAAATCGGCATCTTCTCCCAAAACGTTGCGAAACCCGCTTACGCCCCGGACGAACTCGCCCCGCGCCCGGCGCGCATCGGCGTCGGCCTGGGATTCCTGAACCGCGGGGTCGTCAAGAGGAAGGGTCGGTGCAGTCATGGTGAGGCTCTCAGATTGCGTCATGGCCGAAGTTTTATGAACCATATATATCCGCCCAGGCGTCGATTCCCATGTTTGGCCAATCGCTCCCGTCACCTGTCGCCGGCCATTTCCGTGAAGACGACGCCTTCGTCTATGCAGTCGCGGCGAGCAAAGCGTGATCGCATTTGCAGAACAAGGGTCTTCACACCGATTGCCAGGGCTGTATCGGCCGGGAAACAAGAGGACCGGCGATGAGCGCCATAGCCGGGACCGTGCGACCACTCAACGCGGCAGCGCGCAGCTTTTCAGAGTGCCCGCAAATTGCTCAGCCAGCAGATCGACCATGGCGCGCAGGGCCGGTGACGGATTGCGGCCGCTCGGATAGACCGCGTAGCAGGCATCGCCCTGGGGCGCCCAATCCTGCATGATTTCTACAAGGTCCCCCTCGCCGGCTCCGTGCGTGCCGGTCAGCTCCGGCAGTTGAACAATGCCGAGGCCGGCCACGGCCAGTTCCCGTAAAATGGTCCAACTGCCGACCGCAATACGCGGTTTGACCGGGACAGAAACCGTTCCTTCCGGGCCTTCCAAGTGCCATGTGGAGGCCTCGTGCTTGCCGGTCATGGTCATGCAATCATGGTCGGAGAGATCACGCGGGGATTTTGGTGTGCCATGGGCCTTGAGGTAATCCGGGCTGGCAAAAATGCGCAACGGGCCGAGAATGGAGAGTTTTCTGCAGATCAGGCTGGAATCGTCCAACGGCCCGGTTCGCACCGCCAGATCGAAGCCATCCTCGATGAGGTTGACGCGGCGATCGCTCAAATCGACCACAAGATCGACCTCGGGATACAGCTCCGCATATTGCTTGATGACATTGCCGAGGACGCATTGTCCCAATTCGATCGGGGCCGACATGCGCAATTGTCCGCGCGGATGGCCCTGATTGTCGCCGATCTGGCGTTCGGCATTCAAAATCGTGGCAAAGGCCGGCTCTACCTCCCGGTAGAAACTCTCACCGATATCGGTCAACCGAACGCTTCTTGTGGTTCGCCACAGCAATTGCGCGCCCAGTTGGTCCTCCAGTGCGCTGACACGCTGGCTGAGGGTCGATTTTGACAGCCCGAGCGACTTGGCAGCCCCTCGAAAGCTCTGCTTTTCCGCAACATGCAGGAACGCTGCGATCGAGTTGAGATTGAGATCATTCATTGTCCGCATAAACGGACAATTAGTCCAAATTCTCGTTATTGTCCACCTCTCGATCCAGCCTATCTTTGGGAAACAATCAAAGGAGCAATTCGACATGAACCTGTTTTCCAAGCATCAACTTGGCCCCGCAACGCTCAAAAACCGGGTGGTCATGGCACCGATGACGCGTTGCCGCGCCATCGGCAATATCCCCGGAGACCTGATGGTCGACTACTATGCACAGCGGGCATCTGCGGGCTTGATCATTACCGAAGGGATTGCGCCGTCGGCAAACGGGCTTGGATATCCCCGGATCCCGGGTCTGTTTTCGGAAGACCAGGTGGCCGGCTGGCGGCGGGTCACGGATGCGGTTCACGATGCCGGGGGGACGATCTTTGCGCAACTGATGCATACCGGCCGCATCGCCCATCCGATCAACATGCCGGAGGGATCGCACATCGTCGCACCGAGCGCCGTGGCGGCCGCGGGATCGATGTTTACCGACACCGATGGCATGCAGCCTCATCCTGTCCCGAAGGAAATGGACGCGCAGGACATCGCGCAGGCGATCGACGAATTCGTCGGTGCCGCACGCAACGCCATCGCGGCCGGTTTTGACGGGATCGAACTGCATGCCGCCAATGGCTATCTTCTGGAGCAATTCCTCAACCCGACCTCCAACCAGCGCACGGATGGATATGGCGGGACGGCCGAGAACCGCAGCCGGTTTGTCGTTGAGGTCGCTGAAGCCGTCTCAAAGGCCATCGGCGCCGATCCGGTCGGCATCCGGTTTTCACCCCATGGCACGTTCAACGACATCGCGCCCTATGAGGGTGTCGCCGAACATTACGGCCTGCTGGCTGAAAAGCTGCAGGACATCGGTCTCGTCTATGTTCACCTCGTGCTTGGGCCGGACGGTCTCCCGCAGCCGACATTGGACGCGATTCGTGGCGGTTATCACGGCACATTGATGGTCAATACCGGCTTTGACCGCACGAGCGCGGAATCGACGGTTGGACGCGGCGATGCGGATCTGATTTCGTTTGGCGTGCCATTTATCGCCAATCCGGACCTTGTCGAACGCATGCAATCCGACACACCGCTTGCCGACCCGCAACCGGACCTGTTTTACGCGCCCGGTGCGGAAGGCTATATCGACTATCCAAAGGCGAGTTGAGATGCTGCCCGAGGGGCGCTGAACGATTGCAATCGATGGATTGAACGCAGAGCATTCAGTTTGCAGATCACTCTCCATTCCGCTTGCGAATGCAAAAGGGCCGAGCGAAAGCCCGGCCCCGGCAGTGCGATCTGCCGCAGTTCTTATACCGCTTCTGTTTCCTGGACCTCGACGCGGACGCGGTCCTTGGCGCCTCCGGTGACGACGTCCGGCGGGATCATCGAAAGGAGACGTCGTGGCGGTCATAGCAGGTTCTCAGGAAGGTGTTCGGAGCGAAGGGGTACGAACCATATATTTCTGCATATATCCGCCGGCGCCGGGATTCCCGTGTTTGGCCTTCCGATTATGACCTCACCGTGATGCTTGCCTGACTTGACCTCAAAACATCGAGGAACGTAAGATTACTTGCATTCTACCTCGACGATAGGGTCGGGTATTGTCGATTGTCGAGGTCCAGTATTCTCAGGGGGAGATTACGGGATGTCGAAAACACCTTTTCTGCTCAGTCTTGCGGCAATTGTCCTCCTTCTCCTCACATCAATTGGTAAGGGGGAGGAAAACGAGATCGACTGGCTTGATGTTGCCAGTGGTGCGGTCGTTATCAACGTTACAAGCCAATATGATCTTGGAAGAAACAGCGCTGTGGCAACGCTTTCCGGAAACACCGTGTTGGCTTGGTACACGAAGGACTACGAGGTGGGACCGCAATCAATCACGATCGAGCTTGGACAAGTCATACGTCTTGAGAAGATTGTCCTCGATTCCCGGGCTTCCACCCAAGCGCAGGCTGTTCGGAATTTCGAACTTTGGACCTCTGACGTCTCAAGCGACGGGCCTTTCGAAAAGATCGTGGAGGCCGAAGCGAAAGCTGCGGACCGAAATGAATATCTGCTCGAAACGGCAATACCGGCGCGGTGGCTTCGTTTTGACTTCCAGAACAATTGGGGGGATGCGCGGTATATTTCCGTTACGGAATTCGAGGGTTATGGGGAGCAGGTCGGCAATTTGGTGCAGGAACAGAGTCTGTCGGGAAAATTCAAGTCGAACTATGACCTGATGCGCCTGGAACAGGACGGGCAAGACGTGAAAGGATGCTACGATTGGCAACACGGCACCCTCAATGGAGATACCGACGGCAGGACATTCCGTTTTCAGTGGCGTGAGGAACCGCCGCAATTCGGTTCGGCGATCATGGCCATCGCCGATGGAGGAGACCGTTTTAACGGCTTTTTCTATGAAAACGGCCAGATGCAGGGCGTCTGGCAAGGCCAGAGGATTGAAGACGGGACGGAGCCGAATTGCCAGATTGAAGGCAATACGATCGAAACGACGCTTTCCAAAACAAAGCGAGCCATTCTCTACGGCATACAGTTCGATCACAACTCCGATCGGCTGAAGAACTCAGCCATGCCCACGCTGCAGGCATTGCAGTCGGCACTCAGCGCCAATCCCCAATGGTCGATTGTCATTGAGGGGCATACGGATTGGGACGGAAGCGACGACTACAATCTGGACCTGTCAAACAGACGTGCGGCATCCGTCAAGGCGTGGCTGGTTTCCCACGGCATTGAGGCCGACCGCTTGAATACGGTCGGGTTTGGTGAATCAAGACCGGTTAGCGACAATGCCACGTCCCAGGGTCGGGCGCTGAACAGGCGCGTCGAGGTGGCCCTGGGTGGATAGTGGATCGCGAAATGCGCAACCTCGTTTTCGAAAAGACCATGTCATCGGCCCAGGCAGCACGGAGCTTTGAGGCGTTTGCGACATCCTGCGCTCCGACGTTCTTAAGGCCGAAACTTCTCGCGGCACTGTATTTTGCCGTTTTCGCTTTCATGGCGCTTGCCCCAACCCCGACACCCGCCTGTGAGTGCGAAGACGCGTCCATGATCGAAGCGATGGACATGCAAATTGCCGATCGGGCCCGCAAGCTGGAGCAATTGAGGAAGGGCAGCAAGCCAACCGGCCCGGAAAAGACGGCCAACCCGTGGGTTCTCAGACGCGAAATTGAGGAAATAGTCGTTGCCAAGGAGACAATTCTCCGGGGCATCGCCGAATGTCGCAAGCAATGCCTGATGCCAGACAATACCAATATCTACGATCCTGGCAGTTCGGATAGCGGCGTTTCCGCCGAATGTCCGCAGTGCAGTGACAAGGAGAGCGCCCTGCGGGAAGAGGAAGCCCGACTCGGCATTGCCTTGCGCAATCTCGACCTCTTCCGCCGCGAGGTCATGCCGGAAACAGCCGCCGAAATGACCGCGGCGAATTTCAGCGCAAAAAACGCTGCCTATGAACGTGGAGCCGTGCACAATTCCGAAGTGGAGGAAGTGTATGCGGCGATGATCAGGGCACGCGACGCTGCGTGTCGCAATAGTCTCCTTGCCGAAAGTGAATGGCGCGAGCAGAAACGTCTGGAAAGCGGCACGCCCTTAGATGATTCCTATGGAGACCAGCCGGAAAGAGAGGCGTCGAACGAGAACTTGGTTTACGACGGGGGTACCAAAGTTCGCCGTACCGGCAGAACGCTATTCGACAACGATAAACGCCATCCGGCCGATGAATGGATCGGGGAAAACGGCGTATCCTATACCCCCGAGCAAATCGACCGGCTTCGGCGGGGAGAGGACCCCGGTCTTTCCGGAAGTCAGGTGAGACAGAAGGCAAAAGCGGCCACAGGGAGCGGGCTTGAATCGCTGGCTCGAACCACGCCGAAGATGGCCGCCGAACTGTCCGATCAGTTTATGGACCTTCCTGCGAAACTCGGGTTTGATGTCTTCCCGCGTTTTGAAATCTCCGATTACGGGGAATGCATGAGGTTAGGCCGGGCGGCACGGAAATATTTTCAGGAGGTGGTGGTTCCATCAAGAGATGCGCTTCGAAAGCTCGGAAGCGCCCTGCCCGGAGGACGATGGGACACACTTCAGGAACTGAAGAATCTTGAAAGCAGAGTACGGCAGGCACGCGAACGGCGCGACAATGCCCTGCGAGCCCTGATCGAGTGCAATGTGCGGTCCTGTAAACCCGACAGGGACGCCGGAGCGGGCCTCGAGGATGAAGCGGCGACGGAACCGCGGGATCAAGACACACCGTCCGCGGAAAAGCGGCACGAGGATGAAGAAGGAACCGCCTCCACAGGTGTGGCGTCGATCCCGGAGCTGGACAATGACGGTTCGCGACCAATTCCGATGATGCCCAAAATCGAGTTGCCGACCATCGGGAAACCCAGCCTCGGACATTTTCTGATTCCGGGGCTTTCGGAAGAGCCGAATACACTCCGGGCCGGTCTGACCGGCATGCGGCCGCCGCCGGGTCAGTGCGGCCACGGTTCCGGAGATGTCTGCGACAAACTCGGCGACCCCCGCGCCGCCGCGTGCACGGCGATCGTCGACACCTGGCGAAAGGCGTGCAACGAGGTCATTGCGCATCGCCGTGACAACGATATGGCGCAGTGCAAACGCCGCTGCGCAATGATGGCCAGTGAGGCATCGGACGCCAATTGGCTGCGTGCCATGGCGCTGCGCACAATCGCCGCCAACGATCCGCAAGCCAACGGCCCCCTTGCCGAGGCGCTCTCGGCTGCCCGGATTGACCTGTTCAATGCGCGCCTCGATTTTGAAGAGACGGTCGAGTCGCTGGACGAGCATCAAATTCATATCTACGTCAATGCGGAGACCGGTGCCGTTGTCGAACATGATGGATCCTATTTCGACCCTTCCCCTCCCCTGGTCTACTCAGGATCGATGAGAAAGCGCCCATCGCCGCAGGAGATGCGGCAACTGAAGACAGCGGAAGACAGGATAACGGCGCTGCAGTCCACGATTGCGGATTTGACGGCAAGGCTCAGCGCATTGGGCGGGTGGCGCGCTGAAGCGACCGCATTCTGGATGGGTGACACCCCGCAATCGCGGGTCGGCTGCCCCGCGCAATCGATTCCGGAACAACTGGAGCAGTGCGTGGCGTTTTGCGAACAGCAGCAACATCCGCAGGCGGAGATCATTCCAGAACCTCTTCCGATCTGCTCTGGAACAGCTATGCTGGGACTGCTTTATCAACCAACGTCACGCGATCACCTCTATCCGCCGGGTCACCCGTGGCGGGAGCATGGTTACGGAAGATAAGAGCCCATTCGGGAATTAACGATTGGTTTGGTTGTGCCTATTTTGTCCAATATCAAGCGATTGATCGAAGGAACGGCTGGTGGCCATTTCGAGATCAAGCGCACCGATAGTGGGCAAAATAGGC
>JANQMU010000029.1 GCA_028279875.1 Rhizobiaceae bacterium
CACCGGCGGCTACGAAAACAACCCGGAGGCCAATGCGCCCGCCTTCACGGACGGCTGGTTCCGGACCGGCGATCTCGGCTCCCTGGACGGTGACGGCTATCTGACGATTTCCGGGCGCCTGAAGGAGATCATCAATCGCGGCGGCGAAAAAATCGCACCGCGGGAAGTCGACGACATCATCCAGTCCCATCCGGCGGTCGACCAGGTCGTCACCTTCGCCCTGCCCCACGACAAGCTCGGCGAAGCCGTTGCCGCCGTTATCGTGCTGAAGGAAGACGCCGACGCGGATGCCGCCGAAATCAAGCGTTTCGCCAGCGAGCGGCTTGCCGCCTTCAAGGTCCCCTCCACCATCGTCTTTCGCGATGAAATTCCGAAGGGCGCCACCGGCAAGCTGCAACGCATCGGCCTAGCCGAAAAGCTGGGGCTGTGATGCCGAGGGTCTGTATCTACGGCGCCGGCGCCATCGGAGGCTTTCTGGCCGCAAGGCTTGCGCAAACCGAAGCCGACCTGTCCCTGGTCGCGCGTGGCCCCCATCTTCAGGCGATTCGGGAAAACGGCCTGACCCTGATCGAGGACGGAACCACGCAAAGCCATCGGATCACGGCGACCGGCAATCCGGCCGACCTTGGCCCGCAGGACTATGTGATCGTGTCCCTCAAGGCCCATTCGATCCCGGCCATCGTTGCGCCCATTCAGCCCCTGCTCGGCCCGGACACGGCCGTCGTCTTCGCCATCAACGGGGTCCCGTGGTGGTATTTCCACGGTCTCGAAGGCCCCCATACCAACCATCGGCTCGAAACGGTCGATCCCGGCGGCACCATATGGGACGGTATCGGCCCGGAACGGGCGATCGGCTGTGTCGTTTATCCCGCGGCGGAGATCTCGGAACCCGGTGTCATCCGGCACCAGTCCGGGGACCGGTTGCCGGTCGGCGAACCCAATGGCGCGCGCAGCGATCGCGTCCGGGCCCTTGCGGCTCTGTTGAGCCAGGCCGGTTTGCGCGCGCCGGTTCGCCCCCGCATTCGCGATGAGATCTGGATCAAGCTGTGGGGCAATGCGTCTTTCAACCCGGTCAGCGCGCTGACCGGCGCAACGCTCAGGCAACTGGCGGAAGATCCGCTGACCCGCGACGTGATCCGAAGGATCATGGAGGAGGCACAGGCCGTCGGCGAGGCGCTGGGCACCCGGTTTGCCATCGACATCGAAAAGCGAATCGACGGCGGCGGCGCGGTCGGCGAACACCGGACCAGCATGCTGCAGGATCTCGACATGGGCCGCCCGATGGAAATCGACGCGCTGGTCGGCGCTGTCCAGGAACTCGGCACCCTTGTCGGCCAGCCGACGCCGACCTTGGATACCGTCCTCGCCCTCGTCAAGCAACGCGCCCGACTGGCCGGGTGCTATTCATAGCTGCCGATCCGCTTGGTTAAAAACCCGATTCCTTGAATCGGTCACTCAACCAGGCGGCGCAACACCATGCTTTCATTGCAGATTCCGCCCTGCGTCGTTGGCGACCGCCCGCGATCACGCCGTCTCCAGATCCACCTTGGCGGGGCCGTGATAGACAAAGATCTCGATCGGCTTGGCCTTGCCCTTGACGGAAATCGGCTCCAGCGTGTCGGCTATGTCGGACAGCTTGGCCGGCAGGTCGTCAATCACCGCACGAGTGACGAAGGTCTCGTCGGGACCGGCGGCCGAACATAGCCGGGCCGCCAGGTTGACATGGTCGCCCAGCACGGTGAAATCCTTGCGCTGGCTGCTGCCCATGGCGCCGAAGACCACCTCGCCGACATGGATGCCGATGCCGATACGCAGATCGACGCCCGATTCGGTGGTCATTTTCTTCATCGCATTCATGATGGCGATCGCGCATTCAACGGCGTGTTTGGTCATGTTCGAACCGACGAACAGGGCCATGATCTCATCGCCGACGAATTTGTCGATATCGCCATGATTCTCAGCGACAATATCCGAAATCGTCTGGAAATAACTGTTCAGCACTGCCACGACTTCCTCGGGCTCGCGGCCCTCGGAAAACGCCGTATAGCCGCGAATGTCGGCAAACAGGATCGCCACGCGCCGCCTTTCACCGCCGAGCGACACCTCCTTGCCGTCGGTCTCCTCGATTGCCTTCATGGTTCCGCGCGAAACGAATTTCTGCAGTTCGAACCGCTCGTTGAGCTGCACGATCATGTCGTTGAAGCGGGTTGCAAGATCGCCGATCTCGTCATGGGACCGGACATTGTCGACCGAAACGTCCAGATTGCCCTTGCCGATCTCGATGGCGGCCTGGCCGATCTTCAGGATCGGCCCGGATATACGCATGGAAAACAGCAGCGCGCCCGCCATGGCGACCACCAGGCCGACGCTGAGCCAGACGGCCAGATTGCGGACCATGTCGGTGACCGGCTGATAGGCATCACTCTCCGATTTCTCGGCAACGATGGCCCAGGGAAAGGCCCGCGGCACGGCGATGGCCGCCAGCGACACGGCCCCATCCGCCAGTTCGATCGGTGCGACGGAAATCGTCGCCGAACCGGTTTCGAGCATGTCGCGGGCGGCGGCCATGACGCTTTGGCGATCATAGGCCCCGTCGGTGGTGCCGAACACCACGGTCCCGTCGGCATCGACGACATGGATATCGCCCGTCCGCGCGAAGGGGTGGTCGGCGATATATTGCCCGAGCCGGTCAAGATTGATGCGCGCATGCAATGTGGCGTTGCGTCCGCCAATGCCGCGCTCGATCGGCAGGCTGGCCGTGGCCAGCCAGTCTCCGGTTTCCTCGATATGGCGGATATCCGCCGCCCTTTGCAGGTTGCTTCCGTCGACGTCAATACTGCCTGGCTCGATCCTCAAAACGTCGAGCGGGTCCGGGAAATGTTCCTTGAGCCTTTCGACATAGGCCTTCTGCGAGACGACAAGCGGCCGCGGAGCGCCGTCGATGTCGACCTGCAGCGCCACGACATCCGGCAGGTCGATAATGCCCTGCTGCAACAGCGCGATCTTGCTTTGCGAGACCAGCTGGTCTCCGCCAATGGCATTGCGGATCAGGTCGAGCGGCGCAAACAGCGAATATTCGAAAAACGCATTGAATTCGCCGGTCAACTGGCTGGCGGCGCCGGCCAGTTGCTCATTGGCCGTGCTTTTGAGTTCGTCCTGGGCGATGCGAATGATGGACTGGCCGGCAACCACCAGCGGCAGAACCGCGATCACCGCGGCAAACAGCATCATTTTGGTTCGAAGATTAAACCGCATCGTCACCACCAGCAGTTACGGCTGCGGATTCGAACCGAATATCGAACCCCCACCGTTTTGTTCAGCCGGCTCCCCAACAGCCATCGCGGCATGGTATCCGATTCGCGCCGTCAAATACTATTCGGTCACCGGTGTCGATGCCGCCCTCATCCGGGTGGTTATGGTCATCGTATCCTCCGAAACGCTGCAGTCCAGCCCGTGGGGATCGGCCGCGGTCAGCACCGCCGTCACGGTTCCGGTTTCCGTGAACTCCACCCGGTTCTTCTCACCGTCCAGTTCAACGCCGTTGGACAGGGTCCAGAAATAGATCAGCGGATCGCCGTCCGGGTCGCTCGAGCGGCCGGCGTCGAGCAGCAGCCCGTCATGGGCGCCGCCGTAAAGCATATCGACATCCGGGCCGGCATCGACCTGCGGCGGTGCATTGACGAAGACATCCACCGTGTCGGTCGCGGCCGCGCAGGACGAACCGGAGAGGTCCGTGACGGTCAGTTTCGGCCGGTAGGTGCCCGGCTTGCCATAGCTGTGCGTCACCTCCGGGCCCTCGCCGGTCTGGCCATCGCCGAAATCCCAGTGATAGCTCTTCAGCGTGCCGTCCGGATCGAATGACCGCGAAGCATCGAACGTGATGTCGGTTCCAGCGCATGTCTTGCGGGCAACCTTGAGGATTGCAATTGGCGGCCGGTTGACGACGATATCGCGGGCAAACGGCGTCACCAGCCCGTTGCCGGCCCTGTCGACAAGCGCCGAGACGCTAACCGAATAGGTTCCCGGCCGGGCATAGGCATGGGAAACCGACTTGCCGTCCAGCGTGGTCCCGTCGCCGAACGACCAGCGCGGTGTCGCGGGATCCGCTGTCTCCGGCAGATTGGCGAGATCGAACTGTGTCATCTCGCCGGCGCAGGCGACGGCCGGCGCGGCGATTTCAGCGGCCGGCGACGGCGTCACCTCGATCGTCCTGGTGACGGTGTTCGTGCTGTTGCTGAGCCCCGTGCCATCATCCACCGTCAGGGCAACGGCGTATTGGCCCGGCTCGCGCCAGACATGGTCGACGGCCATCCCGGTTGCCGTGGTGCCGTCTCCGAAATCCCAGCTATAGCGGACAATGCCGCCGTCCGAATCGCCCGAACCGGCGGCCGACAGGGAAAGCGGACGATGCACCTCGACGGTGTCCAGGCTTTCGATTTCGGCCATCGGCGCCGCGTTGACCGTGATCAGATGCACGACATCGGCACTGACGCAGCCGCCTTCGCCCTCGGCGCCTCGCGCCTGAAGCCGCACTTCATAGATACCCGGCTCGTCATAGGCATGGCGGACCGTGTTTCCGCTCGCGCTGGTTCCGTCGCCGAAGTCCCACACATATGCGGAAATGGGGGCGCTCTTCGACGTCGATTTCAGACTGTCGAATTCAACGTCCTCGCCGACCGCTGCGGACGCCTTGGCCGTGATCACAGCGACCGGTGCGTCGAGCACGGTCACGGTAAGATCATCGGTCGAAACCGGCGAGCACAGCCCGAGATTGTCGCCCTCGATCTGCAGCGTCACGCGATAGATGCCCTCTTCGGCATATCGGTGTTCCGGCCGGTCGCCGCCGCCGGTCTGGCCATCGCCGAAATCCCAGGAATAGCGGTTGACGACACCGTCGACATCGGAGGAGCCGGTGCCGTCGAACCGGATCGTCGTTCCGGCGCAGATTTCGATATCATCGCCGGCATGGGCGACGGGCGCCGGCAGAACCGTGGCCAGCAGTTCATCGACATGGGTCGCATTCGCCAGACCCGACTCGTCGGTGACCTTAAGCCGGACCCGGTAGTTTCCTGGCTCCCCATAGGTCTTGGTCGGATTGATGATGTCCGACATCCGGCCATCGCCGAAGTCCCAGGAATAGCGCAGCAAACCGCCATCAGGGTCAATCGACGAACTGCCGTCAAAGACGAACACGTCACCGACACAGGCCTGGCGGCTGTCGCCCGCAACCGCTTTGGGCGGCCGGTTGATGGAGACCTTCAGCGCATCGGTGTCACGCGCATTGGCAACGCCGGTGCCGTCATCGGTGGTCAGCCGCACCGGATAGATGCCGCCGGTGGCAAAGGTATGTTCGACAACCGCGCCTTGCGCCTTGTTGCCGTCGCCAAGGTCCCAGATATAGGTCAGGCCGTCATTGTCCGGATCGGCCGAAGCGCTGCCGTCAAGAACCACCCGCAGCGACCCGCTGACGATGTCGCTGCCCGCCGCCGCCACCGGTGGGTGGTTGACCTTGACGGTGAGCTGGTCCTGCGCCGTGCGATTCGAAGCAATGCTGTCATCGGTCACCGTCAGCGTGATGGTGTAGATGCCCGGCTCGCTCAAACTGTGCTCAAGCGTTTCGCCGTCCAGCGTCTCGTCCGAATTCTGAATATCCCATCGCCACTGGGTGATCTCCCCGTCGCGATCCCAGGACCGGTTTCCGGAGAGCCGGAAAGTCTCGCCGGGCGCTACCAGCAGGTCCGGTCCGGCATCGGCCACCGGCTGGTCGTTGACGGTCACCTGAATCTGCGAATAGTCATGGGCCTGCGCATGCCCGCTGTCGTCGAACACCTGCAACTCGACCATGTAGAGACCGGGTTTTTCGAAGGCATGAACCACCACATCGCCTTCCGCGGTGTTGCCGTCACGAAAATCCCAGACATGGCGGGCCACCGAACCGTCCGGATCGGTGGAGCGGCGGCCGTCGAATGTCAGCTGTTCGCCGGGCGCAGTGACCATGTCGAAACCGGCATCGGCGATTGGCAGGGCATTGACCACCGCGGTCATCTGATCGCGCGCATCGTTGCGGATGGTGCCGGATCCGTCGATAACTCTCAGACCCACCGTATAGGTGCCCGGATTGCGGTAGGTATGGGCGATGCGGGCGCCGGTCCCGGTTTCCCCGTCGCCGAAATCCCATTCATAGGCAATGATCTCGCCGTCGCTGTCGGTCGAGCCGGTAGCGTCGAACACCACCTGCGACGCGGTGACCAGCTGGTCGGATCCGGCTTCGGCGACCGGCGGCTCGTTGATGGTGACGACCCGCTCGACGGTCGCGCTGTTGTTGTCGAGCCCCGAATTGTCTTCAATCGTCAGCCGCGCGACATAGACGCCCGACTGGGCATACTCGTGAACCACCTCGCGGCCGGAGGCCGTGGTCCCGTCCCCGAAGTCCCAGCGATAGGAGATGATATTGCCGTCCGCATCATCGGATTCGCCGGCAACGAATTCGACGGGCTCGCCGATGGCCGCAGGCCGATCTTCGCTGACCCTGGCAACCGGCGCCGTATTCGGACGGTCATCGACAACCACCGTCAGCGTATCGCGATCGCTGTCATTGTCCTGCCCGGAATTGTCCGTCACGGTCAGTTCGACCTCATAGCGGCCGGGAAAGAAATAGACGATCGACCGCTTCTGGCCGGTTGCCGACTTGCCGTTCCCGAAATCCCAGTGGTAGCCGATGATGCTGCCGTCACTGTCCGACGACGCGCCGCCGTCGAATTCGACCGGCTGGCCGACGATCGCCGACCGGTCGGCACCGGCTTGAGCCTGCGGCCGCTGGTTGGGCCGCAGCCCGACCACGGCATCGAATTCCCGGATGGTGACGCCGTTTTCGAGGCCCGAATCATCAGTCAGCGTCAGCCGTCCGCGATAGGTGCCCGGCCGGCTGTAGACGTGATCGACCACGGCACGATCGGAGGTGGCGCCATCACCGAAATCCCAGTGATAGCGGATGATATGTCCATCCGGATCACGGGCGGCGCCGGCATCGAAACGATGCGGCACCTCGGTTTCCAGCATCAGCCTGTCGGCCAGCTCGACATCCGGCGCCCGGTTCGGCCCATGGGTGACCGTCACCGTGAAACTCGCCGTGGCGATCGATCCGCGCCGGCCCGAATCGTCGCCGACCAGGACATTGACCTCATAGACG
>JANQMU010000047.1 GCA_028279875.1 Rhizobiaceae bacterium
GGCCCGATCGATCCGGCGGGCGCGACCAAGGCGGCGCAATTCATCCAACTGTGCGACCAGTCGGATTTGCCGATCATCTTCCTCAACAATACGACCGGCTATATGGTTGGCACGGAATATGAACGGGCCGGCATGATCAAGCACGGTTCGAAGATGATACAGGCGGTCTCGAATGCGCGGGTGCCGCGGATCGCGCTCTATATCGGCGCCAGTTTCGGCGCCGGGAATTATGGCATGAGCGGTCTGGCCTATGAGCCTGATTTCCTGTTCGCCTGGCCCAACGCCACCACCGGTGTCATGGGCGGTGAACAGGCGGCCGCGACGATGACCATGGTGGCAAGGGTCTCGGCCGAACGGAAGGGCGCCGCCGTGGACGAAAAGGCGCTGGCGCGGCAGTATGAGGCGATCGCCGCCCATTTCGACCGGCAGTCGGATGCGTTTTACACATCCGGGCAATGCCTCGATCACGGTGTGATCGATCCGAGGGACACGCGCCGTGTGATCGGCTTTTGCCTCGAGACCTGTCTGGAGGCCAAAAACCGGACTTTGCAGCCGAACGCCTTCGGCGTTGCCCGCATGTAGGAGAACGCCGATGCCCCGACTGCCGGAGACCACGGCCCTGGACCTCGAGCTTGACGGAAGCTGGCTGACCGTCTGGTTCAATGAACCCGGGAGTCGCAACCCGCTGACGGATGACAGGGTCCGCGACCTGCTGACCCTGTGCGGCGCCCTGGAGAGCCGAAGGGATATTCGCGGCGTGACCTTTCGCGGGCGCGGCGGCGTCTTTTGTGCCGGTGGTGACCTGAAGACGTTCAAGAACCATTTTCAAGGCGAAGGACGGCATGACGATGTGGCGGTGCTCAGCCTTGCCGCCGCCGCGCTGTTCGATGCGGTCAATGTCCTGCCGCAGATCACGGTGATGGCCGTCGAGGGGGCCGCCATGGCCGGCGGTTTCGGCCTTGTGTGCGTCGGTGACATGGTGGTGGCCGATGCGGCCGCGCGATTTGGGCTGCCGGAAACGCTGATCGGTTTGTCGCCCGCGCAGATCTGCCCCTTTGTGCTGCAACGGCTGGGGCATCGCGAGGGGCGCCGCCTGATGTTGCTGGCGCCGACCCTGACCGGCCAAGAGGCAGCGGATGTCGGCCTCGTCGACACGGTGGTTTCCGGGGCCGAGGCGATGGAGGCGGAGATTGCCGGGATTCGCGCGCAGGTCCGGCGCTGCGCTCCGGGAGCGGTGGCAGAGACCAAGCGCCTGATCCGCACGCTGCCGACCCTGCCGCGCGACCAACAGATTCGTGAGGCGGCGGACAGCTTTGCGGCGCGCATGCTGTCCGATGAAGGGCGGGAGGGGATTGCCAGTTTCCTTGAAAAGCGCAAACCGGGCTGGCTGGAGACGTGAGCGCCGTGGCTTTCGATTCGATCCTTGTCGCCAATCGTGGCGAAATCGCCTGCCGCGTCATCCGCTCCGCGCGCGATCTCGGCTTGCGCACCATTGCAGTCTATTCCGACGCCGACCGGGACGCACCGCATGTCCGCATCGCCGACGCGGCGGTGCGCATCGGTCCGCCGCCGGTCAGCGAGAGTTATCTGCGCCCGGACGCGATCCTTGAAGCCGCCGGCAAGGCCGATGCGGGGGCGATTCATCCGGGCTACGGATTTTTGTCTGAAAACGCTGCGTTTGCGCAGGCGGTCGATGAGGCCGGACTGGTCTTTGTCGGTCCGCCGGCAAAAGCCATCCGGCAAATGGGCGACAAGGCCGAGGCCAGAAAGCTGATGGATGCGGCGGGCGTGCGTTGCGTCCCGGGATATCAAGGCGATGCGCAATCCGACGAGGCCATCGTCGATGCGGCCGATGCGATCGGGTTTCCGGTGATGATCAAAGCCGCCGCCGGCGGTGGCGGACGCGGAATGCGCCTGATTCACGAGGTTGCGGATCTTCGCGCCGCGCTGCCGCTGGTTCGCTCGGAGGCCGCGAATGCCTTTGGCGACGACCGGCTGATCGTTGAAAAGGCGATCCTTGGAGCACGGCATGTGGAGGTCCAGATCTTTGCCGACAGCCATGGCCACTGCATCCATCTGGGCGAGCGGGACTGTTCCGCTCAGCGGCGCCACCAGAAGGTGGTGGAAGAGGCGCCCTGTCCCGTCGTGACCGCAGCGCTGCGCAAGGCGATGGGCGACACAGCGATCACGGCGGCGCGGGCCGTGGACTATTGCGGCGCCGGCACCGTCGAATTCCTGCTGGATGGAGGCGGTGACTATTATTTCCTTGAGATGAACACCCGCCTGCAGGTGGAGCATCCGGTGACGGAAATGATTACCGGTCTCGATCTGGTGGCGCTGCAGATCGCGGTGGCGCAGGGCAGGGCCCTGCCGGCTTCGCAGGACGAATTGCGTCTCGACGGGCACGCCATCGAAGCCCGGCTTTATGCCGAGGACCCGACCAACGGTTTTCTGCCGGATACGGGCCGTATCGCCTTGTGGCATCCGGCGGCGGGAGACGGTGTCCGAATCGACGACGGGATCGCGACCGGACAGATCGTGTCGCCCCATTATGATCCGCTGCTCGCCAAGATCGTCGCCTGGGGCGAGACGCGGGAGATCGCCCGCAACAGGTTGATCCGGGCCGTGGAGGGAACAGTGCTGCTGGGCGTGAAGACAAACGGCGCCTTTCTCATAGATCTGCTGCAGACGGATGATTTTGCCCGGGGTCTCGTGACGACAGGGTTTGTCGACGAAACCTATCGCAATGGCATGCCTGCGGACGTTCCGCCTGCCGCCGATGTCGCCCTGGCGGTCGGCCTTTGTCTCGACGCCGATCAACAGGCGTCGCTTGCCGCCGGGACCTATGTGTCACCCACGCTTCTGGGCTGGTCAAACGTTGCGCCCCTGGCGATCCCGTTGCGGCTGATGTGCGGCGGTGCCGCCTTTGACGCCACCGCCACCAGTGTCGGGCCGGTTTGGACGGTGACGGTTGGCGGTGAAGCGTTTGAGATTGAATTCGGTATTGCAGACGGCCATGCGGTGTCGGTCAACGGACAGTCGCTCAATGTCCGCAGGGCCTGGTCGGCTAATGGTGATCTTGGCCTCGCGATTGGCGGCAGGCGGTGGCATTTCCAACGGGCTGACGAGGCCTCAGGCGGCGATGCGGCCGGCAGCGGCGGGCGCGTTACGGCGCCGATGCCCGGCCTGGTGATCGACATTCATGTTTCAACGGGGCAGACCGTGAAGAAGGGAGAGTCGCTGGCGGTTGTGGAGGCGATGAAAATGCAGCACCGGATCACCGCCCCGGCCGACGGTGTCGTCGAACATATCGGCGTCGCAAAAGGCGATCGGCTCGGCTCCGGTGACGTGATGATCGAGATCGGCGACGCGGATGTATGAACGTGCCGGGTTCAGAGTCGAAAGGGGAACAAGCCATGGAGCAGGCCGGAGATTTTGTCGACGAGAGCGAAACGCTGTCGGCGGTGCTGGAGGAATTGGACGCCGGACACTGGGACCGGGCCACCAAATTCAAGCAATGGACGATCAATGATATCATCGTTCATCTGCATTTCTGGAACCGGGCGGCCGATCTCTCCCTGTCCGATCCCGACCGCTTCGCTGAAAAACTGGAACAGATCCCGGAAATCGGAGTCGACTCGGGACTGCGTGCTTACGAGAATGCCGACATTCGGGAGCGGGGACCGGACCTGCTTGCCGCATGGCGTGCGCTTTACCGGGATATGGGCCGGCGCTGGGCGCTGCTCGATCCCAAAACGCGGGTGAAGTGGGCCGGACCGGACATGTCGGTGCGCACGTCGATGACCGCCAGGCAGATGGAGACCTGGGCTCATGGCCAGGCCATCTTCGATCTGCTGGGCACACAGCGTGTGGAACATGACCGCATTCGCAATATCGTTGTGCTGGGCGTCAATGCCTTCGGCTGGTCGTTCAAGGTCCACGGCCGGGACGTTCCGGACACCATGCCGTTTGTGTCGCTGACCGCGCCGTCCGGTGCGCTGTGGACCTATGGCGAGGCCGATCAGGACAACCGGATCAGTGGCTCGGCGGTTGAATTCGCACAAGTCGTCACCCAGACGCGCAATATCGCCGACACAGCGCTTGAGGTGCATGGTCCGGTGGCCACATTGTGGATGGCGGAGGCGCAATGCTTCGCCGGGCCGCCGGAAACACCGCCGGCGCCGGGGACACGGGTTTCGGCATAGCGTCGCCGGATCGGAACCGTCGCGGGGAACATCGTGCAAACACACTCCAACAAGGCCCATCTGGCACAGCTTTCGGATGAGGAAATCATCCGGCGCATTGAAGGGTTGCAGCCGGACGACGCGACCCGGCTTTTGCGAAAGCTACCGGCGAAGCGCCGGGCTGCGATTCACGCCAGGATCGCAACCGACCGTCGCGCCGAGATCGTCAATCTGGCCCGTTACAGCGCGGATGTCGCCGGCGGGCTGATGAACTCCCGCTATGCCGATCTCGATCCGGCTGCGCGCTGCGGCGATGCGGTGCGTCAACTTGCGGCCGAGGAGGCGGCGGAGACGATTTATGTCGCCTATGTCGTCGATGACCGGCATCAGTTGCTCGGCACGGTCAGCCTTCGCGCCCTGCTGCGCGCGCCGAAGGAGGCACGGGTCGGCGATATCATGACGACCGATGTCGATACGGTGCGTGACGATGTGCTCGCCGAGGAAGCGGCACGCAAGCTTTCATCGAGCGGCCATCTGACTTTGCCCGTCATCGATCGCAATGGCGTGCTGCTCGGCATCATCTTCTATGACGATGCGTTCCGGCTGCTGGAAGCGGAGGCGGCGGAGGATATGGAACGGTTTACCGCCATGACGGGCGAAACGGATCGCGATTATCTGGATGTGCCGATCTGGCGGGATTTTCTGCGGCGCGCACCGTGGATTTTCGGCCTGGCGATTGTCGGGCTGATGGCCGGCTATATCGTGCATGTCTATGAGAATGCCCTGGATACGCTGGTCATCCTGGCGCTCTATATGCCGATGGTTGCCGATACGGGCGGCAATGTCGGCACCCAGACCTCCGGTCTCCTCATTCGATCGATCGCCACCGGGCATATCGCGGCGGGTGCCGGGCTGCGGGTTCTGTGGCGCGAGTTGCGGGTCTCCCTGCTGCTTGCGGCAATGCTGTTCGGCTTTGCCTGGCTCAAGGTGATGTTCATCTCCAACAGCGCCGATGTGCCGGCCGGGTTGACACTCGACATGATCGCGCTCGCCATCGGCCTGGCAATCTCCGTTCAGGTGGTCGTTTCCGCTCTGATCGGCGCGTCACTGCCCCTTCTGGCCGTGGCAACGCGGCAGGACCCGGCAATCATGGCGGGTCCTGCCCTGACGACGCTCGTCGATACGACCGGCCTGCTGATGTATTTCGTCATCACGACCTGGGTCCTGGGCATCTGAGGAATTGCCTTCCCGATACTCTATTCAACGGGTTCACCCTTCGCGCCGTCCTTGCTGGACAGGATTTGATTGGCGTGTGCCGGGATGGCGATCAGGAACAGGATGGCACAGCCCGAGACGGCTGCGGCAAAGAGCAGGGCGACGCGGAAATCGAACAGCCCGAGCTCTGCGCCGCGCAGATAGCTGCTTGCCTGCAAGACGGAGCCGGCGACGGCGACCGCCAGGGCGATGCTGATATTCTGGGCAACTGAAACGATTGCGGAGGCCTGGCCGGTTTCCTCGTCGGATACGGCGGACAGGGCCATGGCGGTGGCGACCGTGAAGAAGGCGGAGCGACAGAGACCGGCGACAAACAGCACCGCCACCAGCAGCCAGGCCGTACCATGGGGCGTAATGAAACCGCTGGCGCTGAGGGCGCAGATGGCGCCCGCCACCGCCAGGATCAGGCCGAATTTCAGGCCGAGAGTTCGGTAAAAGCGCTGCGCAACGAATTTGAACGCGATGGCGCCGATCGCACCGGCAAAGGTCGTCAGGCCCGATTGGACCGGGGACAGGCCATAGCCGACCTGCAGCAGGAGCGGCAGCAAAAAAGGCGTTGCCCCGACCCCCAGCCGAAAAACGAAACCGCCGCCTATGCTTCTGAAGAACAGGCCGTTCGAGAAGATCTTCGGATTGAGGATCGGCGTCGGGTGTCCTCTGGCCCGGCGCCAGTAGACCACGCCGGCGACGCTGCCGACGACCACCGATGCAATGCCGAACGCCGGGTGCAGCGCCGGGAGGCTGATGACCGACAGGCCAAAGACAATGCCGGCAAATGCCGCCGCGGACAGAACGAATCCCACCAGATCAAGTGGTGTCTTTCTGCGGATCCCCAGACGCGGAATGAATTTGCGGGTCATCACGATGCCGAGAAGCCCGATCGGGATATTGACCAGGAAGATCCACTGCCAACTGAAATAGGTGGTGATGAACCCGCCCACGGGCGGTCCCATCATCGGGCCCATCAGTGCCGGCACCGCAAGCCACGCCATCGCGGAGACAAGCTGGTCGCGCGGCGTGTTGCGCACCAGGAGGATGCGGGCCACCGGGGTCATCATCGAGCCGCCCATGCCCTGCAGGAACCGCGACAGCACAAAGCTGCCGAGGGAATCGGAAAAGGCGCAGGCGACCGACCCGATCATGAAGACGAGGATCGCCAGGCTCAGCAGATTGCGCGCGCCGACGCGGTCCGAAAGCCAGCCGCTGATCGGAATGAAGACCGCCAGCGCCACCAGATAGGAGGTCAGCGCCAGTTTCAGCGAGACCGGATTGGTTCCGATGTCGATGGCGATTGTCGGCAGGGCCGTTGCGATGATAGTGGAGTCCATCATCTCCATGAACAGGGCGGCGGCCAGAATGAGCGACGTGGTGCGGTTCAACCCCTTGGGCGCGGTGGTTTCGGATGCAATTGCATTGGCCATTCGCTATGCTTGCCCCTCCAACGGGCTGCCCGCCGACCAGTTCTGTTTGCCGCTGGGCTGAATTGCGCCGGCAGACCGCGTGTCGATGTCGAGACGAACAATCGGGTGTCCGAATACGGGACCGGCGAGCGGATCATCAGAGTGCCGGGAAAGGCACCCCTTTCCCGGCGACTCGTTCCGCCATATTTGAAAGTCATGCCAGAAGACCCCAAAATGGCGTGTGTGACAATGGCCGCCGGCAAAGGATTCGCGAATGACCGATCAAATCACCGTCGATATCGTCTCCGATGTTGTCTGCCCGTGGTGTATCGTCGGTTACAGGCAGCTTGAACAGGCGCTCGACCGGACCGGGCTGAGTGCGTCCATTCGCTGGCATCCGTTCGAACTCAATCCGCAGATGGCCGAGGAGGGCGAGGATCTGCGCGATCACCTTGCGGCGAAATACGGAACGACGGCGGATGAGAGCAGGAAGGTGCGGGCGCATCTGACGGCTCTCGGCGAGGCCTTGGGCTTCGCCTTCGCATTCGAGGACGGAATGAGAATATGGAATACCTTCCGCGCCCATCAGCTTTTGGCGTGGGCGGCCGAGAGGGGACGCCAGCACGCGCTCAAGATGGAGTTGTTCAACGCCTATTTCACCCGCGGACAGAATGTCAGCGATCCTGAAGTTCTCGCCGACAGCGCCGAGGCTGCCGACCTCGACCGGAGCGCGGCACTCGACGTTCTCGGCGACGGGCGATTTGTCGGACAGGTTCGCGAGGAGGAACGGTTCTGGACATCGCAGGGCATCCAGGGCGTGCCGGCGATGGTCTTCGATCGACAACATCTGGTGACCGGCGCCCAGGGCGTCGACAATTACGTTTCGGTTCTTCGCCAACTGACCGAGGGCCGGGCGGCCTGAGCCGGATCGTTGACCTGCATCTGCCAATGCGCCATCACTGATGTGCGTCTGGGCGGTCCGGTACTCGTGAGTTCTGTTTTCGCTTCCGGAGCGTGACCGACCTCAGGTGACCCGCGATGGCTTCAACTCTTATTTCCTCCACCGGCCATGCCGATAGGTACTCAGCGGCTTCGGCTGACGGGCTGCAATATCGCTCCGATGCGCTGCTCCTGGCCGCCTTGACATTCATGTCCTACCTGGCTCTGGCTTGGCAGTTCTCCGGTCCGACATACCAGATGGACGAAATCGGATATCTGGCCAATGCCGCAACGCTGTCCGGGCGCACGATCGACGCCGGGAGCAGCTATTATTTCGGCTATTCGCTGTTTTTGCTGCCCGGTTTCCTGCTGTTTGACGACCCACTGGTGATCTGGAAATCGGTGCTTGTCACCAATGCGCTGCTGTTTGCCGTTGCGATATTCCTGCTGCATCGCATTTCCGGCTATCTGAGTGAAGACCGGTGGATGCGGTTTTTCGCCGTCGCTCTTTGCGCGCTGTATCCCGCCTATCCGACAATGGCCGGATATGCCTTTTCCACGCCGGGGATTGTGCTGGTCTATGTCGCCGCGTGTTGGACCCTCTGCCGGTCAGGGGTCGCACCGAAATCGAGCTTGCTCCTTTTTTCGCTGCTGGCCGGGTTTTTGAACTGGGTTCATCCGACCGGCCTGCCGGTGGCGATTGCCGCCGTGATGGTTCTCGGACTGATGGCCTGTGTGGACCGCAAACTGATATCAAGGGCCGCCGTTTCAGTAGCGATTATCGTTCTGATGATCTGGGCATATCGCGGATTTCTCGACCCGCTCTTGCTGGACGTCATGACGCCGGACGGATTGGTGCCGAGACGTCACTATCCGACAATCGCAGAAGAGCTGCGGGAGCTTGTGGCTCCCGGTGGTCCGGCGGAATTTCTCACCCGATATCTTGCCCAGCTTTCCTACATTCTCATCGGCAGCCTTGCACTGGCGAGCGGCGGTGCCGCCTATATTGTTCGTCGAGCGGCGGCGGTCGTCAATACGAATGGTCGCGACGACGATACAAATCTCGCGTTTCTCGTTTTTGCACTCCTCTCTCTGCTCGGCGTTATCGGCTTGAGTGCAGTGCTGTTCACCAAACCGAGCTACTATTACAACCATTACTGGTTTCAGGGGCGTTATCTTGAGGGCATGCTCCTTCCGTTTTTGCTGGTTTCCTTCATTGTCGGTGCAGCGCGGCTTCACCGGCTTGTCATAACGCTCGCCGTGTTCGTGCCGGTCATCATCCTCTATCTGGCAGTCGGGCAGGAAACGGGCTTTACGGAAGAGGTTGATGTTTCGGCTTTGTGGCCTCAGGTGGCCTATCCCGATGAAGGGAATCTCTTTTTGTTGCTGTTGGGCGGTGCCGCCTGCATCGTTTCGGTCTTCCTGCCGCGCGCGGTCCTGAAATGTCTGCTGGCAGGTCTTTATTTTTTTTGCATCGCCAATCAACTTCTCTGGCACCATCAGTCCTACAGGGCAAACGGAAGCCCTTCGGACCTCTATAGGCTCGTCAGCGACACCAATCCAACCGGCGCCTGTGTTGCGTTTACGCCGGGCATTGAAGCGGTACCCGGAGACAGAAGGTATGAGCGGCTCAATCAGCTCTCATTCTACTTGTTGAACTACAAATATCGGCGAATGGAAATCGCGGAATGGGTCGAAAACTGCGATGGTCCCTATCTGACCTATGGGGATGATCCGACCTTCGCGGAGGCGGGTGCCGTGCTCGTCGCCCGCGAACTCGATACAGGGCTGAAGGTCTATACGCGAAGCATGGTTCCGGCGCTGAGCCATGAGACCTATCGTCGGGTTTTCATTCGCAACGAGCAAAATGACCGACCGGTATCCTATATCGCCCGGCTCGCTGCGGCCGATCTCATTGGTCATATCGATGCCGGCAGACTGGTTGAAGGCGCGGTCATGACCACCGGTCGATCAGGACATGTCTTTTATGGCCCCTATGGATATCTCGAGGCGGGAGAATATCGTTTCAGCGCCTATGGCGAAGCGCTGGATGTCGCAGAATCCTCCTTTGATGTGGCGTCAGACGGGGGCAGCCAGATTCATGCCATGTTTCCGGTGAATTTGACCGGGAAGAAGCGGGGCCTCCTTTCACAAGGTGTGTTTGCGGTGCCGGAGGACCTGGACAATTTCGAACTTCGTTTGAGTGCCGGGGCCAGCGCGAATATCACCTTCTCGCATTACGACCTGGAAATGTTGGCGAACTGAGCTGCGACACCTTGTGTGTGCTGCAGATGCTACCGGTGTTTCGAGACCGTGTAGCTGTCCTTTCCAAGGGCCAGCCAGACGAAAGCGCCCGGCAGACCGAGGCAAATGCGATAAAGGCCAAACAACACGGAAAGACCGACAGCCTGTTCGGCGGACATCGAAATCCAGGGAAGAAAGAAAGCAAATGCCGCCTCTCGCGTTCCCCAGTCGCCTATGGTGATCGGGAGCATGGCCACCAGGAGCGCAATCGGGACGAAAAGGGCGAGTTCCGCGTAGCTGGTCTGAATGCCAAGTGAGACGGCCAGGACATAGATGATCAGGACCCGCCAGAGATGAACGGCGATCCCAAGAAAACCGACCGGCAATGAATGCCTGGAATGAAGCAGAATCAACCTGAGATTGCCGATCGGAGACATCAAACTGGCCGGCAGCTTGCGGCTGATGACCTGTGGCAAGATCCGCGCGGCAAGGTCCAGGAACAGAAACACTCCCAAAAGCAGGAGGCTGCAGGCAACGATCGCAGCGAGCACATAACGGTTGGCAGGTGATTCTGCATATTGAAGTGCGAATGGAAATGAGAAGATCACAAGCAGCAACAGGCTCCAGAATGATGCAATGCGGAACATGATAACCGACTTGACAGCCAGATTCTTGTCGATCCCGGCCCGGGCCATTTGAACGGCTCTGAAAACATCCTGTCCTGTGTTTGCCGGGCTGATATTGTTGAAAAACCAGCCAACCAGCGTGTAAATCAACGAGGTTTTGAACGGGAATCTCCGTCCCAATGCACGCATCAAGCTGATCCAACGGGTGCTTTCGAGCAATGCGAACGGAGCGATGAGTAACAGGACGACAAGAAGGTAGTCTGCGTTCGCTGAGAGGATCATGCGTGAGGCTTCTTCAAGATCGACAAAACGGCTGATCAGCCAAAATATGGCGGCCGCAATCAGTAGTTTGGCGCCTATCCAAAAGCCGTTTTTCATCCCGGTGCCCCTGCCGAATCCGAGGGGATGAGATCGCCAAGCGGGGCGGAAGTCAAATTGTCTGATCTTGTCATCGCCGTCGTGTCGACCACGGCAACATTCCTGCGAACTGGTGTGGCTACACGCCCTGGTTGATTGACCGGCTTAACATTTGTCGGTGATAGTTCCTTGTGGTTGACTATTGATCACACGATGGAGGGGCGGCATTGCAGCAGGTTGTAAACGGGCACCGGCAGCGCCCGAAACGTATGATGATGATTGCCATTGACTCGATGAGCCGATCGTTCGTCGAGCGCAATAGCAATCGGCTTCCAGTCCTGTCCCGTATCCTTGAAGAGGGTAGGGCAAAGGACCTGCACTCGACCGCCGAATTCGCGTCCGCCAGTGTTTGGGCGACACTTGTCAGTGGCAAGGAACCGGGACATCACGGTCATTATTTTCCTTTCCAGTTCAACCCGGCGGACATGCGATATCACAATATGCACGGCCGCGGCTGGTCGAGGCAATTCGATATCGAGCCTTTCTGGTATGCCTTTTCCCGGCGCGGCCTGAAGTCCATCGTCCTTGATGCTGGGAGCATCAATCCGGCGAAGGATGTTCCAGGCATCGAGGTGGTCAACTGGAATTATCAGTCCACCGGCAAGGCGTATTCGTCACCGCCTGATATCCTGCGGCAGCTTCGAAAACGGTTCGGTACGCGCCCTATCGGCCCGGAGATTCCGGTGCGCAAGAGTGCCCGGCATGCGCGGCAGCTCCGCGACGCGATGATTGAATCCGTCCGCCGCAAGACGGATGCCATTATCTGGCTTTCCCAGAAATATGACTGGGATTTCTTTTTGACGGGCCTCTACGAGATCCATCGTGCGGGTCACAATCTCTGGCCCTCCGAGCGCGATTTCGCGTCTCTGGCCGGCGCGGACGATATGCTGGACGTCCACATCGCGGCGGACGAACAAATCGGGCGCATCATCGACATGCTGGATTTGTCGGATACCCAGCTTGCGGTTTTTTCACTGAGCGGAATGGAACGCAATGCCGGTCAGGAACATTTCGTCGATGAAATATTGCGCCGGCTGAACTTGCTGTATCTGGACGGCGAGCGGGTGACGACGGCCACGGTTCCGCATAGAAATCTCCTGTCGCTTCTTCGAGCCGTGCTGCCACCACGCCTGCAATATGCGACCGCCGCATTTCTGGGCGAAGATGTACAGGATTGGGTAGTCAATCGCGCGCTGCTCGGAAAAATGGATTGGAAAAAAACACCATCGTTCTACATACATGCGGGCGGGGAAGGCCTTGTTCGATACAATCTGAAAGGCCGCGAGCGTGACGGTTTTTTTGATCCTCACAGTCCGGAATTCGAGCGCTATTCGACTTGGCTGAAACAGCGATTGCGCGAGATCAAGGTCAGTGCGACCGGGGAACCGCTCATTGCCGACATCGATGATATCCACGAGAACTATCCGGGTGAGAAAAGCCTTTATCTTCCGGACCTTCGTCTTCACTGGGCTCCGCCGGAAAGCGTCGACACGATCCAATCCGACGATATCGGGATAATCCATCGGCGCTTGGGCACCGGGCGTGGCGGCAATCACAACAAGGAGAGCTTTGCCGCTTTCCTCGGCGCCGGATCACAGGATGGGGATGTCGCCCGTGTGACGAAAATCACCGATCTGAGCGCCCATGCGGTCAATTGGTTTGGTGAGAAAAGCGCCGACAAGGCCGCTTAACCGGCAACCGGCGCCTTCTTCGGCATCTGAAACGCCGCCTGGTGGGCGCGCTCGACATTGACGCTCCAGAGATCATGGTGTTCGCCGGCGATGTTTCGGGCGGCGAGCGTGGCGGTCAGCACGGAATGATCCTGGTTGTTGCAGCGGTGCAGCCGGTTTTGCCCGACGGTCTGGAAATTCTCCAGGTGCCGCAGTCACACCAACTCGCTGCAAAACCTGTGAGCGGTTCAATCAGATCTCCTTTTGGCAAGACATAACCATCTGCCGCGACCGCGACACGCCACGTTGGACCACGGCTGTGGTCGCGGGGTCTTGTCGACGAGGGCATATGAAAAAAAACATTCGAAATAATATGAAATCTGCATTTGTGAAAAAATATTGACAAAATCCGAAACCTTCATCAGACTTGGTGCCAGGGAAGCGGTTGCGCATTTGGGACCATGGATCGACCAGCCATCAGATCATCGGTAACGGATTTTCTCGTCATCGGGACGATGGTGCTGTTGGCCTGCGCGGCGCTGAGTTTTGCCATTCCCGAAACCGGAACAAGGGTTGCCGCGCTGTTCCTCATCAATCTTTCAGCGGTGCTCTCGATCGTCGTCTTCATGGGGTTTTCCGGGATCATGACGTTCGGTCACGTGGGTTTCATGTCGCTCGGTGCCTATTTTGGCGCCTATCTGACCCTTCCCACTTTGATGAAGGCGCAGTTCCTGCCTGGCCTGCCGGGTTGGCTCGTTGCTGTCGATCTTCCGGTGATTGCCGCCGTGCCGGTGGTGATGCTGGCCGTTGGCCTCGTTGCCGCGGTCATCGGGCTGTCGGTCTGCCGGTTGCCCACCGATACCGCCCCGATCGCCACGATCGGTGTGCTTGTCATCATCCATGGCGTGCTGATTGGTGCGCGCGACCTGACACGGGGTATCCAGCCATTGTTCGGGTTCGAGGCGCTTGACGGGCTGTGGCTTCCGCTCGGCTTTGCTCTGTTCACGCTCGGTGTGGCGCTCGTGTTCCGGGTGACGCCAACAGGGCTGAAATTGCAGGCCTCCCGAGACAACGAATTGTCGGCTGCGGCGTCGGGCGTCGAGGTCTTTCGGGTCCGTCTGATCGGCTGGACGCTCAGCGCCATGCTGATCGCCGGGTCGGGTCTTCTGCTTGCCCATTACCTGACCGTGATCAGTCCGCGGCAGTTCTATTTCGTACAGATGTTCGCGCTCCTGGCGATGGCGATCGTCGGCGGCGTGTCCACGGTCACCGGCGCAGTGGTCGGCACCGGGCTGGTCACGGCGCTGTCGGAGATGACGCGCCGCATCGAGGGGGCGTCTTGGCTTGAGGCTGCGGGCCTGCCGCCGCTTTTCGGGCTCAGCCAGTTGGTGCTGGCCGGCGCTATCCTCTTCATCATGTACCGCCGGCCGAGCGGTTTGATCGCGTGGCGAGAGCCGTCGTCGCGATGGTTCGCCCGGCCGCAGGCGCGGACAGGCCCCGCCGCCGCAGACCGCCCGGCCATTGTGCCTGCCGCGGCAGATGCCGCGCCGATGCTTGAGGTTCGCGGCCTGTCGAAGAGCTTCGCCGGGGTTCGGGCACTCTCGGATGTCAGCTTCGTCCTGCACAGGGGGGAAACGCTCAGCCTGATCGGGCCGAACGGGTCAGGCAAGACCACTCTGGTGAACCTCGTCACCGGGGTGATCCGCCCGGACGCCGGTGCTGTCTTTTTGAACGGCGAGGCGATCACCGGCAACGCGCCGCAGATGGTGGCGCGCAAGGGCATCGCGCGGACTTTCCAGAATATTCGTCTGTTCGAAACGATGAGCGTTGCCGACAATGTGAGGCTCGCCGCTCTGGACGTCGCCGACGATCCGCGGGCGCGGGCATTCGAGCTCCTCACCGATCTTGGCCTCGCGGATGTCGCACAAACGCCGGCTGGCGAACTCGCCTACGGGCGGCGTCGCAGGGTGGAGATTGCGCGCGCCGTAGCGCTGGCGCCGTCTGTGCTGCTGCTGGACGAACCGACGGCCGGAATGAACGAGACCGAGTCTGCGGATCTGGCGGATATTCTGGGACAGTTGAAGGCCCGCTTCGGGCTGAGTCTCCTGGTGATCGAGCACGACCAGGCTTTTGTACGAAATCTTTCCGACAGGGTTCTGGTCCTGAATCAGGGCGAACTGATCGCCAGCGGCACCCCCGACGAAGTGCGGCGCGACAGCAGGGTGATCGAGGCATATCTGGGCCGCGAGGCGGCGAACGATTACGGGCAGGAAGAAACCGAAGATCAAAATCAAGAAATCGCAACAGAGAGGAATTGACATGCGACATATCATAGCAATGGCTGCCGGCCTTCTGCTGGTACAGACGGCAACAGCCGATGAACTGCGTATCGGGGCTGCCGTCAGCATGACCGGCGGGCTGGCTTATGCCGACGTGCCGGCGGTGGAAGGGCTTCAGGTCGCCATCGACGAGATCAACGCGGCCGGCGGCATCGGCGGCAAATACATGGTCGAAATCGATATTCGCGATGGCCGTTCGGATCCGGCGCAGACGACGCTCGTTGCCCAGGAACTGATTGCGTCGGGCATCGACATCCTGATCACGCCCGCGGATGCCGACCCGTCGATCGGGGCGGGGCTGATTGCGGCGCAGGCCAAGATCCCGGCTTTCACCACGGTGGCGTCGTCGCCCACTCTGCCGCTCTCGGCGGGCGAGTACATGTTCGGCAATTTCCCCGGCGACAATTTGCAGGCGACGGTTTCGGCTCGCTATGCGCGCGACACCGGGTACGACACAGCCTTCATTCTCTATTCCGAAGACAGCTCCTACACGCAGCTCCCGCTCTACTTCAAAGAGGTGTTCGAGAAACTTGGCGGCAGCGTTTCGGGGGAGGCTGTCTACAACCTTGGCCAGCAGGATTTCAGCGCCATCGTGACAACAATCGGATCGCTTGACCCCGCGCCGGACGTCATCATGACGGCGGCCTACGAACCGGACTTTCCGGCCTTCATTAGGCAACTGCGCGCCTCGGGCGTGGACATCCCGGTCATCGGATCTGACGGTATCGACAGCCCGACGACCTTCTCGCTGGGTGACGTGACCGAGGGTGTGGTGTTTTCGACGGCAGGTTTTGCCGAGGAGGGCAACGCTCTTTCCAAATTCTACGGCGCCTATGAAAAGAAGTTCGGCCGCCCTTCGGAGACCATCTACACGGCGCTCGGCTATGACATCATGCAGGTGATTGCAGCCGCCATCGAAGCGGCCGGATCCACGGAGGGTCCGGCGCTGAGGGACGCCATAGCGGGGTTGGCGAACGTGCAGGGCGCGGCCGGGTCGATCACCTATTCCGGCAGGGATGACCGGATGCCGCTGCGTGATGTGACGCTGGTGCGGGTGGCGAACGGAGAACGGGAATTCGTGCGCCAGGAAACCCCTCCGGGCGATTTGGTGCCGAAACCGAAATATTGAGGTCGAGGTCGGCCATGGGCGACGATCCCCTCCTTTCCGTCTCCAGCCTTGAGGTCTCCTACGGTCCCATCGCGGCACTCCGGGGCATCGGGTTGGAGGTGAACGGAGGGGAAATCGTCGCACTGCTGGGTTCGAACGGTGCCGGCAAGACGACGACGCTTCTGTCCATCGCCGGCGTGCTGCCGGTTCGGGCAGGAGAGATCAGGTTTGACGACGCCAGGATCAGCGGGCAGGCGGTGGAACGCATCGCGCGCAGCGGGATCGCTCTCGTGCCCGAAGGCCGGCATGTTTTCGAGGGGCTGACGGTCGCGGAGAATCTGAGAATGGGTGCGGCTTCACTGCCCGGCCGCGAGGTGGAGGGAGAGCGGACAAAGGTTTTCGACCTGTTTTCCGTTCTCGCCGACCGCCGCTCGCAGCTCGCCGGCACGCTTTCCGGCGGCGAGCAACAGATGCTCGCCATCGGCCGGGCGCTGATGTCGAGGCCACGGTTGCTGCTGCTTGACGAGCCCTCGCTCGGCCTTGCGCCGCGGATCGTCGAGGAGATATTCGAGCTGATTGTGCATCTGCGCGATCAGGGCACGACGATCCTCCTGGTCGAACAGAATGCCCGCATGGCGCTTGAGGTCGCCGACCGCGGTTACGTCATGGCCCAGGGGCGGATCGCCGCAGAGGGGGCTGCCCGGGAACTGGCGGCCTCCGATGAGGTTGCACGGGCCTATCTCGGTGTGGCCTGACGGGGAGTTGAGTATGGACATTGCGATCCAGCAGGCGGTGAATGCTCTGGCGCTCGGCGGGACCTATGCGATGCTCGCTCTCGGGCTCGCGGTGGTCTTCAGCGTGATGCGGATGATCAATTTCGCCCATGGCGAGTTGATGACGGCGTCGGGCTATGCCTACGCCTTCGCTATTGCCGCCGGGTTTCCCTTTGCTCTGGCCCTGGTGGCGGGCATTGCCGCTGCGGTGGCGCTGGTTCTGCTGCTTGAGAGGGTGGCTTTCCGGCCGTTGAGAGGCGCCTCGCCGACCTCGCTTCTCATCACCAGCTTCGCCGTCGCGGTGGTGCTGCAGACTCTGTTCCAGAGCCTGATCTCGCCGCGCCCGCAGCCAGCGCCAATGCCCGATTTTCTCGGGCGCGCCATCGGCATCGGTGATTTCCTGATCGGTTCCATCCAGTTCACCTCAATCGTTGTTACGCTGATGATGCTGGCGGGGCTGGCGTTCCTGTTCCGCTTCACCATGATCGGTATCTCGATCCGGGCCGCGTCGATGGATTTTCGGATGACCCGTCTGATGGGCGTCAAGGCCGACCGGGTCATTGCCATGGCCTTTGCGATCTCGGGTCTGCTGGCGGGGGTCTCGGGCTTGCTGTGGGTGGCCCAGCGTGGCTCGGTCGACCCGATGATGGGTTTTCTGCCGGTGCTCAAGGCCTTCATCTGCGCCGTGCTGGGCGGGCTCGGAAGCCTGCCGGGCGCCGTGCTTGGCGGCTTTGCGCTCGGCATCATCGAGACGGCGTTGCAGGCGGGGCTGCCCATTGAATGGGCGGTGTTCAAGGACCCTATTGCACTTTTCCTGGTGATCGCGATCCTTGCGGTGCGGCCGCGGGGCCTTCTTCCCACGCGCGTCGCGAACCGAGCCTGAGGACAAGATCATGCCCGACTCCGCTTTCGATCCACGCACGATCCGTTCGCGTCACCTGCCGCTCGATCCGGGCGTCACTGCGTTGATTTCGATTGACATGCAGAACGCCGATTGCAGCCCCGACATGCTGGCCGAGGGACGCGCAGGCCGCGTGAAGCCGCCCCGTACGGTGCATTTTTACGAAACCGTCGCCGACCTGGTGATCCCGAACCAGCAACGGCTGCACGCGGCGATCCGCGCGGCGGGAGCAGAGACGATCTACGTTGCCATCGAGAGCCTCACCAATGATGGCCGCGACCGGGGCATCGATCACAAGGTCTCGGACATCCATCTTCCTCCCGGCAGCCCCGAGGCTCAGGTGATCGATGCCGTGGCGCCGGCGCCGGACGACATCGTCCTGAAGAAAACGGCCTCCGGAGCGTTCGGCGCGACCAATCTTGACTATATTCTGCGGAATTTGGGCATCACACAGCTTGTCGTTGTGGGCGTCGTGACCCACCAGTGCGTCGAGAACACTGTGCGGCAGGGCGCCGATATCGGCTACCTTGTGACCGTGATCTCGGATGCCTGCGCCACCGACAGCCCCGAACAGCACCAGGCCGCACTTTCCGCCATGTCGGGATATGCCCGCATTTGCACGACCGCCGAGATCCTCGCGGAACTGGGGGCTGCGTGAACCGACAGCCGGGCTCCGATATCGACCACTGGCGGGCGCAGATCTGCGATGCCTGGGGAATCGATGCTGAACTGACGCCGCTTCCCGGAGAGTTCGACTTGAACTTCGCGATCGCTGGAATGCAGCCGGCGGTCCTGAAGGTCATGCGCCCGGACTGTGCGCCGGAGTTGGTGGATTTGCAGGTTGCACTGCACGCCCATGTGGACGGGGCCGCTGGTGCGCGGGTGCCGGTTCCCGCCGTGGTTCCGGCGCGCAACGGTTCGGCACGGGTGACCCTCGAAGGGCCGGACGGCCAGCCTCGCCTGGCCTGGATTGTGGAGCGGCTGCAGGGTCAGGTCATCGGCACGGTGCGCCCGCGCGAGCCGCGGCTGTTCCGGGATGTGGGGGCGGCGGTTGCCGGGCTGGCCGATGCGCTGGGTGATTTCGATCATCCCGGGCTCGACCGCGAGCTCAAATGGGACCTGCGCCGGGCGGGCTGGATTACGCCGCATGTCGGGCTGATCGACGTGCCGGAGCGACGCGGGCAGATCGAGGCAATTCTCGTCCGGTTCGAGGACCGGGGAAAGCCCTTGCTCGACGGGCTGCCCGTCCAGGCGATCCACAACGATCTGAACGACTATAATCTGTTGGCCCGCGCCGACGCGGATGGAGAGATGCGGCTCTCTGGCCTGATCGACTTCGGCGATGCGATCCGCGCACCGGTCCTGTGTGATCTTGCCATCGCCGGTGCATATGCCGTCCTTGACACCGCCCGACCGCTCGATACGCTGGCCGGGCTTGTCGCGGGCTTTGCAGCCGGGCATCCGCTATCGGAGGCAGAGGCCGACGGGCTTTGGGAACTTGTCCTGACCCGTCTGGCGGTGAGCGTCACCAATGCAGCGGTCGAGAAGCGGGCCGACCCGGACAATCCCTATATCGCGGTCTCGGAGAAGCCGGCCTGGAGCTTCCTGGACCGGGTGCGGGAGCTCGAGGCCGCGCTTGTTCGCGCCCATCTGCGCGCTGCTGCGGGCCATCTGCCGCCGGGCACCGGTGCCGCACTCGCCGGCGCGGTGGCGGCGGCTGAGCCTCACCCGGTGCTGGGGCCGTTGCCGGACGACGTCCGGATCGCGGACCTTTCGGTTGCCGGGGTGGAGGCGCCGGATGATCCCGAGATTTGCGACTTGTCGGACTTCGATAGCTGCCTTTTCGACGCGGCAACAAAGATCCGGCCGGTGATCGGCAGATATGGCGAAGCGCGTCTGATCTACACCGAACCGAACTTCCGGGCCGGGTCGCATTCGGCGAATGCGCGCCGCAGCGTGCATCTTGGCGTCGACGTCTTCCGGCCGGCGGGCACGGCCGTCAGGGCGCCGTTCGACGGCGAGGTGCTCCATGCCGCGGTGGAGGCTGTGCGCCAGGGCTATGGCGGGGTCGTCGTGCTGCGTCACCGCCTGCCCGATGACACGGCCTTCTGTGTGCTTTACGGTCATCTTGCTCCCGCTTCGGTGCGCGCGCTGAGTATTGGGCAAATTGTCCGGCGCGGCGAAGCCTTCGCCATCCTTGGCCACGCGGAGGAAATCGGTGGATGGCCTGCGCATCTGCATTTGCAGATGGGCTGCCCCGATGCTGCCGCTTCCACCTGGCCGGGCATATTCGACCCTGACATGGAGGAGGCCGCCCGGGCTGTCTTTCCCAACCCGGCGGCGCTTCTTGGCCTTGATCCTGCGGCTGTCGAAGCGCCGGTAATGGACCGGGAGGCGGAACTCCGGCGGCGAAAACGGCACACCGCGAGCAATCTGAAACTCTCTTACCACACGCCCCTGACAATCCTGCGCGGGCGCGGCACGATCCTATACGACGATCGTGGCCGTCCTTATCTCGACGCCTACAACAACGTGCCCCATGTCGGTCATGCCCATCCGCGCGTGACCGAGTTGGTCGGCCGCCAGATGCGCTTTGTGAACACGAACTCCCGTTATCTTCAGCCGATCCACGGAGCGTATGTGGAGGCGCTGGCTGCGCGGCTGCCGGACGGGCTCGATGTGGTGTTCCTCGTCAATTCCGGTAGTGAGGCGAACGACCTCGCTCTGCGGCTGGCCCGGGCTGCCACCGGTGGCACTGACATGCTCGTGTCGCGGTCCGGCTATCACGGCATCACCCAGGCAACGCTTGATATCAGTGAGTACAAGTTCGCCGGGCCGGGAGGGACGGGAAAGCCCGATCATGTTCATCCCGTTGCCGTCCCCGATACCTTTCGCGGCGCCTACGGCGCGAACGACCCCGAGGCGGGTCTCCGCTACGCTGCGGATGTGGTCCGTGCACTTGCAGAGGCCGGAGAGACCGGGCGGAAGGTGGCCGGCTTCATCTCCGAACCCTTCCCGAGCGTGGGCGGCCAGATCGTGCCGCCGCCAGGGTATCTGCAGGCGGTCTACGATCACGTGCGCGGGGCAGGCGGGCTCTGCATCGCCGACGAGGTGCAGACCGGGCTGCACCGGCTCGGCCGGATAGCCTGGGGGTTCGAGGCACAAGGCGCAAGGCCCGACATCGTTGTCCTGGGCAAACCCGTCGCGAATGGCCATCCAATGGGCGTGGTCGTGACCACGCGCGCCATCGCCGATGCCTTTGCGACGGGGATGGAATTCTTCTCTACTTTCGGCGGTTCATCGGTTTCCTGCGCGGCCGGCCTCGCCGTGCTGGACGTTCTGGATGATGAAGGGCTGGCAGAGCAGGTCGAGACGGTCGGCGCCCATCTTCTGAACGGGCTGAACGTGTTGGCGACAAAGCATCCGCTGATGGCGGATGTGCGCGGGATGGGCCTCTTCCTTGGTGTCGACCTTGCCGGGCCAGACGGGTCGCCTGCGACCGAGGCGGCCGCCTATATCGTCAACCGGCTGAGGGCGCGTCGCATCCTGATCGGATCGGACGGGCCGGCGGACAACGTGCTGAAGATCCGTCCGCCACTGCCGTTCTCCCGTGCTGACGCTGACCATCTGCTGTCAGTCCTGTCCGAGACAATGCGGGAGACACCGCTTGGCGATCTCAACGGACGCGGCTGAGCGCCTGGGGAAGGGCGGTTGCGAGCAACTCGCCCCAGGCCTTCTGTCCCGCAGCATGCGCGATCAGATCATTGCGGATCTCGATCAGGACGTGTGGGAGCCCGCGTGCCTCGCCGTGAACCGGAATTGTAACGTCGGAGGTATCTTCAACCTGGTATGGTACATTCATTGCGACTTGAGTCGCGGGTGCAGTCGCAAGAACGGCGTCGTGCAACGATTCGGCCAGGCGAGGATCGCGATTGTAGAGCAGCCCCAGATCCAGGTTCCGCGCCACACCGTTGGAAAGCATCCTGGTGAAGCTGTGAACTGCGATCAGCGCCCGTGGACGCAAGCGGTTGATCCGTTCCGCGATCGTGTCGTGCAGCGGCGCGTGGATCGTGTCGAACCGGCGCCGGCGGGCGGTCTCCGAGAGATCATGATTACCGGGGACCACGGTTCCGTCGGCCGTCACCGCGATCAGATCGGGGGCCTCCCAGGGACGGTTGCAGTCGATGACAAGGCGGCTGTAGCGCTGCAGGACCAGAACCGAGTCGAGCTTGTCGGCAAGGTGCTCCGCAACCGCTGCAGCACCGATGTCGTGCCCGATATGCCTGTCGAGATCGGCCGCCGTGACACCGAGGCCGGACAGCGCTGCTGGCACGCGATTGCCGGCGTGTTCACAAACCAGGATGAAGGGACCTTTCGCATCCGGATTGACCACTCGCACTGGATCGGGTTCGTCATGTTGGAGGAGCGGCTGCAAGGTTGTAGACATCGGCAAAGGCCTTTTGCGTTTCTGAAAAGAAACTTGCACAACTGGCATATTTGATCAATAGTGGGGAAAAATTTTCACTCGACAATGATGGAGGCAAGATGCCTAGTGACGGGCTCACCATGCGCCAGCGCATCGCAGCGCTCGAGCAACATCTGACGCCGAACGAACGTCGGATCACGACCGTGATCCTTGCTGACTACCCGTTTGCCGGGCTGGTCGGAATCCAGGAGCTGAGCGACCATGCGCAGGTCAGTGCCGCATCCGTTACACGGCTCGTTCACAAGCTCGATTGCGCCGGATTCTCTGAATTTCAGCGGTCTTTGATCAGCGAGCTTCGCCGCTCGCCCGCTTCACCCGTCGATCTCAAGCAGAGCGCCCGGGCGCTGTCCGCCGACAGCCCCTATGCCGACTTCATGGAGCGCATTGGAGAGGGGCTTGCCAGTCTCGCCGCAACACTCTCCCAGACCGAACTGGACACCGTTTGTGCGCTGTTGGCCGATCCCTCCCGCAGGATCCATGTTGCCGGTGGCCGGATAAGCGGGGCCCTTATGCGTTATCTTGCCCTGCACCTTCAGCAGATCCGGCCAGGGGTCTTCTGGCTCGACACGGCGCCTGCTGCCGCCGCCGATCAGATACTCTCCATGCGGCGCAAGGATGTGGTCGTGATCTCGGATATGCGCCGCTACGAGGATAGCCTTCTGCGGCTGGCGGAGCAGGTCGAGACCCGGTCCTCGCCGACAATCGTCCTGATCACCGACCGCTGGATCTCCCCCATCGCCCGCCATGCGCAGCACATTTTCGCCGTTCCGGTAGAAACCGGCACCGCCTGGGATACAGGCGTGCCGGAACTCGCGCTGGTGGAGGCGATGATCGTCAAGCTCAGTGAAAGCAATTGGGATACGGCGCAGAAGCGGATCACACATTGGGACAGGCTGCGGAAGACGCTGGAGGGGACTGCGCCGGATGGCGAGGCGGGTGGCGGCTAGGTGCTGAGCTTTGTGGCCACATCGGACCTGGCGGGCAAGCTGCGGGGCAAAGGCGTGTACGGGCGCTCGGCGCGGTCGGAATCCCTGTCGGTGGGTTGGGTGCCGACCAATTCGCTGATCACCTGCTTCGACACCATAGGAGAGGGCCCCTATGGGTCTTTCGGAGATCTTGTCCTGGCCGGTGATCCCGAGGCGGCCTGCCGGGTGCCCGGCGGACCCGGTATGCCGGAAACCGGGCTGATGCTCGGTGACATATCCTATCTTGACGGCAGGCCGTTCGAATGCTGCCCGCGTTCGATGCTGAAGGCGGCAATTGCTCGGCTGCAGCAGGTGTCGGGCCTCGATGTGATCGCCGCCTTCGAGCACGAGTTCCTGATCGAGGGGTTGAATCGTGGTCCGGGTGACAGTTTCACACATGCCGGATTTTGTGCGCTTGCGCCTTTCGGCGCCGATCTCGGCGGTGCGATGGAGGCAGCCGGAATTGTGCCCGAATTGCTGATCCGGGAGTTCGGCCCTGACCAGGCAGAGGTCACCATGAGCCCGAAACCGGCACTGCGCGCGGCGGACGAGGCTGTGTTGCTGCGCGCGTTGACACAGACGGTGGCACAGCGTCACGGTTTGCGCGCCTCCTTCACGCCGCTCGTCGCACCGGGCGCTGTCGGCAATGGCGTGCACGTCCATCTGAGCCTGCGCCATCCCGATGGCACTCCAGCCTCTTATGACGCCAACGGCCCCGGCGGATTGTCGGCGCCGGCCGGCGCGATGGTGGCAGGACTCCTGCGCCACCTGCTGGAGATACAGGCGCTGCTGGCGCCGAGCGTGATCTCCTACGCTCGCCTTGTCCCGAACCGCTGGAGCTCGGCCTTCAACAATCTCGGCATCCGTGACCGCGAGGCTGCGGTGCGAATCTGCTCCGTCGATGCAACGGACCCGGAGATAGCGTCGAGGTTCAATTGGGAGGTCCGGCCGGTCGATGCGGCGGCCAGCCCGTATCTCGTAATGGCCGCGTTGCTTCATGCCATGGCCCAAGGTGTGGAGGATGGTTTTCCCCCACCTGTTCCGACGAATGCCGATCTGTCCGAACTCGACAGCGCCCGATTGGCTGCGCTCGGGGTGGAAAGGCTCCCTGATTCCCTGCCGGCGGCGCTTGGCCGGCTCTCCCGTTCCGATACGGTGGCGAAATGGTTCGGTGATACCTTTGTAACGGTCTATAGGGGCCACAAGGTCAGCGAAATCGCCCATGTGGACGAAATCTCCGAGGACGACATGTTCGCTCTCTATCGCGCGAGTTACTAGGCCGTGGTCATCATAAGAGCCGAAAACCACCAGACGGGCTGTTTTAACCGATGGCCGGCACCTCCTCCTTCGGTACCTGGAACTCCTCCTGATAGGCCCGCTCCACATTGACGCTCCAGAGATCATGGTGCTCGCCGGCGATGTTTCGGGCAGCAAGCATGGCGGTCAGCATGGAGTGGTCCTGATTGTTGTAGCGGTGCAGCCCGTTGCGCCCGACGGTCTGGAAATTCTCCAGCTGCTGCATCCACTCCCGGATGACCCGCAGGGCGGCCGCATAGTCCGGATCATAGACCGGATAGGCCTTTCGCTGCCGGATGACGGCCGAATCGGTGACCGACATACCGTCGGCGAGGCCAAGCGAGTCGAGTTCCCTTGTCGCCAGATGGGCGAGTTGTTCGTCGGACATTCGCCACAGATCATCATCCTCGTTGCAAAAATACTCCATGCCGATGGAGGATTGCCGGGAATCGGGAAGCATATCAGGTGACCAGGCGCGGAAATTCTGGATGCGGCCGACCCGGACATCCGGGCTGTGAACGTAGATCCAGTTGTCTGGAAATGGGTCCGGCCGGTCGAGGATGAGTGTGACGATCAGAAAATCCCGGTATTTCAACCGGCCGGCCGCGGCCATGACCTCCGGCGGCGGTGGGGGATCGAACCGTGCGATCAGATCGCGCAGGGCCATTGAACTGACGAAATGATCAGCCTCGATCCGTGTGGTGACAGGGTTTCCGGCATCGTCCCGGGTGCTCAGTTCGAGGGCGCATACGCGGTTTTCGTCGCGCAGGATGCGCACGACGTCATGATTGACGTGGATCGCGCCGCCATTTGCGCGCACTCTTTCCCCCATACGCTCCCACATCATACCCGGGCCAAGGCGCGGATAGCGGAACGACTCGATAAGGCTCGTGGTGGTGTTGGCGCCGCCCAGTGCGTTGCTGATGGCGCGAGAGAGTGACAGATCCTTGATCCGCTGTGCGGCCCAGTCCGCTCGAATTTCACTTGGTGGGATGCCCCAGACCTTTTGCGTGTAGCTCTGAAAGAAGTGGTGGTAGAGGCGGGCGCCGAAGCGGTTGACGACCCATTGCTCGAATGTCTCCTCCACTGGATGGGGGCGCAGCCGCCATTTGATATAGCTCAGGACAATCCGCACCGCCTCGTAGGGGCCGGTATTCCACAGAGCATTGAAGAACTTCAGGGGATAGTCGAAGAAACGGCCCCTGTAATAGATGCGGCTGAGGCGCGGCACCGTGATGAAGTCAGCGCCCAACACCTCCTCCCAGATCGCTTCCACCTCGGGAACCTTGGTGAAGAAGCGATGACCGCCAATGTCGAAGCGAAAGCCGTTATGGCTCTCGGTGCGGGCGATTCCGCCCAGGAGATGGCCGGCTTCGTAAATCACCGGCGTGAAACCCGGGGCAACCTTTTGCAGCTCATAGGCTGCCGTGATCCCGGCCGGACCGGCACCAATGATGGCGACTTTCCCGGTCCGGGTGTCGCGTGTGTTTCTTTTGAGCATTGCTCGATGTCGCCTTCTTGAAACAGTCCCTATCACTGCCCCAACCCGTATAATTCTATGGTTATGGGAATGCGGACGGTCAAGGTCCCGGGGTGCGAATTCGGGCGACAATCGACGTTTTGCCGGCAAATTGATCTGTGACCTTTTTGTCGGACCCGTCTGGAAATTTGCCAACGGTTGCCATCCACCCCTTCAATTGCGCGATCGCTTCTGTAAAGATCGGCAAACGGGGACAGCGTTGTTGCCGAAGAGTCACTGGTTGCGGCGCCGGGACCGGTGTCGTGTCCCTGGAACAGGGCCATCCCGGCAATGACGAAAAAGCCACCCACACTCACGGTCATCGTTCCGGCGCATCAGGCGGTCGGGGAAATCGGCGCTTGCCTCGATGGGCTGCTTGCTGCCGGTTTTGCGCGCGACGAGATTTTGGTGGTGGATGACGGGTCTTCGGATGGAACCGGGGACATCGCCCGGGCGTCCGGCGTGAGCGTGCTGCACCATGCGATGGCAAAAGGTCCCGCAGAAGCCCGCAATGCCGGCGTTGATGCCGTGCCGTCCGATATTATCCTGTTCGTCGATGCCGATGTGGTGGTGCATCAGGATTTACGTCAGCGGGTTCTTGAGCATTTCCGGCACGATCCGCATCTCGCGGCGGTCTTCGGCTCCTATGACGATCGACCTTCAAAGGCCAGCGCGGTCAGCTTCTATCGCAACCTGCTGCATCATTTCGTCCATCAGCGCAGCCATGGGGATGCGGCGACATTCTGGACCGGCATCGGTGCGGTCAGGCGCGCGGATTTCATGCGTCTGGGCGGGCTGGAAAAGGCATGGCAGGCGATTGAGGATGTGGCGTTTGGTGTGCGCCTGCATGCCGATGGCGGCCGCATCCTGCTTGATAAGGAACTGCTCGGGACGCATCTGAAGGTCTGGTCGGTCACGTCGATGTTCCGGACCGATCTGGTGGGCCGGGCAATCCCTTGGAGCCGGCTGATCCTGTTTCACGGCGGCCCGCGTGACGACCTGAATTTCACCATTGCCCACCGGATCAGCCTTGCCATGGTCGCACTGATGGGCGTGAGCCTTGTCTTGATGCCGTTTCAACCGGTCCTTGCCATCGGGTTGGTGGTGGCGCTTTTCGGGTTTTTCCTGGCAAACCGGTCTTTTCTGTCGCTGTTGAAACAGCGCGGCGGACTGCGTATCGCAGTGATCGGCTATGGCTGCCATGTGCTTCACTACCTGGCTGGCGGTCTTGGATTGTCTTGGGTGTTGTTGACGGAATATCTTCCGCGCCGCTGGCGGCGCCAGGCCGCCGGCCTGGGCGGATCAGGCGTTGATGCCGGCCCGATACGTGCAGCTTCCCGTGCCGCGCGGTCACCCGAACATGGTGTTGGGCAATAGCAGCGCCAGTTGCGGCAGCGCCAGCAGCAGCAGAATGCAGCCGAGCATGGCGAACCAGAATGGCCATATGCCGCGGAAGATAGTGTTGAGCGGCACGCCCTCGGCAATGCCTTTGACGACAAAGACATTGACCCCCACGGGCGGTGAGATCAGGCCCATTTCGAGGCAGATCACCATCATGACGCCGAACCAGATCATATCGATCCCAAGCGGTTCGATGATCGGTTGGATCAACGGCACGGTGAGCACCAGGATGGCGAACCCTTCCATGAAGGTTCCCAGAATGATGAACATGATCAGGAATGCGATGACGATCTGGTATCCGGTGAAGCCCTGCGCTTCGACCCAGGTCGCCAGCGATGCGGTCAGGCCGGTAAAGCCGATGAAGGTCTTGAACACAAATGCGCCGAACAGGATCAGAAACAGGGTGCCGGAGGCCTTCAGCGTGTTTTCAAACACCTCCCGAAGGCTGGACAGGGTGACGCTACGCCGGATGAAGGCCACCACAAAGGCCAGTCCGGCACCGATGCCGGCCGCTTCGACGGCGGAGAACACACCGGTATAGATGCCGCCGATGGTCAACACGATGATGCCGATGATCCAGCCGGCCCGCGCAAGCGCACGCAGACGGTCGCGCAGCGGTTCCTGATGTGCCGATTGCGGGGCTTTTTCCGGATTGCGAGCAACGACGATCCAAATGGCGATGATGAACAGCAGGGTCAGAAGCAGGCCGGGTATGACGCCGGCCAGAAACAGCCGTCCGATGCTTTCCTCCGTCAGGATGGCGTAGATGACGAAGCCCGCCGAGGGCGGGATGAGAATGCCGAGCGTGCCACCGGCGGCTATGGCGCCGGTCGCCAGGCCGTTGTCATATTTGCGCCGCTGCATTTCCGGCAGCGAGACGCGGCCCATGGTGATGGCGGCGGCCAGCGACGACCCGGACAGCGCCGAAAAGCCGGCACAGCCGACCACCGTGGCGGAGGCGAGCCCGCCCTTCAGGTGGCCGATCCAGGAATGGGCCGCATCGTAGAGGTCGCGGCTCATGCCGGAGATACCGGCCAGATTGCCCATCAGCACGAAGAGCGGAATGATCGTCAGCGGATAGTTGGAGGCTTCGTTGAAGATTTCTCCGGCGAGTTTGGGAATGGCTGCCCGTTCGCGGATGAACCAGATCCCGACCGTGCCGACCAGCATCATGGCCAGGCCGACCGGCAGGCGGATAAAGAGAAGCAGGAACAGGGCAAGGAAGCCCAGAAGGGCGATCGTGTTTCCGTCCACGTGAAAGGCCCCTACTCTTCTGGCTCGTGCGGATCTTCGCCGTTGAAATGGCGCAGGCCGATCACGAGATGGGAGGCAAAGATGAACGTGTAGAACGCCATGCCCAGTCCGAGGAAACGATAGAAATTGCGATGCTCCAGCGACAGGTTCTCGGTGATGCAGGCCTTCTCAAAACCGCAGGCCTTGGTGAAGAGCGCGTAGGAGGCGAGTCCGGTGATGAAGACCGCGGCCAGCCGCATGGCAACGTCGGTGAAACGTGTGACCCTGCGGCCGAAGAAGAAGGTGATGACATTGACGCTGACATGGGCCTGCTTTGTCGCCCCATAGGCGACCGCGCAGGCGGCAACGATCGTCAACGTCATCACCGACAGATCGCCGATGCCGAAGATCGGATTGTTCAGCGCATAGCGCCAGAACACGCCGACCAGCGTGATCAGCATCAGGGCTGTGACGCCCAATGCGCCGACAATCGCAAACCCACCGGCAATGCGGCCGGTGAGTCTGTCGAATGATGATGTCTGCGTGTCGGCGTTTGGCGGCACCTAGTTGCCCATCATCAGGTTCATGACCTCGCCGACGGTCGAGTCGCCGACTTTCGATTGCTTGAGGTTCTCCATCGCGGCATCGATCACGGCCTGCACCTTCTCACGCTCGCCCGGATCCCAGTCCAGAAGCTGGACGCCGTTCTTCTCGGCTGCTTCCAAACCCTTGCCGGCGACGGCATCGTAGACCTTGGCCGCACCCAGGGCCAGTTCGGCCGATGCCGCCGCGTCGACGGCCGCCTTGTCGGCGTCGGACAGGGAATCGTAGGCCTCCTTGTTCATCAGCAGCGCAAAGGACGAGCCAGAGCCCGGGAACCAGGTGGTGACATAGCTGGCCGGTTCGTACAGCTTGAAGGAGCCGATCGCCGAAGGATCGATCATAATGGCGTCAATGACGCCGTTGGACAGGTTCTGATTGATCACATTGACCGGCTGCGCCACTGCCGAGGCCCCCAGCGCCTCGACAAACGGAACGTCGCCCTTGGACGTCACGCGGACTTTCATGCCCTCCAGATCGGAAAGCTTTGTGACCGGCTTGCCGGCAGTGATGAGCACCGGAGGCGCGTTGGCCCATAGAGCAAGGACCTTGGCGTTGTATTCCTTTTCCAGTTCGGAGCGGGCACGCTGCAGGCCTTCAGTGCACTCGACCGCTGAATCGCAGACGCCGGGCAGTCCCACCACATTGGTTTTGGGAAACACATCGGCCGTATAGCCGGGCAGGGTGAAGACGATATCGGCCACACCGTCCAGCAAGATGGAATATTGCTTGGGCGGAACCCCGTTCAGCGCGCCGCCCGGATATTGCTTGACTGTCAGGCGCCCTTCGGACAGTTCGGCCAGTTTTTCGCCGAACGGTGTCATCAGGCCCTTGTTCATCGGGTGTTTCGGCCCCATGAAATAGGCGAGCGACAACTCTGCCGCATGGGCAAAGCCGCTGCCCAGCATGGAGGCGATGGCGCCGGCCATCGCAATTTTTGTGAAGTGCTTCATATCGTGTTCTCCCAGAATTGATGTCTTCACATTCTTCAAATACGGCCGTCATGGCCGTCAGCCCGCTACATCAGAAACCCGGGCGGGCCGGAAATTGAATGCGCCTCGGTAAAGGCGAGCACACCCTCGAAACCCAGATTACGTCCGACGCCCGACTGTTTGAAACCGCCGAACGGGGCGCGGCTGTCCTGCGCCATGGGTCCGTGTCCGTTCAGATAGGTGTAGCCCGCTTCGAGACGTTTGGCCACGGCGACGGCGCGCTCGCGGTCCGTTGTCCAGACCGAGGAGCACAGGCCGTAGTCGCTGTCATTGGCCATGGCGACGGCCTGGTCTTCATCGGAAAACTTCATGATCGGCAGGGCCGGGCCGAATTGTTCGTCCCGGACCAACGAAAGCGACGGATCGGCATCATAGACCAGGGTCGGCTTCTGAAAATAGCCGCCGCCATTGTACAGCGCTTCGTCGGGCACGGTGCCGCATTCGCGGACATCGGCACCCTTCGTGCGGGCCTCGGCGATCATGTCGGTGACGACCTTCAACTGTTTGGCGTTGTTGACCGGGCCCATCATGGTCTCCGGCAGCAGCCCGTCGCCGATCACAGCCCGTTCGCAGGCCGCGGTCAGGCCGTCGACCACCTCATCATAGCGGCTCTCGTGCACATAGAGCCTTTTCAGCGCCATACAGATCTGGCCGGAGGACGCAAAGGCGCCGAGATACATGCGCATGAACGCCTCGTTATCGAGCTCGGCGTCCTGCAACACCAGCGCGGCGTCGTTGCCGCCCAGTTCCAGGGTAACCGGCGTGACGTTGTCGGCGGCGGTCCTCATCACGTGACGGCCGACGGCGATCGAGCCGGTGAAGTTGACCTTGCGCACCAGTCGGTGCCCGACCAGCGGGTCGCCGATGGCGGAGGCCTGGCCGGTGAGGATGTTGACGACACCGGGCGGCAGCAGGCGGGCGATGATCTGCAGCGTCAGGGCGGGGGCAAGGGCGGAATTGGCCGACGGTTTGACGACGACCGTATTGCCGGCGACGAGCGCCTGGGGCAGCTTGGCTCCGAGAATGGACAGCGGCCAGTTCCAGGGCACGATCAGCGCCGCTACGCCGCTCGGCTGGCGGTGGATCAGCGTGTCGAAGGGCGGTCCGGCGATCTGCTCGTCCGTGTCCAGCCTCTCGCCGAATTCGGCGGCCAGCATGAAGCGATCGCCGAGCCGCGACATCTCCATCAGCGTTTCGCGGCCGATCTTGCCGTGCTCCCGGGTAAAGAGACGGGAGCGATATTTTACGTCCTCCTCGTCGGCGGTCAGCGCCTTGGCGATATCGCGCAGTTTTTCGGCTCGCTCGCCATAGGACAGTTTCGACCAGGCAGGAAAGGCATGGTTCGCTGCCCGCACCGCGTCGTCGACATCCTTTGCGGTGGCGGCGGCGGCATGGCCGACCAGTTCCGACGGGCGTGCCGGATTGAAGATGTCGTAGACATTGCCGTCCGAGGCGCCGCGGCTCTCGCCGTCGACAAAGAGGTCGGTCGTGATCACCTGATCCATATTGTTCATGCCGCCAACCTCCCGAACCGGTCACGCCGCAACGTCGTTTGACGCCTGATTCCAAGCGAAGCGTGGATTGGACCGGGTGTCAAATAAGATTTTTGGGAGAATATATGCGTAAATGGGCGGTTATCCGCTGCTATTTCGCGGAGGCCAGCACCGCGCGAAGCAGAACATTGCAGCCGGCCGCCAGATCATGCGGCTCGGCGCTTTCATTGACATTGTGGCTGATTCCATCCTTGCAGGGCACAAACACCATCACGGACGGAACGATGGTGGTCATGTTGCTTGCATCGTGCAGTGCGCCGCTGGTCATGCGCATGAAGGGATATCCAAGGGCCTTTGCGGCGGTCTCGACCTTGGCGACGCAATCGCGGTCGAATTCGCCCGGTTCCACCGAAATGCGCAAGGTGACGTCCGCCGTGCAGTTCTGTGTTCGGGCTTCGCGCGCGCACAGCCGCTGGCATTGTTCCGTCAGCTCGTCCAGCACACGGGTTTCGGGATGGCGAATATCGATCACGAAGTCCGTTCTGCCGGCAATGGTGCTGGCCCCGTCCGTATGGGTCTTGAGATAGCCGACGGACACCCGCGCGTCGGGGGCGAACTGGCGGCCCAGCTCGTTGACGGCGACAAGGATACGGGCGCTCGCCTGAAGCGAATCCTGGCGCTGATCCATGGGCGTCGTTCCGGCGTGGGCGTCCATTCCGGTGACAGCGACGTCCAGCCAGCGCAGCCCCTGAACGGACTCCACGACGCCGATCTGGCACCTGCTGTTTTCGAGGATCGGACCCTGTTCGATATGGAGTTCGTAATAGGCGCCGATGGCAAAGTCCGAAGGCCGTTCGGCGCCGAGATAACCCAGATCGCGGGCCGCCGCTTCAAAAGTGCGGCCGTCGCGTGAAAGAGCGCCCATCACGTCGTCATCGGAAAGCCGGCCGACAAACCAGGACGAGCCCATCAATCCGGGCGCGAATTGCACGCCCTCCTCATTGGTCCAGTTGACGACCGCGATGGGCGCAGTGGTCGTCACATTGGCGTTGTTGAGCGTTTCCACCACCTCCAGGGCTGTCAGGACACCGGAAATGCCGTCGAACCGTCCGCCATGCGGCTGGGTGTCCAGATGGCTGCCGGTGACGATCATCGGGGCGGTCATGTCGGTGCCCGGGCGAATGGCGAACATGTTGCCGGCACGGTCGATCCTGACCGTCAGCCCGGCTTTCTCGCACCAGGACCGGAAAAGGTCACGTGCCCGGCCGTCCTCCGGCGTCATCGCCAGGCGGCAGTTGCCGCCGTCCAGGGCGCCGATCTCGGCCATCTCCATGTGCCGGCGCCACAACCTTTCTTGGTCGATCCTGAGTTCGGACAGGCTGTTGTGTCCGGATCCCGACGGTCTGGAGACGCTCATCTAGATCGACCTTTCCTTGCGGCCGCTGATCAGTTGCGACACCATCACCGCGATGACAAGCGCACCGCCGTAGAAAAGATCCTGTACGAATGTCCTGAAGCCGAGCACCGAAAGCCCGTTGATGCCGGTCACCAGGAAATAGACTGCGATCACCGAGCCCCAGGGATTGAAGCGGCCGGGCCTGATGCAGGTCGCGCCGAGAAAGGCAGCCGCGAAAGCGGGCAGCAGAAGAAATGTCCCGGAGCTCGGATTGGCCGACCCCGTCGTGCCCGTATAGAGGATGCCGGCCAATGCGCCCATGAAGCCGGAAGCGATGAATGCGCCCATCCGCACGGCGCCGACATTGACGCCGGTCAGGCGCGCCACCTCCTTGCCGCGTCCGGTGAAAAGCAGATGCTGGCCATAAGCGGTGTAGGAGAACACGTACCAGATGATCGCGGCGAGGATCATGGCATAGTAAAATTCGATCGGGATGCCAAAGACCCTGGTCACGATGACATATTTGATCAGCGTCTGCGACACGCCGCTGATGGTCTGGGAGTTGCTGATCCACAGGGTGATGCCGTGCAGAAACGTGCCGATCCCCAGCGTGACAATCAGCGAGTGCACCCGGAAATAGAGCGTGATGGCGCCGTTTATCATGCCGATGCCGATGCCGATGAGCAGGACAAGCGGGATGGTCACGCCCAGCGGCACGCCGAGGCGGGCGTTGAGAATGGCAGTGACCATCGAGGCAAGTGTCAGGGTCTGGGCGATGGACAGGTCGAAATCGCCTGCTGTCAGGGGGATGATCAGGCCGAGCGTGACGATGACCAGGACCGCTTCGGAGCCCAGAATCGTCGAAAAATTCGACCAGGTCAGAAACGTGTCGGGCCGCATGACGCCGAACAGTAGGATCAGCGCGATCCAGACAAAGACCAGGCCGAACCGCTCGGCTTCATATTTGAGATCAATTCTGTGCATTGTCGGCGGTCGTCCTCAGATAGCAGGCTTTGGCGATATTGGATTTGGTCACCTCGTCGCCGGAGAGTTCAGCGCTCACCCTCCCGCGGTCGAAGACCAGGACCCGGTGGGCAATCGCCTCGAGCTGTTCGAATTCGGAGGTGGCGCAGAGCACGCTTGCTCCGGCGGTGCACAGCGCATTCAAGATGCCGTAGATTTCGGCCCGGGCGCCGACGTCGATTCCCTGTGTCGGTTCGTCGAGCAGCACCAGGGCTGGATCGAGCTGCAGCCATTTGGCCAATACAACTTTCTGCTGGTTGCCGCCGGAAAGATCGCTGGCGGGCTGGCCGGGCCCTTCCGCCTTGACTGTGAACCGCCTGATCAGCCTGAGCGCGTTGTCGCGCAGTTTTTGGTGATTGATGAAGCCCGGACGGTCGAAGGCGTCGAGCACCGGCAGGCTCATGTTTTCCAGTAGGGTCAGTTCCGGCACGACGCCGGTCCGCTGCCGGTCGGCGGGAATGAGCACAATGCCGGAGGCCATGGACCGGGCCGGGAACAGCGCCGGCAGATCAAAGGTTCGGCCGTGCAATTCGAGAGATCCCGCCCGGGCCCTGGTCGAGCCGTTCAGGAGGTAGGGGACCTCGTCATATCCCGACCCGATGAGCCCCGTGAGGCCGAGAATTTCGCCGGGCCGAAGCCGGAACGAAAGACCCTCGACCAGCCTGCCGGAGACCCCGGAAATGACAATGCCCGTATCGCCGTCCGATTTCACCGTGTCGCCCGCCGACCGTTCCGTTTCCAGCGTATGACCGACGATCATCTCGACGATCTGCGACCGTGACATGGCGGCGGTGTCGAAGCTGCCGATGGTCCGGCCGTCGCGCAGGACGGTCGCCCGGTCGGTGACGTCGACAATCTCGTCTATGTCGTGGGACACGAAGATAATGCTGACCCCGGTTGCCGCCAATCGCCGCATCAGCGCAAACAGCGCCTGGACGTCGTCCATGGGAAGAAACGGCGTCGGTTCGTCAAGCACCAGGATCGCCGAGCCGGTTTCGCTGCCATGCTGCTGGATCCTGTCCGCCGCCCGGACGATGGCGAGCTGCGCGCGCAGAACAGGAGGCAGTGTTTCCACCAGGGCATTGGGTTTCAGGTCAAGGTGGAAGGCGGCGAACAGGTCGCGCGCCCGCGCCGCCTCCTGGCGCCAGTCAATCCGCCAGGAATTGAGCCGGCCGTGATCGCCGGCGATCAGGTTTTCCAGAACGGTGCCACCGGGAAACAGGCCGAGATTCTGGTGTACGAAGGCAAGCCCCATCGCCTCGTGCCGAGCAATCGGCATCGGGAGCGGCACCGGGTCCCCGTCGATGGAAATCGAACCGGCATCCGGTGCATAGAAGCCGGAGAGGATCTTGATCAGGGTGGATTTTCCGGAGCCGTTCTGGCCGAGGAGTCCATGGATCTCGCCTGGCGCGACTTCCATCCCGACACTGTCCAGGGCGCGGTTGCCGCCAAACACCTTGGTCAGGCCGGAGATGGAAAGGCGGGCCGCCGTGGAGGGCGAGGGCACCCTTTCAACTGCCCCCGCCGACTGGGCTGTCACTCCTGGACCATCCAGAGTTTTCGATACCCGGCGACGTAGTCCTGGCCGTAGCCCTTTGACGCTTCGGCCGGCGTTCCGGCGGTCGCCGCGTTGTTCTTGTCGAAGATCAGCAGCGGGACCTTGGAGTCGCGAACCGCCGGCAGGCCGCAGAGGATGCGCATTTCCGCATCCAGCATCGCATGGGCGATCCAGTCGAGATTCTCGCCGACATCCATTTCCACCTGGCCTTCCCGCACGAAATCGATGACGAAGGGCGTTCCGTTGAACGTGGCGACCTTCACCTTGTCGCCCTTGCCACTGATGGTGATGGCCGGCACCACAAAGGACGACATGCTGTCATAGATCGGGATGACATAGTTGATATCGGCATTGGACTGCAGTTTCGCGGCCACTGTCGGCTGGATCTTGGTCGCCCAGTCGGCAATCGGCACATTGACGATCTCATAGACGCAATCCGGGCAGTTGGTCTTGAAGGCCTCGGTCAGGCCGCTGACCATGGAATCGGTCGACAGTGCTTCGTTGGAGACCAGCACCAGCGCGTTGACATTGCCGTTGGTCTGGGCGATCGCCCAGTCCGCCAGCAGCGATCCGGCGGTCTTGTAGTCGATGGCCGTCGCCGAGGTCACGCCGCCGGGCACATCCTGTTCAAGCCCGGTCAGATGCGCCGCCACGACGTCCAGCCCGGCATCGCGCGCCTTCTTCACCTGCGGTTCGAAGAAACGCGGATCCGCGCCGGCCAGCAGGCTGATCAGGTCGAAATTGTTGTTGATGGCAAAGTCGATGCCCTGGATCCACTGGGTCGGATTGCCCTGGTTTTCCCACTCGCTGTGCTTGAAGCCGAGTTCCTCGGCGAGATCGTTCTTGTGGTCGGTGATCGTCTTGATGAACGGGATGGCGCTGGAGGCGGGGATCGTGAAGATCGACATTCCGGCCATGCAGGCCTTTGCGTCGAAGGCTTCGCCGGGCGCCTGGAACTGCGGAATTTGTGAATATTTCGCGATATTCGCCTTGGCTGCCGCGACACCGTTGCCGTCGGCGAAAGCCGTTGCGGTTCCAAGCAGCGTTGCCGCGGCCAAAAAACCAAGCGTGGTTCCTGATCGTATTGTCATTCCCTGTTCTCCTTTTTGTGGTTTGTTCCGTTCAGGCCGACCGGGAGCGATACGCGTCGGTCCGCGCCCGGTCGATCTCTCCGCCTTTGATCACGACGCCGTAATGCTCCAGCGCCGATTCTTCGCTGAGAAGGCCATCCAGCACATCGTCCAGCACATCTTCCGGTCGACGCTGGCACGGATCGCCGTAGCCGCCGCCGCAGGGGCCATAGGCGACAAGACGGTCGCCCTTCGCCAGTTGGCGATAGGGGATTTTCGACGGCAGTTCCTCGGTCAGGCCGTCGGCATGAACCAGTTGCACCATCGCCGGAGATCCGTCCTTGCCGTCCATGAACCCCCAGGGCTCGAACCTCTGTCCGTCGCCTTCGATGGAGACGGCGCCATCCTCAAGCAACTCGAAGCCTCGGATCGAGCCGATGCCGCCGCGCCAGGTTCCGGCGCCGACCACGTTTTCTCGCAGCTCGTAGTTCAGGACCCGCAGCGGAAGATGCGATTCAATGTCCTCGACCGGGTTGTTGCGGGTGTTGGCGTAGAGCGTGTCGACGGCGTCCATGCCGTCCTTGCCGAATCGTCCGCCATAGCTGCCTTCCATGATCTCCATATGGACCCACTGATTGCCGCCTGACACGCCGCTGAACGCCATGACACGCAGGTTGCCGATGCCGGCGCTGACCTGCTTCGGAACAGCCGGCGCGATGGCTTTCATGATCGTGTCGGCGACGGCGTTTCCGGGGCAGAAGCGCGCGATTACCGGTGCCGGGAAGGTCGGGTTGGCGAGGCAGCCTTCGGGCGCGTGGATGGTGATGGGGCGCGTCAGGCCGCTGTTCTGCGGGATCGATCCATAGGTCTCGCTGTCGAGCAGTATGGAGCGCAGGGTCAGCCAGACGGCGCAGTCGACCGTGCCGGCGAGCGGCATGTTGATCGGCTTGTGGGTGGTCTGCGGCGCGGTGCCGGTGAGATCGACATGGATTTCCGATCCCTTGACGGTCAGCGTCGCCTCGATCGGCAGTTCTTTCAGCGCCGGATCGTCACTGTCGAGATAGCCGTCGATATGGGTGCGGGCATTGTAGGCGCCGTCCGGCAGCGCCGAGATGGCATCACGCATCAGGCGTTCGGAATAGTCGAGCAGATCCTCATAGGCATCCGTCACGGTCCGCAGACCGTACTGCTCCAGTAGCGCCGCATAGCGGTCGGCGCCGATGCGCGCGGCCGCGACCTGCGCTTCCATATCGCCGACGACAAGATCGGCGATGCGGATATTGCTGCGCAGGATCTGCCAGACCGGTTCCACCTTGTTGCCGCCGTCATAGACCCGCACGGCCTTGAATTGCAGGCCCTCGGCGTAGGTGTCGACGGCATCGACAATGCCGCAGCTTCCCGGTGTCAGTGCTCCGATATCAAGGTGATGGGCCGTGGTCACCGAAAATCCGGCAAGCTCATCCTCGTGAAAAATCGGCACCGCAAAGCCGACATCGGGGCCGTGCGACGCGCCGGCATAGGGGTCGTTGTGCATGAAGACGTCGCCCGGCCGGATCTCGTCGCCGCGCCGTTCGAGTTCGCGCAGGATGCCCTCGACATAGCCGGGGATCGGGCCCGACTGCAACGGCGTGCTCATGGTGCATTCGCACAATTGCCGACCCGTTGCATCGGTCAGGGCGGTGCCGAAATCCTCCGATTCGCGGATGATGCTCGAATAGCTCATGCGCATCAGCTTGTGGCCCATTTCGATGGCGATGTTTTCCAGCGCGCCATGGATCACGGCGGCCAGGAACGGATTGACCCGTGTCTTCATGATCGTCCTCCTGCGCTGCGATCGGTGGTTTCGGCGGTCTCCATCAGGATGTTGCCGTATTTGTCCGCCGCGAATGTCCAGTCGGGTGGCACCACCGTGGTGCTGTCCTGCTGCAGCAGGATCGCCGGACCGTTCAGTCGCTCGCCCGGCACCAGCCGGTCGCGGCGGAAATAGGGCGTCTCATAGGTGTCGAGTTCGTCGTCCACCCGAAAGACGCAGCGGCCGGTTCCGACCGGCTCCGTTGCGCCGGAGGCATCGCTGCGCGGCAGGGACGACAGTTTTCTGACTTCTCCCAGTCCACGCACTTTGATGGCGACGATCTCGATCGGGCTCTGCTCAAAAGCGTGGCCGTATTCCTTGCGATGCTGCTCGTGAAACGCCTGCCACACAGTGTCCAGCGCGGCATCGGTGAGGGGGCCGTCGGGGAAGGCCACCTTCAGTTCGTACCCCTGACCGACATAGCGCAGATCGCCAATCCGCTGGAGGCTGATCTTGTCCGTGCGCACGCCGTCCTTGGAAAACAGGTCGCGAAGCTCGGTCTCCATATCGATGAACAGGCCGTTCAGCCGATCGCAATCGACAGTGCCCTTGATCTCGAATGCCGTTCGCAGGGTGTCGTATTGCAGGTCGGTGGTCAGCAGTCCCATGGCCGAGGTGATGCCGGGATAGGGCGGGATCAGCACCCGGCCGACACCGAGCATGCCGGCGACGCCCGCCGCATGGAGTGGTCCGGCTCCGCCGAAGCCGCTGAGGGTAAAGTCCCGGGGGTCAATGCCCTTTTGCACGGTCCGCGACCGGATGGCGTTGGCCATATTGCTGTTGAGGACGGTCAGGATGCCTTCAGCCGTTTCCTCGAGGCTTCGGCCCAGTTTTCCAGCTACCTCGCCGACGACGTGCTTTGCCGCATCCAGATCGAGGGGCATGTTCCCGCCCAGAAAATCATCGGCGATCAGCCGGCCCAGCACCAGATTGGCGTCGGTGACTGTCGGCTGATCGCCGCCTTTGCCATAGGCCGCCGGTCCCGGATCGGCGCCGGCGCTCTGGGGTCCGACACGGAATGCGCCGCCGCGGTCGATATGGGCGATCGAGCCGCCGCCGGCGCCGATCGTGTGAATGTCGATCATCGGCAGCAGCACCGGGAAGCCGGCAATATTGGCGCTGCGGGCATCGGTTTCGGTGTACTGGCCGTCCTGAACGATGCCGATATCGGCGCTGGTGCCGCCGATGTCGAGGGTGATCAGCCTGTCGGCATCCGCCTGGCTGCCGATCCATGCGCCGCCGCGCACGCCGGCGACAAGGCCCGACATCAGGGTGACGGCCGGCCGTTCCGCCACCAGGGCCGGCGTCGCAACGCCGCCATTGGAGGCCATGATATGCAGTTCGCTGTCGATCCCAAGGCTGCTCAACTCCCTTTGCAGCGTGTCGACATAGCGGCGGACTTTCGGACCGACAAAGGCCGACATTGCCGCCGTGGTGAACCGTTCGAACTCGCGAAATTGCGGGGCAACGTCCGATGATGTGGTGACGAAGACGTCGGGCAGTTCCTCGCGGACGATCTGCGCGGCGCGCCGTTCATGGGCCGGATTGACATAGGAAAACAGGAAGCCGGTGACCACCGCTTCGACGTTGTCGGCGCCCAGTCGCCGCGCGGCAGTGCGCACGCCGTCCTCGTCCAGAGGAACCAGTTCCCTTCCGTCCGCATCCATACGGCCGTCGACAGTCATGCGGTGCCGGCGCCGGATCATCGGGCGTTGCTGCCAGGGCAGATCCTGCATGATCGAATAGTGGTGGACACGCTGGTGCCGACCGATATGCAGCACGTCGCGAAAGCCGCTATTGGTGATCAGACCGGTGCGGGCGCCTTTGTTTTCCAGCATCGCATTGGTCGCCACGGTCGTGCCGTGGAACACGCTGCCAATGTCCGAAGGCGACACGTTGGCGCGTTCGCAAATCTCGCGAATGCCGGTGATGACGGCCTCAGCCGGATCGGCATTGGTGGAGGAAACCTTGTGGATGTTCACCGCGCCGCTCGCCAGATCGGCAAGGATCAGATCGGTAAAGGTTCCGCCGACATCGACACCGACAACGATCATGCAGCTCTCCATCAAATCACGGCGCGGCGGCCGGACAGCTTCCGGACGACTGGTCCTTCATCACGTTAGATTGATCCATTTGGATTTAATTTGCAATAGTGTCGAATGCGAATTAAGATTTTGGGGGCGGCTGCACCGCACCGGGTGACATTTGGAAACGGCGTGCTAAACACGCAATTCAGATCACGACGCCAGGGAAGCGAAGACTGCCTATGCCGATGAATTCCAATGAAAAGCTGGACACGATATTCGCGTCGGACCTCAGCCATCTGATGGCCGTGAGTTACATCGTCCTGTGCAACAATGCCGTGACCGACCGCTATATCGAGACGAATTTCGGCATCCCGGTTCAGGCCTGGTCGAGCCTTTTTGCGATCGATACCTTCCCCGGCATCAAGGCCAAGGAAATCCGCAAACTCTTCCCGCGCCCGCAGAACACCATCAGCCGGGCCATCGCGCTGCTCGAAGCACGCGGCCTTGTTCGCCAGGAAGCCTCGCAGGAGGACGGGCGGGAAAAGAAGATCTTCATCACGCCGGAAGGACAGGCGGTGCTCAAGGATATCCGGCAGGTGTCCTTCGACCGTCAGGCGGAGATGTTCGCGCCGCTCAGCGCCAGGGAACTGCAGACATTCACGCAACTGGCCATGAAGATCGCCAACGGGCCGGCGCTGAAGGATTCGCAGGTCATGCGCAGAGCGGGCTGATTAGGCGACGCGCTCGGACGTCACGGTTGCCAGTGTGGATGGTCCGATCTGCGGTTGCCTATGGCAACGCCGCTTTGAGCCAACCTGATCTTCAATGTCCGTCAGGGCATTAGCTGATTTCACCGGCGGCGCAAACGAGTCGATATGCATAAATCGGGCCGGAACCTTCCACACCGCGTCCGGCCCCCGCTGGCCTTGAAGGTTTTGACGTCAGGCGGTAGTTTCGGCCCATCGACCGTAGGAGATTCATGCACAGAAGCTTCATTTGAACCGCATGTCGCGGTGTTCTTCGGCGCCAACCAGGCGCTGTTTCTGTATGCATAAATATCTACGGAAGTATCATGAAAATCATCGAGACGAAAATCCGTGCCTATCAAGCGGCAACGGACCTTGAACCGCTGTCGATCATCTGGCTTGATGCCTCTCTCCTGGCGCATGCCTTTATCGGCGAAAACCGTTTGCTTGAGCAGCGCACCCTGATCGAGACAGAATACCTGCCCAATGCAGAGACCTGGGTGGCTTGCCGATCGGGTGAGCCGGCAGGCTTCATCAGCCTGATGGACAATTTCATAGGCGGGTTGTTCGTTGCACCTCATCATCACGGACAAGAGATCGGTCGTATGCTGGTTGCGCACGCCCTGGAATTGAAAGGTGAGCTGCTACTGGAGGTCTATACCGACAATCGTCGGGCACTGTCTTTCTACAAAACTCTTGGGTTCAAGGAGCTGTCAAGAAGAGCGACAGATGATGAGGGCATGCCGTTCGAGAATGTCCGAATGCGTTTGAAGGGCTGATTGGCCGGCAGGGCAGCATCAGTGGTTGCCCTGCCGACACACCGGCCATTCTTCCACCCGAACGATCGTTCCGGACCGAATTCGAGTCAATATCTTCCGCTCTCCAGCAAGCGCAGCCTTCGATTGTGGCGCGCGCTGTAGAGGATCTTGGCCCAAAGCGCGAATGCAGGCGTCAGCATTCCGGCGTCGATCTCGATCTGATCGTGCAACCGACTTCCGGTTTCGGTTTCAATGACCTTCAGCGTGTGGAGCCATTCCCGCACGCCGGCACCGTGCTCGGAAGAGCGCAGGATCATTCCCTGTTCATCGCATTCCAGGATTTCGATGCGATAGGGTTGTTTGGGCAATATGCCAAAGAGGGACACCATCACCTCCAAACGTTGCCCGGTTTGGGTGCGTCCACCCGGCAGTCCATCGAAGGATACCAGACCTGCCATGACCTCACCCAACGCTTCGTAGTCGGTTGCCAATGCCCATAGGCGCTTGGAGCAGACAGGGTAGTCGTTTTGAACCGCTATTGTTTTCATGGGATTCTCGTCAGCCTCTTCGAGCAGTGCATTAATGTCGACGCCTTGCGCCTGTTGGCGTTCTTCTGAAGCCCGGGCGTTTCATCCGGGGCATTCAGCGAACCGGCTTTATGGGGTTTTCACCCTGCATCTTGCCTTGTGGCTTCAACTCCCTTGGTAGAGAAGGGCTGCGCAAAAGAACCAGATGATCCAGTGCGGCAGTCGCAACAGGGTTGCTGCCGGCCTGTTGAGCCACTTCATTTGAACGACCCAGACGAGACCCCACAGAAAAAAGAGCAGACTGAGCAGAAGCACGACAGGGCGTTCGACGGGGCCAAAGTCGAAAAAGACAATGGCAAAAAGCACGGCTGCCACGACCAGAAGGTCAACGGACAGCATTTGAAACGCGCACATCGCCTGAACCCAATTGCTGGTGAGTTTGTCGTCTGTCGACGCCGGCACGATGGCGGCCGTTTCTCTTGTGCCGACGAAGACGTGGGCAACAAATGCGACCAGCGTGATGCAGGCGACGCTGAAAATCCAGATATTCAATCGATGTCTCCGTGATGTGATGCCGGCGAACAGGCGCCGGGGCGTGATGGTTTTCGGATTGATGGAGGCGAGCTGTCAGGCTGAAAGGAAGTTGCCCCCTCATTCACCGCCAGGCGACGGAGGCCGCAAACCTGTCCTTAACATGGCAACAGCTTCTTCGATCATACGTCGGTGTCGTCGTTGAGAGATGTCGAACAGCCCCCTGTGCAGCGCCACTCCGTCCAGCATGCCGGCAAGAACCCGGCCAATCGAGGGTGCGTGGTGGTGTATCGCAATTTCTCCAAGATCCTGAAGACGGGCGATCTGTTTTGCATAGTGGGCACCCAAACGGTCGAAGAACCGAGCCACGTGGGCGGTAAACGTGTCCGACGCGAAGCTTGGGCCGAATACCTCGAAGAAGACGCGATGAAAGGAAGCCTGTTCGGCCGAGATATCCATTGTGGTGCGAAGCTCTTCCAGAAAGGCGTTAAGCGTGTCGCATGGCTCACCGCGCATAATCCGGTCCTCAATAGCTGCAAAATGACGATCAACAATTGCCGTCGTCATCGCGTCCTTGCTTTCGAAGTAGATGTACAGCGTACCCTTTGCCAGGCCAGCCGCCTGCGCCACGTCGTTGACGGATGTCGCGTGATAGCCCTTGGCGGCGAACACATGCATGGCGGCGTCGAGAATGTCGCCCTGCATCTTTTCCTTGTCCACGATCTTCGGCATCTGCCGTAACCCCGTTCCTGTTGATCCTATTATGACCGCATGGTCATTTTTGACGCACCCCCTTTTAATGACCGCATGGTCACAATAAGTCAATTGGGTAAATGACCATGCGGTCATATTTGATCGCTGGCAGTGCCTCGCGCGGACAGGTGATCGACGCTCAAGATAACAGAAGGAAATGACATGCAGACCGCACCCATCAGTTGGAACTACAATGGCGGGAATGATCCGCTTTGCGGCACGGGGGCCACGCCGACCGAACGATTGTTTGCGTATGGTATGGCCACATTGTTCACCGTCATCATACTGCTCGTCGACCAGCATCGTGACGTGCCTGTCGCGGATGGATGGCGCATTGCGCTGCTCGCCTTCTTCGCCTTCGACATTGCCGGCGGAGCAGTCGCGAACATGCTCAATTCCTGCAAGCGCTTCTATCACGCCCGTCTTCAACCGGGCGAAGGCCGCATCGCGCGACTGGCCAAGAACCCGAGGCTGTTTACCGCAATACATGTGCATCCGATCATCGCGGCTTACTTCTTTCAAGGCAGCCTTTTGAGCGCTGCGGCCTGGTATGTCCTGCTTCAGGCCAGCGTTGCGGTGGTGCTGGCGCTGCCACTTTACCTGCGCCGCGCTGTGGCGACCGGCCTTACGGTCCTGGCGCTGCTTGGGAACCAATATCTTCTGCCGCTGGGCGCGGGTTTGGAGTGGTTCGTCCCCTGCCTGTTCATCAAAATGGTGCTCGGTCATGCAGTGCAGGAAGAGCCCTACCGGGCGGAGCAAGAACTCAGAAGGCATGGTTCTGCATGACCCGTCCGAGCTCCTGGACCAGCGAGGCGGCTGCGTCGGGTCACCTGATCAGGCGGCCTCTGCCAGCCCGTTGCCTTTAGCGGCGCACCCCGCGCAGTGTCGGGTCCAGCCGGTCGCGCAACCAGTCTCCGACAAGGCTGATGGACAGGGCCAGAAGGAAGATGATCGCGCCCGGCAGCATGGTCAGCCACCAGGCCGTCAGCAGGCGGTCGCGACCTTCGCTCATGATCTGACCCAGGCTGGTGAGCGGCGGCTGCACGCCCAGTCCAAGGAAGCTGAGGGCGGTTTCGAGAAGCACCGTGAGCGGCAGGTTGATCGTCAGCTGCACCAGCGCGATGTTGAGGATGTTTGGCAGGATGTGGCGCATGTAGATGCGAAAAGGCGACGCGCCGAGGGCGCGGACGGCCAGCACGTAACCGTGCTCCCGGGCGCTGAGGGCGGCGCCGCGGATCAGCCTGGCGTAGACCTCCCAGCCGGTGAGGCCGATGAGCAGCAGGAACAGCGCGAAGCTGTTGTCGAACACGGCCAGGACGAACAGGGCGACGATGATGATCGGCAGCGAGGCCTGGACGTCGACCGCCGCCATGATGACCGTTTCGGTCGTGCCGCGGCGGGCCGCCGCCAGAAGGCCGAGCAGGGAGCCGATGATGGCGCCGATAAAGGTGCCGACAATCGCTACGGTCAGCGTGATGCGCGAGCCGACAACAAGCCGCGCCAGCAGATCGCGGCCCTTTTCGTCGGTTCCGAGCAGAAAGCCCTCCTCACCGCCCAGAAACACCGGCGGTTTAAGGCGTTTGAGCAGCGAAGCTTCGCGATAGGTGTGTTCGGTGAGCAGTTCGCCGAAAACGGCAAATGCCACAAACAGCAGGATATAAGCTAGGGCGATGCGCACCGCCCAGGGCATGTCCGATATCGTCGGCCTCACCATTTCAACGGACCCTGATCCGCGGATCGATCACCAGATAGAGGAGATCGACCAGGAGATTGGCAATGACCATGGTGAAGGCGACCGCCAGCACCAGGAACTGCACAACGGCGATGTCGCGGGTGATCACAGAGCGGACGAGCAGCTGGCCGACGCCCGGCCAGGCGAAAACCTGCTCGGTGACTACCGATCCGGCGATCAGGCTGCCGAGGCTGAGGCCCAGCAGTGTCACCAATGGGATTGCGGCATTGGGCGCGACATGGCGCACCAGACGCCGGGACCGCGGAATGCCGCGGGCTTCGGCGGCGATCATGAACGGCTTGTTGATGGTCTCCAGCACCGAAGAGCGGGAGAACCGGGCGAAGGCGCCCATCGAGGCGAGGCCCAGCGTGGCTGCGGGTGCGAGCACCGCTCCAAAGGTGAACAGGTTGGCGCTGGCGCCGAAGAACACCTGAAAGACCAGTGCCCCAATGAGGATCACCGCCAGGCCGAACAGGAAATTCGGCATGGCGAAGGCAAACACCGAGAAGGCCATGACACCCCTGTCGATGGGCGTGTTGCGGTTGAGCGCGGCGATGACGCCAATGGGAATACCGATGCCGAGCGCTATCAGAAGCGCGGTTCCGCCAAGGACCAGCGTGGCGGGTAGTTTATCGAGAAACAATGTCAGCGCCGGCAGGCCGGTATGGATCGAATAGCCGAACTGACCCCGTGCCAGCGAGCCGACATAGGTCAGATATTGTTTCCACAAAGGCTGATCGAGGCCGAGTTTTTCCCGGTACTGGTCGATCACCTCCTGCCCGACATCGGGCGGGGCGAGGGCGGCGGCCGGATCGCCCGACAGGCGGATGAAGACGAAGACGATGGTCACCGTCAGAAGCATGGTGGCGATCGCGCGGACGAGCCGGGAGGTGATATAGAGCAACATCAGGGCGCTCCGGCTCCGGCGCTTGCCAGCGGGCCATACAGGCCGCCCGGAACGGCGGCGACGAGACCCTGCGTGTAGGCATCGTGCGGCGACCGGAAGACATCCGCAGCCGCGCCGCGTTCGACGACAGTGCCCCCGCGCATGACCAGCACCCTGTCGCAGATCGCCGCGGCGACCATCAGATCATGGGTGATGAAGATCATGGCGAAACCCATCGCCTGCTGCAGGTCCTGGAAAAGTTTCAGGATCTGCGCCTGGATCGAAACATCGAGTGCCGAGACCGCCTCGTCGGCGATCAGGATTTTCGGCTCCAGGGCGAGCGCGCGGGCGATGCAGATGCGCTGTCTCTGGCCGCCGGAAAACTCGTGCGGATAGCGTTCGGCGGCTAATTGCGGCAGGCCGACGAGATCGAGTAGTTCGTGCACGCGCCGCTCGGCTTCGCTTTGGGAGGCGCCATGGATGACGGGGCCTTCGGCGATGGCGCTGCCGATCTTCTGGCGCGGGTCAAGAGCAGAGTAGGGGTCCTGCAGGACGATCTGCAACTGGGACCGCAGCGCCTGCATCCGGGCGCCGTGCGCGGTCGTGATATCCTGGCCATCGAAGAAGATACGCCCTTCATCCGGTTCTTCAAGGCGCAGCAGGCAGCGGGCGAGGGTCGATTTGCCGGATCCCGATTCGCCGACAACGCCGAGCGTTTCGCCGCTGCCCAGGGAAAAGGATATGTCCTGCAACGCTTTCAAAGGCTTTGCCGAAAAGAGGCCGGTCCTGATCCGGTAGGCGCGCGCCAGCCCTTCGACATTGAGAACGGGCGCAGGATCTGTGCGTGGCGTTGAATCCGCCGGCCGGGGGACGGCGGCCAGCAGCCGGCGCGTGTAGGGGTGTCGAGGACGGGTCAGCACAGCGTCCCGCGTGCCGGTCTCGACGATCTTGCCTTTGCACATCACGGCCACGGTATCGGCGATCTCGGCGACGACGCCGATATCGTGGGTGATGAACATCACCGCCGCGTTTTGTGTGCGGGCCAGTTCGGCCATCAGATGAAGAATTTCCGCCTGGGTGGTCACATCCAGCGCCGTGGTCGGCTCATCGGCGATCAGCAGTTGCGGTTCGAGCGCCAGCGCTCCGGCGATGACGACACGCTGTGCCTGGCCGCCGGAAATCTGGTGCGGATATGCGCGGTAAATGCGATCCGGTTCCGGCAGTTGGACGGCCTGCAATAGGTCCATGACCCGCCGGCGCCGCTCGCGGCGGCCGGAAACGCCGTGAACCTGAAGGATTTCCTCCAACTGGTGACCGATCCGTTGAATCGGATCAAGGCTGGCGGCTGCATCCTGGAAGATCATCGCCAGTTCACGGCTGCGCAATGTCTCGAATGCCCGGGATCGCTGCGGCGGCAAGGGCCGGCCGCGAAAACGGACTTCGCCGCCGCAAAGGCGCAGTTGCGGCGGCAGCATTCCGATGATGGTCTGGGCAAGAACCGATTTGCCTGATCCGGATTCACCGACCAGGCAGAATGTCTCGCCTGCCCGGATTGTGAAATCAGCGCCCTCGACCGCCAACGGCCGGTCAGCACCCTCCGGCAGCCCTACCGATAGATTGCTGACATCGATAACCGTTTCGGCCGGTGGCGCCTCCACCGCCACTCCTATTGTCCGGAGGGCTGCAGGTGCAGGTGGTCGAACAGCGTGCGGGCGACGGAACCCGTGGTGAAGTCCCATTTGTCGCGGAAAGCGTAGGTGATGACGTTGCGCCACAGATACATGCCGGGCGTGACGTTTTCCCACTCATCGACCAGGGCGAGATAAGCCGCCTTGCGACTGTCGAAATCCTCCGCCGCTTCGAATGCTTCGCCGAGTTCATAGAATTTCGGCGTGGCTTCCCAGGTCTTGTGTTTGGCGTTGACCCGGCTGGAATTGGGACCCCAATCGAGCCACAACGGCCGGTAGGGATCGCCGGAGAATTCGCTCGACATGGACATGTTCAGCAGGTGAAACGGGCGCTTATAGGCCAGCGAGAAATTGTCGACGACCTTCATGCGCACATTGATGCCCACATCGCGCCACTGTTCGATCATGATCTCGGCGGCGGTTTCGTAGTTGGGATAGAAGCCCCGAGTGATGTGCCACACCAGTTCGCGGCCGTCATACCCGCTGTCGGCTAGCAAGGCCTTGGCGCGTTCAGGGTCGAAGCTGTAGCGGGATTTGCGGTCGGGATCGAAATAGGGCCCGTATTCGGGGAAATTGAACGGCGCCGGCGTGAAGGTCGCCCCGCCCCACAGCGCTTCGGTGATGGCGTCCCGGTCGATCGCCGAAACCATCGCCTTGCGCAGGTTGACGTCCTGCAGCGGATTGTCCGGCAGATCCTCCGTCGCCAGCATGTTGAAGGCGAACATCGGATAGTTTTCAATGGATTGCGAGACGACCTTCACGCCCGGAGTCTGTTCCACCACCGGCACCTGGTCCGTCGGCACGCCGACGATCATGTCGAACTCGCCGGCCGCAAGTCCGGCGAAGCGGGTGGAGTATTCCGGTACCACCTTCCAGGTGATTTCGGAGGCAGGCGGCTTACCGGCCCACCAATTGTCATTGGCGACGGCCACCAGCTTGTCCGACGGGTCGAAACTGACGAGCTTGTAGGGTCCGGTGCCCATCGGCGCCTGGCCGAAGGCATCGGCGCCGACATCCTCATAATAGTGTTTCGGCAGCACGAAGCCGAGCGGGGTCACCAGCCGGTTGGCAAAAGCCGGGTCGGGCACGGCGGTTTCGATCTCCACGGTGTCGGGGCCTGTTGCCTCGACACGGACGATGCCGCGCGCGTAGCGCTTGCCGCGCGGGGCTTCAGGCTTTGCGCCCCAGATCCGCTTTTCGGACATGGAAAAGGCTACATCCTCGGCCGTCATCGGTTTTCCGTCGTGGAAGGTCACATCGTCACGCAGCGTGATGGTCCAGACCGTCGGGGTCGTCCGCTCCCATTTCGTCGCCAGCCAGGGGATGAGCTCCGTGCCGTTCTCGTCTGCGTGGAGGTTGCGGCGCAGGAGCGTGTCGAACAGGTTCCAGTGAACCCGGCCTCCGGTGGTCGAAATGCCGGCAACCGGATCCATGGTCGGCCAGAGATTGTCGACCGCGAAGACCAGCGACGGGCGGTCTTCCGCGCCTGCCGCGCCGGCGCCGAATGCCGTCGCGGCGGCGAAGGCCGCTGCCAAGAACAGATTGCGAATTGGGTTCATGTCCCCACTCCTTCTAAGCTGACATTGTGTCGTTGAAATCGCTGTGATGCATGCGGTAATCGCGCTCGTTTTCCAGAGACGGGATCTGCTGCCGTGTGGCCTCGACGTCGGCCAGATCGATATCGAGAATGCCCTCCTGAACCTCTTCGCCCAGATCCATCAGCACATTGCCCCAGGGGTGGACGACCATGGAATGCCCATAGGTCACACGGCCGTCATCATGTTCGCCGGTCTGTGCCGCCGCGATCATGAAGCAGCCATTTTCGACCGCCCGGGTGCGCAGCAGCATTTCCCAATGGGCCTGGCCTGTCGGGCGGGTGAAGGCCGATGGCGCGAACAGGAGCGTGGCGCCCTTCTTGGCATATTGCCGGTAGAGATGCGGAAAGCGCAGGTCATAGCAGATCGACAGGCCGAAGGGGCCCCAGGGCGTATCGACCAGAACCGCTTCTTCCCCGGGCGTATAGCGCTTCGATTCAAGCCGTTCGATGCCGTCGGGCAGACACACATCGAAGAGGTGGATCTTGTCATAGCGGGCGACGATCCGGCCGGACGCATTGATCAGATGCGTGCGGTTCACCGGCAGGTCGGCCTCCGAGCGGATCGGGGTGGAGCCGCTGTGCACCCATATGCCGTGTTGCGCGGCGACCTCCCGGCAGGCTGCAAGATAAGGATCGCTCTCTTCCCGCGTTATGATGGTCCGGGCTGCCTTGAAGTCCCGGTTCATGAGGCCCGCAGCTTCGGGGAGGCACAACAATTCGCAGCCATCCGCGGCTGCCCTTGCGGCGATTGCGCGAAGCTGTTCAACATTGCCCTCATGGGCGTTGGTGGAGCATGTCTGCGCCACGCAAAGACGAAGGCGCTCGGCGATGTCGTTCCTGTCCATAGGCGGCCCTGATCTGTATTGCGTTACCAGAATGAACGATAATCACCGACTGAAACCACGTAAAGTTCGATATTCTTGCAAAACGTTAGAGATACTTACATGATGGGAAATGGCTCACACACGACGACTGCCGCCGCTGCACTCGCTGAGGATCCTCGAGGCGCTGTATCTGACCGGTTCTGTCACGCGGGCGGCGAACCATCTGAACGTCACCCATTCGGCGGTCAGCCAGCAGATCCGCCAGATCGAGCAATGGTCGGGCCGCACTATGGTGCGGCGGGTCGGCCGGCAATCGCGCCTGACGGAGGAGGGCGAGAGCCTGGCGCGGGTGGCGCGTGAGGCCTTCGACGCCATCCGGCACGAGGTGGATCGTTTGCCGCTGAGAAGCCGAAGGCCGGTGTCAATTGCGGCGCTGCCCATCGTTGCGGCGGAGTGGCTGATGTCGATGCTGCCGGACCTGCTCGAAAAAGACGCGGATGTGAGTGTTCATCTGTCCTACGCGCTGTCGGACCGGCCGCTGCAGCCGGAGCCCGATATCGCCATTCTCTTCGGGCTCAGGGACACGCTCGGGCCCGATGATCTGCCGCTGCTGGCTGGCGATGCCGCGCCGGTCTGCGCGCCGGCATTGCTCGACCGGTATGAAGGCGACCCCGCACGGGCGCTGATGCGCGGACCTTATCTTCATGACGAGGATCTGCGCATGTGGCCGGACTGGATGGAGGCTGCGGAACTACGCCCGAATGCCGATGCCCCGCAACCGCAGATTTATCTTGAAGGGTCCAGCCTCATGAAATCCGCGGCGCTTGCCGGCCATGGCATCGCTCTCTGCCGCCTGGCGCTGATGCGTGATGATCTGGCGCATGGCCGGCTGGTGCAGCTTTCCGGTGTGACCACCGATGGTGACTGGATCTATTTTGCCCGCAGCAACGCTGCCCGGCGAACCGATACCAGTGTTGCATCCGTGCTTTCATGGCTCGAAGCCAGGGCGGCCGAAGAGGTGATGCTGTAGCGGTCGGAGCGCAATTCTGTCCCACTACAGTCTTTCCAGCGCGTCTCATCCCATGACATCGTATCAGGGATCATGCTTTTCGCAGGACGACCGTCAGATACCAGTTTTCTCCGGCATATTTTCCCCGGTGCGTCCGGTAGAGTCCACCCAGCCGGCGGTAGAATTCCGCGGCGATGTTGTCCGCGCTCCGGCCGTCTGTTGCGCTTGGTTCGAACAGCTGTGTATGCAGGGTTGAACCGCCAAAGCCGCGTATATATCCGACATAGAGCCTTGCATGTTCGGCCGGATCGTTGATGAAATCGACGTAAATATCCGAGGGATTGTGCGGCGCGGGGATCACTGTGATGTCTTCGATGTCAAAGGCTTCGGCTAATTCGGAATCTGATTCCAATGGCGCTCTCGCCTCGACCGCCGTCATGAACCAGACCCCGAAGACAAACCGGTCGAGGACCGTCCGGTCGATCCATCCCTCGTCGGCCATGTCGTTCGCCACGATCTGGATCGCCCGGTAGACTGCGCGTCCGGAGGGCGCGAAACCGCTGGTCTCGCCATCGTCGGGAACCGTCCCGAGGCAGGAGACCAGCAGCGTGCCGCCGCTTCGCAACTCGCGTGCCCGGCAGTGCAGGAAGCGTGTCCAGTCGTGTTGCGCAAGCGCCGCCAACTCCGCTCTTGCCTCGCCGTGCAGATCGCCGAACCAGATCGTTCCCGGCGTGTCGAGGCGAACGGCGTGGCTCAGCCAGTGGCTGGCCATGAAGCAGGTGCCGAGATCCACCGAGCCGTCGTCCACCATCTGCTCATAGAAGCTTCCGACGGCCGCCCCGGTGCGGATGGCCGGCGCGGCATATCCCGACGGGCCCGAGGTGAGGGCGAACAGGCTGTTCCAGTCATTGCCGGGCTGGTCGGCGTGGCAAATGGCAATCGGCGCGTCGGGAAATTGCCCGCGATAGGCGTCAATTGCCGGCGCCACCGCTTCGATGGCGCTTGGACCGGGGCCGCAGCCATAGTCGACGATCCTCAGTTCCGGCCGAACCAATCCGCGACGGCGAACCACGTCGCGGATGCGTCCGGCGTGATGAGTGACGAGTTCCTGCTGCATGGCCGAGTTTTTGTTGTAGTCGACCATGCCTTCCGTCGATCGCTGGTCTTCGGGCGTCGTCATGGATGGCCTCCGCTGCTGGTCTAGCTCGGGTTGCAACGGATTTGATCGACCAGAATGGCGAAAAGCGCAAGACCGAAGCGGTGTGTCGCTTTTTCGAACTGATTTTGCCAGTCATCCGGGATGATCTACACGACGGCCTCGGCCTCGCCCCATGCCAGCGTTTCCAGCGGCTGGAATTCTTCATCGATGGCGAAGGCCGGGGGGCCGAAGATCTCGACGGCCTCGCGGCTGCGCATCACCGGCAGGGCGGCAATGCCCAGCACCTTGACGCGCTGGCCGTAGCGAACGGTTTCCGTGGTGATCGGCTCGCCGGTCTCACGGTCGAGAACGGCGATGAGATCCGGCACGATGGCGACGGTCCGGCCGTTGAGCATGGCGTGGGAATATTCATTGCGGAACGTGATGTGCATTTCGCCGTCGCCGTCGCTCAGCCCCTCGAGAAACACCTGTCCGTGGGTCCAGCCGTCCCGCGTCTCGCGGACGATGTCCTGGACCTTGCCGTCGAACAGGACCCGCGAGAAGCGTGGCGGGCTGGAGGTCTCGAAATAATCGGCTAGCGCGTCGCAGATATCCCGTTCGCCGGCAATGCGGGCCTCGCGCACTGTCTGGCCGATTTCGCGGGCCAGGGACACGGTGCGCGCCACGCAGGTGGTCCGGGCCTCCTGACCGGTCATGGCGTAGCTCGCCACCTGGGCGATGCCACCCATCTTGACGCAGACGGCGCGGCCATAGGTCTCGGTGCGCAGGGCGCTGTCGGTCTCCAGCACGACGGTGTTGCCGAAATCGTCCGACATGACGAATGGGCTGCATTCGACACCGCAGATATTGAAGGTCGTCATCTGGAATTCGGGAAAGGCGCGGCCCATGCCGTCACCGTCGATGACCGGCAGTCCCATGCGGGCGGCGACCACCAGCGGCAGTGTCGCGTTCACACCGCCGGCCTCCAGCGGCATGATGGCATTCACATTGCGGCCGACTTCCTTTTCCATGCGGCGGATGCCGTCGATGGCGGTGGTCGCGTTCGGCAGTTTCTCGCCGAAGACCGTCGGCGCGCCCATGCAGGCGACCGTCACCGCGAAGACGTCGTCGGCGACGTCGGCGGGATCGATCAGTTCGATCGTGCCGCATTTTTCCAGTTCCTGCTGCAGCATCAGCCGGCCGATATAGGGGTCGCCGCCGCCGCCGGTGCCCAGAATCGCCGTGCCGCGGATGAAGTCGGCCAGATTGTCGAGGGTGATCGCGCTCATAGTGCCTGCTCCTGCAATCCGAGATCGCCGATGGCCTTGACTTTGACCCGGACCGCACCGGCGGGAAGGTAGGTCAGCGGCACCTCCTCGATGCTGACGATCGACACCGTGTCGGCGCCGGCACCCGCATTGACGGCCCGGTCGGTGGCCTCCTTGCGAGCGTGATCCAGCGCGCCGTCACGCCCCATCTCGCCATAGGAATAGACCCGGTCGACTTCGCCGCCGACCTGGGCCAGCCCTGCGCCGATGGCGTTGGCGACGCCCGACAGTTCCGGTTTGATTGCCTCCGACGCGCCCTTGATCGGCCGGTTGAGCAGGACGCTGCCGCCGCCGACGAGAACGACCGGAACGTTGCCCTTGCTCGATTTGACCCGGTCGACAGCGTCCTCGATCAGGCCGTGAATGCGGTCGACGGCGGCATCGACCAGCACCGGATCGAGATGGCTCACCCGGGATTTGTCGCCGATATCGGCATAGCCGGCGGCGACGGCGATATCCGTTGCCGTCAGCGTGCCGCCGCCGAAGACCAGCGCCTCGCTGGTCAGGTTCAGCGCGACGGAATCCGGGCCGACCCGCACATCCTCCGGCGCACCGCGCACGATGCTGCCGCCGCCAAGGCCGATGGCCAGGACGTCCGGCATGCGGAAATTGGTCCGCACATTGCCGATATCCACCGAAATGGCGGATTCGCGCGGAAAGCCGCCTTTCAGCACGCCGACATCGGAAGTGGTGCCGCCGATATCGACGACGATGCCGTCCTCGACGCCCGACAGGAAGGCCGCGCCGCGCATGGAGTTCGTCGGACCGGACGCAAAGGTCAGGACCGGGTATTTTTCGGCGAATTCGGCGGTCATCAAGGTGCCGTCATTCTGGCTGATGTAGAACGGGCAATTAATGTCGAGCTGCTTCAGCGCGGACCGGAAGGCATCGACCACCGTCTTCGACAGGGTGGCCAGCGAGGCGTTCATGATGGTGGCGTTTTCGCGTTCGATGAGGCCGACGCGGCCGATCTCGCTGGAGAGCGTCAGTTCGGTGTCCGGCGCCTCGTTGAGGATGATCTCGGCCATCCGCTTTTCCATCGTGTCGTTGATCGGCGCGAAAACGCTCGAGACGGCGGCGGATCGGACGCCGCGTGTCTTCATGTCCCGGGCGCCCCGGGCGACGGCCTGCTCGTCCAGCGGCGCGATGCGGCGGCCGTCGAACTCATAGCCGCCGGCGACGAGATAGGACAGAACGCCGATCGGTTCTTTTAGATGCGGCGGGAATTCGACCATCGGCATGACGTCCTGCGTTGCGGGCAGGGCGGCACGGAAGGTCGCCACGGGAACCAGTCTTTTGCCTTCCACAAAGGCGTTGGTGAATTGCGTGGTCCCGATCATCACGCTGTTGATGTCGCAGACCCGGCACTCGGACTGCCGCATGACCTCGCCGATCGCGTCAACGACGCCGCGGCCGACATCATCGGTTGTCGGCGATTTTATCGAGGACAGAACCTTGCTGCCGTCCAGCAGGGCCGCGTCGGTGTTCGTGCCACCGACGTCAACACCAATGTGCATGTGTATCTCTCCCAATTCACGACGATCCTCGTGCCGTCGATTATCGGTTTTGAGGCCGGCGTCTCGCAAGCGTGCGGACGGATAGGTGGCGGTGTCATATGGATAGTTCGAAGGGGTTCAGCCGGCGCCCAAACCGTGGCTGATGGCCAGGTTCGCCGCCATTTTGCGGGAGTTGACGCCGAGCTTGCAGAAGATGTTCTTCACATGGAATTTGACGGTGGGTTCGCTCAGGCTGAAATGGCGGGCGATGACCTTGTTGGAGTGGCCTTCGGCAAGCTGGCGAAGAACGGCGAGTTCCCGTTCGGTCAGAATCTCGGCCAGAATCGTGGCTTCCGAAACATCGCTCGCATTTGCGTGGGTCCACAGGATCCGCGCGAGGAAAGCCAGTTCCTCCTTGGAGTAACCAGTGACACCGGTCTGCCGGACCGTCTGTCTTGCGGCGTCGGCAAAGGCGTCGCCTTCATTCAGGAACGCACCGACGAATTGATGGTTTCTGACCAGCGCAAGTGCCGATTTGAGGGCCGAGGCGGCCCTGTCCCTGTCGTCCGACTGCACTGCGACCATCACCTCGAGGATCCTGGCGCGCAGCCTGTAGCGCACCAGAGCGCTGGCTTCGCAGTCCTTTTCCACGGCGCCGATGATCGCAAACGCCTCGTCCGCCGTGCCGTAGCGGGCCTCGAACCGCGCGAGGGCGAGCCGTGCGACAATATTGCCGCGCCACCGCAGGGTCTTGTCGTGGTCCTTCTCCGCCAGCATCGTGCGGACGGCCGACGCCAGGCGCCGGGCCTCGGATTCCTGTTCGGATCGCACCGCAAGCTCCAGCTGCAACATCTTGATTTGCCGCGAAAAACGCCACATGTCACGCCATGCGATCATCGCCTCGGCGCGGGCGACATAGTCGATGGCGGTGCGGTAATCGCCACGCCTGAAACACAGGGCCAGGCAGGTCTGATAGCCGGCGAGGAAGGCCTCGCTCCAGGCTTCGCTTCGGTTGACCTGTTCAAGCGCAACGCTCATCCTCTTTTCAAGGCCGTCGACCTCGTTTTTCTCAAGCGCAATTTCGCCGTAGAAGATGTCGGCCAGCGCCAGCAGGGCCGGATCGAAACTGAAATGTTCGCGGGTCACGTCGCAGGCGGTCTGCCGCGCCTCAAGGGCATTCGAATAACGGCCGAGGTCCAGGTCGATGACGCTCAGATGCAGATACATGAAAAACTGCAGGTGAACGGCGTCGATGTCCTGGTAGAGCGCCATGGCGGATTCACCAGCGATCCAGGCTTTCTTGAGCTGGCCGGACTGCAGATAGAAGACGCAGAGGAAGTTGAACAGCACCCCGCGCATCAGCTGATATTTGACCGGCGTCGTTTTCGCCGTGTGTTCGAGGGCGGATAGCTGGGCCTTCGACAGATAGCGGTCCTCATAGAGCCGCAGATGCGCTTCGACCATCACCAGTTCCCGGGTCAGCGCCTCGTCCATCGGGTCGGCGTTCCGGCGCACCTCCGAAATATGCAGGATCGCTTCCTGGACCCGGGCGCCCTTGAGCAGCAGATAGGCGCGGGCAATGCTGAGGCGCGGCGAATTGTTGACGAGGCCGAGCGGGATCTGCTCCATGCAGGCGGCGAGCCGCAGGGACCCCTCCCGGATGCCGATCTGCAGGCCGCCGGCGTCGAGGATCATCCGTGCGCCGGCCTCGGGCGCGCCGGCCCGGTTGGCATGCCGGATCGCCGAGCTGAGGCGGTTGTTCTGATAAAGCCATTCCGCCGCCCGGATATGCAGTCTGGACAGCGCCGCCTCGCCGAACAGCTTTTGCTTCTTGATCAGAAAATCCCGCAAAAGCTGGTGATAACGGTACCAAAGGCCTTCCTCTCCGGGATGCTCGAAAACCAGCGAATGGGAGTCCGACAGTTCGGACAGAATCCGCCAGCTGTCGGATCGTTCGCGAATATGGTCCGCCAGATCGCCATTGACGGATCGCAGATGCGCGGTGTCGAGCAGAAACGATCTCTGGTCGTCCGAAAGCTGCAGAAAGAACTGCTCGTTGAGATAGTTGGCGATGTCCGAATGCTGCCCGAAGGCGCTGCCCTTGCGCAGATCGATCGGCTCGCTGCCCCAGGCCGATTGGCGCAGGAGTTGCAGGGCGGCCACCCAGCCTTCGGAATATACGAAATAGGTCTCGATCAGATCCTCGGAGACGACGCCGGACAGCAATTGCCCGGTCTCGGTGCGGTCGAACTTCAGGTCTTCGAGGCCGAAATCGCAGACCTGGTTGTCGATCCGCAGCTTCGCCAACGGGAAACGCGGCGCCTCGCGGGTGCCCAATACGACGTGAAACCGTTCTCCGCCCTGCTGGGTCAGCCGATGGACGAAGTCGGTATCGAGCGGGCTGGCTTCGTGAAAGTCGTCGATAAAGATACAACTTCTCTGACCGGTGTCATTGAGGACCCGGAAAATCGAGCGGGCAGCCTCTGTGTCCAGACCGGCAGCCTTTGTCGCCATCGGTGGGCCCTTGCTGACGGGGCCGCTGCGGTCCTCCGGCGAAAGATGCGCCAGCAGCCCCTCGAACAGATTGTCGGGCTCACCGTCCTCGGTGCTGAAGGAGACCCAGGCGGTGGCGATCCCATCGGCCTCGAGCTGTTTCATCCAGGCCTTCATCAGGGTGGTTTTGCCATAGCCGGCCGGCGCTTCGACCAGCGTCAGCTTCCTGTGCCGCTGCGCAAGAAACCGCCGCAACAGGGGCGGGCGGCTGATGATCTGCGTGCGCTGCTGGCTTTCCGTCATGGTGTCACTATCGACATGGTTAAGGGAGGCGGTGCCCAGCGGGCAACAAACAAGCTCCCCTGGGCACACTATTCAAATTGCCACCAGTGGCGGAGTCAATCATAGGCGGACCAGCCAGCGTCCCCATCATGTCAGCGGCGGATTGAGGATCAGCACGTCCTCAAGCGGTTTGCGTTGTGAGACAGGCACCCTGAATTCGTCCTTGAGATGACCGGCAGACATCATGGTGATGACCAGTTCGTTGTCGGGGATGGCGAGGCATCGGCGCAAGGCGCGATCCTGTTCCATCTCGACGCTCCAGTTCAGGAAGCAGGCGCCCAGGCCCTCGGCGTGAAGCGAAAGGGCAAGCGTCATGGCGAAGATGCCGCCGTCGATCCAGCCCTGATAGCGCTCGCCGATCAGGTTGAGGTGTTCCATATTCGAAGTGATGACGAAGACCGTTTCGATCTCCTGGCGAAAGCCGGCATTTCCGGCCTGATAGGCGAGGACCCTCTGCACATCCTCGCGCCGGTTCAGGGCGTAGACGCGACAAGTCTGCCGGTTGCAGACATTCGGCGATTGCTGGGCGTTGGCGACGGCCTTTCGAATGACGGCATCGTCGACCGGGCCGGGCCGGTATTGGCGCACGCTGTGGCGGTTGTTCAAAAAGGCCGTGAAATCGACATCGGCGGCCGCCCGGATCGCGTCGGCCGTGACCAGTTCGGAACCGCCGCCGTCGGCCGCTTCGGCCAATTCGAACTGACATCCGAGTTGTTCCACCGCCTCTTCGAGGTCGGGCAGCGGCGCTCCCTTGGCGCGGTGATAGTCGAGATAGTCCCGCAACGTCGCGATTGCCCATTGCACCGTCTCGTCCGGTTCGAAATCGGCGATATAGGCGCGTAGCTTGGCGATGATGGAACGGGCCTTTTCCTGGCCGTAGCCGAGGCGCACATCCGGGAAGCTCATCCCGCCCTCGATATAGTGGGTCAGGATGCGGATGATGGCGCGGCGGTTTTCGCGGCCCGAGGATGTGATGGCGAAGCTCGATCTGGCGTAACGGCGATAGTCGTAAAACGCATTGCGCGCCAGCGCCAGGCGTGCCCGCAGCGAAGTCAGCATTGAATATCGCTCTCCTCGGCGTGGCCCTCTATTCGGTGATGATCCATCCGCTGTCGGCCTGCCAGGAGACATGGGCCATCGAGCCCGCTTCGGGCTTTTTCATGTCCTGGCGATTGGCGACTTCCGCGACCAGGTCCTGCGTGCCGAGTTCGAACAGATAGCGGATGAAGGGGCCCTGATAGGTCACGCTCCTGATGGGCAATCGGAGGCTGTTCCAGCCGGGCCCGCCATGCTCCGTATCGACCAGCACGCGTTCGGGGCGCAGCGCCAGAACGATCTCGGATCCGGCTTCATGTCCCTTGCGCAGCGGCGCAACGAGTTTGTGGCCCTCGATATCCAGCTGGCAATCGGCCGTCCCGGCCGAAACGACGGTGCCGCGCAGGATGTTGGATTCGCCGATAAACTCCGTGACGAACCGGTCCGTCGGATGCTCATAGATCTCTTCGGGTGTTCCGATCTGGGCGATGCGCCCCTCGTTCATCACGGCGATGCGGTCCGACATGGTCAGCGCCTCGCCCTGATCATGGGTCACATAGATAGTGGTGATCCGCAAGGAGCTTTGCAGGTCCTTGATCCAGAATTTCATTTCCTCGCGCAGGTTCTTGTCCAGCGCCGACAGGGGTTCGTCGAGCAGCAGGATGCGCGGCTCGGTGACCAGCACGCGCGCCAGCGCAACCCGCTGCTGCTGGCCGCCGGACATTTCCTGTTGAAAGCGGTTTTCGAAGCCGGTCATGCCGACCTGTTCGAGCGCGGCACGGACCCGGCTGTCGATCTCGCCGGCCGGAAGCTTGCGCAGGCGCAGGCCAAAGGCGATGTTGTCATAGACATTCATATGCGGAAAAATCGCGTAGTTCTGAAACACGAAGCCGATGCCGCGCTGCTCCGGCAGCAGGCCGGACACGTCCGCCCCGTCGATCTCGATCGAACCGATCTCGGTTTCCTCGAACCCGGCGATCATTCTGAGCGTCGTGGATTTGCCGCAGCCCGACGGACCCAGGAGGGAGAAGAATTCCCCCTCCTTTATCTCCACCGAAACATTATCGACCGCCAGGCTTTTACCGTAATATTTGCTGAGTTCGGAAAGCGTCACATTTGCCATTAGGTGATTGTCCTGACGATCGTCGTTTCGGCGCTATCCGGCAAAGATCTCATTGACGGTCTCGGTGATCTCGTCCTCATTGTCGAGATACCAGTTCCAGTCGGGGATCCACAGGCCGTCGAGCGCCGAGGCCGTGTTGGTGACGCCCTTGTTCGTCAGCCGCTCCGGCAGCACGACGTTCTTGTTCGACGGGCGCAGATAGAAGGTCTCGGCCGCCTTGTTCTGGAATGCCGGATCGAGCTTGGCGTTGACCAGGGCAAGGGACAGTTTCTTCTGCATCGGCTCCGAATAGCGGGAGACCGTGTGGGTCTGGGTCAAGATGGGCTTGCGGTCCCAGGTCAGCGGCGCGACCTTGATGCCCTTGTCCATCTGCAGGAAGATTTCGCCTTCCCACTGGACGCCCATTTCGACTTCGCCGCGTTCCACCAAAGTCTGCATATTTCCGGTGAAGTCGCTGATCTTCATCGGCATGGCGCGGCGCATGGCGTCGAAGCCGGCCTCCATGTCGGTCTGGCCACTGCCGAACTCGGCGCTGGATGTCATGAAGAACACCTGCTGCAGCCCGTTGGACGTGATGTAGGTCGCCCGCTTGCCGGCCAGGCGCTCCTCCCAGAAGGACTTGAAGCCGACCGGGGCCGGGTCGAGCAGATCGGTGCGATAGGCATAGGCGTATTGACCGAAACCCCAAGTGACGCCGAGCCCGCTGCCGAAGGCGAAATCCCAGCAGTCGGCCGTATTGGGGATGTTCTCCTTCATCTCCTTGGTGTCCAGGAAGAAGTCGCCAATGCGGCTGAGCTTGATGATCTCGTTGAGGTTCCAGTTGCCGACATTGAAGGCCGGATCCTTCGGTCCACTGGCGACATATTTGGGAAACCAGGGGAAAGAGGAATCGTAGGCAACCTTGCAATTATAGGTCTTTTCGAATTCGTCGAGCACATTGGCGCGCATGAATTCCTGCCAGAAGCCGCCCCATTCGTTGATGCGGATGGTTGCGCCGCCGGCGTCGAAGGGTTGGCCGTCCCACATGACGTCCTTGGCCCAGCTGTGATTGATGTTGAAGAGATTCGCGGTGCCGGCAAGCGCCGCCGCGCCGGCGGCTCCCTTGAGCAGGCCACGCCGGCTCAGCCCGGTTTGGGATGAGCGATCGGATTGGGCATTCGACATTTCGTATCTCCTTTTGGATCGTGTCCGGTTGGCTTCATGAAAAATTGACGTTCGCCAGGCGCTTGAGATTGGCGAGCCTGGCGGTGATCAGCATTGAAACGACGACAAGGAATATGGCGAAGATACCGGCCGCGGCGGCCGTCGGCTCGAACGTGTAGCGCAGCGACACATACAGAGCCATCGGCAGCGGGGTCGAGTTGGGAGGGGTCAGGAACAGCGACACATCGAACTGGCCGAAGGATACGATGAAGGAAAATACCGAGCCGGCCACGATGCCGGGCGCGATCACCGGGAGTGTGATCTTGCGAAATGTGTGCAGGCGCCCGGCACCGAGGCTGCGCGCAGCCTCCTCGAGGGATGTGTCGAACCCGACCAGCGCGGCGCTGACCGTGCCGATCACATAGGGGCAGGTGACGAGAATATGCCCGATGATGAGGCCGGGAATGGTGCGGATCAGGCCGATGCCCGACGAGATGTAGAACAGGTACAGCGCCAGGCCGAGAACGATGCCCGGCAGCATCAGCGGCGACATGAAGAAGGCGCGCATGAATTCGCGGCCGGCGAACCGGCTGCGGACCAGGAAGATGCTGATCGTCGTGCCGAGAACGGTCGAGAACACCATGGTGACCAAGGCGACGACCAGGCTGAAACCATAGGCGGGCAGGAAAATGTCGGAGTTGAAGAAGGCGATGATCCAGCGGAACGACAGGCCCTCGGGCGGGAAGCTCAGATGATCGCCGGCATTCAATCCGGCCAGAATGACGATGGCCATCGGTGCCAGCAGGATCAGCAGCGTGAGCCCCGCCAGCGCACGGATGACCAGCGGTACCGTCGCCTCCCGCCGTTTCCGGCGAACCGGTTTCGCGTGACCTGCCATCAGGCGCGTCCTCCCGATGCCCTGGCCGCGGCCCGCTGATAGACCAGCATCGACAGGAGGCTGATCGCGAACATCACGACCGCGACGGTGGCGCCGAATTGCCATTTCCCGAGCTCAGCGATCTGCTGGTAGATGTGGATCGGCAGCACCACCACCTTCCAGCCACCCATCAATGTCGGCACGACATAGGACGAAAAGGAGATTGCGAAGACCAGCAGCATACCGGCCAGAATGCCGGGCATGCTCATCGGTATGGTGATCTTCCAGAAGGTCTGCCAGCGGCGGGCGCCGAGGCTGCGCGCGGCTTCCTCGAGCGACGGGTTGATGCCCTGGATCACACCGACCAGCGACAGGACCATGAAGGGCAGTGAGAACTGCACCAGCCCGACCACGACGCCGAAGAAATTGTACATCAGCGGCAGCGGGGTTTCACCGATGAGGCCGACGGACCGCAGGGCTTCGTTGATCAGGCCGTTGTCGCCCATCAGCACCATCAGCCCGAACAGGCGGATCACCATGTCGAGTTGCATGGCGCACAGGACGAGGATCATCAGCAGGGTGTTGCGGCCGGGATTGAGGGTCTTGGCGATGACATAGGCCAGCGGATAGCCGAGCAGCAGGGTGATCCCGGAGACAAGAGCCGCCAGCCCGGCGGAGCGGATCGCCGCCTCGTAGTAAAGGGACCGGGTGAAGAACCGGATGAAGTTGTCGAGGCGGAACATCCACTGGACGTCGACGACGCCGGGCGACGGCTTGTCGAGTGAAATCAGGAACAGGCCGGTCAGGGGAACCGCAAAGAAGATCACGAAGAACGCAATGCCGGGCGTCGCCAGGAGCCAGGCGCGGCCGGTCCTGCCGATCCTGTGCAAAGGAGATGATATCGGACGATGACTGCTCACTGCTGTTCCCTCATGGGAGCGGGCGCATGGTTCGGGGTTTTCCCGCACCACTTACGGCGCCAGCCCGCCGCAAACCTCTTTTCCGGTTCTTGGTGACAGCATTGTGCGTTCGCCCGGAGGAGACAACCGCAGTGTTGGATAGGTGGGGCGATTAGATGGATAGGTTTGCGGCCGGATGCTGCCGCGGCGCCTGGTTCAAAGGGCGCGGCAGGAGTCCCTGACCTGCAGACTTGGAGGAACCCGGATGATCTGTGGCGGATGTTCCGGCGCCCCGGAGATGCGTTGCAGCAGAAGTTCGGCCGCCCTGGTGCTGATCGACGTGACGTCTTGGGACAGCGCCGTGATGGACGGAGACCAGCCCTCGGCCGGGTGAAACCCGTCGAAACTGATCACCGAAACGTCCTCCGGCACGCCAAGGCCCATATTGTGCAAGCCGGCCATGGTGCCAAGCAACTGGGCAATGTTGATGCAGACGATCGCCGTGGGCGGATGGGGCTGGGTCATCAGTTGCTGGACCGCGGCGAAGGCCTGGTCGCGCTGATGCACCGGGCGGCGGATGAGGTCGTCGCGGACCGGCATGGCCGAGCCGCGCATGGTCTCGGCAAATCCGTCGAAGCGCTCGTCGGATGACGAGATGCCCGGCCGTCCGACCAGGAAGGCAATGTCGCGATGGCCGAGCTTCAGGAGGTAGCGGGTGATGAGTTGCGCGCCCAGCCGATTGTCGTCGGTGACGGAATCGAAGCGGGCGCCGGGGATCACCCGGTCGACGAGGACAGCCGGTGTGTGGACGGCTGCGTCCAGTCGCTCGGCATAGTTTTCTCCATGGGTGGTCGGGGCGATCACCAATCCGGCGACGCGATGGGCGCTGAAGAGTTCGATCTCCCGAAACTCACGGTCCGGATCGTCATCATTGCTGGCAAACAGCATGTTGTAGCCGATATCGGACAGGGCACGCTGCATGGCCTTGGCCAGATGCGCGGCCCAGGGTGTGGCAATGTCGGGCACGATCAGGCCGATGGTCTTGGAGACCCCCATGCGCAGGTTGCGCGCAATCGGGTCGGGGTGATAGCCGGCTTCCTTGACCGCCGCCCAGACCCTTTCCTGCAGCGCCTTGCTGACCGGTGCGGTGCCGTTCAGCGTGGCCGAGACGGTGGTGATGGAGACATTGGCTATACGCGCCACGTCTTTGATCGTCGCCAAAATTTTTCCCCTTGGTCCACAGGCGCCGGCAGATTACGCAAAACGTTACGCAAAGACCACCGGATACGCGTCATTTCGGTGAATTCTGGCTGAAATCCGGTTCCAAGCGATGCTTTGGTACTTGTGATTATCAAAAAAAGCCGCTATTCACAAATCGTTTCGTGTTGCAGATAGCCATATAACTGGCGCAATTGGAACATAATTCGATTAATGAAACGTAACGTTTTGTGTCGCAAAACGCGACCGGGAGGAACACATGAAGAGACCGCTGAAGTCGCTGGCCGCCATGGCACTGGCGAGCGCCCTGCTTGCCGCCGGAACCTTGAGCGCCGCATCGCAGGAAACGCTGCGGCTGCGCATGAATGGCGACATCAACACGATGGATCCGATCGCCACCACCAATTTTACCATCCGCAATGCAGCCTATCTGATGTATGACACGCTTTTTGCGATGGACTCCAATTACGAGGCCCAGCCGCAGATGGCCGAGGGTTACACCCTGTCCGATGACGGGCTGACCTATACGATCACCCTGCGCGACGGTCTCAAGTTCCATGATGGCAGTCCGGTGACCGCCGCCGATGCGGTTGCGTCGCTGAAGCGCTGGGGCGCTGCGGACGGGCTGGGCAAGACACTGTTTTCCAAACTGGACTCGATTTCCGCGGCGGATGACAAGACCGTCGTGCTGCAGATGAAGGAGCCGTGGGGGCAGGTGATCCCGGCCATCGGCAAGATCTCCTCCAATGTCCCGGTCATCATGCCGGCTTCGATGGCGGCAAACGATCCGTCGGATCCGGTGACGACGCCGATCGGCTCCGGTCCCTATCGCCTGGTGCCCGAAGAATGGGTGCCGGGCAGTATCGCCGTCTTCGAAAAATTCGTCGATTACGTTCCGCGTCCGGAGCCGGCTTCCATGGCCGCCGGCGGCAAGGTCGCTCATTTCGACCGCGTGGAGTTGGTTTACATTCCCGATACGGCAACCGCCATCGACGCCCTGATCGGCGGTGAGATCGACTGGATCGAGGAAGTGCCGGCCGATATGCTGGCTTTCTTCGATGGTGTCGACAGCGCCAGGCCGATTGCCGCGCGCCAGTCCGGCAATTCCATGCAACTGGTGGTCAATCACCTCAATCCGCCATTCGACAATCCGAAAATCCGGCAGGCGCTGCAATGGGCGCTGGAGCAGAAACCCTTCCTGCAGGCGGCCTATGGCAATGCCACGGAGCGCTACCTGGAATGCGCCGCCGTCTTTTTCTGCGATACACCCTTTGCCAGCGACGCCAATACCGAAGCGGTGCTGACACGCGATCTCGCCAAGGCCAAAGCGCTGCTGGAGGAGGGCGGCTATGACGGCACACCGGTGCTGCTGATGCATGTCACCGACATCCCGGCCCATGATGCCTATTATTCGGTTCTCAAGCCGATGCTCGAAGAGGCGGGCTTTGTCGTGGAAGAGCAGATCACCGACTGGGCGACGGTCGCGACCCGCCGCGCCAGCCGGGAACCGGTTGCCGATGGCGGCTGGAACCTGTTCTTCACCGGCTGGGGTTTCGTCGATCAGTCCAACCCGATGACCAATGTCTATGTGGCCGGCGCCTGCGATGAGGGCTGGTTCGGCTGGGCCTGTTCGCAGGAACTGCAGGATCTGCGCAAACGCTTTGCCGACGAGGCCGATCCGGCGGTCAAAAAGCAGCTCGCCGAGCGCATGCAGGTTCTGACCCACGACCTGGTAAGCTATGTTCCGCTCGGGCAGAGCTTCCCGTCCCAGGGCCTTGCCGACAATCTCGAAGGCTTCATCGAGAGCCCGGTGCCTTTCTTCTGGAACGTGCAGCGCACCCGATAAGATGATTGTGCCGGCCGCCCGGGACCGACCGGGCGGCCGGCGTTCAAGGAATCTGCAATGTTGCGTTATGTGCTCGGCCGCCTGTTGGCGTCCATACCGATCTTCGTCCTCGTGGCGGTCTTCATCTTCTCCCTGATCCATCTGATGCCCGGCGATCCGGCGGTGCTGCTGGCGGGCGACAACGCCAATCCGCAGCAGGTGGAGAAGATCCGCGAACGGCTGCATCTCGATCAGCCGGTCATCGTGCAGTTCGGCATCTGGGCCGCCAATGCGGTGCAACTGGATCTGGGCGACAGCATCTATTCCAATCAGCCGGTCACGCGGCTGATCGGTCAGCGGATCGAACCGACGCTGGTGCTGGCCATCGTTACCCTGGTCTTCACGGTGGCGCTTGCTGTGCCGCTGGGCGTCGTCTCCGCCTGGCGGGCCAACGGCCTCGTCGACCGGGCGATCATGGCCTTTGCCGTGTTCGGTTTTTCGGTGCCGGTTTTCGTCACCGGCTATCTGCTGGTCTATTTCTTCGCGGTCAAGCTGCGCTGGTTCCCGGTGCAGGGCTACAAGCCGCTGGAGGACGGTGTCCTCACAACCCTTCACTCGGTCACCCTGCCGTCCATCGCGCTGGCCCTGGTGTTCGCCGCGCTGATTGCCCGGGTGACCCGCGCGGCCATGCTGGAAGCGCTGAACGAGAATTTCATCCGCACGGCCCGGGCAAAGGGGCTCGGCATGTTCCGCATTCTGGTCGTGCACGCGCTCAAGAGCGCTGGCGTGCCGGTCATCACGGTGATCGGCATCGGTTTCGCGACGCTTGTCGGCGGAGTCGTGGTCACCGAGTCGGTGTTCAACATTCCCGGCATCGGCCGGCTGACCGTCGATGCCATCACGCGACGCGATTACCCGGTGGTGCAGGGGGTTATCCTGTTCTTTTCCGGCCTGCTCATTCTGATCAATCTGCTCGTCGATCTCAGCTATGTGCTGTTCGACCCGCGTGTGAAGGGCTGAGCGATGGCCGTGACCGAAGAAAGGGCTATGCCGGGCGCCGCCGGCCGTTCCCGGTTCATGTTCTCCCGGCAGATGCTTGCCGACAGGACAACGGCGGTCTGCGCGGCTGTGTTGCTGGCCTTTCTGCTGGTCGCCTTCTTTGCACCGCTGATCGCCGGCGATCCGGTCGCGATCCTGCCGGCCGAGCGGCTGACCCCGCCGTCGGATACTGCCATCTGGGGACGCGATCACCTTGGGCGCGATGTGTTTGCCCGGGCCGTCCACGGCACCCGGGTCTCGCTGCTGGTCGGGTTTTCCGTGGCGGCGCTGACCACCCTGTTCGGAGTTGCCATCGGTGTCTATGCCGGCATGACGCGCCTCGGCGGCGCCGTCGTCATGCGGCTCAACGATGCGATGATGGCCATTCCGGCCATTCTTCTGGCCATCGCATTCGCATCGCTGATGGATGCCGGCCTGATGACGGTGATCATCGCCATCACCATTCCCGAGATCCCGCGCATGGTGCGGCTGGTGCGCTCCGTGGTGCTCGGCGTGCGGGAGCAGCCCTATGTCAATGCCGCCATTTCCATCGGAACGTCGCGGCTGTCGCTGGTGTGGCGGCATATCCTGCCCAACACGATGGGGCCGGTTCTGGTGCAGGCGACCTATGCCTGCGCCTCGGCGATCATCGCATCTGCTGTTTTGAGCTTCCTGGGTGTCGGCACGTCGCCGCAGACGCCGAGCTGGGGCGGCATGATGGCTGACGCCCGGGCCTATTTCCGCATCCATCCCGAATTGATGGCCTATCCCGGCGTGCTGCTGTCGGCGCTGGTGCTGGTCGTGAACATACTGGGCGACCGGCTGAGCGACTCGCTCGATCCACGCAAGATGCGCAGGGGCGCGCTATGATGACCGTGCCGCCACGTGCCGCCGATATGGTCTTGACCGTCGACGGTCTCAGCCTGCAATTCGAAACCGGGGGCGGGGTGCTGCATGCCCTTGACGCCGTAAGCTTCAATGTCGCGCGGGGCGAGATCCTGAGCCTGGTCGGAGAATCGGGCTGCGGCAAAAGCGTCACCGCGATGACCATCATGGGACTGCTGCCGCGGCACGGCGCCCGCATCACCGCGGGGTCGGTGAAGCTGGGCGATCGGGAGCTCCTGAATGCCGGCGAACGGGACATGCGCCAGATCCGCGGCAACCGGATCGGCATGATCTTTCAGGATCCCATGACCTCGCTCAATCCGGTGCACACCGTGGGCATGCAGATCGCGGAGGCGGTTCGCGCGCACAAGGGCACAAGCCGCCGGGCAGCCGATGCGCGTGCGCTGGACATGCTTGACCTGGTGCGCATACCCGATGCCCGAAACCGGCTCGGCGCCTATCCGCACGAGCTTTCGGGCGGCATGCGCCAGCGGGTGATGATCGCCATGGCGCTGGCCTGCGATCCGGAGCTTTTGATCGCCGACGAACCGACGACGGCGCTTGATGTGACGGTGCAGGCGCAGGTGCTGGATCTCATTGCCGATCTCAGACGCGAACTTGGCATGAGCGTGATCCTCATCACCCACGATCTTGGCGTCGTTGCCGCCGTCGCCGACCGGATGATGGTGATGTATGCCGGGCGCATTGTCGAGGCGGGGACCGTCGAGGCGCTGTTTGCGCGTCCCTCGCATGGTTATACGGCCGGCCTGCTGCAATCGCTGCCGAACAGCGACACCCACCATCGCGGTATCCTGACGGAGATCCCGGGCTCGGTGCCGAGGCTCGATCATACGGTGCCGGGATGTGTCTACGCGCCACGCTGCGCATTTGCCGAAGAGATCTGCAGCGCGCCCCTGCCGCCGGCGCGGCAGATCGGGCCGGCGCACAGCGCGCGGTGCGTGCGCAGCGATGCGGTCTACGGGGCCGTGCGCGACAATGACATTGTCAGGACATGGACATGAGCAGGGAACCGCATCTGTCGCTGAACGGGATCAGCAAGACCTATGCGCTCGGCCGCGCCCGGTTCGGCTCGGCGCCGCGCTTTCTGCGGGCGGTGAACGATGTCTCGCTGGATGTCGCCCGTGGCGAGACGTTGGGGCTTGTGGGGGAGAGCGGCTGCGGAAAATCCTCGCTGGCGCGGCTGATCCTGCAGCTCGAGCAACCAAGTTCCGGGACCATGACCATCGACGGCCTTGATCCGGCAAAGCTGGACGCCAAAGCCCTCAAGGCGGCCCGGCGCGGCTTCCAGATGATCTTCCAGGACCCCTATGCGTCGCTCAATCCGCGTATGAGCGCACGGGCGATCATCGCCGAGGCGCTTGTCAACTATCGGGCTGGTACGGCGGCCGAGATCGGACGGCGGGTCGAGCGACTGGCGGCCCAGGTCGGCCTGAGCGGGTTCCATCTGGACCGCTACCCGCATGAACTGTCCGGCGGACAATGCCAGCGCATCGGCATCGCCCGGGCCATCGCGCTCAATCCGGGGCTGATCGTCGCCGACGAACCGGTCTCGGCGCTCGATGTGTCGATCCAGGCCCAGATTCTCAATCTCATCGTCCGGCTGCAGGCCGAGATGGGGCTGACCCTGATTTTCATTTCGCATGACCTTTCGGTCGTCGCCCATGTCGCCGACCGGGTAGCGGTGATGTATCTGGGGCGCATTGTGGAAATCGGCGAGACCGCGAAGCTGTTCGCGGGGCCGGCGCACCCCTATACCCGTGTTCTTCTGTCCGCCGTGCCGCGGCCGACGCCTGAAGGCCGGCACCGGCGATCGGCGGCCACCGGCGAATTGCCGAGCCCGCTCGATCCGCCATCCGGTTGCCCGTTCCGGACCCGCTGCCGGTTCGCCGATACGCGTTGCGCCGGCGAGGTGCCGGACCTTCGCACGCTGGCGGACGGGCGGCAGGTCGCCTGCCACCACGCCGAGGCCATAGACCATCCGCGCAAGACCGATGAGCTGCACCATGCCTGAAACCGTCGTGCTGCTTCCCGGCCTGCAGTCGGATCACCGGTCCTGGACCCATCAGATTGCCCATCTGCGGCAGCGATATTCGGTCGTGGTGCCGACCGGGTACCATGGCTGCGAGAGCGTTCCGGAGATGGCCGAACACGTGCTTGCGCAAATGCCGCCGCGCTTTCATTTCGTCGCCTGGTCGATGGGCGGCTATGTGGCGTTGCAGATGCTGCCGCGACTGCGGGGCCGGCTGATCAGCCTTGTCCTGATGTCGACCTCGGCGCGTCCGGAGGATCCGGCCAATACCGCGCGGCGGCTGGACAATCTGGCGACCGCGGAACGCGAGGGCATGGCGGCGTCGAACGAGCGTAGTCTTGCGTTCAGTTGCCTCGACGTCGATGCGCTGTCGGAAGCACAACGGCATGAGGTGCGGCAAAGCGCCATTGATCTCGGGATCGAAGCCTATCGGGCCCAGCAGCACGCCATCATCAACCGGCCGGATGGCCGCAAGAATCTCGCCCTGATCGACTGTCCGACGCTGATCGTCGTCGGTGACAATGATGCCGTAACGACGGCGGACCGCGCCGTCGAAATGCACGAGGCCGTTCCAGGATCGGAACTGAGGATCATCGAGGCCTGCGGACATTGCCCGCCGCTCGAGCATCCGATGCAGATCAATGCATTGCTGGAGACCTGGTTCCTGAATCGCTCGGCGAGGGCCGGCTGGCCGCTGTCACAGCCGTGATCGTGTTGCCGGCTTCGGTATACCATTGTTTCCCTTTGCACCGAGCACGGTCTAACATCCAGATCGATCTATCTTGAAACGGCGATCGCGGGATCGCCCGATATTGGCGTGACGGAGCTGAACCCATGAACGACACATCGGATATCCGCCTGGCGGGTGACAAGGCACGGCCATGGGACTGGCCGGAGGAGAAATGGCGCGGCATGGTCAACCGGGTGCGGGCCGGCCGGTCCATGAAGCCAGAGACCTGGAAGTCCGGCGCCAGGGTGGCGGTGGCATTTTCGTTCGATTCGGATCATGAGACCCTGACGCTGCGCTGGGGTGACGATTCACCGGGGCGCCTGTCACAGGGCGAATATGCCGCACGGGCGGGCATGCCGCGGATCCTGAAAATGCTGGAAAAATACGCGGTTCCCTCGACCTTCTTCGTTCCCGCCGTCACCGCGCAGCTTTATCCCGACGAGCAGCGCCGGGTGGTGGCGGAAGGCCACGAGGTCGGCATCCATGGCTGGATCCACGAACTCAACAGCCGGCTTGGCCACGATGTCGAACGCGACCTGCAGATGCGTTCGGCCGATGCGCTTGAGAAGATCACCGGCGTGCGCCCCGTCGGTATTCGAACACCGTCCTGGGATTTCAGCCCTCATACATTGTCGATCAGCCGGGAAATGGGCCTGCTCTACGATTCCTCCATGATGGCGGATGACGAGCCCTATGAACTTCTGGAAAACGGCGAACCGACCGGCATGGTCGAGCTGCCGGTGGAGTGGATCCGCGACGATGCGGTCTATTTCAACATGGACCGGTTTGCAGGGCTGCGCCCCTATACGCCGCCCTCGGCTGTTCTCGACGTCTTCAAGCGGGAATTCGACGGCGCCTATGCCGAGAGCGGTTTGTTTCTGTTGACGCTTCACCCGCCGATCATCGGGCACCGGTCGCGCATGCAGCTTATTGATGAACTGCTCGACTACATCACGTCCCATGACGGCGTGTGGTTCGCCACCCATGGCGAGATCGCGCAGTATTGCAAGGACAATTGCTGACGGGTTGGATTGTCGTCATCAGCAGTCGACCAAGCCGTTCTAGGCCGTCTTCCTGGCCTCAATTCCCAGCTCTTCCATCATGCTGTCGCGCATGATGAATTTTTGCGGCTTGCCGGTGACCGTCATAGGCAGTTCTTCCTTGAACCGAATGTGGGACGGTGTCTTGAAGTGGGCGATCCGGCCCTTGCAGAAGTCGATGATCTCCTGCTCGCTGATAGCGGCATCGGCCTTCGGGATGATCCAGGCGCAGGTGATTTCTCCGTATCGGTCGTCGGGAACACCGAAGACCTGAACCTGTGAAACGCCGGGATGGGTATAGAGGAACTCCTCGATCTCACGCGGGTAGATATTCTCGCCGCCGCGACAGATCATGTCCTTCACGCGGCCGGTGATATTGCAATATCCCTCCGCATCGATGGTCGCCAGATCGCCGGTATGCATCCATCCATCGGCATCGATGGCCTTGGCCGTCTGCTCCTCATCTGCCCAGTAGCCCTGCATGACCGAGTATCCCCGCGTCAGCAGCTCGCCCTGTTCGCCGACGGGCACCGTGCGGCCCTGTTCATCGATGATCTTGACGTCGACATGGGGATGAACGCGGCCCACCGACGAAACCCGCCTTTCCAGCGGGTCATCCACATTGCTCTGAAAAGAAACCGGGCTGGTTTCGGTCATGCCGTAGGCGATGGTGACCTCCTTCATGTTCATCAACGCCTGGACGTTCTTCATCACCTCGATCGGGCAGGGCGCGCCCGCCATGATCCCGGTCCGCAGATGGCTCAGATCGTAACCGCCGAAATCGGGCAGACCGAGTTCGGCGACGAACATGGTCGGCACGCCGTAGAGCGCCGTGCATCGCTCGTCGGAGACCGTCCGCAGGGTTGCTTCGGGTTCAAACCCTTCGCCGGGCACAACCATCGTCGCGCCCTTCGTCACACAGCCAAGCGTTCCCATGACCATGCCGAAGCAATGATAGAACGGCACGGGAATGCAAAGCCGGTCGGCCTCGGTGAACTCCATGGCGGTGGTGGTGAAACGGGCATTGTTGACGATGTTTCTGTGGGTCAGGCACGCGCCCTTGGGAAGGCCGGTCGTGCCGCTGGTGAACTGGATATTGATCGGGTCATTGCAATCGAGTGTTTCGGAGACTGTGTCCAGTTCGGCCGCTGGACTGTTTCGTCCTGACCTCATCACCGCGTCAAACGCCAGCATTCCGGGCGGAATGTCGTCGCCCATGCAGATCACGGTTTCAAGATGCGGCAGTTTTGCGGACTGCAATGCGCCCGGGCGGCATGTCGCTAGTTCCGGGGCGAGTTCCTGCAACATGTCGGTGTAGTTGGATGTCTTGAAGCTGCGCGCCGTGATCAGTCCCCGGCACTCCACCTTGTTCAGCGCGTATTCCAGTTCGAACGTCCGGTATGCGGGATTGATGTTGACGAGGATGACGCCCAACCGGGCAGTCGCGAACTGCGCCAGCAGCCATTCAACCCGGTTGGGGGACCACACGCCAATCCGGTCGCCTTTGCGGAAACCAAGCTGGAGAAGACCGCCCGCGAGCGCATCGACGGCTTCGCCAAGCTCTGCGTAAGTCCAGCGTATGGCCTGGTCGCAAAATACCGCCGCCTCATGATCCGCGAATGTGCGGACGGCATGCGAAAGGACCTCGGGTATGGTCGCTTCCAGCAACGGAACATCCCTGCTGCCGCGGACAGCGGACAGGTTGTTGACAGGGGCAATGTTGAATTCACCGGCTTGCGTCACGACGTCCTCCCACGGCAATGCGACCGACTGCCGTAGTTAAGCACACCCTGCATTTGGCGAATAGCGGTCTCGGCCCGGCGCGATCATTTGACTTCGAGATTCAGCCGCTGATGCCAGGCGGCGATGCTTTCATCGGGGTAATGATCGAAGCCCTTGTCCTTCGGCCCGAACTCCGGCTCCACCCATGATGCTTTGCTTGCCAGCATCAGATGGGTTTTCTCCGGCGGTTTGGGCAGTTCCGAATCGATGGCGGAAGCCAGGGGATGGACCAGTTCCGGCCATCTCGGGTCCCATAGCCAGAGTGCGCTTCCACAGGTTCCGCAAAAGCTGCGCTCCGCCGGGCTGCGGGTAGCCTCGCCCGTTTCGGCGTCGGTCATCAAGGCGCTGTAGGTCCTGATATGATCAGCGCCATCAATCTGCAGCGTCTCGAAACGCGCGCCCAGATTGATGGCGTATCCACCGCCGCCAGCCGTTTTTCGGCAGATCGAGCAGTAACACAGGTTGAAGGGATAGGGATGGTCGGATTCGACACTGAACCTGACATCGCCACAGTGGCAGGAGCCTTCCAGTTTCATGCTTCAGTTCCTTTCCCGTGTGGTCCCCGATCTCCGGCGGCCGGCGTATCCAGTTCCCCGATGTCCCAGAACAGCCCGGCCATCAGGCGAAGCGCGTCGCGGGTCACCGGCTTGAGGATATGTTCGTTTGGCGCGTGTTGCGAGCAGCCGCCATAGGAATGCGGCACCCAGATCGTGGGCAGTTCCAGAATTTCGGTGAATTTGTCATTGGGCAGGGAGCCGGCGAGGTTCGGCAGCACATGCGGATCGATGCCGCCGGTCTTTTTCAGCGATGCCGTGACAAAGGTGACCCAGGGGTGATCGGGGTCGAGGCGGGTTGCCCGAAAGGGTTCGCCTTCGGCCGGCTTCAGTGCAACATCGGAAAAGCCACGGGCATCCAGATGGCGCCTGAGCGCCGGAAGGATGTCGTCTTCATTCGTTCCGACGACGTAGCGAAGTTGGCAGCGGGCACTGGCATGGCCGGCGATTGCGTTGACCGGGGCTTCGGGCACGCCGCTTTTCATCGCCAGAACGGCAAAGGAATTCCAGCCGAAGGCACGCTCGGCCGGGTCGAGATCCTCTTCGCCCCAATTGTCGCTGATCGCCGGTCCGCCGCCGCCGACGGGCAGTCCGCGCAATGCGTTGCGGATATCCAGCGTCAGGCTGGTGGGCCGCCATTCGGGCACCTTGATCTGCCCGCGGGCATCGGTGATGGAGGCGATGGCGTGGGCGAGGATGATGGCGGGATCGGCCAGGAGCCCGCCCCAGTTGCCGGAGTGGTTGGCGCCGTCGCGCAGATCGACCTCCATGTCGAAGTTGAACCCGCCGCGCGTGCCCATGA
>JANQMU010000070.1 GCA_028279875.1 Rhizobiaceae bacterium
ATGTCATCGATGTTTCCGCCTTCTCGCAATTCCTCGACCTGCAGGACATTCTTGCTGCGGCAAGCGAGGTCGGCGGCGACACGTTCATCGACTTCGGCAATGGCGATCAGATCGGCCTGACCGGCATAGCGATCGCCGACCTCCACGCCGACGACTTCCGGTTCGCCGCCTAGCAGATCCAGGTAATCAGTATGCAAGAAGAGCAGATCGCGCCGATTGTTTCGGCGTCCGAGGCTTTGGCCGGTGGTCCCGGGTTTACCGATGCGGTCACCGACGGCGGTCCGGATTTCACCACGGAAGGTTGCGTGTAGCCGTATCGCACAAAATGCAACGGGAGCGTAAATTCCGTTAATACAGCAGTATTGTTCTATATGGAATGTATAAATCTAGCTAATTTTCAAAGGCCCTAGATTAATCAGGATGTCAACAAGCAAAATTCGAATAAAATTATTGAAGGAAGATTGACAACCAGAAATTGCTGTGCCTGATAATGGGAGGTCGCATCGACGGGTGCACTCGCCTTCAGGGTGCAGGGATTCGGATTGCGGGTAGGGTTCGGTCGGCTGGGGGCCGCAATGGAAGTTGATGGAGCCGCGTTTGGTGGAAATGGCGTGCCGTCTGCGGGTCGCGCCGTGGCGCCTCAGGCCGCTGCCGATCCTGCGCAATCTTTCCTCAGTGGCGACAACCTCGAACTGTTGTCGGTTGGTCCGGCGAAGACCGGTTCGCGATTGAGCCCATCGGCGGACGTGGCCCGGCCTGTCGTGTGCGATCCAGATGACACGTTGTCCGCCGAAACGCCGGCTGCGCCGCTCGGCGGTGTGTCGGCGGTCAATCCGCAGAAGGCGGCGCGGTTCGGCGAGGTGACAGCGCTTCAAGGATACAGAGGTAAATTGGCATCTCAATTTTCGAAAAGCCTTTATGGGAATGTAAATCCGGAAGAGTGACCAAATTATGATATTTGCATCGCATTCATCGATCTTATTTTATCTCCCCAATAGAGCCGCATTATTGTCGCATGTTTTTGGCATTTACTGCAAATTTATATTTGTGGCAACTGTGATTTGTGCCTTACATGCCTTTCAAAGCAGTTCGCATGCGAAAAGTATGATCTACGATTCAAGTTTGTGTAAGAGTAGTGCTGATAATCATATCTATGTTACATTGTATGGTGCAGTATTTAAGCTGCCAACTGATTATCCGCTATACATTGTAGATTTGCCAACCAACCGCGAGGCCTATGTCCCAGAGCCACTCGACAAATCTGAGCAGGAAGGGTGTCCGGATAACCCGATTGCAGGACAAAGCTTCAGCTTTGCATATCACTATCATGATTTGAAGCGAGATGTTAAACTAGATCGCACAGACAAGCTTGATAAACTGCGTCTATTTTCTTCGCCTCCAGATTTCTACGGTACTCAGAAGAGCGTGGAAGAACATTTTTATTGGAGTTGTTCCGAATTTGGGTCTACTGATTACGCACCGAAAGGATTCTCGGGATGTTATGCAACAGCGAAATATATTGATATGCTCAACACTGATATAGAATCATTTCTGATACCGGCAACATATAAAGCAAACGACAATTTTTATTCTGCGCCACTAGGCCGACCATTCATAGTGGATTGTCCATATTCGATCGGATTCGACAGTGACATTATATGCAGTGTTACATATAAACTGTTGCCAACTGTAAATATATCGTATGAATTTAGAGGTAAATCTGTCGACATAAGTAAGGTCCGTGAATTAGATAAACACATAAGGGGGAGCATTATGGGAAGTTATGTCGGCGAGCTGTCGAGACCGTTTCCCGATATTATGAATCACCGAATTGATTAAGTCTCTGAATGTCCACCGAAGAGCCTGGAGGGCTGAAATATGGCTAGCGTTCACTATGATCGTGGTACAAGTGGAGGAACTTCACTCACGCCTGAGCAAATAGTTGAACTCCAGGCGCTTTATGATCAAGCGGTCATTGATTATCGTTTGAATAGTTATCAAGTTGGCTTAGCGGCTTCAATGTACGCTAAAATACTGGAGTATATAGCAACAGCGCAGCATGTTCCGCTGAATGGGCATGATCAGTCTGTTGTAAACTGGCTTCGGGGCGCTGTCGATGTAAATCAGGATATCGGCTCGCAAGCGACGTATATTCGTGAATATACGCGAGAGCAGTATCAGGCGCGATATGGTGGCTCTGATGCAAACGTCACGGACGAAGTAACGAGAGCATCTAATTTAATTGGCCTAAATCTGACGAAGGATATATTAGATAATAATGGATCTATTCCAAGTATTGAAGGGATCGCGGTGATTGATGCTGGGGCCGCGGCCAGCACGGTATTTGTTGGAAGTGAAACGCCTTTTGGTAATTATTCTCCCTGGGCTGGAACAATACTGATGCCATTTCTTGGCGTGGACAGTTTTTTCCTTGATTGGATTTTGGAAAGTGATGAAGTTTCGGGGACAGTGCACATTGACAACGACACGAAAGAATTCAAGGCGATTGGTGATGGCACATACGATCTAATATCCATTTTGGATGCTGGGTGGGACGCGGCCATAAGCACGTGGGGCAGCTTTCCCGGGGGGACGCTTTGGCAGCTGGCATTTGGGCCTGACAGAGCTACCGATACCGATCAGTCGAATCTCGTCACTCAAACAAACAAGTATTTTAACGATTATTATGATACTAGATATTTCCGCGAATTGGATGTTGGTGACCACCTGCCTTTCGATCTCGGTGTGTTCGATATACTTGGGAGGCGTTACACGATAGGAAGTTATGAGAATGATAATTTGGTCTTATCGAGCGCTCCTGCAGCAAATCATAGCGATGTAGTACATGGTGGGCTTGGAGATGACCGCATAGATGGTCAAATCGGGGATGACCTATTGGATGGTGGTGATGGAAATGACTATTTAATTGGTGGGTATGACAATGATTTTTTGTGGGGTGGAGAAGGCGACGATTTTCTAGAGGGTGGAAAGGGTGACGACATATATGTTGGCGGCAAAGGCCGTGATATCTACATTGTAGGGGAAGGAACGGACTTAATACAATATTCGGATCATGATGATCGAACCGAAGATCGGTTGGTCTTTCGTACTAATTTAGTCACGGCGATTAACTCACTGAGTGCGGACCGGATTGATGTAACGGGTATACCGCTGCTCGGGGGCATAGGTGAAGAAGGCTTCTACCGGTATTACCTGACCGACGGTTTCGCAAAATTTGTCCGTGAAACCTCGTCTCATGACGGAGATTGGGTAAGAGTTGAAGAGGCACCGCTATATTCTGAACTCGGAGAAGCGCAAATATTACCACATAACGGAGTTATTTGGTCGTATGATTTCGGTTTCGATTATTATAGATTTGATGCAACGCTATTTGATAGTGTGGAACTTCGATCCATTTTAGATTTGAAATCTGATGCCAACTCGAGTGACCTTATTATTGAAATTGAGACTCCAATATTAACGGATAATGAAATAAGATTTGTTATAATCGAAAATTTTGTTGAAGGAGATTACGGTATTAGATTATTCAATGGAAATGGAAACTACACGCAATATGAAGGGATGGCCACTGATCCAATACCTGAGCCCGGTAATCCAAATGCGCCAGAACAGGTGAATTACATCAATAATTTCGGCCAATACATAGACATCCCGGATATCGAGGCAGATCCCGAGGATCATACGGGGACTCCGGGCGACGATGTCATTCGGGCCGGGTTTGGCAGCGATACGATCGATGCTCTGGCTGGCAATGACCAGGTCTTTGCCGGTTTCGGCGATGATCGGATAGCCGGCGGGGCCGGAACCGATATGTATGATGGCCAGGCGGGCGTCGACACCGTCGATTACTCGGCACAGACGGCGGGCGTTGCGGCCAACCTCGCAACTGGCAATGCGACTGGCGCAGGGATCGATACGGAGACGCTGCTTAACATCGAGAACATCGTCGGCGGGGCCGGCAACGACAGCCTGACGGGTGATAGCGGCGACAACAAATTGACCGGCGGTGCTGGCGACGATGTGCTGAACGGCCTGGCCGGCGCGGACACCTATGTTTTCGGCTCCGGTGAAGGGAACGATCAGGTCGTCGAGGCCGCGGGTGCGGCGGGGACCGACAGGCTGATCTTTGGCGACGGGCTTCTTTTCTCGGCTCTCTCGGCGGTGCGATCGGCGAACAATCCCGACGATCTCGTCCTGAGCTTCAACGGACACTCGGGTTCGCTTCTGATCGCAGGCCAGCTCTCCAGTGGCGCGAATGCCGGTATCGAACAGTTTGTCTTCGCGGACGGCCTTGTTGTCGAAGCCGGCGTGATCGAATCGCTGGTCGACGGAAACGGCGCCATTTCGGGAACCGGCGGAGACGACCAGCTGGATGGCACGATCGGGAACGATGTGATCAACGCGCTTGCCGGCGGTGACACGGTCAACGGACTGGCTGGCGATGACGTCGTCTATGGCGGGGCCGGCAATGATACAATCGATGCCGGCGGCGGAGACGACGCGGTCTTCGCGGGCGCGGGGGCGGACCGCATTGTCGGTGGCCTCGGGAACGATTCGTACGATGGGCAGGCAGGCTCGGATTTCATCGACTATGCGTCCACAACGGCCGGCGTGACCGTCGATCTGGCAGCCGGGACCGCAAGTGGAACCGAGATCGGTGCGGACACCCTTGCGCGCATCGAGGGCATAGCGGGTGGAACCGGCGCGGATACGCTGACCGGCAACGACGACGGCAATTACATCGATGCCGGCGCAGGCGACGATGTCATCGCAGGGGCTTTGGGTTCCGATACCTATCTCTACGAGCAGGGTGACGGAAACGATCGGATTACCGAGGCTGGCGGTGGCGGATCCGCCGACCGATTGGTGTTCGGTACCGGTCTTGCTTCCAGCGCCCTGATTGCGCAGCGCTCCGACAGCGTTCCCGACGATGTGGTTCTGAGCTTTACCGGTATCGCCGGTTCAATTCTTCTATCCGGACAACTCGGCATCGAGGACGGGTCGGGCATCGAGGTGTTCGAGTTCGCTGACGGCACGATGCTGTCAAAAACCGATATCGAGACCTTGGCCACTCAGTCCAGCTTGATAACCGGGACAGCCGGCGCGGACGTTCTGAATGGTACCGCTGGAGCAGATACCATCGATGCACTTGCAGGCGATGATACCGTCTACGCGGCCGGCGGGGCGGATGTCCTGTACGGCACCGTCGGCAACGATGTGTTCGAGCTGGGTGGCGGCAATGACACATTTATCATGAAGCAGGGCTACGGGTCCGACTGGCTCATTGACTTCCAGGCCGGCGCCGGCAGCGACGACAGGATCGATCTACGAGACTTTGCCTCAATCAACAGTCTGCAGGACGTGCTCGATGTGGCCTACGAGGTCGGCGGTGCAACCTGGATTAATTTGGGCAACGGAGACGAAATCGGTCTCAATAGTGTCGCAATGGCGAGTTTGCACGAGGATGACTTTCTGTTCTCTGTCGACCAGACGGCTCGAAATGTGATCGATGGAACGGATAGCCCGGAAAATCTTAACGGAACGTCCGGCGATGACATGATTAATGCCAAGGCCGGCGATGACACCGTAAATGCGTTCTCCGGTGATGATATTGTATTTGGATCACTCGGAAACGACATCATCACGCTTGGAGCGGGCGACGATCTCTTCGTTGTGGGTGTTGGAGACGGATCGGATTGGATTGTCGACTTCGCTGCAGGCGCACTGAGCGACGACAAGATCGACTTGCAAGCCTTCGGCTCGATTACCAATCTGCCGACTCTCTTAGGCGTCGCCAGCGAAGCCGGGTCCACTCTCTGGATCGATCTGGGCGATGGCGACAAGATTGGACTTAACAGTGTTGCGATCGCCGATCTTCACGAAGATGATTTCATTTTCGCACCGGCAACCAACACCGTTATTGAAGGCACGGCAAATGCGGACACTCTGAACGGTACTGTCGGCAACGACACCATCGACGCAAAGGCGGGTAATGACACCGTGTTCGCCGGCGACGGCGATGACCTTGTCTATGGTCGCAGTGGTGATGATGCCTTGGACGGTGAAACGGGAGCCGACAGGATATGGGGCGGGTCCGGGCGAGACAACATCGCCGGCGGCCTTGGGGCTGACGAAATTCACGGCGGCCGAGATGACGATACGATCGACGGCGGCGCAGGCTATGATTTTATTGACGGTGGCACCGGATCGGACGTCATCGCCGGGGGCGACGGCAAGGACAAAATCTTTGGCGGGAGCGGCGCGGATAACATTACCGGCGGCAACGCAGACGACACAATCGATGGCGGCTCAGGGGCAGATACGATTTTCGGCAATTCCGGTGCGGATAGGATCGTAGGTGGAGATGGCTCCGATACGATCGACGGCGGCGGTGGAAATGATGTGATTGCCGGGGGTAGCGGCCGGGACAATATTCTTGGCGGCGCGGGCAAGGACACTATTACCGGCGGTAAGGGCAGAGATACTATCGATGGGGGAGGCAGCGCTGACGTTATTGTGGGCGGGGCGGACAACGACGTCTTACGCGGTGGCAACGGTAGCGATGAATTGGATGGCGGTCGCGGCAACGATACGATCTACGGTGGTAATGGGGACGATACGTTTGTGTTCTCAATTGGAGGCGGGTCTGACTCGATATTTGACTTCGTCGCTGGTGCCGGGAGTGACGATGTCATTGATGTCTCCGCGTTCTCGCAATTCAAGGATTTGCAGGACATTCTCGGCGCAGCGGCTCAAATCCTTCCACCGGACTACGTTGGGCCTCCACCACCGGAACCGATTGGCATCACCACGGTTGTCGCCCTCGACAACAACAGTTCTATCACGCTCTTCAACGTCGCGGCCGCCGATCTCCATGCCGACGACTTCCGGTTCGCCGTCTAGTAAATCCAGGTAATCAGTATGCAAGAAGACCAGACCGCGCCGATTGTTTCGGCGTCCGAGGCCTTGGCCGGGCCCATCGGTTCAAACGTGCCGGCGGGCGAAAACCAACCCGCAGGCGCCGCAAACCCGGATGGTTTGCAACCGAATGGCGGGTCGGATGGCTCAAGCCCCATTCCAAGCGAGCGGGAGAGCCAGCACCTTCCGTTTGGAACGACCAATGGCGAGGGGCTGCAACAGCGCCTCGACGACTATCTCAGCGGCGAAAACACCGGCCCCTTCACCGGCAACCAGGGATTGGCGGATGCGGCGACGGACGATGACGACACCATCCAGGGAACGGTCTTGGATGACGTCATCGATGGCCTGAGTGGAAACGACCGGATCGATGCGGGCGTCGGCAATGATCAGATCGCCGGCGGCGATGGCGATGACGAGATCATCGCCGGTCACGGGCAGGACACCGTCATGGCCGGCGCCGGCAACGACACCGTGCTCGGTGGCAAGGACGACGATGTCCTCGATGGCGGTGCCGGAAACGACATGATCAATGGCGGCGGCGGCGACGATCAGATCGCCGGCGGTGACGGCGAGGACACCCTCCTCGGTGGTGGCGGCGATGACGCTATAGACGGCGGCGCCGGCAACGACTCGATCGATGCCGGCCACGGCGAAGACACGATTACGGCCGGTGATGGTGACGACATCATCGCCGCTGGTCGCAGTGCCGATATGGTTGATGCCGGTGCCGGTGATGACGTCGTTGACGGTGCGAACGGCTACGACACCATTCTGGCCGGTGCCGGCAACGACACCGTCATGGCCGGTATGGGCAAGGATGTCGTCGACGGTGGTGACGGCGCCGACGAGATATCCGGCGGCCAGGGCAGCGACACGATCAGCGGCGGCGGCGATGACGATATCATCGATGGCGGCCATGGCGCCGATACGATCACGGGCGATGCGGGAGCGGACCAGATCCTGGGCGGCCGCGGCGCCGACCAGATTGACGGTGGCGCCGACAATGACGTCATAGACGGCGGAAAGGGCCATGATTCAATCCTCGGCGGTGACGGCGACGATATCGTTGCCGGCGGCAAGGGCGATGACGAGATCAAGGGTGGCGCCGGCGTGGATGTCCTGACCGGCGGTGCCGGGAAGGACCGGATTTTCGGCGGCCTCGATGCCGACGACATTGATGGCGGCGGCGGCGAGGATCTGATTGAGGGCGGCGAAGGCGCCGATGCCCTGCGTGGCGGCGGCGGTGCCGACACAATCCACGGCGGCGAAGGCGACGACTCCATCGATGGTGGTTCCGGAGCTGACATCATCGACGGTGGGGCGGGTGCCGATCGGATACTTGGCGGGATCGGCGATGACGACATCCGCGGCGGTGGCGACAATGATCTGATCGAGGGCGGCAAGGGCGCCGACGTGATCGATGGCGGGGCCGGTGAGGACACCATCGCCGGCGGACAGGGCGGCGACCTGCTGAGCGGCGGCGATGGCGACGATACGATAATCGGCGGTGCTGGAAACGATACGCTTTCCGGCGGCGCAGGCGCTGATGAGATCGACGGCGGCGAAGGCAACGATACGGTCGATGGTGGCGCCGGAGCCGATCTGATTACCGGGGATGTCGGCAGGGACACGCTTGAAGGCGGCGCCGGCAACGACACCATCGATGGCGGGGCGGCTGCGGACGATATCGACGGCGGTGACGGTGACGACGACCTGCTCGGTGGCGACGGGAATGACACCATTGCCGGCGGAACGGGCGACGATTTCATCGACGGAGGAAGCGGCACGGACGCGATCTCCGGTGGCAGCGGCAAGGACAGGATCGTCGGCGGACTCGGCGCCGATGTCCTGGACGGCGGGGCCGATAACGATACGATCGACGGCGATGACGGGGCCGATACCATTACCGGCGGCGCAGGCGATGACGTCATTTCCGGCGGTAAGGGCAGCGATGTCATCGATGGCGGCGGCGGCAAGGATGTGATCTCCGGCGGCAGCGGCAAGGATGAGATCCTTGGCGGACTGGGGGCCGACGAGATCGATGGTGGCGCCGACGATGATCTGATCGACGGGGGCGCGGGTGCCGATACGCTGAGAGGCGGCGTGGGTGCCGACACGATCGATGGCGGCGACGGCGCCGATATCATCGAAGGCGGGGCCGGTAACGATATTCTGCGCGGCGGCAATGGTGACGATCAGATCGACGGCGGCGGTGGCGACAACGAAATCGATGCCGGGGACGGAGACAACATCGTCAGAGCGGGCAATGGCGCGAATGTCATCGAGGCTGGCGACGGGAATGACCAGATCGAAGCCGGCGACGGCAGCGATACGATCGCCAGCGGTGGCGGCGACGATACCATCGAGTCCGGCGCGGGCAACGATATCGTCAATGCCGGCCAGGGCGATGACACGATCTCGACAGGCACCGGCGACGACCTCGTTCAGGGCGGACAGGGCGAAGACGAGATCAATGCCGGCGAGGGTGACGATACGATCAATGCCGGGGCCGACAACGACGTCGTCGATGGCGGCGCGGGCAACGACGATATCAATGGCGGATCCGGCGATGACACGATCGATGGCGGCGCCGGGGATGACGCTATCCATGGCGGCGAAGGCAATGATTTGATCACGACCGGTCTCGGCGACGATACGATCGTCTTCCGGTCGGGGGACGGCGAAGACACGATCATGGATTTCGAGGCCGGCGAGGGCAGCGAGGATGTCATCGATCTGGCCGGCGTGACGGGCTTCGACGATTTTCAGGATGTGCTGGATAACGCGACCGAGATCGGCGGCGACACCTATATCGATCTCGGCAATGGCGACATGATCATCCTGGATTCCGTCGCGCTCTCCAGCCTGCACGCGGACGATTTCAACTTCTAGCGTCTGAGGCGGAAGCGGTTTCGTGGCTGGGGCAACGACGACGTCGCGGCGATCGCAGGTCGCGGCGGCATTGGCTGCGACGCGGGTCGCCTTTTCAAGCGTCGCGCTTTTGAGCGGGGTCAGCAATGTCCTGATGCTGACCGGGCCGCTCTTCATGCTGCAGATCTACGACCGTGTTCTGGCAAGCCGCAGCGTCCCGACCCTGATCGCCCTGTCGGTGCTGGTCTTCGTGCTGTACCTCTTTCTGGGCATTCTGGAAGTCGTCCGCGCGCGCCTGCTGGCGCGGATTGGTATGAGCCTGGAGGACCGTCTCGGCCCGTCGACCTTCGGTGCCGTGCTCGATCTTCCGCTGAAACTGCCGAAATCCTACAATCTGTCACAACCCCTGCGTGATCTCGATCAGATCCGGCAGTTCATGAGCGGGCTCGGGCCGGTTGCGATCTGCGACCTGCCCTGGCTGCCGATCTATCTGGCGATCCTGTTTCTGTTCGATCCGGTGCTGGGCTGGCTTGCGACGGCGGGGGCGGCGATCCTGGTCGTGCTGGCCGTTACCAGCGAGCTGGCGATGCGGGCACCGCTTGGCGAGGTCTCCGGCCTTCAGGCCCGGCGCAGCCGTCTGGCCGAGGCCGGCCGGCTCAATGCCGACGTGCTGCGGGCGATGGGCATGGCCGCCAATTACGGCGCACGCTGGCAGGAGGCCAATGACCGCTATGTCGCGGCGCAGCGCGGGGTCAGCGATACGACCGGCGGCTTTTCCGCGGCGACCAAGGTGTTCCGGCTGGCGCTGCAATCGGCCGTCCTTGCCGCTGGCGCCTGGCTTGCGATCAAGCAGGTCATCACACCGGGCGTGATGATCGCGGCCTCGATCCTGACATCGCGCGCGCTCAGTCCGATCGAACAGGCGATCGGCCAGTGGCGCGGCTTTCTGACCGCCCGGCAATCCCGGAGCCGGCTCGAGGCGCTGCTGGAAAAACTCTCAGACGACAAGGAACTGCTGCCGTTGCCGGCGCCGGAAAAGATGCTGGTAGTCAGCGGCCTGGCCGTCACCGCGCCGGGTAACACCGATCCGCTGGTGCAGAATGTCGCCTTCCGCCTGTCGGCCGGCCAGGGGCTCGGGATCATCGGGCCGAGCGGATCGGGCAAGTCGACGCTCGCCCGCGCGCTTGTCGGGATCTGGCCGCCGATGCGCGGCGCGATCCGGCTGGACGGCGCGGAGCTTGACCAATGGGCGCCGGAGGCGCTCGGGCCGCATGTCGGCTATCTCCCGCAGGACGTGGCGCTCTTCGACGGGACGGTGGCAGAGAACATCTCGCGGTTTGCCGCCGACGCCGATCCAAACACGATCATCAAGGCAGCGCAGATGGCGGCGGTCGCGGAGATGATCCTGTCGCTTCCCGATGGCTACAACACCAATGTCGGGACCAATGGCGTTGCCCTGTCCGCCGGGCAGAGGCAGCGGATCGGCCTGGCGCGGGCGCTCTACGGCGATCCGTTCCTGATCGTGCTGGACGAGCCGAACGCCAATCTCGATTCCGACGGCGAGGCGGCACTTGCCAAGGCGTTGTCCGCGGCGCGGGAGACCGGGGCGATCGTCGTCGTCATCACGCATCGGCGCAACGTGCTGGCCTCCGTGGACACCGTGCTGGTGCTGGGCAACGGCCGCCAGGTCGCGTTCGGGCCGCGCGACGAGGTGCTGCAGAAAACCACCATCCGGCCGGCAGTGAGTGCCTGATGGAGACGGATGCCAAACCATCGTTGTCGCGCTCCATTCGCCGGCACCTGCTGATCAGCATCGGCCTCGTGGTTCTGCTGACGGCAGGCTTCCTGGGCTGGGCGGCGAATGCGCGGCTTGCCGGCGCGGTCGTTGCGAGCGGCGTCGTCGTCGTCGAGGGCAACGTCAAGCAGGTCCAGCACCGCGAAGGCGGCATTGTCGGCGACATCCTCGTTCGCGATGGCGACAGGGTCGAGCAGGGCGACCTCGTAGTCCGCCTGGACGACACGCTGACCAAGGCCAATCTGGCGATCGTCCAGAAGCAGATCGACGAACTGATGGCGCGCGAAATGCGTCTGTCCGCGGAGCGGGATAATGCCGGGACCCTGTCCATTCCCGAAGCGTTCCGGGTGCGGCTCGATGATCCGGCCGTGAGACGTTTGCTGCTGGCCGAGCGGGCCCTGTTCGAAGCCCGCAAGACGACGCTGCGCGGCCAGAAGCAGCAGCTCAAGGAACAGGTCAGCCAGATCCAGCAGGAAATCCTCGGCCTGTCGGCGCGCCACGGGGCCAAGAAGGACGAGCTGGACTGGATCGAGCAGGAGCTGAGCGGCGTTCTGTTCCTGTATGAGAAGGATCTCATTCCCTTTCCGCGCATCGCCTCGCTGCATCGCCAGAACGCCCAGATCGAAGGCGACCGGGGCCAGCTGACCGCCGAGATCGCCCGAGCCAAGACCCGGATCGCGGAGATCGAGCTCCAGACCCTGCAACTGGACCGCGACCACTTGACCGAGGTGCTGACCGAACTGCGCGAGGTCACCGGCCAACTCGCTGAACTGGTCGAACGCCGCGTCGCCGCCGAGGATGAACTGCGCCGCGGCGATATCCGGGCGCCGCAATCGGGCATCGTGCACGAGCTCACCGTTCACACCGTCGGCGGGGTGGTCGGTGCCGGTGATGTCCTCATGCTGATCGTGCCCAGTCGGGAATCCCTCCTGATCGAAGCGCGCCTGCAACCGGCCGATATCGACCAGGTCCATTCCGATCAGCCGGTCGTCCTCCGGTTCTCGGCCTTCAACCAGCGCACCACCCCGGAGCTGTTCGGAACGGTCAGGACGGTGTCTGCCGATCGAACGCAGAACCCGAACACGGGCGAGGCCTGGTACACGGCCCGGATCGATGTTCCCGAAGAGGAGATCCGCCAACTCGGTGGCCTGCCCCTGATCCCTGGAATGCCGGTGGAAGCATTCATCCGGACCGAGGAGCGAACGGCGCTATCGTACCTGCTCAAACCCCTGTCCGATCAGATCGAACGGGCGTTCCGAGAGGAGTAGGGTGGGATCCTATTGTCACCCGGCGCGCCTCTTCGAGTGCCCATCACCGCTGATCTTTCAATTTTATCCTTCAAGGAAGCAAAATCGGAAAAGCGGATCCATTGTTGCATGCCGTTGGCAGTGGTTCGTTGCGGAACTGGCGCGGCCAATTCGAATGGCTATCGATAGCTGATTCGATATCGGCCGAGGCCGAGGCTGGCGCCTCGGCCGATATGCGCGACCTCGCCGATCCGTAGGCCCTGCCATATCGAGTTGTCGAAATCCGAAAGGCGAACGATCAAAGGAGGGCTCAGTGCGTTGACATGGCGGTGGCCCCCAAAATCCGGTGCGCGAGCGCTGGTCGGTTCGCAGCCGTCGATCGGCACCAGTTCAGCAATCGCTACGATGTCCTCGTAGCATTCTTCAATTGAAAGGCCATGCCATGGCGCAAGCAGGGCGGTGCGCCTTACTGCACGGTGCAACAGGATGCGGGGATTTGCCAGCACGTCGCCGCGATCCGCGTCGACCGGTGTCTGAAAGCACAACTCCGCTTGTCTGGGTATCGAGGAAACTGGCGTAAGGCCGATGCTCTCTCCCGGAATGTCGACCGTTGGTTCGATTGCGTCAGGCGCGCGAGAGGCGATTTCCCTGGCCATCTCCTTCCAGGCCACTCTCTCCTTGACCGCGACGATCAGGGCATCGGCAACGGCGGCAGCCCTCTCGCATGCAAAACCAAAGATCCGGAGGCGAACGACCAAGGCCCCGGAACGATCGGCCTTCCAGGCAAAGACAAATGGCTTGGCAATTTCACTTGAATGGTCGCCCATACACACCATCGGCCTGCGTCCAAAGAAAACCTCCGCAGTCGAGGTGTAGCCCCAATTGCAAGGAAGGCGATGCGCGACCGCCTTGGACGCGCTGTCGAGCAGGACCGAGCCGAGGGCTCCGCGCAACTTGTTACCAAGGTCGTGGGCTGCGGAAAACGCCGCCATCCCGGGCAACCTGACCGTGATATCCAACATGCGCCATCTGTCGGCGAGCTCGTGAATTGTGGCGGGCCGTGCGTCCCGCACCAGTCGCGTATCGATCGCCTGACCGGTCATAGCAGCAGAAATTCACCTTCTTCAGGCAACGGCGCACCGCCGTGTGCCCGGCTTTTCATTAAGCCCTCTTGCGTCATGACATAGAGCCGCAGACTGTCGCCGGGATCGGTCATGTCCGCCACAATGTCGAACAGCCTGTGCGCGCGCGTCGGTGTCAGCCGTCCCTCGAACACGCTTTGCTGCACGCGAACCAGCCGTTCCTCCAGGAAACCGGCGACCCGTCGCCGTGTGCGAGGTCGCACGATGTCGTAGCACAAGACAATCGTATGTTCGGATTCGGCCATGTCGCTCCTTAGTAGTCGATCTCGAACGGTCTGTAAGGTGTATTGGACTCGTAGTGCGCCGCCAGATCGCGCGCCTGTTTGATCATCATTCTACGGAATCGCATTCTGGTTTTCCGTTCTCCCGAGGTTATCAACGAGGACGCTCGGGTTTCGTAGGCGCGGATCAACGCCTTGATTCCGGTCGGCCGCATACGCCAGCCGCCGTCAGGCTGCCTGGAAAACATCTCCGGGCGCAGCATCCGGCGATTGCAGACGTAAACGAACAGCCCTTCGACCAGATGGGCCCGGAACTCTTCCATCAGATCATAGACGCAGGCGTCATGCTGGTCTGAAGCCGTGTGCAGGGCGCCGAAACCCGGATGCAGGCCCGCAGCCTGCACTGCGATCATGGTATCGCGATTGAGAAGGTGGCTTAAAAAATTTAGGGCGATGTTTCCGGGGCCCGGATCATCGCTGCGTATGCGTCGGGCAAAGCGGAAATCGACATGAGTCAGTGACGACAATCCCCGCCAGTAAGCAGCGGTCGCGGCGCCTTCATATCCCATGACGCTGGTCAGCGATGGCGCGTGGACGATCCGGCTGGTATCGCCTCGTCCGATCAGGCCGGTGAGTGTCGCGATTGCCTTGATTACCGGCGCCGGCGTGACATCGCGCTCGCGGCACAGTTTGCGCAGCAATGCCCGTTGATTGCGCAATCGCCCGAGCACGATAATACGCGCCAGCGCCAGCCGCCTTGCCGGATCGACGATGACCGCAGCCTGTGCAAGATGGCGGCCGGCGCGCGGGCCGAGAGGCGGTGCAAGTGTTCCCCGCGTCGCGCCGAAGCCATCAACATAACAAAGCACCGTGCTCGTCGCGAGCGCATGATCGAGCGCCTCGGGCGTCGCTTCGATGCCGGGCCCCAGGTCGATCCGGTCGACGCGCTGATGCGGCACGGCGATCAGCTCCCGCCATCGTGCCGGCGGGCCGGTCGACCCGGTATCGACGCCAGCCCTTTCCTCGACCGTGAAGGCCTGATTGCGGATCGCCAGACGTCTGCCCTTTTGCATGACATAGAGCGTCCGGAAGCCCGGCGCATATCCCCGTGCCTCCTGGTCTGCTTGTGTCTCTGCCTCTGCCTCGGCAGCCCTTGCATGCGCGGCGTCGTCCTCGGCAAGTGCGGCAAGCGCCTTGACCTGATCGAAGTCAGCAGCGTCTTCCGGAGCGGATTTCAGCGCCATGGACCGCACGAACAGATGCCCCAGAAACTGGAACCCGGCATCAAAATCGGTGATTTGCGTCTTGTCCCGGTTCAGCCGCAGGCCCCTCGCGCGCAGCAGGTTCTCGACATCGTCGAGGGCTTCCTCGGCGCGCTTCCTGCTGCTGGTGAGGATGACGAAGTCGTCGGCGAAACGGATGATCCGCGCGCCGCGTCGCGCGAAAGCCTCGTCGAGCCGGTCGAGATAGAGGTTGGCCAGCAGCGGTGACAGTGGCGAGCCCTGTGCCAGTCCGCGGCCCTGTGGCGCGCCATGGGCAAGCCACAAGGCGATCAGTTCGGTCAGCGGGCCGGGGCTCAGGCTTTGCGCCAGCCTTTCGATCAGCCCGTCGTGGGGCACTGAATCGAAATAGTCGTCGATATCGGCATCGATCACATGGGTCAGGCCGGCGCGCTGCAGCCTTTGGATGCCGGCGACAGCCTGCTGAACCGAGCGGCCCGGCCGGTAGCCGAAGCTCGCATCCTCGAATTCCTCCTCCAGACCGGGCATCAGAACCGCTGCCGCCGCCGTCTGGGCGATGCGGTCGACAACGCTTGGAATCGTCAGGGTGCGGCGCCCGCCCTTGCGCTTTGGAATGTCGACGCGGCGCATCGGCCGGGGCTGATAGCGGCCCTCGCGCAGGTCGAGCGCCAGAACCGCCACCTTGTGATGCGCGCCGGCGGCAAAGTCATGGACGGTGACGCGGTCGCCGCCGGCGGCCCCCTGATTGCGCCAGACCCTTGTCCAGGCCTCCAGCAGGGTGTCGCGTCGGCACAGGCGGTCAAATACCTCCGCGTCATCGATCAGGACGCTACGCCGGCCTCTCGATTGCATCAAAATCGCCTGTTTGCCTTGGATATCGCTGATATATACTATATATTAATATGATAAGATAGCAATGGGAGGTTATGTTCTTCTTTTGTTCTACGTAGCAATGGCACAAATATAACTTGCCTTGGAAATCGGCGCTTTTTCGGAACATTTGACAAATTCTTCTTAAGGGGTAGGCTCTCGAGATACCCAGCCGTTGGCTGGGATAGAAACGATATTCCGAAGTGCGACGTCGCTCGCTACATTCGGCTCTCGAGATACCCAGCCGTTGGCTGGGATAGAAACTAGGTCGCCGTGATCCGGATGCGCTCGGTATGCTCTCGAGATACCCAGCCGTTGGCTGGGATAGAAACGCCGGTGCGGATGTCGTGACCGTAGCAACAATGCTCTCGAGATACCCAGCCGTTGGCTGGGATAGAAACTTTGCGCGCATATGTTTGGCGTGAGTCGCAATCCATCGCTCTCGAGATACCCAGCCGTTGGCTGGGATAGAAACTGAGGATCAGAATCAACCACACCAATTCTTGGCTCTCGAGATACCTAGAGCGGCATGCATTCAGCTGGAATCGCAGCGCCGCTCTATCTCTTTGTTCACGCATCGGATTGTTCCGAAAACCGGTTCCCACTTTTCGGTCCGAT
>JANQMU010000085.1 GCA_028279875.1 Rhizobiaceae bacterium
GCCGCGTCCCATGCCGGTCAGATGGCGGGTCTGGTCGCCCTGAGGCGGTTCGACCTTGATGACCTCGGCCCCCAGCAGGGCCAGAAACAGGCCGCAGGACGGCCCCATGACCATGTGGCTGGCTTCAACGACGCGGATGTCGCTCAAGGGCTGGAACTGTTCGTCCATGGGGTTTCCGACTTCCTCCGTCATGGTCGATGAAGCGATCGTATGGGGATGGCTAGCATCTGAAAAATATAATTTGTATAAATGATCGATCTAAAAAACAGAACGCACCGCAGACGCTGAAATGGACTCGCGACAGCTCCGCTACTTCGCCGCCGTATGCACCTATCGCAATCTGTCCCACGCCGCCGATCATTGCAATGTCGCGCAATCGGCGGTCAGCCACCATATCGGCAATCTGGAAGACGAACTCGGCACCGCGCTGTTCGTCCGCAAGCCACGCGGAATGGAGCCGACAGCCGCCGGATTGCGGCTTTACGCCCATGCCCGCGCTATCCTCGACGCGCTGGAGGATGCCGCCGGCGACATCAGGAACGGTCATCGGGAGATCGGCGGCGAGATCTCGATCGGAATGCCCTATTCGGTCATTCAGCATATCGGCACGGGCCTGATGCGGACCACGCTTTCCGATTATCCGCGGGTCCGGCTGCTTCTGACAGAGGGGCTGTCGGGCGTGATGTTCGACAGCCTGCTGCGCCGCGACGTGGATTTCATCCTCGCCTACAATCCACCCTCTGACCGCAATACCGTCCGGGAAGTCCTTGTCGAGGAGCCGGTCTACTGTATCGGCACCGAGGCACTCATTGGAACGAGCGATGCGCCGATTGCCATTGACGAGGTGTTGCGGTTGCCGCTGGTGCTGCTGAAATCGGGCACACTGTCCCGCTCGCAGACCGACACGCCCCATATTCTCAACCGGCTGGAGCAGAATGCGCGGCTTCAACTGGCGTCGGTCGCGGCCACCATCTGCGCGCTCGAGGGCGGGATCGGCTGCACGCTGGCGCCGCGGGTGATGCTGAAGAGCCAGTTGGAGAGAAACCTGCTGCGGGCACGGCGCGTCATCCGGCCGGATCTGAAGCGAACGCTCTACATGGTCAGCCGCGCGGGCGAGCCCCCGACAACCCTGCTGGAAGAAATGATGGCGCTGGTCAGGCGGCTGGTGGCGGATGCGGTTGCGGCGGAGCAGTGGGACGCTGTGTGAATTCCACCCGGTAAGCTGGGGGCGAGGGCTGCCTTCGGATCGCTAAAGCGATAATTTCAACATTTTGCCGCTTGACGAATTTGGAACGATCCAATAACTAAGTTTGGAACGTGCCAAATAAGAGGAATGAGCGGGTATGCAGTGGGGTCTCGTCGGTGCCAGCACCATCGCATCGGAACATGTCATCGGCGCGATCCGGGCCCAGGCGGGCAACAGCGTCAAATCCGTGCTGAGTTCCGATGCGCAGCGCGGCGCCGATTATGCGGCGCGTCATTCCATTGCGGAAAGCACGACCGATCTGGAAGTCATTCTCGATGACCCTGAAATCGACGCCGTTTATATCTCGACCACCAATGAGAAACACCATCCGCAGGCGATGGCGGCGATTGCGCGGGGCAAGCATGTGCTGTGCGAAAAGCCGCTGGCGATGACTGTCGCCGAGGCGATTGAAATGGTGCGTGCCGCCGACAGCAAAGGCGTTGTCTTCGCCACCAATCATCATCTGCGCAATGCCGGTTCGCATCTGGCGATCCGCGACCTGATCCAATCGGGTCGCCTGGGCGAGGTGCTTTCCATACGGGTGTTTCATGCCGTCCATCTGCCGGCGCATCTGCAGGGCTGGCGCATCAACGATGCGGCGGTCGGCGGCGGTGTCATCCCCGACATCGTCGTGCACGATGCCGACACGGTGCGGTTCTATCTCGACGAGGACCCGGTGGATGTCGTCGCGAAGGCTGGAACCTCGGGCATGGGGCAGGGGGTCGAGGACAGCGTCATGTCGGTCTGGTCGATGCCGTCCGGCGTCATGGTGCAGACCCATGAGAGTTTTACGCATCCTTTTGCGGGAACCGGCATCGAGGTGCACGGCACCATGGCGTCCGTCATTGCCCGAAATGTCATGACCCAGCGTCCGGTCGGTGAGATCGCGCTGGTCGACGGCGAGGGGCGGACGCCGATTCCCTTTTCCGATCACAATCTCTATGCGCGGTCTCTGTCGCTGTTCGTCGACGCGGTGGCCGGCGAGGGCCGCCCGTCCGCCGATGGGGTCGACGGCGTCAAGTCGCTGGCCGTGGCGCTGGCGGTGCGCAACGCCGCCTCGCTGGGGCAGGCCGTGACCGTGGATTACGGGGGCCTGTAGGCGATGGGATCAAAGGTGGTCACCGCCGGGGCTGCAGCCGCCCGTATCGAAGACGGGGCCGTCGTTTCGGTCTCCTCGTCCTCGGGGCTCGGCTGCCCGGATGCGGTGCTGGCCGCGATCGGCGCAAGGTTCGACGCCGAAGGCCATCCGCGCGACCTGACGACGCTGCATCCGATCGCCGCCGGCGACATGTACGGCATCAAGGGGGTCGATCACATCGCCCGGGACGGGTTGCTGGCGACCATTATCGGCGGCTCCTATCCGAGCGGCCCGTCCTCCATGCCGATGCCGGATATCTGGCGGATGGTCGTCGAGGACCGGGTCGCCGCCTATAATGTGCCGTCCGGAATCCTGTTCGACATGCATCGCGATGTCGCCGCCAGACGACCGGGCGTGATGACCAAGGTCGGGCTCGAGACATTCGTCGATCCGCAGCGGGAGGGCTGCGCCATGAATGCCTCGGCGGCGGCCCGGCCGATTGTTTCGCGTGTCGAATTCGGCGGCGAGACCTGGCTGCATTTTCCCAATATCGTGCCGGATGTCGCGATCCTGCGCGCGACGACGGCCGATGAGTGCGGCAACCTGACCTATGAGCATGAGGGCGCCACTCTCGGCGGCCTCGACCAGGCGATCGCCGTGCGCAATCATGGCGGGCTGGTCATCGCCCAGGTCAAGCGGATCACCGCGTCGGGATCGCTGAGGCCGCACGACGTGCGCGTTCCCGGCCACCTTGTCGACCTGATTGTCGTCGATCCGAACCAGAAGCAGACGACCGAAACACAATATGATCCGGCGATCTCCGGCGAGATCATGCGGCCGCTTTCGAGTTTCACGCTGGCCGAACACGGTGTCGAGAAGGCCATCGCCCGCCGGGCGGCGATGGAATTGAGCGCCGGTCAGACGGCCAATCTCGGCTTCGGCATTTCCGCCATGGTGCCCCGCATCCTGCTGGAGGAGGGCCATGCCGGGGCCGTCACCTGGGCGATCGAGCAGGGGGCCGTCGGCGGCGTGCCGCTGACCGGCTTTGCCTTCGGCTGCGCCTCCAATGCCGACGCTTTCGTGCCGTCGCCCAACCAATTCACCTATTTCCAGGGCGGTGGTTTCGATGTGTCGTTCCTGTCCTTCCTGGAGGTCGATGTCGACGGCAATGTCAATGTCTCCAAGCTCGGCAAGAAACCCTATCTGACGGCCGGCTGCGGTGGTTTCGTCGACATCACCGCCCATGCCGGGAAGATCGTTTTCGCCGGCCTGTTCGAGGCGGGCGCCGAATTCGACCTGACCGATGACGGCCTGCGGGTCGTTACGCCAGGGAAATTCACCAAGATGGTGGATGCGGTCGAGCATGTGACCTTTTCCGGCCGCCGGGCGCGCGAAACCGGGCAGGAAATCCTCTATATCACCGAACGCTGCGTCATTCGCCTCGAGGCGGAGGGCCTGGTCGCAACAGAAATCATGCCGGGCATCGATCCGCAGGTCGACATCGTCGCCGCATCCGAGGGGCGGGTGCGCGTCGCGGAGGATGCCGGCACCACGCCCGCTGCCCTGCTGGCCGAAGACAAGATGGGGCTGTCGCTATGAGCAAGGTGCACCTCATCGTCGACGGCGCGATTGCCGAACTGCGGCTTGATAATCCGTCCAAGCTGAATGCCCTGACCGTGCCGATGCTGGAAGCACTCGATGCCCATTGCGTGGCGCTGGAGCGGGATCCGTCGGTCGGGGCCGTTATCGTTGCGGCCGAAGGGGATCGCGCCTTCTGCGCCGGTGCCGACATCAACGCCTGGTCGGAGCTTCCTCCTGCCCAATTCGCCAGGCACTGGGTGCGGGACGGTCATCGCATTTTCGACCGTCTTGCACGCCTTTCGATCCCCACCGTCGCGGCTGTCAGTGGGCATGCCTTCGGCGGCGGGCTGGAACTTGCCGCGGCCTGTGATATTCGCGTGATGGCGCCGGGCGCGACGCTGGCGCTGCCGGAAGCCGGTGTCGGCATCGTGCCTGGCTGGTCGGGCACGCAACGCCTTGCCCGGCTGTTGCCCGAGCCGGTGCTCAAGGAGATGGCCCTGTTCGGCCGGCGGCTGACGGCGGACCGTGCGCTGGCGCTCGGCTTCGTGGCGGAGGTCGCCGACGATGTTGGCGCCGCCGCCCGGGCGATCGCGGCAGGCACCGGGGAGGCTTCGCCACAAGCGGCCGAGATCGCGAAATACATGATTCACGGCGCGGTCGGCGAGGACCGGGGCGCGATGATCGAGGCGCTGGGCGGCGGCATGATCGCGGCCAGCGCCGACAAGGCCGAGGGCGTCAGCGCCTTCCGCGCCAAACGCAAACCAAAATTTCGGGGCCGTTGACGATGACCACGCACGATCTGACCCTGATATCCGCCACCGATGGTTCGGCTCTGCCGCGGGAGCCCTTTGTCGCCCGCCACCTGATTGACGGGCAATGGCGGGACAGTGCCGACGGTGCGACATTCGTTCGCCATTCGCCCGCCCATGGGGTTCCTGTCACCCGTGCGGCGGAAGGCGGCACAGTTGAAGCGGAGGCTGCTGTCGCGACGGCACGGCGCGCCTTCGATGACGGGCGATGGGCGTCCCTGTCCGGCAAGGACAGGTCCACACTGCTGTTGCGGGTCGCCGACCTGATCGACAGGGACCGGGACCGCATCGCCCTGATGGAGACACTGGAGAGCGGCAAGCCGATCAGCCAGGCGCGGGCCGAGATCGAGGGTGCGGCGGATTTGTGGCGCTACGCGGCGGCGCTGGCCCGCGCCTTGCGTGGCGACAGCCACAATTCCCTTGGCGCCGATATGCTCGGCATCGTGTTGAAAGAGCCGGTCGGCGTCGTCTCCATCATCACGCCGTGGAATTTCCCGTTCCTGATCGTGTCGCAGAAACTGCCCTTCGCGCTGGCGGCGGGCTGTACGGCGGTCGTTAAACCGTCGGAACTGACGCCGGCGACGACGGTCATTCTCGGCGAATTGCTGGTCGAAGCCGGACTGCCGGACGGTGTCGTCAATATCGTGCTCGGATACGGGCAGCCGGTCGGCGCGTTGATGACCACCCATGACGATATCGACATGGTGTCGTTCACCGGCTCGACAGCAGTGGGCAAGGCGATTGTCGCCGCCGCTTCGGGCACGCTGAAGAAAGTGTCGCTGGAACTTGGCGGCAAGAACCCGCAGGTCGTCTTTGCCGATGCGGATCTGGACAGCGCAGCCGATGCGATCGTCTTCGGAATCTATTTCAATGCCGGCGAGTGCTGCAATTCGGGATCGCGCATCATCGTTCACAAGGATATCGCCGATGAGGTGACGCAACGGGTGATCGCCCTGTCGCGCCGGGTACCGTTCGGTGATCCGCTGCATCCCGACACCAAGGTCGGCGCCATCATATCGCCCGAGCATCAAAACAAGATCGACGGATATGTGCAGTCGGCCGGCAAGGCTGGCGCCACCATCCGGCTCGGCGGTGGGCCGCTGACGGTGCCCGGGTTGCCGGGACAGTTCTATCAGCCTACGGTTGTTTCGGGCGTGACCGCGGAGATGGCCATCGCCCGGGAGGAGATATTCGGACCGGTGCTGTCGGTGCTGGAATTCAACACGTTCGATGAGGCGATTGCCCTTGCCAATGACGGGGCCTATGGCCTGTCGGCGGGCGTGTGGAGCGAAAACGTCCACACCTGCCTGGAATTCACGCGCCGGGTGCAGGCCGGGACCGTCTGGACCAACACATGGATGGATGGATTCGCCGAACTGCCCTTCGGCGGTGTGAAAGAAAGCGGTCTGGGGCGCGAACTTGGGCGTTTCGGACTTGACGAATACCTTGAGGTGAAAACCGTGCAGATGCGGATCGGCCGCACACGGACGCCCTGGGTGCATGATCGCTGACCGTCGACAGGATCGGCCGGCAGCGTAGGACAACGCAAATCAGGAGGAAAACCATGCGTTCTCAATTCCGAAATACAATCTCGGCCTTCGCCGTGCTCGCAGCATCCGCAAGCGTTGCGCATGCCGGGGACGTCGAAGTCCTTCACTGGTGGACATCGGGCGGCGAGGCTGCCGCGTTGAATGTGCTCAAGGAAGACCTCGAATCGCAGAATGTCGGCTGGCAGGACATGCCGGTGGCCGGCGGCGGTGGCACCCAGGCGATGACCGTGCTGCGTGCCCGCGTGACCGCAGGCAATGCGCCGACGGCGGTCCAGATGCTCGGTTTCGACATCACCGACTGGGCCAAGGAAGGCGCCCTTGCCAATCTCAACGACATCGCCGCCGCCGAAGGCTGGGATGCCGTCGTGCCGGAGGCTTTGCAGAAATTCTCCAAGAATGACGGCCAGTGGGTCGCAGCGCCGGTCAATGTGCATTCGACCAACTGGGTGTGGGCCAACAAGGCGGTGCTCGATGAACTCGGGATCGCGCCGCCCACCACCTGGGACGAACTGGTGGCCGCGATGGAGAAGGTCAAGGCTTCCGGAAAGACCGCCGTTGCCCATGGCGGACAGGCCTGGCAGGACGCGACGATCTTCGACGCCGTTGTCATGTCGACCGGCGGGCCGGCTTTCTACAAGGCGGCCTTCATCGATCTCCATCCCGAAGCGCTGGGCTCCGACACCATGAAGGAAGCCTTCAACCGCATGAATGTGATCCGCGGCTATGTCGATGACAATTTCTCCGGTCGCGACTGGAACCTTGCCTCGGCGATGGTCATCAATGGCGATGCGGCCTTCCAGTTCATGGGCGACTGGGCCAAGGGCGAGTTCATCAATGCCGGCAAGGAGCCGGGCAAGGACTTCCTGTGCTTCCGCTTCCCCGGAACGCAGGACCAGGTGACCTTCAACTCCGACCAGTTCGCGCTGTTCAAGCAGGGTGATGCCGTGTCCGACGAGCAGGGCGCTCTGGCCAAGGCCATCATGGCGCCGTCCTTCCAGTCGGCGTTCAACGTGGTCAAGGGCTCCGTTCCGGCCCGTGTCGACGTGTCCGACGAGGCCTTCGACGCCTGTGGAAAAAAGGGCATGAAGGATCTCGCGGCGGCGTCGGAATCGGGCAATCTGTTCGGTTCGGCGGCCCATGGCCACGCCCATCCGGCATCCGTGAAGAATGCGATGTATGATGTCATCACGGCGCATTTCAACGGCGAGTACGATTCGGACACGGCCGTTTCGGAACTTGTGACCGCGGTCGAGATCGCGCAATAAAACCAAGACCGGGAGAGCATGTGCTGCTCTCCCGGCCCCGGGGGAGGATCCGAAATGGCGACGAAGGTTCGATCGCAGGGCGGCAATGACTGGCTGCGCGACGCGCTGCCGAAGATCGTCCTGAGTCCCAGCCTGGCGATCGTGCTGGTCTTCGTTTACGGTTTCATCCTGTTCACCTTCTACCTGTCCTTCACCGACAGCCGCATCCTGCCGAGCTTCGAGCTCGTCGGGTGGCGGAACTACACCCGCCTGTTTTCGATCCGGGCCTGGGATACCGCAGTGGAGAACCTGCTGATCTTCGGATCGCTCTACATCGTTATCAGCTGTGTGCTCGGCCTGGCGCTGGCCATATTGCTCGACCAGAAGATCCGGTCGGAAGGCTTCATTCGCACCATCTATCTCTATCCGATGGCGCTCAGCTTCATCGTCACCGGCACCGCCTGGAAATGGTTCCTCGATCCCGGCATCGGACTGCAGGCCGTGGTGCGGGGCTGGGGCTGGGAGAGCTTCACCTTCGAATGGATCAAGGACAGCGACATGGCGATCTATACGATCGTCATCGCCGCCGTCTGGCAGACCAGCGGTTTCGTCATGGCGATGTTCCTGGCCGGACTGCGCGGCATCGACAATGAGATGCTGAAGGCGGCGCAGATCGACGGGGCGTCCAACTGGGCGCTCTACCGGCGCATCGTCATCCCGCAATTGCGGCCGGCCTTCATGTCGGCCTTCGTGGTGCTCGCCCATATGGCGATCAAGTCCTATGACCTGATCATCGCGCTGACCGGCGGCGGTCCGGGCACGGCGACGGAGCTGCCGGCGACCTTTATGTATTCCTATACCTTCACCCGCAACCAGATGGGGATCGGGGCGGCCTCGGCGACGATCATGCTGATGTCGATCGCCGCAATCATGGTGCCCTATATCTGGTCCGAGCTTCGGGAGAAGAGGTGATGGCCACCAGCGCGTCCGCAAATGTCATTCGCACCGGCGCCGGCACCCGGTACGTCATCTACACGATCCTGATCCTGTTCTGCCTCTATTACCTGCTGCCGCTCTATGTGATGGCGGTCAATTCGCTGAAACCGTTGAGCGAAATCCAGGCTGGCGGCATGATGGCCCTGCCCTCGCAGTGGACGGTGGCGCCGTGGCAGAGCGCCTGGTCGACCGCCCAGATCGGTGTCCAGGCGACCGGGCTGAGGCCCTATTTCCTGAACTCCATCCTGATGGTGGTGCCGGCCGTCGCCATCTCCACGATCCTCGGCGCGCTGAACGGCTATGTGCTGACCAAGTGGCGGTTCCGGGGCGATACGATCGTCTTTGGCCTGCTGCTGTTCGGCTGCTTCATTCCCTTTCAGATCGTGCTCATTCCGATGGCGCGCATGCTCGGCCTGATGGGCATTGCCGGAACGGTTCCGGGGCTGATCTTCGTCCATCTCGTTTACGGGATCGGCTTTTCGACGCTGTATTTCCGCAACTACTACCAGCAGTTTCCGACCGAGCTGGTGCGCGCGGCGATGATCGACGGCGCCGGGTTCTTCATGATCTTCCGGCGCATCATGCTGCCGTCCTCCGGGCCGATCGCCGTGGTCTGCATCATCTGGCAGTTCACCAATATCTGGAACGACTTCCTGTTCGGCGCCAGCTTTTCGGATTTCGACAGCCAGCCGATGACGGTGGCGCTGAACAATCTGGTTCAGTCGTCGACCGGGGTGAAGGAATACAATGTGCATTTTGCCGGGGCGATCATGGCGGCACTGCCGACGCTGGTCGTCTATATCGTCGCCGGCCGCTACTTCGTGCGCGGCCTGATGGCCGGCAGCGTCAAAGGGTAAGGCAATGGGATTTCTCGACATCAAAAACGCCACCAAGTCCTATGGCTCGGTCAAGGTTCTGCACGAGACGGACATCTCGGTCGAGGAAGGCGAGTTTCTGGTTCTCGTCGGCCCGTCCGGCTGCGGCAAGTCGACCCTGCTCAACATGATCGCCGGCCTCGAGGAGGTCACCAGCGGCGATATCGCGATCAAGGGCCGGTCGATGAACGGCGTGCGTCCGGCGGACCGCAACATTGCCATGGTGTTCCAGTCCTACGCGCTTTATCCGAACATGAATGTCGCCCAGAACATGGCCTTCGGCCTCGAGATGCATGGTGTGGCCAAGGCCGAGCGGGAAAAGGCCGTCGCGGACGTCGCCGATCTCTTGCAGATCCAGCATCTGCTTGACCGCAAGCCGGGGCAATTGTCCGGCGGGCAGCGCCAGCGGGTGGCGATGGGTCGGGCGCTGGTGCGCGATCCTGACGTCTTCCTGTTCGACGAGCCGCTGTCCAATCTCGACGCCAAGCTGCGGGTCGATATGCGCACCGAGATCAAGAAGCTGCACCAGACCCTCGGCACCACCATCGTCTATGTCACACATGACCAGATCGAGGCGCTGACGCTGTCGACGCGCATTGCGGTGATGTTCGGCGGCCATGTGCAACAGCTCGGGACACCGAAGGACATCTACGACAACCCCGCCAATATCTTCGTGGCGGGCTTCATGGGATCGCCTTCTATGAACCTCTTCCCGGCAACGGTCGGTGTCGATAACGGTGCCGCGGTCGCGCGGGTCGAACTGGCGGACGGAAACCAGGCATCCCTGCCGTTTCCCGACGGCAATGGCATGGCGGGCCATGACGGGCGGAACATTGTTCTCGGCATCCGTCCGGAAGCGATCACCGACGAGGATGGCGCCGACCGCAAGAGCCAGGCGATCCACCGCATCGAGGCGCGGGTGGAGGTCACCGAACCGGCCGGTTCCGATATTTTTGTCGTCACGCATCTCGGCGGCAAGGAGGTCACCGGTCGGTTCCGGGCCGATGTCGACGTGCGCGCGGAGGAGGTCTTCCCCTTCGCCATCAATATGGAAAAGGCGGTCGCTTTCGATCCGGAAACGGAAAAGCGGATTGGCTAACCCCAATGCCATCTTCGCCTGACATTGTCATCATCGGCAGCGGCATGGGCGGCGCCACCCTCGCTGCCGGCCTGGCGTCCACCGGCGCGCGGATCGTGATCCTCGAACGCGGCGAACCGATTGCCGACGACGCGCCTGCCCGCGATCCGAACCGGATCTTCCGCAACAGCGCATTCCTGTCCGAGGAGACCTGGCTGGATGAAAAGGGTGACCGTTTTTCTCCGGGCAACTACTACCATGTCGGCGGCAACTCCAAGCTTTACGGCGCCGTGCTGATTCGGTACCGGGCCGCGGATTTCGGAGAAATGCAGCATGCGGAGGGCGTTTCACCCGCCTGGCCGTTCGCCTATGAGGTGCTGGCGCCCTGGTACGATGCCGCCGAACGGCTCTATCAGGTTCGCGGCGATGCATGGTCTGACCCGACGGAACCGCCCCATGCCAGGCCGTTGCCCTTTGCGCCGGTCCCGGATGAACCGGCAATCGCCGTGGTGCGGACGCGGCTTCGCGATGCCGGCGCCCATCCGTTCACCTTGCCGCTCGGTGTCGATGTCGAGCGCTGGCTGGCGGGCGGTGAGACCGGGTGGGACGGCTATCCCGATACGCGGTCCGGCAAGATGGACGCCGAGACCTGCGGGTTGGCCGAGGCGCTGGCCCATGACAATGTCGAATTGATCACCGGCGCCCGCGTGACCGCTTTCAAGGCAGAACCGGCGGGCCGGCGAATTGCCGACGTGATCTATGAGAGGGGCGGTGAAAGCCATTGCCTGACGCCGGGCGTCGTGGCTCTGTGCGCCGGCGCGGTGCAATCGGCGGCGCTGATGCTGGCCTCCGATATCGGCAACGGTTCCGATCAGGTGGGCCGGTGCTTCATGAACCATAATGCCAGTGCGTTGATCGCCTTCGACCCGCGTTTCCGCAACGATTCGGTCTACCAGAAGACCTTCGGCATCAATGACTGGTACCTGTCGGACGGCAATGGCGGGCCGCCCTTGGGCAATGTCCAGTTGCTCGGCCGGGTGGTGCCCGACATCCTGCAGGCCAATGTCCCGGCGCTTCCGATGGTGCTGGCGCGCTATATTTCGGGTCATGCGGCGGATTTTTACGCGATTTCGGAGGATCTTCCGGATCCGGAGAGCCGCATCGTGCTCAAGGGCGGCGATATCCAGTTGATCTGGCGGCGCTCGAATATGGTCGCCCATCGCCGTCTGGTTGCCCGCATCAAGGCCCTGTTGCGGAGGGCAGGTTTCCCGATTGTCCTGTCGCGGCTGTTCGATGGGCGCGTGCCGTCGCACCAGTGCGGCACGGTGCGGATCGGCGCCGATCCGGCCGATTCGGCCCTCGATCCCGAATGCCGCTCCTGGGACCATCCCAATCTCTTCGTTGCGGATGCCGCCTGCCTACCGACCTCGGCCGCCGTCAATCCGGCGCTGACTGTCGCCGCCATGGCGCTGCGCGCCGCCGACACCATCAGGAAGGATCTTGCCGCATGAAACCCGTCGCACTGATCACCGGCGGCCAGCAGGGCATCGGCCTCGGCATCGCCGAGGCGCTTGCGGAGGCCGGTTTCGCGTTGGCACTGGCCGCGCGCAGCGCGCCAGACGATCCGGGCGTCCTTGCCGCACTGGAGAGGCTGGGTGAGGATGCACGGTATTTCCGTCATGATCTGAAGGAAATCGAGCGCGCCCCGGCGCTGCTGGATAACATCGAGGCCGAACTCGGTCCGGTCGACGCGCTTGTCTCAAATGCGGGTGTCGCGGCGCGGGTGCGGGGCGACATGCTGGATATCGCCCCGGAGAACTTCGATTTCGTGCTGGACATCAATCTGCGCGGAACGTTTTTCCTGGCGCAGGCGGTGGCGAAACGGATGATCGCCCGGCCTGCCGGTCACTATCGTTCCATCGTGTTCGTGACATCGGTCAGTGCCGCCATCGCGTCCATCGAGCGGGCCGAATATTGCGTGTCGAAGGCCGGTGCGGCGATGATGGCGGCCCTGTTTGCCGCCCGCCTCGCCCCGTACGGGATCGGCGTCTTCGAATTGCGGCCCGGCATCATCGAGACCGGCATGACGGCCGGCGTCAAGGATACATATACCCCCCGCATCGAGGGCGGCCTGGTGCCGGCCCGACGCTGGGGGCAGCCCGCCGATATCGGTTCGGCGATCGTGCCGCTGGTGACCGGCGGGATGGCCTTCGCCAACGGCGCGGTGATCCCGGTCGATGGCGGCCTGTCGATCGCGCGGCTTTGAGGGACAGCGGGATGGCTGAAAAATACGATTTCATCATTATCGGCGGCGGTCCGGCGGGCTGCGTCCTGGCGCGGCGGCTGGTCGACACCGGCAATGCGTCGGTGCTGATGCTCGAAGCTGGCCCGAGCGACTGGCATCCTCTGATCCATATGCCTGCCGGTTTCACCAAACTGACCGGCACCTCCCATAGCTGGGGCTACGAGACGGTTCCGCAGAAGGGGCTGAACGGCAAGGCGGTGTGGTATCCGCAGGGGCGGGTGCTCGGCGGCGGATCGTCGATCAATGCGCAGCTCTACACGCGCGGCAATCGCTGGGACTATGACAATTGGGCGGCCCATGGATGCGATGGCTGGCGCTATGAGGATGTGCTGCCCTATTTCGTCAAGGCCGAGGACAACAACCGCTATGTCAACGACTATCACGGCCAGGGCGGGCCGCTGCGCGTTTCCGATGTGATCCCGCACAAATTGACCACGGCCTTTGTGCGGGCCGCCCAGCAGGCCGGTATGCCTTTCAATCCGGATTTCAACGGCGCCGAGCAGGCCGGTCTTGGCTATTATCAGGTCACCAATCGCGACGGCCGCCGCAGTTCGGCGTCCGTCTGCTATCTTCCGCCGATCCGCAAGAAGCCCGATTTCACGCTGCGCACCGGGGCCGCCGTCGAGCGGATCGAACTGAAGAACGGGCGGGCCGTCGCTGTGCATGTCGGCGGCGAACGGATCGAGGCGGGACGCGAAATCCTGTTGACCGCGGGCGCCATCGGCAGTCCGCGGGTGTTGCTTTATTCCGGTATCGGCCCGGCCGATCACCTTAAATCGGTGGGGGTCGATGTGGTGATGGACCACCCCTATGTCGGCGAGAACCTGCACGACCATATGGACGTCTTCGTGGTGACCGAGTGTTCGGGCGACCATTCCTTCGACCGCTACAAGCCCTGGTATATGTCGGCGGTCGCCGGCGCGCAGTTCCTGATGTTCGGCACCGGCATCCTTGCTTCCAATATCTGCGACGGCGGCGGCTTCTGGTATGCCGACGAGACCGCCCCGGCGCCTGACATCCAGTTTCATTTCCTGCCCGGTTCCGGGCTCGAACACGGGCTCGACCCGATCCGCAACGGGGTGACCCTCAATTCGGCCTTCCTGCGTCCGCGCTCGCGCGGCACGGTTCGGCTGAAATCCAACGACCCGAAACAGGCGCCGCTGATCGACCCGAACTATTGGGGCGACGATTACGATGTGAAGACGTCCGTCGCCGGCTTCAAGCTGGCCCGGCAGATCATGGCGCAGCCGGCCTTCAAGGAATTCATGCGTGGCGAGGCCCATCCGGGCGCGCAGGCGAAGACCGACGATGACATCAAGGACTATGCCTACCGCCATGCCAAGACCGACTACCACCCCGTCGGCAGTTGCAAGATGGGCGCCGAGGACGATCCGACGGCCGTGGTCAATCCGCGCCTGCAGATGAAGGGTATCGAAGGGCTGCGGGTGTGCGATTCGTCGACCATGCCCTTCGTCAATTCATCGAACACCAATGCGCCGACGATGATGATCGCCGAAAAGGCGGCCGACATGATCCGCGAGGATCACAAGCTGTGAGGACCGTGATGCGCCTGCCGACCTATGACGGAACGCTTGTCGACTATTCGCCTATCGGCGACGCGCTGGTGCCGCGCGCGCCTGATGTGCCGCTGACCCGGACCGCCTTTGCGGCGGCGCATGTGGTGTCCGATCCGCTGGCCGAGCGCAACCCCTGGACCGGCCGCCCGGCGGTGGATTGGGACAACACGTTGAATTTTCGCCGGTGGCTATGGGATCAGGGGCTTGATCTCGCCGAGGCGATGGACACCGCGCAGCGGGGCATGGGGGTCGACTGGCTGACGGCGAAGGAGTTGATCGAGCGGACCATGGCTGCGGCACGAGCCCATTCCCGGCGCCCGCGGGTGGCCTGCGGCGCCGGAACCGACCACGCGGAGCCGGCGGATCTGCGCGACGAGGCGGCGCTGATCGCCGCCTATTCGCTGCAGATGGAGGCCATCGAGGCGGCCGGCGGCCAGGTGATCATCATGGCGTCGCGGGCCTTTCCCGTTATGGGCGCCGACATCGGGGCCTATGCCCGGGTCTATGGCCGGCTTATCGAACAGGCGGCGGAGCCGGTCATCTTGCACTGGCTCGGCGAGGCCTTCGATCCGATGCTTGCTGGTTACTGGGGCGCCGGCGACGTGGCCGCCGCCACGGATGCGGTGCTGGCGATCATCGATGCCCATGCGTCCAGGGTCGACGGTATCAAGGTCTCGCTGCTGGACCAGGCCCATGAAGAGGGGTTGCGTGCCCGTCTGCCGGAGGGCGTACGGCTCTATACCGGCGACGATTTCAACTATGCGGAACTGATCGCCGGCGATGGTTCGCATTATTCCCATGCGCTGCTCGGGATTTTCGCGGCGATCGCGCCGGCGGCAAGCCAGGCGCTCGAGGCGCTGGCAAAGGGCGACATGGATACCTACCGGACCCTGCTGGCGCCAACGGTTCCGCTATCACGCGAGATCTTCAGGGCGCCGACCCAGTTCTACAAGGCCGGCATCGCCTTCCTGGCCTGGCTCAACGGCGCGCAAAGCCACTTTATCATGCCGGCCGGTTTCCAGTCGGCGCGCGATATCACCCATTACGCCGAGGTCTTCCGGCTGGCCGACAAGGCGCGGCTGTTGACGCGGCCGGACCTTGCCGTAGAACGCATGGCGACGTTATTGCGGCTGCACGGGATCGAATAGGACGCAATGAGCAAACGGCCGACAATCATCGATGTGGCACGGCATGCCGGTGTGTCGAAATCGACGGTGTCGCTCGTCCTGCAAAACAGCCCGCTGGTGAAGAAGGCGACCCGCAAGGCGGTGGAGGACTCCATGCGGGCGCTGAACTATGTCTACAACCGGTCGGCGGCCAATCTGCGCGGCGCCGATGCCGGCCTGATCGGCCTTGTCATCAACGATCTGCGCAACCCGTTCTTCACCGAATTCGCCACCAGCGCGCAGATGACCTTTGCCAGCCATGGCTTTGCCACGGTCATCGCCAACACCGACGAGGATCCGGATATCCAGGCGCAGGTCATCGGTTCGATGATCGAACATGGTGTTTCGGCGCTGGTCATCTCGCCTGCCTATGGCGACGATGGGGCGACCGCGGCTGCCATCAAACGGGCCGGCATCCCGGTTCTGCAGGTGCTGCGCATGATCGACGAAGGTGCCGATGCGTTTCCTTTCGCGTCACTCGATTATGCGAATGGCGGACGGCTTGCGACCCGGCACCTGATCGAACTCGGGGCAAGACACATCGCCTTTGTCGGCGGGCTGGAAGAGCGCGGGGTGACCCGCGAGCGGATGTCCGGCTATCTCGCGGTCATGGCGGAGGAGGGCATCGCGCCCGTGACGTTTCACGGGCGGCCGACGCGGGCTTTCGGGCGGGATCTGGCGATCATGCTGGCCCGTCAACATCCCGAGATCGACGCGGCGCTCTGTTTCAACGATCTCGTGGCGCTCGGCATGCTCTCGGGCTTTGCGCAAAGCGGCGTCGATGTCGGTCGTCAATTTCGCCTTGTGGGCTTCGACGATATCGAGGAATGCGCCCTGATGTACCCGAAACTCAGTTCGGTGCGTTGCGATGTGGCCCGATTCGGCTGCCGGTCGGCGGCGACGATGCTGGAATGGCTCGAAACCGGCAAGCGCCCGCCGGACAAGGAACTGGCCGCCGTCAAACTGGTGGCCCGCCGGTCCAGCCTCGGGCATTAGAGCATCGGGCGACACTATTGAACCCTTTGATGATCCAAATCAGTTCGCTCGGTTAGGTGAACGGCGCCGCGCGATGTGGCAACTGTGTTGATTGACCCGCCGCCACCAGCAGTCAGAATCCACAAAGGAGGTTGGCGCTGCAGGACCGAAACTCCGGTCGGGCTACG
>JANQMU010000129.1 GCA_028279875.1 Rhizobiaceae bacterium
CGATGATCGCATCGGCTGCAGAAGCACCAGAAACTGCAACCATCGCTGCAGCGGAGCCGAGAAGAAGGCTCTTGATGTTCATTTTCTGACCTCCAGTCATATGACCGGAGGCGCTCAAACTGCGGTTGAACAACCCGCAGGTGAATGGGGGCCGGATTGCCCGGGAACCGAGTCGTTTCCCTTCCCGGCTGCGATCAGGCAGCGGGAGGCGCCCGCCGTGCGGCGTCCCTCCCCGGCCGTTGCGTTCAGTGCATCGTCATCCATTCGCGCGCCGCGCGCAGCGCCGATGCCAGATCGCATTTGGTCATGCTCTGGGCGAGATCCGAACGCAATTCAGCAGCGCGTTCGGACCCCTTGATCGCCGCAATATTGAGCCATTTGTGGGCAGCGACGAAATCCAGCGGGCAGTCACGCCCCGCCGCATACATGAGGCCCATTTCGCAGAAGATGTCAGCTTCCGCGTCGCCCCCGATCGTTGCCATCTGCTGGTCCAGAATTTCAAAGCGTGCCATTACGTCAGTCCCCGTTCGACAAATTTCAGTTTACCTGTCAAGCTTCCAAGAGCCCTTGCGTGCAACCGGTTGGCCGGTTTGCTTTTGATGCGCCGAGTGTGGCCCGGGGGAATTGAATCTGTCGTTAAATTGCATGCTTAATTTGCGGCAAACAAAGTTCAAATGATTGGTAAATTTGAGTTTTTGTTAAACATCGAAGGTCCGCTCGAAGCGGGATTTCCGGAAAAATTTAAGACAAATGCAACACCTGAAATTCAAGAATTTGATAACCACGGCGGTCTTTTCGACCGCCGCCTTCGACCAGTATCGCCAGAAAAATTTTTTGAGACGGATCCCTCGGGAGACCTCTTTGCTGCCCGGCTCTTGTGAGGCGCGATGGGCGAAGTTAGAAAAGACTATCGGGAATTTCGGGAGACACCCATGATCAGATCGACCGCCTTGTCACTCATTGTGGTTGCGGCATCCCTCGCTCACGTCCAGGCGGCTGACCCGATCGTCGGCAACTGGCTGACGCCGAAGGGACAGACCGCTGCCATTGCACCCTGCGGCGGCGGCCGCTTCTGCGTGACGCTGAAAACCGGAACCTATGCCGGCAAGCAGATCGGCGCGTTGACGAGCACCGGCGTCGGCTATGAGGGCACGGTCACCGATCCGGCGAATGACAAGACCTATAACGGAAAGGCAACAATCGTCGGCTCGACTCTAAGCATGAAGGGGTGTGTTCTCGGCGGGCTGATCTGCCGCACACAGAAGTGGAAAAGAAACTAAGGCGCACCAACGCCAGCGCCATCTCCCTTTCGACATGACCGATTTCGGTCTGCTGGCCCACGGCTGAACGATCGTAACAACCCCATTCATGCTTCCACGCCGGCCGCTGCCGCGCGCCCGTGCGATACGCTCATACCGTTTCCCGAACCTGTTCATCAAACTGAACGGCAGGTGAATGCACCCGTCAGCGCCGGTTCAGAGCCGATCCGTCATAAGTGTCCCCAGGATTTCAACGCAGGCCAAACGCCGCAAATCGGAGGACACGGGAATGATCGCCATTCTGACACGCCGTTTCATCCTGATCGGTCTGGTTTTCACCCTCCTCGCCGGCGGCCTGGCCTTCGTGATCGGCAAGGAAACCCGTCACAGCCGCGCCTGGGTGGCAGGTCAGCCAATCCCATGCGCCATTGGCGACAATCCGTTTTGCCGGGCCCCGAAAACCAATCAGTGAGGACAGAAAGATGTTTGCCAACGCTACCCAGATGTTTTCGACGATGCTTCGGATCGCTATCGTCAGCACCTTGTTCATCGGGCCGGTGGCCGGTTTCGCGGCCAGTCACAATGGCCCCGGTGCAAGCATGAAAGGCGCCGGGCTGGTGATTTTCGTCAGCCTGCAACGCAACCGCTAAGTTCGGTTTCGGCGCAAAACGGTGCTGGTCGTTTTCATGTCACACTGGCTCGATTATAGTGGCGCATGGACAATCGAATCGCACAACAAAATCAAACCAATCTGAAAACACCCCCAGCGGCCGCCGAAGCCGCCTTCTCCGATGCAAAGGAGGCGGTGGCCGCGCTGCGGGCTCTTTATCGGCGGAACACCGCTTTTCTGCGGGATGCTTTCCTGGCCGTCGGCAATGGCGAGGTGGCGGATAATCCGCGCTATCGCGCCTTCTATCCCGAAGTGCGTGTGTCGACCTCCAGTTTTTCGCATATTGACAGCCGTTTATCCTATGGACATGTCCCGGCGCCCGGAACCTATACGGCGACCATCACCCACCCCGATCTGTTCCAGCCTTATCTTGAAGAGCAGCTTGGGCTGTTGATCAAGAACCACGACGTGGACGTGATTGTCGGCGAATCGGAGACGCCGATTCCGCTTCACTTTGCGCTCGGGGGTAATTCGAATGTCGAAGCTTCGGCGGCGGGCAACATAGCTGCCCCGCTGCGCGACATTTTCGACGCGCCTGACCTCAACATCACCGACGACATGATCGTCAACGGCACGTATGACACCGAATCCGGCGGCCCACTGCCGCTGGCCGCCTTCACCGCGCAGCGGATCGATTATTCGCTGGCGCGCCTCGCGCACTACACGGCAACCGATGCCGAGCACTTCCAGAACTTCGTCCTGTTCACCAACTACCAGTTCTATGTGGAGGAATTCTGCGCCTATGCCCGCACATTGATGGCCGATGGCGGAGCTGGCTACGAGGCCTTCGTGGAGCCCGGAAACAATATCATGATGGCCGGCGATATCGCGCCGCGCGGCAATTCGGAGCCGGCGCGGCTGCCGCAGATGCCGGCCTATCACCTGAAGAAGGGCGACAATACGGGCATCACCATGATCAATATCGGCGTCGGCCCATCCAATGCCAAGACGATTACCGATCATGTGGCGGTCCTGCGGCCGCATTCCTGGCTCATGCTCGGCCACTGCGCCGGCCTGCGCAACAGCCAGCAACTCGGAGACTATGTGCTTGCCCACGCCTATGTGCGCGAAGACCATGTGCTGGATGACGATCTGCCCGTCTGGGTGCCGATTCCGGCGCTCGCGGAAGTGCAGGTCGCACTGCAGGAAGCCGTCGCCGAAATCACCGGCCTGCAGGGATATGACCTCAAACGGGTGATGCGCACCGGCACCGTCGCGACCATCGACAACAGAAACTGGGAACTGCGTGATCAAAGCGGCCCGGTTCACCGTCTGTCGCAATCGCGAGCTATCGCGCTGGACATGGAATCGGCGACCATCGCGGCCAACGGGTTCCGGTTCCGGGTGCCTTATGGCACGCTTTTATGCGTGTCCGACAAACCGTTGCACGGTGAACTGAAACTGCCCGGCATGGCCACCGATTTTTACCGGACCCAGGTCAACCAGCACCTCAAGATCGGTCTTCTGGCGCTGGAAAAACTGGCGGCCATGCCGCCGGAACGGCTGCATTCGCGTAAATTGCGCAGCTTCTTCGAACCGGCGTTTCAATAAACGCCGGCAGGCCAGGCCTTACATATTGGGATAGACGGGGCCTTCCCCGCCCTGCGGCGGAACCCAGTTGATATTCTGATTGGGGTCCTTGATGTCGCATGTCTTGCAGTGCACGCAGTTCTGGGCGTTGATGACGAATTTCGGCTCACCGCCGTCCTCCGTGACCCATTCATAGACGCCGGCGGGACAGTAGCGGGTCGACGGGCCGGCAAAGACATCATATTCGGATGTCTTTTGAAGTTCCGCATCGCCCAGATGCAGATGAACGGGCTCGTCTTCCTCATGATTGGTGTTGGACAGGAAGACCGAAGACAGCCGGTCGAATGTCAGCACACCGTCGGGCTTCGGATATTCGATCCTGGTGTGTTCGGCCGCCGGCTCCAGCGTGGCATAATCGGCTTTGCCGTGCTTCAGCGTGGAAAAGGGCGACCAGCCGCCGAACAGCGTGTTGACCCACATATCGAACCCGCCGAACAGGACACCGCCGATGGTTCCGAGCTTCGACCACAATGGCTTGACATTGCGAACCCGTTTGAGGTCTCTGCCGATCTCGCTCTTGCGCCAGGCCGCTTCATAGCCGGCGATCTCATCTCCCGAACGCCCGGCAGCAATCGCTTCGGCGACATGTTCGGCTGCCATCTTGCCCGACAGCATCGCATTGTGTGACCCCTTGATGCGCGGCACATTGACGAAGCCCGCGGAACAGCCGATCAGCGCACCGCCCGGAAAGGTCAGCTTCGGCACGGATTGCCAGCCGCCTTCGGTGATGGCGCGGGCACCGTAGGAAATGCGCTTGCCGCCCTCGAAGGTGGCGCGGATCGCCGGATGGGTCTTGAACCTTTGGAATTCCTCGAAAGGCGACAGATACGGGTTCTTGTAGTTGAGATGCAGAACGAAGCCGACGGCCACCTGATTGTCTTCCAGATGATAGAGGAAGGACCCGCCGCCGGTTTTCGAATCCAAGGGCCAGCCGAAGGAGTGCTGGACGAGCCCGGGCTGGTGTTTGGAGGCATCGACTTCCCACAGTTCCTTGAGGCCGATTCCAAACTTCTGCGGCTCGCAATCGCGGTCCAGTTCGAACTTCGCAATGAGCTGTTTTGCCAGGGATCCGCGAACGCCTTCGCCGATCAGCACATATTTGCCGAGCAGCGCCATGCCGCGCGCGAAATTCGGCCCGGGAGTCCCGTCCCGTAAAAGGCCCATGTCGCCCGTGGCAACCCCAACCACCACACCGTCGTCATTGTAAAGGATCTCGCTTCCGGCAAACCCGGGATAAATCTCGACACCGAGTTCTTCGGCCTTGGCGGCAAGCCATCGGCAGACATTGCCCAGCGAAACGATGTAGTTGCCGTGATTGTTCATCAGCGGCGGCATGATGAAATTCGGCAGGACCAGTGAGATCGATGATCCAAGCACCAGGAACCGGTCCTTGTTGACGGGCGTCTTGAACGGGTGGTCTGCATCGTTGCGCCAGTCGGGCAAAAGCTGGTCGACGCCTATCGGGTCAACCACGGCGCCTGAAAGGATATGGGCGCCCACCTCGCCGCCCTTTTCGAGCACGACAACGGAAAGATCGGCATCAAGCTGCTTCAGACGTATCGCGGCCGAAAGGCCGGCCGGCCCAGCGCCGACAATCACAACGTCGAATTCCATGCTCTCGCGCTCGGGCAATTCGATAGCGTCACTCATTCGCGATGTCCTCCTGGCAGCCGTCTCCGTGGAAAAGGACCTGCCGTCGCTCAATCTGTCCTTCATCGCAAATAGACCTTCGGCCATTGCGGTGCAATCGTTTTGACGCATAAGATCGCAGTGATCTTATCCATCTGGCGGCCGAACTCCGCTTCGGCACGGGTTGGAACATCAAGTGCTGGACAGCCGGCGGCGGCCACTTTCTTTCAAATCCCGGCTGATCTAACCTGGCGATATGACGAGCCCGGATGACAAAATGGCCGGTGCGGGACGTTCCGGCGAGCTTGCGTCGATCCTGCACTTCTACGCGGAAGCCGGCGTCGACTGCGCGCTCAATGACACTCCAAATGATCTTTTTAGGGAGTCCCTTCAGGCAAAGACGCGGGCGCCGGCTCCAAAGGCTACCGGACAGGGTGGATCGTCCACCGGCCGTAATGCCCGACCGTCCCCGCCGGCCACGCCGCCGGCCCGGTCCGCAACCGTGCCGGACGAAACCGCCGTGGACAGCGCGCGGCAGGCCGCGGCCGGGGCAAAAACAATCGACGAATTGCGGGAAGTCCTGGCGGGGTTCAATGACTGCAATCTGCGGTTCGGCGCCAAGAACACCGTTTTTGCCGACGGCAATCCGTCGGCGGACGTTATGTTCATCGGCGAAGCGCCGGGGCGCGATGAGGACCGGCAGGGACTTCCGTTCGTCGGGCGTGCCGGCCAGCTTCTGGACAGGATGCTGCAGGCGATCGGGCTGGACCGCACAACGAGTTACATCACCAACATCATTCCGTGGCGCCCCCCTGGAAACCGGACGCCGACGCCGCTGGAAATCGAGCTCTGCCGGCCCTTTGTCGAACGGCATGTAGTGCTGGCCGCCCCCAAGGTCGTCGTTCTGATGGGCAATGTGTCGACCAAGACCCTGCTGAACACAACCCGCGGGATTTTGTCGATCCGGGGAACGTGGTCGACCTACCATCCCAATAGCGACACGGATATCCCGGCCATGCCGACCCTGCATCCGGCCTATCTGTTGCGCAATCCCGTGCAAAAAAGACTGTCCTGGCAGGACTTTCTGAACGTCAGGATCCGTCTTGACTCGCTGGCCGGAGAAAGCGATTAGGGCAGAAATTCGGGCTTTGGGACAAGCTGCTGACGCGGGTGCCGTACATGGCGCAGCCACCGGCTGGACGCCATAGGAGTGAACACTTCCTGCACGGATGACATTCACTCGTCATGTCGCGAATTGAAGCGCCTCTTTCCTGCTTTCATGGAAATTTTCCAACGAGGTGATCTGTTGCCTGGCCACAGCCGTGCAGCCGTGTCGGCGGGCCGGGAGACTCATTCACAACAGCCCAGAGACTAAGCCATGAATGTCAGCATTCTACCTGTTGCCAGCCTGCTGATATCGGCATTCTTCATGCTGGCGGCCGGCGGGCTTGCGGGATATCTCATTCCATTGCGCGCCGTGCAGGAAGGCTGGTCGACCTTCCAGATTTCGCTGATTGCGGCGGGGTATGCCCTGTCGTTCACCCTGGGGTGTTTCATCACGCCCCGGCTGGTTCTGCGGGTCGGCCATGTGCGTGTTTTCGCGGTTCTCGCGGCGTTGATGTCGATCTCGTTGCTGATGCATGCGCTGGTGGTCAACAGCGTTGCGTGGATCCTGTTTCGCGGTATTGCCGGCTTTTCCATTGCCGGCGGCTATATGGTCATTGAAAGCTGGCTGAATGAGCGGGTCACCAACGAAACGCGCGGCACGGTTTTCTCGATCTATATGGCGGTGTCCATGGTCGCGGTCATGGCCGGCCAGTTCACCGTACCGCTCGGCGATACCGCAACGGCGAGCCTTTTCATGATCTGCGCCATCCTCTACGCGCTGGCGCTGATGCCGACCGGCCTGTCCAGCGCCCAATCGCCGCAACCGCTGACACAGGTCAGCGTCGATCTCACCGGGCTCTATCTGAAATCGCCGGCAGCGGCCGTCGGATCGCTGCTCGCAGGCGTCGTCTCGGGCTCCTGGTTCAACCTGGCGCCGGTCTTCGCCCTGCAAAACGGGCTCACCAATGCCCAAGGGGCGGCCATGCTGGCGGTCGCGATGGTCAGCGGCGCGCTCTTTCAGATCCCTCTTGGCCGGTATTCGGACCGGATCGACCGCCGCTACATAATGGCTTTTGCGGGCGCGGTCGGCGCCCTGTTCTGCGGCCTGATCCTGTTTGTCGGGATCGGCAATATCTACCTGTTCCTGGCCGCCGTGTTTCTGCTTGGATCCGTGCTTTTGCCGATCTATGCCCTGAATGTCGCCCATGCCAATGATTTTGCCCAGCCCGATGAATTTGTCGCGGTCTCCGGCGGTCTGCTGATCATCTACGGTGTGGGGACGATGCTGGGCCCGCTTGTGACAGGCGTCGTCATGGACCGGTTTGGATCCTCGTCGCTCTTTGCCGTCCTCGGTTTGACGCTGGCGCTCTATGGCGCCTACGCCTATTACCGGACATTCCGCCGCCAGCAGGCCGCCGAAGACGAACGGACCGATTTCCAGGCCATCCCGTTGACCCGGACCCAGACACCGCAAACATACGAACTGGACCCCCGCGGCGATCTCGTGACGGAAGACGAAACTGGCTCCGGCAGCACGTAGGGTCCGTTCAGGAATCCGGCTTTTTTCGGATTGGCGGTCATTGACCGCTTTGACCGGAGGCGATTCCGGCGTACCAATCGGCACCAGCAACAGGTGGAGTCGTTATGAAAACAAAATCCGCACCGGTCGTTCGGCTCGGCGATTACAGGCAGACCGATTTCGTGATCGATACCGTGGCGCTGACGTTCCGCCTCGACGCGAACAGCACGCTGGTGACAAGCCGATTGTCGGTCGAGAGGCGCGATGGTGTGTCGGCCGACGTCCCGCTGGTCCTCGACGGCGATGAACTCACCCTTGAGGACCTGAAGATCGACGGCCTGCCGGCGCAACCCGACCGGTACACGGTGAGCCCGAGCCGCCTGGAGATACGGCAATTGCCGTCCCGCGCCGCCTTTGTGCTGGAGATAGAAACCCGGCTATCGCCGGATTCCAACACCAAACTCATGGGCCTTTATCGCTCCAACGGCGTCTACTGCACGCAATGCGAAGCCGAGGGGTTCCGGCGCATCACCTATTTCCTAGACCGGCCCGATGTTCTCGCCGTCTATTCCACCCGCCTGGAGGCAAGGCGCGCCGAAGCGCCACTGCTGCTTTCCAACGGCAATCCGGTGGAGGCCGGAAGCCTCGAAGACGGCTGGCACTTCGCCACATGGCACGACCCACATCCCAAGCCGAGCTACCTTTTCGCCCTGGTCGCCGGTGATCTCGGGGTCGTCACCCAGGATTTCACCACGCGCTCAGGGCGTGCCGTCGCCTTGAAAATCCATGTCGAGCACGGCAAGGAGCCGCTCGCGACTTATGCCATGAACGCGCTTGTGCGGTCGATGCGGTGGGACGAGCAAACCTTTGGGCGCGAATACGATCTCGATGTGTTCATGATCGTTGCGGTTTCCGATTTCAATATGGGTGCCATGGAAAACAAGGGCCTGAACATTTTCAACGACAAATATGTGCTGGCGGATCCCGATACCGCCACCGATGCCGACTACGCCAATATCGAGGCGATTATCGCCCATGAGTATTTTCACAACTGGACCGGAAACCGCATCACCTGCCGGGACTGGTTTCAACTGTGCCTGAAAGAAGGGCTGACAGTCTATCGCGACCATGCGTTTTCGGCGGATATGCGCTCCCCGGCCGTCAAGCGGATCGCCGAGGTCCGGCTGCTCAAGGCGCATCAGTTTCCGGAGGACAGCGGCCCGCTGGCGCATCCGGTGCGGCCGACGCGCTACCGGGAGATCAACAATTTCTACACCGCAACGGTCTATGAAAAAGGATCCGAAGTCGTGCGGATGCTGGCCACCATTCTCGGACCGGCGGATTTCAGGAAGGGTCTCGATCTCTATTTCACGCGCCACGACGGCGATGCTGCAACGGTCGAGGACTTTCTTGCCTGTTTTGAGGATGCGACCGGGACCAACCTTACCCAGTTTGCAAACTGGTATCACCAGGCCGGCACACCGGCCGTGACCATCACATCGCGCTTCGATCGCAAGGCGAAGGCCCTCATTGTGCAGTTTGAGCAATCGGTGCCGCCAACGCCGGGGCAGACCAGGAAGAAGCTGATGCACATTCCGTTGCGGCTCGGCCTGTTCAACAAGACCGGCGGCGAGATCACGCCGTCGCGGGTTTCCGGCATCAAGGTCTCCGGCGACGTGCTGCACCTCACCCGACGTCATCACCAGGTGACGTTTTCAGGCCTTGAGGACAGGCCTGTCCTTTCGATCAATCGAAGTTTTTCGGCACCGGTGAATATCCACTATCAGCAGGCCGTGTCCGATCTGGCGCATCTGGCCCGCCATGAAACCGAGCCCTATTCGCGCTGGCAGGCGCTCAACGAGCTCGCTATCCGGACACTGATCACTTCAACCGGCGCCATCCGTGCCGGCAAGCCAGCATCCTGTGACCCCGTGCTCATCGAAAGCGTGCTGGCGGCCGTTACCGACGATCGGCTCGATCCGGCCCTGCGCGCGCAGGTTCTGGCGCTGCCGGGAGAATCGGACATTGCCCGCGAAATCGGTAACGACATCGATCCCGATGCCATTCACCAGGCTCGAAGCTTCGTCATCGATGCGATAGCGGAAGCCAACACGGCCGTTTTTGATCAGCTTGCGGAGGCGTTTTCGCCGGATGAACCGTTCCGGCCGGATGCACCCGGCGCCGGGCGTCGTGCCCTCTATGTCGCCAGCCTTCTCTACCGGGCCCGCGGCCGCGGCAATTCGGCTGCGGTCCAGGCCGCCTATAAACACGCCGACAACATGACAGTGCTCAGCGGCACGCTGCAAATCCTTGCCCATGAGTTTGCGGGACACGCACAGACATTGCAGGCGCTGGATGATTTTGAAAACCGCTACACCGATAATCCGCTGGTCATCGACAAGTGGCTCGCCATTCAGGCGACCGTCCCCGGCCCCGGTACCCTGAAACGGGTAGAGGCGCTCATGGGATCAGCGCATTTCTCGCCGGCAAATCCCAATCGGGTGCGCGCCCTGATCGGCAGTTTCGTTGCCGGCAATCCGATCGGCTTCAATGATATCGAAGGGCGCGGCTACGCGTTCCTTGCCGAACAGGTAACCGTGCTGGACCAGAGCAACCCGCAGGTGGCCGCCCGCCTGTTGACGGCGATGCGCTCCTGGCGGTCGCTGGAGCCCGTGCGCCGCGAAAAGGCGCGCGCGGCACTCGGCATGATTGCCGAACGGGATGCTTTATCCACCGATGTCAGGGACATTGCGGAGCGCACGCTGGGTTGACATGTCGGCCAAAAGCGGTCGGCAAAATGGGCCTTGCTGCGTTGCAGCGTTGCGAAACCAATCGATCTGGTTTGAATTCATCCAACAGTTCCAATAGGTTAAAAAAGTTTTAACGGTGGGTCTGGACAAGCCGAATCACCTTTGATTCATTAGGGCAGATTCGGGCAGCGGCGTTCGAATCAGTTTGAGTTGCAAGGCGGGACACATGGCAGAGGCGCGACAGACCGGCGCAACTGACGGGGAGACTTTATCCGGGTTTCAGGACACGCAGGGCTGGCGCCCTGATTTGGCCGGACACGCAAAGCTGTTCGCCAAACCGGCCTATAGTCGTCTGATTAAGGCCGAACCGTTTTTGAAACGATCAATACCGATCCTCATCGTCGCGTTTCTGACCGTCGTCGCCGCCGCGCGGTTTGCGGAGTTGATCGAGAAACGCGGCCAGTTGGAGGATGCCGCGAAACAGGCGACCGCCCTGACGGCACTGACCAGCACAGCAACGCTGGCGCGCGATGATGCATTGTCGTTGCGGCATCGCTGGCGCGTTGAAACGCAGATCGGCGAAGTTCTGCCGCCCACGCTGATCAGCGACGGCCGGTTCGTCCTGATCGCCGGGCCGGAGGGGCGCATCTTTGCCGCAACCTCCGGCGGTTCGGCCTATGTCGGCTTGTCACTGGACCGGCTGCTGGCACCGGCGTCTCCGCTGCGGCTGTTCGGGGTGCGCGCCGGCGTTCAGAAAGTCAGCTTTCGCGATCAGGCCTATTATGCCGCCCTGTCACATCTGCCCGGCGGAACCGTGATGGCGCTGACACCGGCCGCCGAGATCCTCGTTCCGTGGAAGCGAAAAGTATCGCTGAATGTCACGCTCTTTGCGGCAACCTCAAGCATCCTGCTTGTCATTCTTTACGCCTATTTCACCCAGGCCTCCCGCGCCCGTGACGCCGACGATATCTATCTGGAAGCCCATCACAGGGTGGACACCGCACTTTCCAGCGGCCGCTGCGGATTGTGGGACTGGGATCTGGACATGGGCCGGCTCTATTGGTCCCGGTCGATGTATGAGATCCTCGGTCAACGACCGCGCGACTGCGTGATGTCCTACCGGGACGTTGACCACCTCATGCATCCCGACGATGAAAGCCTGCATGTGGTCGCGCTGTCGATTGCCGGCAGCCAGGTCACACAGATCGATCATCTGTTCCGCATGCGCCATGCCGACGGGCACTACGTGGTTTTGCGGGCGCGCGGACAGGTGACATGCGATGCGACCGGCGCCACGCATCTGATCGGGATTGCGATGGACGTCACCGAGCAGCAGCGGCTTGCGCAACGGTCTGTCGAGGCCGACCAGCGGCTGCTCGACGCCGTTGAAAGCACGTCCGAGGCTTTCGTTCTGTGGGACCGGGACAATCGTCTCGTCATGTGCAATTCAAACTATCAGAGCATATTCGGCCTGCCGGACGATGCCGTCCGGCCCGGCATGCGGCAGGCCGATGTCCTGGCGGCCGCGGCGCGGCCGATCGTCAAGACCCAGATCGCAAGTACCGAACATTGCGGCGACTCCAAGAGCATGGAAGCGCAACTTGCCGATGGACGATGGCTGCAGATCAACCAGCGCAGCACCCGCGACGGCGGGTCGGTTTCGGTCGGGACCGATATCACCCAGCTCAAGCGGCATCAGGATCGGCTGAAGGAATCGGAACGGCGGCTCATGGCCAGTATCGGGGACCTTTCGGCGTCGCAATCGACCCTCGAGGCTCAGACCGCCGAGCTCAGCGAACTCAATGCGAAATATCTGGCCGAGAAAGACCGGGCCGAGGCCGCCAACAAGGCCAAATCGGAATTCCTGGCCAATATGTCGCACGAATTGAGGACGCCGCTGAACGCCATTATCGGGTTTTCCGAAATCCTGCAAAAGGGCATGTTCGGGCCATTGGGTTCGGCGAAATACGCGGAATACGCAAACGATATCAATTCAAGCGGCAAGCACCTGCTGGGGGTGATCAACGACATTCTGGACATGTCGAAGATCGAAGCCGGACGCCTGCAATTGCATAGCGAGACGATCGATATCGCCCCGCTCATCGGAGAGACGCTGCGGCTGATCGCGGTTCAGGCGGAAAGCAAGTCGTTGCGGCTGGAATCGAAAATATCGGACGGTCTGACCGTTCCCGGTGACCGCCGCGCCGTCAAGCAGATCCTCCTGAACCTGCTGTCGAATGCGTTGAAATTCACCGATGATGGCGGCCGAATAGCGGTTCGTGCCCGCCGACACTCCGGCGCGGTGACCATCACCATCGAAGATACCGGTATCGGCATTCCGAAATCGGCAATGAAAACGATCGGTCAGCCATTCGAACAGGTTCAAAACCAGTTTTCGAAAAGCAAGGGCGGTTCGGGCCTCGGACTGGCGATCTCACGCGCCCTGGTCTCCCTGCATGGCGGCGCCATGAAAATCCGCTCCAGACCCGCCGTCGGAACCATCGTTTCGCTGCGCCTGCCGACCCATGGCAGCGGGCATCGAATGATCGGCTCATAGAGCATCGGGCTGATCATTCGCCGTCGGCATGCACCTTGCCGATGGTCTGCTCGAAAATCCGCCGAACCGATCCGGCGGTTTTTTGCAGATGGGCCTCAAGGGTGTTGAGGTCCGGGAAATCGCAAGCCCGCAGCAGCAATTCGCGAAAGGCAGCCGGTGATTCCTCCGGGTCGAACCGCGTCTCCAGACACAGACGGGCGATCTGGGAGATCTCGGTGAAAAGAGCCAGGGCATCCTGCAGTTTGGCAGCATCGGACTCGCCGATTGCCGCCGGTGCCAGAGTGCTCAGAATGTCCCGTGTTCGCGTGCCGGCATCCCCGGGATCGATGCACAGGGTCGTCGCCATCAGTCTCAGAAACTGAGCGATGAACTCGACATCGATAAGACCGCCGGGAATGAGTTTCAGGTCCCACGGGTTGGCCGGCGGTTTTTCCGTGGCGATGCGCTGGCGCATCTGCGCAATATCGGCCGCTGTCTTGTCGCGCTCGCGAACCCGGTTCAGGACCTCGGCAAACACCTCTTCGGCTTCGCGGGCAAGCGAGGTGTCGCCCGCGACAATCCGCGCCCGCGCCAGCGCCATGTGTTCCCAGGTCCAGGCGCCTTCCGCCTGGTATTTCCTGAAGGCGCGAATGCTCGTCGCCACCGGCCCCTTGTTGCCCGAAGGACGCAGCCGCAGGTCCACTTCGTAGAGCACGCCCTCGGCGGTCGGTGCCGACAGGGCCGCCACGAGCCTTTGCGTCAATCGGGCATAGTAGCGCGGCGGATCAAGCGGCTTCGGACCATCCGATTCCAGACAGTCCTTGTCATGGGTGTAGAGCAGTATGATGTCGATATCAGATTCGGCAGTCATCTCGCGGCTGCCGAGCTTGCCCATGCCGACGATGGCAATGCGACCGCCTTTCACCGTCCCATGGACCTTCATCAGCTCCGCCTCGACCGCACGCGCCGCCACGGAGACGATCAGCCCGGCCAGGTCCGAAAACGCCCTGCCCGCCCGAGCGCCGGAAATCGATCCGGTCAGCAATCTCACACCGATAAGAAACTTCTGCTCGGATGAGAAAATACGCAGCCGGTCGAGGATTTCCTCATAGAGGAAATCTCCGTCCAGAAACTCTTCCAGCCGCTTTGCCAGATAGGCTCTGGTCGGCAGTTCGGCGAGCAGGGTCGGGTCCAGCATGCCGTCGAAGACGTGCGGCCGGCGGCTGATGACCTCGGCCAGCCGCGGTGCCGATGACATCACATTGACAAGCAGGGAGAGCAGACCCGGATTATTGCCGAGAAGCGAAAAAAGCTGAATGCCCGACGGCAGGCCGGACAGAAAAGTGTCAAACCGCATCAGGGTTTCGTCGGCGCGGCGCGTATCCGCGAATGTCTGAAGCAACTGCGGCATCAGTTCGGTGAGGTGCTTGCGGGCCGCGGCGGTCTGCGTTGCACGGTAGCGCCCGTAATACCAGGTCCGGATGACACGGGAGACATCGGTTACGCGCTGGAAACCCAGCCTGCTCAGGGTCTCGAGGGTCTCGGGATCGTCATCGTCGCCGGAAAAAACCAGATCGCCGGCGGCGTCCAGCGGCTCCACCTCGTTTTCGAACAGCGCCCCATAGTGCCGTTCCACCTGTTTGAGGATGGTCGACAAGCTATCCGAGAAGGCACCGGTATCGGCAAATCCCATCATCAACGCGATCGGGAGCAGATCCTCATCGGTCTCCGGCAGCGTGTGGCTCTGCTCGTCACGCCGCATCTGGATCCGGTGTTCAAGATCGCGCAGGAACCAGTAGGCCTTCGCCATCGATGCCTCGGTGTCGCGGCCGATCCAGCAGGCCTCGGCGAGCCGCGCCAGCGCATCCTGCGTCGCGCGGGCTCGCAGTTCGGGCATACGTCCACCGGCAATGAGCTGCTGTGTCTGAACGAAGAACTCGATCTCACGGATGCCGCCGCGGCCCAGCTTGATATTGTGACCGCGAATGGCAATGTCGCCGAATCCCTTGTGGGCGTGGATCTGCCGCTTGATCGAATGGATGTCGGCGATCGCGCCGTAATCGAGATATTTGCGGAAGATGAACGGTGTGAGATCGCGGCAAAACGCGTCGCCGGTCTCAAGATCGCCGGCCACCGCCCTTGCCTTGATGAAAGCCGCGCGCTCCCAGTTCTGCCCCCGCCCCTCGTAATAGATCATCGCCGCGTCATAGGGGATGGCAAGGGGGGTGGAGCCGGGATCCGGCCGCAAACGCAGGTCGGTCCGGAAAACATACCCGTCTCCCGTGCGCTCCTGCATGATGTGGACAAGCCGTCGCACAATGCGGGCGAAGACATCGGCCGTCGCGGTTTCGTCCACCACCACCGCCTTCTCCGGATCGTAGATTGCGACGAGGTCGATATCCGAAGAATAGTTGAGTTCCGCGGCTCCGAGCTTGCCCATGCCGATGATTGCCAGGCCGGATCCGGAACTCGGATTTTCGGTATCGGCAAGTGTCAGCTTTCCGGCATCCTGCGCTGCCATCAGCAGGTGGTCGACCGTTGACGACAGGGCCGCCGAAGCAAAGGCGCTCAGGCACGCGGTGACCCGCCGGGTTTCGAGAACCTTGGCGAGGTCGTAAAGCGCCAGCGAAAACGCCATCATGCGCTTCAGGCGCCGCAACCGCCTCATAAATTCGGCTTCGCCGCCGGAGAGGTCCTTCCAGGTGGCGCGCGCCTCGTCGACCACCTCTTCAAGCAGGGCTTCCGGTTCGCAGGTCACGGCGCGCCAGGCGCAGTCGGGATGCGCCGTGGCGATCTCCAGCAGATAGGGTGAGAGGGCGAGCGCAGACAGCAACAGCTCCCGTGCCGCCGAGGGTTTATTGAGGAAGGCTGCAAATTCCGGTGAATCCTGGGCGGCGGCGATCAGATCGGCCAAGGCGCTGTCCCGATCGACGCGCGAAGGCGCCGTGATCACCATGTCGCGATCCTGACGGGTTTCGCCGATCATTTCTGAAAACGCTGCGCCCATCGGATCGTCCCTACCGGATCTACCGATCCGCAAAGATCATTCTTGCATTCAATCCAGTTCCCCGGTTACCCGGATTGCCGGCGAGTTCGAGGCGCCCACCATGCATTCCCATGATCGCTTTGACCAGACTCAATCCGAGCCCCGTTCCCGGTTTCGTACGACTGTCATCAAGCCGGTAGAACCGTTTGACCACATCGTCCCGCTTGGCGTCGGGAATCCCGGGACCATTGTCGCTGACGCTCAAAACGATTTCGCCAGCACCCTTTTCCAGGCCGATGATGACGTCGGGCGCGTCATTACCGTCGCCGGCATATTTGATTGCATTGTCCAGAAGGTTGCTGATCGCCTGTCCGATCAATTCCCGGTTTCCGGTAATCTTCACGTCCTCCTCAATGCCTGCGGACAGTGCGACTCCAGCCTCCTCGGCAACCGGCTCGTAAAGCTCCTCCGCATCGCGAGCGATCATCGAAAGGTCGAGCACGTTCATCTCGGCAACGGCCGAACCGGCTTCGACGCGTGAAATCATCAGCAGGGCATTGAAGGTTCGAATGAGTTGATCGGACTCATCGATAATCTCCTCCATCGCATTGCGGAAGGTCTCGGTGTCCTGGCGGTCGACCAATGCCGCTTCGGCCCTGTTTCGAAGGCGCGTGAGCGGGGTCTTGAGATCATGGGCAATGTTGTCGGAGACCTGCCGCAGCCCCTCATCGAGCTTCTGGATGCGACCAAGCATGACATTCAGCGATTCCGACAGGCGGTCGAATTCGTCCCGTGTACCGCCCATCGGCAGCCTCTGGCTCAGATCACCTTCCATGATTTTCTGTGTTGCCTGGGACATGCGGTCAATGCGCTGAAGCGCCCGGCGCCCGATCACGAACCAGATGAGAAGCGCGCCGAAAACCATGATGCCAAGCGCCATGGTCAGCGAGTCGCGCACCAGCGCCCGAAACTTGGTTGGCTCGCCCAGATCACGACCGACCAGCAGCCGCATCCCGTTGGGCAGGAAAATGACCTCGGCGAGAGCCAGATGGCCGGGCGTGCCGTTGGGCTGGTAAAACCGGCGGTACTGGAACGGGCGTTCCGTCCAGCCCTCCCGGTCGAGGACGCCAGATTGCAGGCTCTGCACATTGCCGCCGATGATTGTCCCGTCGGAGCCGGCAATCGTATAAAGACTGGCGCCGGGCTCCCGCGACCGGCGGTCGACATGGCCGATCAGCATGCTGACCCCGCCGCGCCGGTAGAAGCTGCCCAACACCTCCAGTTCCTCCTCCACCAAAAGCCGGGTCTGGTGATTGGAAATGGATGAAAACAGCGCGGTGACGTAGATCACCAGGACAATGGCGCAGACTACGAACAGCCCGAGATAGAGCGCCGACAGCCGAACCGCTGTGGTGCGCAGCGCGATGCCGAGCCGGCTCATCATGGCAGCGGCCGGCGGGTGATTTTGGCAGCGTAAAGCCGGGCGCCCGGGGATCGTCGGCGCCGGTGCGGATTCGGTCGATCAGTCAGAAAACCGGATTCCACCTGTCGGGCCCCACTTCAGCCGTCGGCCTTCAGAATATAGCCGGCCCCTCTTACTGTGCGCAGAAGCGCCTGGTCGAAGCCCTTCTCGATCTTGGAGCGAAGCCTTGAGATGTGGACATCGATAACATTGGTCTGCGGATCGAAATGATAGTCCCAGACATTTTCCAGCAGCATCGTCCGGGTGACGACCTGACCGGCATGTTTCATCAGATATTCCAGCAAGCGGAACTCGCGCGGCTGCAATGTGATGCGTTTTCCGGCGCGATGCACCTCGTGGGCCAGTCGATCCAGTTCAAGATCGGCCACACGGTAAATTGTGTCGTTATCGCGTATGCCCTTGCGCCGGCCGAGAACCTCGACCCGGGCCAGCAATTCGGAAAAGGCGTATGGTTTGGGCAGGTAATCGTCGCCGCCGGCGCGAAGACCGGTGACGCGGTCGTCCACCTGGCCGAGGGCCGACAGGATCAGCACCGGCGTATCTATGGCCTTTTCACGCAGCGCACTGACGATGGAAAGGCCGTCACGCTTGGGCAGCATCCGGTCGATCACCATGACGTCGTAGGTGTTCTCCGTCGCCAGGTGATAGCCAATGTCTCCATCGCTGGCGTGATCGGTAACGATACCCGCTTCATTGAAGGCCTTTACCAGATACGCGGCGGCGTCGAGGTCGTCTTCGATAACCAGAATCTTCATATCCGGCATATTATTCAAATCTGACGTCGAAAAACAGGTCATCTTGTTCAGAGCCGGTTTGGATGAGATGGGGCGATACCCAAAAAATAAGTGGCAGCGGGCCGATGGGGGACCCGCTGCCTACAGAATCGGGCGGTTGGCCGGGGGCGACATAAATGACCGCCCACCCGATCTGCTCAACCGACAGCAACTGGCAATGCGACGAACCTGTTGCTGTCTTGGTTGCTCAACTGAAACAGAACGGCTTTGCGCCCGGCTTCAGTCGCGTTCTTCACGGCCGCGGCAACATCCTCGACCGTTTTGACATCGGTGTTGTTTACAGCGACGATAATGTCACCTTCCCGCATTCCGCGCTCGGCTGCAAGACCATCAGGCTCAATAGCTGTGATCATCAGGCCGGAACCCGATTCAGCCGGCACAACCGTCATGCCGAACTCCTTCAGTTCATGGCCGTCGGTGGACGGGCCGGGCTGAATATCGGCAGCCGCGCTCTCCGGTTCGTCGAGTTTTCCGATCTCGACCGTGACGGCGCGGGATTTCCCGTCCCGCCAGAGCGTGAGTTCGGTTTTTTCGCCGGGTTTCACCTTGGCGATCGTGCGGGCGAGGTCCTTCGGGTCCTCGACGAGTTCACCATTGACTGCCGTGACGATGTCACCGGATTTCAGGCCTGCCTTCTTCGCCGGGGAACCATCCTGCGGCTCGGTGATCAGCGCGCCCTGCGCCTCTGCCAAACCAAGTGATTCGGCGATATCGTCCGTCACCGGCTGAATCTGAACCCCCAGCCAACCGCGTTCGATCGTTCCATCATCCATCAGATCGGCGACCACTTCACTGGCCAGCGACGCAGGAATTGCGAAGGCAATGCCGACATTTCCTCCGGAGGGAGAAAAGATGGCGGTGTTCACACCGATGACCTCACCCTCGAGATTGAAGGTCGGACCGCCGGAATTGCCGCGGTTCACGGCCGCGTCAACCTGCAGGAAGTCATCATAGGGACCCGAGCCGATGTCACGGCCGCGCGCCGAGATGATCCCGGCAGTCACCGTGCCGCCCAGTCCAAACGGGTTGCCGACGGCAACGACCCAGTCGCCGATTCGCGTCGTGTCTTCCTGATCGAACGCGACATAGGTGAATTCGCGATCCGCATCGACCTTGAGGACCGCCAGATCCGTCCGCGCATCCTTGCCGATCAGCCGGGCATCGAGTTCCGTGCCGTCATGCATGACGACGGAGAATTCGACGCCATTGGCGACGACATGGTTGTTGGTCACGATGAATCCGTCATCGGTGATGAAGAAGCCGGATCCCTGGGACATCGGATTGATGCGTCCGCGAAGGTCCGGCTGTGCCGGAGCTCCCTCACCGCGCTCTCCGAATCCGAACGGGCCCTGCTGTCCGAACCGGTCGAAGAAACGACGCATCGGACTGTCTTCAGGCAAATCCTCCAGGCCCGGCATTTCGAAGCTGCGGGAAGCAACCGGCCGGACGTTCGACTTGACGCGGACCGAAACGACGGCCGGCGTCACCGCCTCGACAACGTCCGCGAACCCCGGCATCGCCGGAGCCTCCAGGCGAACGGCGTCCGCATAGGCTTGATGAATTTTCGCTGGTATACCCGTGGTCAACATCACCGCCGCAATTCCAAATACCGCAGTCGAAGTCAACAATCCAATCCGGGCAGCGCGAGAGCTTTTTGCAAGCATGGTACTGTCCTCTTGTTGTCAGATGCGTCCCGAAACCCGAACGGTCTCGCGCATTTCGTTGATTCAACAGATAGGTAACGCCACATTACCGCTGCCTAACGAAAGCATGAATTATTTGTAATCTTTGGGATTTCGCCGGGATGCAGGCCCCGCCACCGGCCGGAACGTGCACTGTCAGGACAGCAGGCATTCGCAGCCCTTTTGTCTTCGTTTTGACAAAAACCTCAAGAAAACGCGCTAAAATTCTGAAATATATGCCGAGATCGATTCAACGTGACAGGTCGATCCGTGAACCGGCGCTGTCATTGCCTGCTCTATACCTCATCGACTGAAATCTTTGTGATCACCTTGGCGCCGCTTTCCAGTGTGCGGTGAACGGGGCACTTGTCGGCGATTTCGCTGATCTTGTTCGCGAGCGCGTCGGGCACGGTACCGTCAATTGTGATTGTCCTTTCAAATCTGTCGATCTTGCCGCTGCTTTCACGCTCGCTTTCGGTGCATTCGGCACAATCGGCGGCGTGGATTTTGGCATGCGAGACATCGACTGTGATTCGGCTCAGATCGGCTTTCTTGAAGCTAGCATACATGCGCAGGGTCATCGACGTGCAGGCCGCAAGGGCAGCCGACAAGAAGTCGTAGGGTGACGGGCCCGAATCGAGCCCGCCGACGCTGACCGGTTCGTCGGCAAAAAGGCGGTGCCGGCCGGCATGCACCGTGTTTTGAAACTTCCCCTCGCCGGTTTCCGATACACGGACCGCTTCGACGACCTCGTCACCCTGCGGTTTGTCGGCGCGAAGATAACGCGAGGCCCAGCTGGCGATGATGGACGCGGCAAAGGCCGCATCCTCGGCCCGGGTGACCAGATGATCGGCATTGTCGAGCGACACGAAGCTCTTGGGATGTTTAGCCGCGCCGAAGATGGCAGCGGCATTTTCGATGCCCACGGTCTGGTCCACCGGCGAATGCAGAACGAGCAGCGCCTTGCGCATGGTCGAAATCCGGTCGGCGAGTGCCGCCTCGCGCACATCTTCCAGAAACTGCCTGCGGATGGTGAACGGCCGCCCGCCCAGCTGGACCGTCGCCTCCCCTTGCGTTTCGACCTCTTCGAGTTTGGCGCCGAAATTGTGGATGACATGCGCCACATCGGCCGGCGCGCCGATGGTTGCAACCGCCTTGACCTCGGGCACATCACCGGCCGCCGCGAGGACGGCGGCGCCGCCAAGGGAATGCCCGATCAGAATTGAGGGCGCTTCGTAATTCTCCCGCAGATAGGAGACCGCCGATTGCAGGTCGGCAACGTTCGATGAGAAATTGGTGGACGCGAATTCACCCTCGCTGGCGCCAAGGCCGGTGAAGTCGAATCGCAGAACGGCGATCCCGGCACGCGACAGCTCGGCCGATATCCGCTTGGCGGCAAGGATGTCCTTCGAGCAGGTGAAGCAATGGGCAAACAGCGCGAAGGCACGCACGCTGCCGGCGGGAATGTCCAGGCGAGCCGCCAGGCCGGCGCCCGAATGCCCCTCAAACTGCGCCTTGATCGAAGTCGACATCATCACCATGCTCCCGCGTTGCACGTCCCTGGAGGACGCCTTTCTCAGAGCAGGTTATCAGCGATCGTGATCACGCGATTGTAAAACTTTTTCGAGTTCGGCGTTTTCCTCAGCCGACAGCAAAGTTGGTGCTTCGCGCTGGTTGCGACGACCGATCCACAGATAGGCAGCGCCGACAATAAGGACGATCAGCGGCATGCCCCAAAGCAGCAGGGTCTGGGCCGAAAAACGCGGCCTCAAAAGCACGAACTGTCCATAGCGCGATACGATATAGTCGACAACTTCGCTGTCGCTGTCGCCCTCGGTCAGGCGCTGGCGGACAAGCAGTCTCAGATCCTTCGCCAGTTCCGCATCGGAATCATCGATCGACTGGTTCTGGCAGACGAGGCAGCGCAGGCCCAGGGAGATTTCACGTGCCCGCTCCTCCAGGACAGGATCGTCCAGTATCTCATCGGGCGTGACCGCGGGTGCCGTGGCGGCCGACAACGCCAGCATGGCAAGGGCAGCAACGAGGATTGCGATTCGACTCGTCATTGCGGTTCTGCGGCCGGCACATTGGTCCGGCCCCTTTTTGCGGAGGGTGCGCCAACGCGCAGGCGACGGTCCGACAGCGAGACGATGCCGCCCAGCGACATGATGACAGCGCCGATCCAGATGAAGGTCACCCATGGCTTCCACCACAGGCGGACCACCGTTCCGCCATCCGCGGTTTCATCGCCAAGCGCCACGTAGAGCTGGCTGGCGCCGGTGGTCAGGATACCGGCTTCGGTGGTCGGCATCTGGCGCGCCGTGTAGATGCGCTTTGCAGGTGTCATCTCGGCGATCACCTCGCCGTCCCGCAGGACCGAAAGCCGCCCCTGCGTTTCGGTGTAATTCGAACCATTATTGGGCCGCATTCCCTCAAACCGCAGTGCATAGGGGCCAGCGGTCGCCTGGTCTCCGGGCCGCAGTGTCGTTACCGCTTCCGTTGAAAACGCCGTGACGGTCACGATCCCGATGACGCAAACCCCTACTCCGAAATGCGCCATGGCAGTGCCGAAAGCGGACCGTGGCAGCCCCTTCAGGCGGAGCCACAAGACTGACGGTTTGACGCGCCCCAGGCCAGCGCGGGTCAGGAGGTCGGTCAGGCTGCCGGCGATCAGCCACACACCAAGCGCAACACCGAGAGCGGCGAGAACCGGAGCGCCGGTGGCGAAATAGATGACCGCGAGCGCCACCAGGAGCGATACGCCAGCGGCAAAATAGAGGCGCTGGCACACCGCCCAGAGGTCGCCGCGCTTCCAGGCCAGCAATGGGCCAAAGGGAACCGCCAGCAGGAGGGGGATCATCAAGGGCCCGAACGTCAGATTGAAGAAGGGCGGGCCGACGGAGATCTTCTCGCCGGTGATCGCCTCCAGGACCAGGGGGTACAGCGTTCCGACCAGAACGGTCGCCGTCGCCGTCGTCAGGAACAGGTTGTTGAGAACCAGTGCACCCTCGCGCGAGATCGGGGCGAATATGCCGCCCTGGCTCAAGGTCTGGGCGCGGATTGCGAACAGGAAAAACGCGCCGCCGATGAACAGCACGAGAATGGCCAGGATAAAGACGCCGCGCGTCGGATCGGTGGCGAAGGCGTGGACTGAAGTGAGAACCCCGGAGCGGACCAGAAAGGTGCCGAGCAGCGACAATGAAAACGTCATGATGGCAAGCAGGATGGTCCAGATCTTCAGCGCTTCGCGCTTTTCCATTACCAGCGCCGAATGCAGAAGGGCCGTCCCGGCAAGCCAGGGCATAAAAGAGGCGTTTTCGACCGGGTCCCAGAACCACCAGCCGCCCCAGCCCAGTTCGTAATAGGCCCAGTAGGACCCCATGGCGATGCCGGCGGTCAGCGTCGTCCAGGCCGCCAGCGTCCAGGGGCGGACCCATCGGGCCCAGGCCGCATCGATGCGGCCGTCAATGAGCGCGGCAACAGCGAAAGAGAAGCAGATCGAAAATCCGACATAACCGAGATAAAGCAACGGCGGATGGATCGCCAGCCCGATATCCTGCAGGATCGGATTGAGATCCCGCCCCTCGATCGGCGCCGGGTTCAACCGCGCAAACGGGTTCGATGTCAGCAGCACGAACAGCAGAAAGGTCGAGGTGATCCAGGCCTGTACGGCCAGAACATTGGCCTTGAGCTGCGACGGCAGATTGCCGCCGAACAGGGCAACAAGAGCGCTGAAGAACGCAAGAATCAGGATCCACAGCAGCATCGAGCCTTCGTGGTTCCCCCATACGCCGGATATCTTGTAGATCATCGGCTTCAGCGTGTGCGAGTTCTCCCAGACATTCACAACCGAAAAATCGGAGGTCACGTAAGACACCGTCAGCGCGAAAAAGGAAAACAGGATCAAGGCAAAGCAAGCGAACGACGCGGCCGGCGCGAAATCCATGAGATTTTGATCCGACCGCCTGGCGCCGATAACCGGCAGCACTGATTGAAGGAGGGCCGTTGCCAGGGCCATGATCAGGGCATAATGCCCGAGTTCAACAATCACCGTTCTGCCTCACTGTTCCCCACCCTGCCAATGGCCCATCTCCTTGAGGCTGTCGGCAACTTCTCTCGGCATATAGGTTTCATCATGCTTGGCCAGAACGGAATCGGCAACGAACATCCCGCCCGCCTGCGGGAAGGCGCCTTCCACGACCACGCCCTGCCCCTCCCGGAACAAGTCCGGCAAAATGCCGCGATAGCTGACCGAAATGCTGTTGGCGGTGTCGGTGACGGCGAAGGACACCGAGGACCCCTGCCCACGGATCACCGACCCGTCCTCGACGAGACCGCCCAGCCGGATCCGCGTGCCGGATCCCACCTGTTTCTCAACGACATCCGACGGCGAATGGAAATAGACGATCTGATCCTGCAGGGCAAAAAGAACGAGCAGCACGGCAACGCCGATCACGCCGACGCCGCCAGCGATCACGGCCAGTCTTTTCTGCTTTCGGGTCATTCCGTTGATCCCCCGCTGTCAAGGCCGAGTTCCAGCGCCAGCGCGTTGAGTGCGGTCTGCTGGGCGGAACCGTCCTGGAAATGGCCCAGGGCCTGTCCCAATGCCCGCGTGGCGTCGTCGAGCCGTCCCAGAACCATGTAGGAGCGGATCAGCCGGAGCCAACCCTGGATATCCTCCGGATCTTCCTGAAGTCTCGCATCGAGCCCGGCGACCATACCGACAACCATCTCCCCGCGCTGCTCCTCGGACATGGCCATGGCGGCCTCGACATCGTCTTCGTCGGGTCCGGCCAGGCGCTGCATCTGATGGCGCACGGGCGGCATCCACAGCGCATCGGCGGGCGAGCTTTCGGCAATCTCCGTGAACGCCTGCAGCGCCGCATCCCGGTCGCCGTCCTGGGCCAGCGCCAGCGCCATGAAATAGGACGCATAGGGATTATCCGGTTCGAATTTCAACACCGCTTGAAACGCTTCGCGGGCTTGCGGGGTGACAATGCCGCCGGCCTGCAGGAACAGGGCCTGGCCAAGACCCGCCTGGCGTATCGGCGTCGAGCCGAGGAGGCGGATTGCGTTGCTATAGGCGGTTACCGCCTGCGGCGCGCGGCCGAGACGCATATAGACGGGCGCTATGACATCCCAGCCCCGACCGTCATCCGGATCATCCGCCAGGGCCGCTTCAGCGTTTGCGAGCAGCTCTTCGATCGTCTGCCCGTTTTGCGCATCCCGGACGCTCGGATCCGTCTCCGGCACGGCCTGGCGGCCTGCGAAAGGCTGCGCCGGCATTCCGGGATTGCCGATCGACAGATATCCGGCAACGGCACAAACCGGCAGCAGAATAATGACCGCCAGCCGCCCGGCCCAAGACAGGCTGCGAACCGCATGCGCGCTTCGCTCCGTCTCTTTTGACACCTTGATCAGGCGGCGGCCGACCTCGGCCCGGGCGAATTCGGCTTCCTTGTCGGAAATGAGGTTGTTTTCGACGTCGCGGTCGATCTCGCGCAGTTGATCCCGATAGACCTCGACGTCAAAATCCTGTTCCGTGGCTCCGCGACGGGTACGGCGCGCCAACGGCACCAGCAGAACGATCGCCACGGCCGCCGTCATCGAAGCGGCCAAAATCCAGAACATCATGATCTTTGAATCATCGACCTTCGCGCGTTTGGATACAGGGCGCGCAGCTTTGCGCCCCGCCTCACCCTCGGTCTAGGGGAATTGAGAAGGCTAGACAAGCGGCGTCCAGGTGCCGTCCTCGTTGCGACAGGCGGTCCCACGGGTGCTGGTCGTCTGCCCGTTATTGTCGATCTTGTGCACATATTGCCGGCAATTCTGCGAGCCGACCTCATAGGGCTGAGCGGCATAGACCTCCCCGGAAATCGCCCGCTGGCTGCCCCGCCATGCGACGATTTGCCCGCTGGGTGCGACCTCAAGCGCCCGATATTCGGCCTCCAGCGCCTTCCTGCGGTCATCAGCGCTCAGAGTGGCCGACACTGTCGGGTCGATAATGCCGCCATTGAGCGCATCGATAACGGCATTTTTACCGCCACCGGACGGCACGAAGGAGGTCAGAACATTGCCGCCAGCGGAATTGTTCGCGCAACCCGCGATGATCAGCATCGATGCAACGATCAATGTTCCGGTTTTCATGGCCATGCCCCTCGGGGTCCCTGCATGTTCGAAGCGGGCTTTGTTGCTGCGTCTTTCGCGACAATACTTAACTTCATATTGTGGCTTTGTTTTGATGATCATGGAAGCGAAAGATTAACGAACCGCAACCGGCAGCCTGAGTCTGACGCGAAGTCCTCCCAGCGGACTTCGGTCCAATTGAACGCCGCCTTTGTATTCGCCGGTAATTTCCTTGATGATCGACAACCCCAATCCGGTGCCGGGCTTTGTCTCATCAAGCCGTTTGCCACGCTTCATGGCCTCAGCGATCTGATCCTCGGCCATGCCCGGGCCGTTATCCTCGACACGAATATCGACCCAGCCATCGGAGTCCGGAGCGGCTGGATCCCCTGCCGCCGCCTCGACGCCGATGCGGATCGTGTCCGCGGTCCATTTTCCGGCGTTCTCGATCACATTGCCCAACAGTTCCTCGACATCGTGTTGTTCCATCGCCAGATCCGGAATGCCCGGGGGCAGGTGCAGCTCAAATGCCGTATCGGGATTCAGCCGCTCCATCACACGGACCAGCCGCTCAAGGGTCTGCGCGGTATCGGTGCGCACAAGAACCGAATTCTGCTGCGCGGCGATGCGGGCCCGGTCGAGATAGTGCTGCACCTGATTTTGCATCGCGGTCGCCTGTTCCTCGACAAGGCGCGCCTGGTCCGGCTCCATGTTCCGCGATTCATTCAGCAGCACGGCGATCGGCGTCTTTAGCGAGTGCGCCAGATTGCCGACCTGCATGCGGGCGCGCTCGACAACCCGGCGATTGTTGTCGATCAAGGCATTAACTTCACCCGTCAAGGGCGCGATCTCGCGCGGGAACCTGCCTTCCAGCGCCTCCGTCTTGCCGGCCCTTATTTCCTCGAGAGAGCGCCGGATACGGTCCAGCGGACGCAGGCCGAAGAGGATGGCGATGGCGTTGACCAACAGGCTGCCGACGCCAAACAGGGCCATAAACAGGAACAGCTGGCGTGAAAAGGCGGAAACGTCCGTGTCGACATCCGCCTGATTGCCGACCACACGGAAACGGGCCACTTCGCCATTGTCGCCGAGCAATATCTCCGTCTCGGAGACCAGAACATTCATGCCATTTCCGTCGACCGACGCGTAGACACGCTCGTAACGCTCATCGAACGGAACGGCGTCGGTATCGGCGACGACAACGTCCTGGCCGCCGAGCGAGACGGAAGCAGACCGCTGCGGCCGGCCGCCATCGATGATCTCGACAATCCAGTACCATCCCGAACCCGGCCGGTTGAACCGCAAATCGCCCAGTTGCGGCACGCCGGCAAGTCCGCCATTTTCATCGAGCGAGACGGAATTGATGACATTATAGAGCTGCGCCCGAAGCAATTCGCGAAAACTGCGTTCCACGCCATTTCGGTAGAGCGTCGAAATCAGCACCGCCACGACGAACAGGGCAATGACCGCCCAAAGGGTGGCGATCGTCAGGACGCGGGCGGCAAGCGATCGCGAATGGCCGGTCCTATTGGCCATCGCCGGGCGCCTGGATGCGATAGCCGAGGCCGCGTATCGTCTCGATCATATCGACCCCAAGCTTTTTGCGCAGTCGCCCAACAAACACCTCTATCGTGTTGGAATCACGGTCGAAATCCTGGTCGTACATATGCTCGACCAGCTCGGTTCGCGAGACCACTTCATTGACATGATGCACAAGATAGGACAGCAGCCGAAACTCATGGGAGGTCAATTTGAGAGCCTTCCCGTCGACCGTCGCTTTCGCCCCTCTCGTGTCGAGGCGAAGCGGACCGCAGACGATCTCCGACGAGGCGTGTCCCGCCGCACGCCGGATCAAGGCCCGGATGCGAGCCAGAACCTCTTCGACATGAAAGGGCTTTGCCACATAGTCATCGGCGCCCGCGTCAATGCCGGCAACCTTGTCGCTCCATCGGTCCCGCGCGGTCAAAATGAGCACCGGCATGTCCCGGCCGGCCGAGCGCCACTCTTCCAGGACTGTGATGCCGTCCATCTCGGGAAGGCCGATATCCAGGATGACCGCGTCATAGGGTTCCGTATCGCCCAGAAAATGGCCCTCGGAGCCGTCATAGGCCGGGTCCACGACATAGCCGGCTTCCCCCAGCGCCTCGCAGAGCTGGCGGTTAAGGTCCTTGTCGTCCTCGACAACGAGTATTCGCATGGCACGGTCCGTTTTTTAATGTGAACGACAGTCTTTCTAGGGCCTTTCGTCTACGGTCAGTTTGCGGCGGCGGCTGCCGCTGGAATCAGAGGCCAGCACGGTCACTCTGCAGATATCCTGTCCACCGCCTTTCACAACCGACACTGACACGTATTCGCCACCGGTTCGGGCCAAAACCCGCTGCACGGCGGCGGAGCAGTCCGGCTTGGCCTGGGCGGGCATGCTTTCGGCTGCAAAGGCGAATGGCAGCGCGATCAGCGCACCCAATAGTCTTCTTCTTGAAATTAGGGTCATGATCAACCTCGAAATGGCCGGTCGGCGGAAAGTCGGTATCGCCGGGCTGCCATTGTTCCTTTCACCATGTTGCGGTTCCGGCAGTGCGTGGGTGCGAATCTGCCTTCAGAACCGGTTTTCGTCCCCTATCTACACCGGCGAGGCTGAACTGCAAATGAACGGCATGGGAGCCAGTCGCAGGGATCCGACGTGGTTGGCGCGGCTCTCCGGGGTCATGCATCGACCGGCTCGAACGGCCAGTCGACAATATGATCCTCGAAATCCTCGGCTTCCATCCCCTCTTCCGGCACCGTGCGACCGCGCACCGACACACCGGCGAGGTGAACGGTCTCGGGATCCCCCGAAACCAGCGGGTGCCACCAGTAGAGGTCCCGGCCCTCTGCAACCAGCCGATAGCCGCAACTGGGCGGCAGCCACGACAGTGTCCGTACCGTCTCAGGGGTCAGCCCGAGGCAGTCCGGCACCCTGTCCTGCCGGTTGTCGTAGTCCGAACAGCGGCAGTTTTTCGCATCCAGCAATTTACAGGCGACATTGGTCCAGGCGATCTCGCCGGTTTCCCAGTCTTCCAGCTTGTTCAGGCAACAGCGGCCGCAGCCATCGCACAGGCTTTCCCATTGCTGCTCGGTCATCTCCTCGAGACCGGTTGTCTTCCAGAAAGGCTCGACGCCGGTTTCGTGCGAATCCACCGCGTGAAGACGATTTTCGGGCAGCCTCACTTTTTGGTGCAACACTTGTCCTTCAGGCAAATAATGGGCAAAACACTATACGGCGCGTTGCGACCGGTTTGGTCGGCGGCGCATGGGCGTTTTTTGGACGCTGTGCGTGGTGCAGTCAATAGACGGGAAAACGGGTTGCAGGATCCATTCAATTACACGAATCGGCCGCGCAAGGGGCGCATGAAGCTGCTGCGGCTGGATTCCTGGATCGATTCCACGCTGTGGTCGGCAGGTTCCGGACTGGCCGGTGCGTGGGAAGAAGCCAATATCTTCTTTCGCCGCTTCAAGGTCAGCGGGTACAAAAAGGTATTCTTCGAAACGCTCGGGGAAATCATGACCGTGGGAACGGCCAGCGCCGTCATTTTGCTGGCACTTGCACTGCCGGCCTTCGAGGAAACCGGCGGCAACTGGAAAGAGCAGGACGATTTTGCCGTTACCTTTCTGGACCGCTACGGAAACGAGATCGGACATCGCGGTATCATTCATGAGGATTCCGTACCGATCGAGGAACTCCCCGATCATCTGATCAAAACCGTTCTGGCCACTGAAGACCGTCGCTTCTTCGAGCATTTCGGCATCGATGCGATCGGACTGGTCCGCGCGATGAATGAAAATGTCCGTGCGAATTCGGTCGTGCAGGGCGGATCGACCATCACGCAGCAGCTCGCAAAGAACCTGTTCCTGACCAATGAGCGCACCATCGAGCGGAAGATCAAGGAAGCGTTTCTGGCGCTGTGGCTGGAGGCCAACCTGCCGAAAAACGATATTCTGAGGCTTTACCTCGACCGCGCCTATATGGGCGGTGGGACGTTTGGCATCGCCGCAGCCTCGCAATATTATTTCGGCAAGGACGTCACGGATGTGAATCTCGCGGAATCGGCGATGCTCGCCGGCCTGTTCAAGGCCCCGACCCGCTACGCGCCGCATATCGACCTGCCGGCGGCCCGGGCGCGGGCCAATGAGGTGCTGACAAATCTGGTGCAGGGGCAGCTGATGACGGAGGGCCAGGTCATCGGCGCGCGGCGCAATCCGGCCAATGTGGTTGACCGCGGCAATGCCGAAGCGCCGGACTATTTCCTCGACTGGGCCTTTGAGGAGGTCAAGCGGATCGCCGCAACTTACGACCAGCACTCGCTGATCGTCCGCACGACCATCGATGCCGGCCTGCAAAGGGCCGCAGAGGACGCGCTGGAACTCGGGTTGCGCCAGCACGGCAAGCGCTATGGCGTCAGCCAGGGAGCGATCGTCCTGCTGGACCATGATGGCGCCGTGCGGGCTATGGTCGGAGGACGCGACTACGGCGAGAGCCAGTTCAACAGGGCAACACGGGCACTGCGCCAACCCGGATCGTCGTTCAAGGTCTATGTCTATGCGACGGCAATGGAAAACGGCTTCACGCCCGAAACATCCATCCGTGACGCGCCGATCACGTGGCGCGGCTGGTCGCCGCGCAACTACGGCCGCGGCTATTCGGGACGCATCGACGTTACCCGGGCTCTGGTCAAATCAGTCAACACCATTCCGGTGCGCCTCGCGCGCGATCATCTCGGCACGGAGGCCATCGCCGATACGGCAAAACGCATGGGCATTCAGACACCGCTAAGGACCGACAAGACCATGCCGCTCGGCACGTCGGAGGTCACTGTACTCGATCAGGCCACCGCCTATGCCGTCCTGCCGGCCGGCGGGTTGACCTCGGACCGGCACGGGATCACGCAGATCATCAACTATGCCGGCAAGGTTCTGTATGATCACCGGCGGGATGCGCCGCCGCGCGAGCGTGTGCTGTCGGTCGAGGCGACCGCCGCGATGAATTCCATTATGGTGCAGATCCCCGAATGGGGTACCGGCCGTCGGGCCCGGCTCGAGAACATCACAACCGCCGGAAAAACCGGAACGACACAGGCCTATCGCGACGGGTGGTTCGTCGGCTTTACGGGCAACTACACCGCCGCCGTGTGGTTCGGCAATGACGATTACACATCCTCCAGGAGAATGACGGGCGGTTCGCTTCCGGCAATGACGTTCAAGGAATTGATGACAGTTGCGCATCAGGGCGTTGATTTGCGGCCCATTCCGGGGCTGGAAGCTCCGGAAGAGGATGAACAGGACGAGACCGTCCGCGTTGCCATCGCCGAGTCAGCCAACGATGCCGGCGCAGCGGTGGCGCGCCCGCGCATGCTGTCCAAGGACGCAACCAGATTGCTGCGCGAACTGGCGGACGGATTTGCCAATGCATCGCCGGCCCGGCCGTCCGGACCGGAGCCGGCGAAATCGGCCCATCTGCGCGCCGCCCTTCCCTACTGAAGCGGTATTTCGCGCCGATTGAAATCGGTGCGCGGCAACTGCTATGTCTGATTCCCGATCAAACCCCGGTCCGAGGTCCAGCTTCCTTGTTTCGCGTCCCCATTTCAGTGGCGATCATCCTGCTCATCGCCTTCGGTGGCGCGACGGCCAGCGCGGTTTACGCGATGCGAGCGACGATTGGCTTCGGCTCGATCAATCTGGGCGCGTGGAGAGCGTGGCCGCTGGCCCAGACGGAAGCCGCAGACCCCTACGCCAAGGCGCATCGGGCGCGAACAGGAAAGCTTCTGCTCGGCGACGCCGAGGGCTTGGCTTTTTTCGCCGAACGGGACAGTGACGGAAACCGGCTGATCACCAATTGCCGCTACACGATCGTCGGGCAGACCCCGCCGGCCCGCTTCTGGACGCTGCATGCCACCGATACCGACGATGTCCTGTTGGAGGTCAATCCGCAATTCCCGTCGGCCTATCATTCACACCATGTGCAGAAGGATCAGACCGGGGAATTCGAGGTCCGCGTTTCCAGCCGCCCGCAGCCGGGCAACTGGCTGGCGATCGGACAGGACTTCAAGCCGTTCAAGCTGGTGCTGACCCTCTTTGACACGCCGACCACTGGCAGTTCGCGGCTCATCGACCTGGAGATGCCGGAGATATTCGGCGCCGGGTGTCCGGATGGGTAGGCCGTTGTTCATCCTGCTGGCCGGGATATTCGGCGCTGCGCTGCTGCACATCGTCATCATTCTGGCAATCCCGCTCTACGCCGATCGTGATGCCTGGACCCGTATCCGGGCGCTGGGCGCGCCGGATTTCTTTCATATCCTGCCGGCCGGCAAGCCCGATGGATTGACCTCGGCCAATCCGTTCACGCGGGTGGCGGTATGCCGGTTCGATATTACCGAAGAACCGGTCCGGGTGACGGCGTTTGGCGGCGTCCCCAACTGGTCGCTGGCGATTTTCGACCCGGGCGCCAACGAGATTTACAGCATGAACGACCGGACCGGGACCGATGCTGATCTCGATATCGTGGTCGTGACACCGCTGCAGATGATCGGATTTCGCAAAAGCCTGCCCGAAGCGCTTGCCGATTCGGTTCTGATCGAATTTCCGGGGACGGCCGGATATCTGGCGTTGCGCACGGTCGCGCCCGACACCAGTTGGGACACGATCGTCAGGGAATTCCTGAGAGAGGCGATCTGCCAGCCAGTCTCAGCGTTTTAGAACAGGTTGCATTCCGCAGATCGGTGACCCGCCAACGATTATCGACCTGTTATGCGCTTGCCGCCCGATTTGGCGACATTGGTATCAGGTTTGGCGCGCTCATAGCGCACACCGGTGTACATCAGGATGGTCGCTTCCCGGCCGGTGGGCATAAAGGAACGTGGCTTTGCCTTTGGGCCCGGTCTTTGCTTGTGCAGGTAGATGATCTGAGCCATGGGATTTTCCCCAATGAATGCACCCGCGGCACCGCCGGCTGCAGCGGAAACCCGATGCTTCGTGGTCGCTGTCATGTTGCGTAAGTACTGTACACATCGTCGGCGCAGTTCATAGCGCTCCGGGACAACAGGCTGTTGCGATCGGGCCGGTCCCACGCGAACAGTCCGATTCAATCAGGTGATAGTTAACAGTTTGCTAAATAATTGCTTCTAAAATGAAACATCAGTCAGTCACGCGTATCTGGGTGTTGGGTTTTGGATCGATTTCGCGACCTCGAAGGCGCCGGGAAATCCGGGCGAAAGGACGCTTCGCTTCTCGCGGCGATCGCCGGTTTCGAGGCCTTGCATCATCCGACCTCGCTTCACCGGCAGCAATTCTCCAACCTGTTTCTCGAGCTCTTCCCGCATATCCGGGACGAAACGAAGAGAACCGCAGCGGCGGCGTTGTCGCGGCTGCCCGTCCTGCCCGAAAATGTCGTTGCCGTCATTGCCGATCAGCCGGTGCGCATCGCCGCGCCCTTCCTCGCCTTCAGCCCTTGCGCAAATGACGGGATATTGCTGCGCGTGATTGCCCGGTACGGCGTCTCCCATGGCCGCGCCATATCGCGTCGAAAGGCGCTGTCAAAGACGGTCGTCGCGGCGCTTATCGGGCTGAAGGATGCGGCGGTGATGCGGTCGCTGAAAGTTCGTGGCGCCGTTACATCCGACCGGGATGTAGCTGTCGGCAAGGAGTCGGATCTCCGGCATCGAAACGAGGAAGCCTTGCGCGCGCAGTTGAAGACTCTGGCGTTCGACCAACGGGCGGCCAGGACGCAGCACCAGACCCAGGATCAGGCGGACACGCTGGGAAAACTGCTGATCCTGCGGGCACAGGGCCGCAACCCGATCGGGTTTGCCGACTGTCTTGCGTTGGCTCTGCGTTCCAATACGACGCTGACAGACCGCATCATGCTCGATATTTCCGGGCATCAACTGGCCATGGCGCTGCAGGCGCTCAACGTTGCCGCCATTCAGGCGGAGACCGTGCTGCAGGGCGTGTTTCCACATCTGACCCGTCGTTCGAATGGTGTTTCCCATGCCAGATTGCTGCTCGACGGATGCGATGCTGCCGAAAGTCGTCGCAAAGTCGATGCGTGGCGGCGTGCCAATGACGACGCGGAGCACCCCAGGCCGGTCCTGCAGCCGCTGACGACCGATCTGCCAAGCCGGGTTGCCAAACTCCCCTCCGACCGGCGCATCACCGGGATGGACCGCCGCGGCCGCGCCGTCAAATATCGGGCTCGGCGGGCGTGATTTCGACATAGGTCTCGGGATGGTCGGTTTCGATCTCGACCACCCACAAATCCGGGTCGAATTCGATTTCGCGCGCCAGAGCGGCATCGGTGTTCTCGGCAGTCCCGTCCACTATACGGCCTTCGAACAGCCGGTCCCCGGGATTAGTCGATTCAAACAGGCTCTGCGGCGCCGGCGCCAGCAGTGTCTCGCCGCCGTTCCGGCTGCGGACGCGAATGAAGATCGCACCTGCCTCCGGCGCCCCGGTCCGTTCGACGGCGGCAAAGCCGCCCTCACCGAACACGCGGCGCATGAGCGCCTTGACCCAGAGTTCGGATGTCAATCGCATCATGAAGAGTCACCGGCCATGCCGGCACACGGATTCAATGGTCACCACAGCCTAAAGCGCGCCGATTTCCTTCAGCTTTTCCAGCACCATCTTATCGGGTTTTCCGGTGACCGGAAGACGGTAGTGTTTCTGGAAATGGGCAATCGCCGTGCTTGTCTGCTGGCCCACCACGCCGTCGACCTCAACATCGGAATAGGCAATGTTGCTGAGCCCCTTCTGGATGTTGACGACCAGATCGGCCAATGGATCGGGCGCCTGCCGCTTCACCGGCGGCTCGGCCGATACCGATTGCGACCGGACCCAGATCTGCGAGGGAGCGGCCCCGGCGCGCGGAACCGCAGGCGCCGGCGGCACCGGGCGGGCGCGCGGCATGGGCACAACGGCCAGATTCGACAACAGAACATGGACCAGCAGATCGTCGCCCGGCTCTCCGGTGGGCCTCATGCCGGCCTGTATCTGATAGATCTTGATGGCCTTTTGCGTCTGCGGGCCGGCGACGCCATCCGCCTGCCCCTGATAGAGGCCGCCAGCGCGCATTGCCTGCTGCAATCGGAAGACGGTGTCGTTTCGAAGCGGGTTCGGCGTGGCCGGGATGCTGGCCGTGCTCTGCGGATCGCTGCGTTCGATCCTGAACGTGGTCACCCGGCTCTCGGGAATCGGAACGTTCTTCGGCAAACGCATTATTTGCACGGCCTGCTCACCGCGCGTGTTGAACCAGGGTGCCGGATGTTTGCCTGGCTGAACCATGGCGTTCATCGACACATAGGCGAATGTCACCACAACCGCCACGGCGCCGCCCGCAATCGACGGATGACGCGACACCGCGCCACCACAGGCCCGTAGCGCGCGCCTGACGAGCGACAGCCCGGTGGATCCTTTGTCAGGCCGTTTTCGCCTGGCCATGGTCGTCCTCCGTTTCGCGTGTTGCAGTTGGTGCCAGCCGCGGCGGAAACGCCATGTCCGCGGTTTTCTGCGGCTCGGCCGGCCGATTTGCTTCACCCGGCCCTTCAAGCGGCAAATCGACGATCACCGTCGTTCCCAGGCCGGGGCTGCTCTCAATGGTGAACCGGCCGTCATGCAGATCGATGAGCCCCTTCACAAGGCTCAGGCCCAGTCCCGTTCCCTCATATCGACGCGAATTGCCCGTCTGAAGCTGGACAAAGGGCGCGCCGATTTTCTGCAGATCGTCGCTGCTCATTCCGATCCCCGTGTCGGATATGCTGATCCGCATGAACCCCTCATGGTCCATGGCGTCGACCGTGACCACGCCGTTTTCGTCGGTGAACTTGATCGCATTGGCCATCAGATTGATCAGCACCTGCTGGACCGCGCGGCGGCAGGCGATGAGTTGGCCATGTCCCTTTGCCACACGGGTCGTCAGCACGATCTTGTTGTCGCGCGCTTGCTGGCTCAACATGGCCTCGCAGGTGTCGATCGCCTCGCGGATATCGAACGGTTCGAGATTGAGTTCGTAGCGCCCGGCGTCGATCTTGCTCAAGTCAAGCATCGAGTTGATAACGGACAGCAAATGCTGTCCGGATTGCCGGATGAGGCCGACATATTCGGCCTGCTGTTCGTCGAGGGCGTTGCCGCAGATTCCGCTTTTCAGAATATCCGAGAAACCGAGAATCGCATTCAACGGCGTTCTGAGTTCGTGACTGACGGCCGCCAGGAAACGCGACTTGGCCTCATTTGCCGCTTCGGCCTCGCCGACCTTGCGCACATAGGAGCGGCGCAGCTCGATTTCCGCGGTGATATCGCGAGATTGCGCGACAAACCCGCTGAATTCCCCACCGCCCGGACGCAGTGCCACCAGTTGAATGGACCAGTGGCGGAACTGATCCTCGCCGGCTGTCCCCGCGCGGCTGCGCATCCGGACGATGAGTGAACGGGTTTCCTCGCCCGTCCTGAGTTCATCAATGGCCTGGAAAAACCCGATGCGGTCGGAAACGTGTATGTGGTCGGCAAATCCGCTGCCGGAGAAATCACCGACATATTTCAGCATCCGCTTGGCATCGGACCCATGTATCGCACACACGACTGAATTTCCGTCGTGGAAGGTAACAAGACCCGGCAGGTGGTTGAGGATTGACGACATGCCGGTATCGTCGCTGACCGTGGTTCGGCCGGATCGCAACTGTCCGTTCAACATGCCGCCGGCAACCACCAGGCCGTAGAGCACCAGCCCGGCAATGGAGACCGCCGATCCAAGAGCATGGTCGCCGGAAAGGGGTGACGGAGGCTGCGGCAGAGCTGTCGATGCGAGGGCGACCAGACCGAATGTCGCGACGAGAGCCAGGACGCCATACGACACGGCTTTGCGGTTTCTACCCAGGAGAACCGCCTCAAGCGGCAGAACCATCGCCCAGAACAGGAAGGGCGAGTTCAGCCCGCCGGTTGCAAAGGCCAGCGTCGCAATTGCGACCGCGGCACAGCCCAATGCCATGGCCGCGGTCAGCAGGAAGCGCCCGGTCCTGGCCAGGAATCCGGCGAGGAGCAGCGGGACCGCGGAAGCGACGAGCACCGCGGGGACAAGCTGCTGCAGGGTGAAGTGGAACAGCAGGACGGCCGGCAGAATTACCATGGCAAGGCCGGCGGCAGCCATCAGGTGAATGAGCAGCATCGCGTGGCGCGCGCGCGCGGCCTCATCGCGGACATCGCGATGAACCCAAGTGGCGATCCCCCGGCGAAAAACCGTGGTCATATCTTCTGCAAATGCGCTGGTTGCCCTGATGCCCACTTTGTACTCGATACGCTTGTTGTTCTGGCGCGCCCAGCTTCGCAAACGCAACTTAAGGAATAGATAAAGATCAGGCCGATGGAAACGAATTCACGGATTTCTCCCGTTGACCACAGTTCCCCGCATCGGGTTCGCGAAAACATGGTTAACGCGGTATGACCGGCCGCGGGCACCGGGAAAAGAATATCTTCACATATTTGCCTTTTCATGGGGTGGGACGGGTGCGGTGCATGCCGCGGCCGAAAGCCCTTCCGGGGTCATTGGGGAATCATCGATGCGGTTCGTTTTAAAGGCGGTTTTCTGGTTTGGCCTCGTCCTGCTCTTTCTTCCGGAAGACGCCCTTCACAAAACCCAGACGACCGAACCGGATGTTGTCGATAATGGCGCGGTCACCTCCTCGGTCACGGCCAATGACGTGGTCGCCCGGGTGGCGCGGCTGTGCTCGGAAAAGCCGGCCATCTGCGAACGGGCCGCCGATGCCCTGTCCACCATTGAACTGGATACCGAACAGGGCGCGCGTCTGGCGCTCGACCTGCTGCTGCGATCGGCAAGCGATGAAAGTCGTCCGTCGAAAGACTGATCGTCACGGGGCACTACCCGTTTTTTTCGTGCGCTGCAGCGTTAACTCTCCTATATCCGTTTAGATTGCGGGGCATGAAGGGGCAAAATGACGACGCTTGAAGAGATCACCGAGAATTTCGAATTCCTGGACGACTGGGAGGACCGGTACCGCTATGTGATCGAACTCGGCAAATCACTTGAGGATCTGCCCGAGGCTGAAAGGACGGACTCCAACAAGGTGCAGGGATGCGTGAGCCAGGTGTGGCTGACCTATGATGTCGATCGGACCGATCCGGACGACCCCGTCCTGACATTCAGGGGCGATTCGGACGCCCACATCGTCCGTGGACTTGTGGCCATCATGCTCGCCGCCTGTTCCGGCGCCAAGGCGTCGCAAATTCTGGCGTTCGACGAAAACGCGCTGTTCGAGCAGCTGGGACTCATCGAGCACCTGACTCCCCAGCGCGCCAATGGCCTGCGATCGATGGTCAAGCGGATCAAACAGGAAGCCGCCGCCGCCATGCCCAACCCGGCACTGCCATAGTCGCCGGGACCGGGCCAAACGTGCTTAAGCCTTGTCCGGGTCGTAGATATATCCGATACCGCGGACGGTCTTGATAATCCCTGGCTTTTCGGGGTTCTTCTCTATTTTCCGGCGCAACCGCGAGATGCGGATATCAATGCTGCGGTCAAACGGATCCCAGGTCCGGTCATGCGCCTGCTCAAGGATCTGGTCGCGGTTGAGGACCCGGCCCTTATTGTCGGCGAAGACCTTGAGCAGGTTGAATTCCATCGCCGTCAGCGCGACTTCAGTGCCATCGGGCCCGTGCATCTTGGCCGCCTCGATATCGAGGATGTAATCGCCGAACTTCGCGGTGCCCGGCTTCTCGGCAGCCGTCTTGCCCGGCTCGGCCGTCTGTCTGCGGCGCAGCACTGCCTTGATCCGCGCCTCAAGTTCGCGCAGGTCCACCGGCTTTCCGAGATAATCATCGGCGCCCATCTCCAGCCCGACAATGCGGTCGACCACCTCGCCGGCGGCGGTCAGCATGACCACCGGCGTCTGGTCGTCGATCCGCAGCGAACGCAGCGTGGTCAGCCCGTCCTCCCGCGGCATATTGATGTCCAGAATAATCAGATCGATCGAGTTGACCGAAAGGATGGTGCGCAGTTCCGCGCTGCTTGACGCCATGGACACCTTGAAGCCGCGCTTGCTCAGATACTCATGCAGCATTTCGCGAACATCGAGTTCGTCGTCGCAGACCAGGATATGAAAGTGGCTGTTTTCCATCTATGCTTTTTCTTTTTCGTCACTCAGGATCCCGTAGGCCAATTCGCGAAGTTCAGAGGGTGAAACCGGTTTCTCCAGATACGGTCTCTTGGACTCCTGCAGCAGGCTTTGCGAAGCGGATCCCATCGTATCACCGGTAATGAATGCGGTCCGCTCAAGAATTTCGGGAAAATCATCCCTGATGATCTTGTACAGCCCGCGGCCGTCGAGCTCGGGCATGTTGAGATCGCTCAGCAGCAGATCGTAGCGATTGCACCGGAGCATCTCAACCGCGCGGGAGCCGGAATGCGCCAGATCGACGGCGAAGCCCTCCTTCTTCAGGATTTCGGCGATCAACTCGGCAACATCCTTTTCGTCATCGACGACCAGCACCCTGATATCGGCTCCGCTGCGCGCCGTTTCGTCGGTTCCGGCATCGTCATCGGCCCCATTGCTGGCGATCGGCAGGGATATTCCGAACCGGCTGCCGTCCCTGAAATCGGAGTCGACCCATATGCGCCCGCCATGGGAATGGATGATGCGATGACAAAATGCCAGTCCGATGCCTGTGCCATCGCCGACATCCTTGGTCGTAAAGAACGGTTCAAAGACCCGCGCAATGATATTTTGCGGAATTCCCGGCCCGTTGTCGGTGACGAATATCTCCACCGAATCGCCTGATTTGGCAGCACCGGTCGAGACCGTGATCCTGTCGCCCTTTCCGCTGCCGGCAATGGCCTGCTCGGCATTGATGATGAGATTGATGATCACCTGGGTGATCTGGTCGGCATCGGCCAAGATTTCCGGCACATCGGCGGACAGATCGCAGTCGATCCGAATATCGCCACTCTTGCTGCCGTAGCCGGCCACATCGACGGCCGTGGAAATCAGGACGTTGACATCGGTGTTTTCGGTCTTGCTGGGCTGCTGGCGGGCCATGGCCAAAAACGTCTTGACGATCTTGGCGCAGCGCTCAGCGGCGTTACTGATCTTGCCGATGCGCTTGACCGTGTCTGCGTCATGGGCTTCTTCGCGCAGCATCAGTGAATGGCCGACGACGATCGAAAGCGGATTGTTGAGCTCATGGGCAACGCCCGCCAGCAATTCCCCGAGAGCGGACATTTTTTCGTTCTGGAACAGCATTTCCCGCTGGCTGGCCAGTTCTTCCTGGATGGCCAGTTCATCGGTGAGGTCTCGGGTGTTCGAGACAATGACCTGTTCGCCCCGGAATTCGATCAGCCGCGCCGACATTGCGCCCCAGAAAACCGACCCCCTGGCGTTTTTCAATTGCGCCTTGTACTCGTTGACCCATCCTTTTTCGCGCAGTATCGCGACATATTCGGCGCGGGCCTGGGGATCCACATGATAGGCCTTCGACGATTCGACGGCGCCGAACAGCGCCGTGGTTTCCGGGCTCCTGAAGAGCAGTTTGCCGGTTTCGGCATTGGTCATCTGCACTGGAACCGGACAGGCCTCCAGAACCTTGCGGATCAGTTCCTCCGCCTCGTGCTGGCTGGTCAGGTCGATGGTGGTCGTGACGGCGACCTCTTCGCCCTTATATTCGGCAAAACGGCCATAGGCCGCGGCCGGGAAATCGTCGCCCTCGGCGTTGATCAGTGTCAGCTTGTAATCGTCGACCCGGCCATCGGCCAGCAATTGGGTGATATAGTCGGCCCGATCGCTGACGCTTTTGAAGAACTCATTGGCGTTCTTGATCTTGCCAAACAGTTCCAGGGCAGCCGGCGACCGGTACAGGATTTCGCCATCGCCGACACGCGCCATCACGACGGCGGCCGGACTTGCCTCCAATACCTGGCGGATCAGCAGGTCGCCGTCACGCTCGGCTGACTCGGCCTGTTTCTTTGCGGTGATATCCGTGCGCGTCACCACGAAACCGCCAAGCTTGGTGGGATGCACGGAGACCAGATAACAGGTGCCGTCCGTATGGCGTAGCTCGTAATCCTGGATGTATTCGATACCGCTGTCGACCCGGTCGGATATCCACTGGGCTTCCCGGCCGATCGCGTCGGCATAGATGCCGCGCCGGGCCGTTTCGCGCATCAGGATCTCCCATTCCAGACCCGGTTCGAGAATGTCGGCCACCGCGCTGTTCATTTCCCGATAGGCGTTGTTGAACATGACGAGGCGGCCGTCCTCGTCATAAAGCGCAAAGCCCTCCGACAGTGATTCGATGGCATCGCGCAACATGTCGCGGGCCTTGAGCGTGTCCTCCTCATATTCGCGCCGGTCGGTCAGGTCCTGGATGGCCGACATCGCAACGGTGCGGCCGTTGAACTCGCCCAGACAGGCGCAGCCATTGACCCAGAGCTCGCGCCCGGAGGCGGTTTTCGTCCGGACTGGGAAGTTCTCGATCGTGCCCTTCGACTGCAGCGTCTTGAGCATCTCGACACTGTCCCCGGTATCGAACAGGTTCTCGGTGATGAAACGGTCCTCGGAGGCGCCGGTCTCGACGCCGTAAAGGCGATTGACGGCCGGATTCGCATAGAGCACTTTGCCGTCCTCGATATCGTTGATCCACATGGGAAGCGGCAACTTCTCCATAAGGAAGTGCGCCAGATCCCGCTGGGCCTTCTGCTTTTCCAGATTGATGCTCAGATACAGGATCGCACCATCGGGAAACGGGCAGGCAGACAGCAACCGCCAACCGCCCTGCCGGGTCCTGCCCTCCATCGCCGCCCCGTTCGGCTCGCTCCAGCGGGCGATGACCTTCCTTGCGGCGGCATCGGTGGACAGCAGGTCGGCATTGTCGATCATGTCGAACTGCCGGAGATATTCGCCGAGAATTTTCGGCCGGGTCTTCGGCCCGGACACAACCGATTCAAGATCGGTGAATTCACCGCTTGCCTCGACCAGCCGGCCGTCACCGTCGAATCTGACGGTCGCGGCGGTCTGCGTTGTCGCATCGTCCCTGCTGGAGTGATGGTGCCCTGTCATGGCAAATCCCTATCCCGCCTGTGTTTCAGTCCGTTTTCAGAACCGCCGCCAATTGTTTCAATTGTTTCAGCAACCACTGGTCACGCGTGAAACAGCCTTCATACCGCTTTGAAAAATATGGGCCTTTTTTTGGGAGCTCGATTTCTCCCCGATTTAACAAATGAAACACTGTTTGTTGCGTTCTGACAACCAAACGAAACCTTGGAGGAGCAGATAGCGATCATCGAAACCGCCACAGGAAAGAACCGATGACCGCATACGCAAACAGCACAGGCACATTCAGCACCCCGGTCGTGGCCCTTCACGCATCGGCGTCCAGCGGCCTCCAGTGGAAACATCTGGAACACGCCCTGGCCGGACATTTCGACATCAGCGCCCCGAATCTGCCCGGTTACGGCGGCGGGTCAATCGCGCCCGGTTCCGACGGAGACGGTGTCGATGCCGTCGCCAGGCCAATTGCTGGCCACATTGCCACGTTCGACCAGCCTATCCATCTGGTCGGCCATTCATTCGGCGCAACCGTCGCGCTGAACATAGCCCTGGCACGGCCGGAACTGGTCAGAAGCCTTACCCTTTACGAGCCCGCGGCTTTCCACTTCCTGCGGTTCGGCGATGCACGGGAGCGGGCCCTGTTCGACGGGATTTCCGCCATATCGGATGCGGTCTCGGAAGGCTGCGAAAAGGGCGATCCGGCCCGTGGCATGCAGACATTCATCGACTTCTGGAACCGCCCCGGCGCCTGGAACGACATGTCCGTGCAGAACCGGAACGCTCTGACGGCGCTGGCGCCATCCATCAGATCGGATTTCGCCCACGGATTTCGTGAAACATGGACGCTTGAGGATCTGTCCGGCCTCGCAATGCCCGTCCTCATGCTGATGGGGATGGAGTCACCTGTTATCGCGCAGCATGTCGCAACCCGGATCTCCGATGCCATTCCCCGCTCGCGTCTGGCGATGCTGCCGGGGCTCGGACATATGGCGCCGGTTTTCGAACCCGACTGGGTCAATCCGCGAATTCACGAGCACATCGTCAGCGCGGAAAGACCGGCGGCGCACTGCTTCTGGCCACACCTGTCCGCCGCCTGACCGTTGCAGGGCGGTTCCTCCCAACCCCAAAACAGGAGAATGAAATGAACACCACACCTACAATCACTCCCGACTATGCGGCGATCAAATCGAAACAGAATGCCGCCTGGTCGTCGGGAGATTACAGCAGGATCGGCGTCACGCTGCAGATCACCGGCGAAGAACTCGCCGAAGCGGCTGACATGGCGCCCGGCTCCAGCATTCTCGATGTCGCCGCCGGCAATGGCAACGCAACCCTGGCCTTCGCCCGTCGGTGGTGCGACGTGACCTCGACCGACTATGTGGAAACCCTGCTTAATGCCGGCCGCAACCGGGCGAAAGCCGAAGGTCTGAACGTCAAGTTCCAGATCGCCGATGCCGAGGACCTTCCCTTCGGCAACCGGCAATTCGACAGCGTCGTGTCGAGTTTCGGCGTCATGTTCACGCCGAATCAGGAAAAATCGGCTTCCGAACTGGTTCGCGTCTGCCGCAGCGGCGGCAAGATCGCCATGACCAACTGGACCCCCGACGGCTTTATCGGCACGCTGTTCAGAACGCTGGGCAAACATGTCGCACCGCCCGCCGGTCTGCAATCGGCGACCCGCTGGGGTGAACGACGCTGGATCGGCGAAACGTTCGAACCCCACGCACGGGCCATAACACTGACCCTCAAGCCGTTTCATTTCCGCTACCCGTCGCCGCAACATTTCGTCGATTTTTTCCGCGCCTTTTACGGTCCGGTGCACAAGGCGTTCCTTGCCCTTGATGAATTGGGACAAAAAGCGCTGAACGACGACATGCTGGCGACGATCGGAAGCTTCAATGTCGCGCAGGACGGGACAATGGCGGTGCCTTCCGAATATGCTGAAATTGTCATCGTCAGGTCCTGACGGCGCAACCCCCGGTTCATCGGGCCGGGGAACGCGCCAACCAGAACCTGCAGCGCATCGCGCCGGCTGCGGATCAAGTGTCCATAAAGACTACCGCAGCCGCGCGAAAAGGGTAAAATCAAAATATGAGGGTTTTGGCTCTTCAGGGGGTGCCAGATGATGACAGATCAAACGCTTTTCGAAAAATATGGTGGTTTCTCAAAGATCAGCCGCGTTGTTTTGGCATTTTACGACACGCTGCTCGACAGCGATGAGGTCGGGCCGTTTTTCGACGATATCGACATGTCACGGATGGTGGACCATCAGACCAAATTCATCGCGTCCCTGCTGGGCGGCCCGGCCTCCTATACCGACAGCCAATTGAAGCAGTTACACTCGCATCTCGATATCCAGCACGCCCATTTCGACGAATTGAAGGTCGTGTTGAGCGGGACTCTGGAAAAGCACGGCTTCGATGCCAACGATGTCGACATCGTGCTTCAGGAATTCGAGAACCGCAGAAGCCTTATTGTAGGATAATTGAATGTCAATCGAAGCCATCAACGAGCAATTGCTGCGCGCCATCGGAGTCGGCGTCGCCCTGCTCGATCGCAACAGTTTCAGTTTTCATTTTCACAACGACACATTCGAGGAGTGGTTCGGCAAGCCCGACCCGGCCGCCTTGCTGACCGATGTCTTCTCGGAACTCGATCTTGAGGCATTGCGCGGCGAACTCGACAAGAACGGCCGGTATACGGCGGAAACGCGCTTCAAGAAAAAGCGCCGGACCATGGTGGTCGCCGTGGATTTCACGCCGACAACGGAAGGTCAGCAGGATATCGCGGTGCTGGTATGCCAGAACATCACGCGGATACGCGAACTGGAGTCGATGATCGATTCCTACTCCATGATGGTCGAGCGCAACAATCGCGAAATCAAGCGCGAGAAGGAACAGGTCGAGAAACTGCTATTGAACATCATGCCGCGATCGGTCTATGAGGAATTCAAGACCTTCGGCGTCGTCACGCCGCAGCTCTATGACCCGGTCTCCGTGCTGATGCTCGATTTTGTCGGTTTTACCGACATGGTTGCGTCGGTTGATCCCAGTGTCACCGTCACCGAACTCAACGACATCTACAGCGCCTTCGACCGCATCGGCGAACAGTTCGGCTGCGAGCGGATCAAGACGATCGGCGATGCCTATATCACCGTTGCCGGCCTGCCCGACCCGACGCCGGATCACGCCAAGGCGGCGGCCAACGCCGCGATCCGCTTCATCCGCTATCTGGAGCGGCGCAATACCAGCCATCCCAATCAGTGGCGATGCCGAATCGGCCTGGCAACCGGCGCTGTGGTCGGTTCGGTGGTCGGAATCCAGAAATATGTCTACGACATCTTCGGGCCCGCCGTGAATCTGGCTTCACGGCTGCAGGAGTTCTCCGAGCCGATGCAGATCAGCGTCCAGGATGACATGGCGGCCGTGCTGCGGGATCAGTTCGCAATGGACAATCTCGGCGAACGGTCGATCCGTGGTTTCGGCAAGCAGGAAGTCTGGCGCCTATATGACAGCAACAAGAGCCTGGCTCCGGCAAAGACTTAGAGCAAATCGGCTGACGCGGATTTCAGAAAAAACCAACGGACTCAACCGAAGGCGAGTCCGTTGTCAATTGCGATTGTCCACTGACCGGCGAGCTTGCACGGCAATATCCGCCTGACGAATCAGACGGCTTATTTTTTGCCGCTCTTGCGCTTCTGACCCAGACCCATCTCCTTGGCGAGACGCGAGCGCGCTTCCGCATAGGCTGGCGCGACCATGGGATAGTCGGACGGCAGGTTCCACTTTTCACGATACTCTTCCGGCGTCAGACCGTGATAGGTCATCAGATGCCGTTTCAACGACTTGAACTTCATGCCGTTCTCAAGGCAGATGATGTAGTCGTTGTGCACCGATTTACGGATCGGAACCGCTGGTTTCTGCTTTTCCGCCGGAGCGGCCGGCGTCGATCCCGTTGCCCCGAGCGCGGTGTGCACCTCGGATATCAGGCTGGGCAAATCGCCTGTCTGGACCACATTGTTGCTGACATAGGCGGCGACGACTTCAGCCGTCAGCTCAGCCAGCAAGTCATTTCGGGAATTGTCGACTGAATCAGTCATTTTCATGCCTCTAATATAATCAGTTTCAGTAAGCCCCAAATTCCCATCAAATTTTGGAGGTTTCACTGAAATGATCGTCTCTATATCTGTTGATATTAAGCCCACCCGGGGCGCTGATACCATTTCTGGCGTGCGATTCAAACAAAAAATTACAGGAATATCGGTAATTTTTCCCTGAAAATAGCTGAAAACTGCGTCTTACATGAATTCCAAAGTCTAATGGCATGATTTAGACTGCAAGCTAAGATTGCAGTATGGCTATTCAATCTCACTATTCATCGTCGCCGGATCGGGCATTTCATCGACGACAGAAAGATCCGTCATGCGATAACCCATAGCGTAGGATGCCTTGGCGAGCAGGTGTGCAGATATCGGCGCGGTCAGCAAAAAGAAGGCGACTCCGGCCAGTGCGCGGGTCAGTGTCCCCGAATCGCCCGCCTGGACACCAAGCGCGATGAGGAGCACACCCGAGCCCAGCGTGCCGGCCTTTGAGGCGGCGTGCATGCGCGTATAGACATCCGGCAATCGCAGCAGGCCCAGCGCCGCGACAAGCGTGAAGCCGGCGCCGATCAGCACTATCGCCGCAACCACCAGGGTCATGAATGTATTCATCGGTGCCCCTTTCCGCCCGAAACGGGCTTTTTCTTCGGCCGTTCCTCCGCCACCCGTCCGCGGGTCATGATGAAGCGCGCAAAGGCCACGGTCGCCAGAAAGCCGACGAGGCCAAGCGCGATGGCGATGTCCACATAGAGCGCATATCCGGTCTTGATGCCGATGACCGCGATAAAGCCGATCGCCGCCGCGACCAGCATGTCGAGCGCCAGGATCCGGTCCGGCAGGGTCGGACCGCGGACGACCCGGATAACGGCGAAAAAGAACGACAGGCACAGCAGTGCCAGCGCAATGGTGACGGTGCCGTCCAGCACGGCATTGGCATCGATCATCGGAACGCCTCCAGAATTCTGCGTTCAAAACCCGTGGCGATGTCGTGCCGTGTCGAATCGGGATCCGAACAGTCGATGGCGTGCACGTAGAGATATTGCTTGTCCCCGGAAACATCGACCGAAAGCGTGCCGGGCGTCAGGGTGATCATATTGGCCAGCAGCGCGATCTCAAAATCCCTATCGACCTGAAGCTTGTAGGCAAAAATCCCCGGTTTGACGTTCATTCTCGGCGTCAGCACCGTGATGGCGACGCGGACCGACGACATCACCACCTCATAGAGGAAGACGACAAAAAGGGTCACGATGCGGCGCACCCGGGAGAAATATCCGACCGACCCCACCTGCTCGCGGATCAGAGACAGGGCGAATATGCCGAGGATGAATCCGAAGGCGATGTTGATCAGGTTGAACTGGCCGGTGATCGCGGCCCAGGTCAGCGCCAGAAGAACATTGATGAGAAACAGTCTCATTGCACGCCTCCAGCCGGAAACACCGATCGAATATAGTCAACGGGGTCGAGCAACTGTTCGGCCGCAATCTGCGACAGGTCCAGCAGTTGCTGCGGGAAAATGCCGAGGATGACGACGATCGCCGTCAGCAGGGACAGCGGCAGATAGTCGGCGAGCGGACTGACCGGTGCCGCCGCCGCGCCGTCATCCGACAGCGCATCGCGCCAATAGACCAGAAGCCACACACGGCCAACGGCGATCGTGGTCAGGAAGCCGGTCAGCAATATGGCGGTCGCCAGCCACCACGCGCCGACATCGAGAGAGGCCTTCACCAGAACCGCCTTCGGCCAGAACCCGGAAAAGGGCGGCAGCCCGGACACGGCGAAAAACAACACCAGGCTGATCGCCGCCAGGACGACATGGGAACGGTATATCCCGCCCGTCAGCGCGATCGAGAACCCGCCGGCGACGCGGGCAGCGAGGCCCGAGGCGAGATAGAGCGCCGTCATGACGATCATGGAATGGACGGCATAGAAAACGGTGCCTGAAATGCCGCCGACGCTGGCCAGGGCTATGCCGGCAAACATGATGCCGATGCCGGAAATGACCAGATAGCCCAGCAGCCGGCGAAAATCCGTTTGCGCCAGTGCGCCGGCCGCGCCGAGCAGCATCGTCGCCGCGGCAATCAGTGCGATGACAAAAGCCAGGACGTCGCGCTCCGCCGGAAACAGCAGCAGGACGATGCGCATCAGCGCATAGACGCCGACCTTCGTCAAAAGGCCGGCAAACAGGGCCGACACGACCACGCGCGGCGTGTGGTAGGAGGCCGGCAGCCAGAAATTCACCGGAAACGCGGCCGCCTTCATGCCGAAGGCCAGCACATACAGGCTGACCAGCGTCATCAGCGGCGCCTTGTCGCTCATATCAGGGGCCTTGGTGGCTATATCGGCCATGTTGAGCGTACCGAAGATGCCGTAAAGATAGCCGGTGGCGATCAGGAAAAGGGTCGTGGCGACAAGATTGAGAAACGCATATTTGGTCGCACCGTCGATCTGGCCGCGCTCGGAACCGAGGATCAGCAGGCCGAAAGACGCGATCAGCAGCACTTCGAACCAGACATAAAGGTTGAAAACGTCACCCGTCAGGAAGGCACCGCTGACGCCGCCCATCATCAGGAAAAGGAACGGATAGAAGCCGTAGCGGCGACCGGAGTTATTGACGTCGCCTGCCCCGTAGATGCCGCCGGCCAGCGCCGCAACCCCGGCGACCAGGGTCAGGATCGCGCCCAGCAGATCGGCGGTGAAGGAAATGCCGAAGGGCGGCAGCCAGCGCCCCATCGTCATGGTGACCGGACCGTCGGCAATGACTTTCGCCAGCAGCCCGGCATCGAGGGCGACAAGGACAAACAGGCCGGGGATGGCGATTGTCGGCTGCAATGCGGTGTTCTTGCGCAGCATCAGCAGCACCGCGCCCATGACAACGCACCATGCCAGCGGCGCGATCACCAGCCAGTCGGCCAGCGTGACTGGCTCGATGATCATGGCGACGGACAGGTCGACGGGATTTTTTTCAGGCGAAGCCATCGTGTCGTTTTCTTCCGTCAATATCCAAGCGGCGGCATTTTCTGATCGTCGGGCTCGGCAAAGCGCATCTCTTCAGTGTTGTCTGTCTGCAGTTCCTGATAGGCGCGATAGCCGAGAACCAGCAGGAAGGCGAAAAACGAAAAGGAGATCACGATCGCCGTCAGGATGAGCGCCTGCGGCAGCGGATTGGCGATAAAGGTATCCGCCGCGCTGCCGTCCGCGGGCAGGATCGGCGGCACCTCCCGGGTCAGCCGGCCGGAGGTAAAAATCAGAAGGTTGACGGCATTGCTCAGGATCGCCACGCCCAGCAGAATGCGGATGATCTGCTTGGACAGGAACAGATAGATCGCCACCACAAAGAACAGGCCGACCAGAAGTGTCATGACGGCTTCCATCAGTCCCTCGACCTTTCTTCAAGCGCCAGCGCGATCGACGTGATCGCGCCAACGACGACGAAATACACGCCGATATCGAACATCAGCACCGTGGACAGCGCCACCGTGTCACCGAACAGCGGAACATAGGCCCAGAGCCCGGTCATGAAAGGGACCGCGTAGAACACCGACAGGATGCCGGCGAACGAGGCGATCAGCAGGCCGAAACCGGCAATGCCCATGGGGTGGAAATAAAGCGCCCGACGCACCGGCGACACGCCGCAGGCGATGCCGTAGATCGCAAAGGCCGATGCCGCGATCAACCCGCCGATGAACCCGCCGCCGGGCTCATTGTGGCCGCGCAGCAGGACGAAGACGGAGAATACCACCATCAGGCTGGTGAGAAACGGCGCGATGGTGCGGAAGATCAGGGTTCGCATCCTATCGCCCCTCCTCCGCCGACGGATCATTGGCCGCCAGCGCCCGTTTCGGCCGCGCCCGGATCCGGATCAGCGACAGGATGGCGAGGCCGGCGATCATCACCACCGCGATCTCTCCCCAGGTATCCGTGCCGCGGAAGTCGACCAGTATGACATTGACGATATTGGCGCCGTGGGCGATCGACAGTGAATAGCGGATGAAGAATTCCGAAAGGCTTCCATCGAAGGGCAATTGCGTCACGCTCAGCAGCAGCAGGACGAAGGCGGCGCCACAGGCCAGCGAGATCGACATGTCGACGATGGTGCGGCCGAGCGGCCTGCGGTCCGTCGGCGTCAGATGCAGACGGGTCATCACCAGGGCCAGGATGACGACGGACAGCGTCTCCACCATGAATTGCGTGAACGACAGGTCCGGCGCACCGAACAGCATGAACAACAGGGCCACCGCGAAGCCCTGGATGCCGAGCGAGACGATGGCCGTCAGGCGGTTTTCGGCGTAGAGGACCGACAGCAGCCCGATGGCGCCGATCGCCATGATGATCAGCTCGTAGAATCGCGTGACCTCGGGCCACCGCGGAAAGGCCGGCAACTCATCGAAATAGACCATCGGCACGATGATGGCGACCGCAACGAGTATGAACGTGACCTTCATATAGTAGTCAAGGCGTCCGGGCTGGGTGAAACGCGTGAGATGAAAGGAGGCGCGCACAAGCCCGCGAATGAACTGGTCGAAACCCTGATCGGGTCCCCAGCCGATGGCGACCAGCAGCCGGGTCATGGCGGCACGCAGGCGGTCGACATTGCGATAGGCGACAATGCCGAACCCGACCGTCACGGCCGACAGCAGCAGAGGCATGCCGATATGGGGCACCAGCGAGATCTTGACCGTCAGTGGTTCGCCCTGCACTGCCGAGGACATCGGATTGCTGATCAGCCGGTGGGTCATGCCGGACAGGATCGCCGTCAGCAGGCTGATGACGGCAAGCACCGCCGGTCCGAGCCACAAGAGGACCGGTCCCTCATGGGCGTGTCTGAGTTCCGGTTTCTTCGGCCCCAGAAACGGTTTCAGCGCGACGGCGAAGCCGATGACGAACATCAGCCCGTTGCCGATGATGGCGACCAGGGTCAGCAGCAGAGGCCATGTTCCGGGCTGCCACAACGCGGCATAGATTTCCTCCTTGGCGAGAAAGCCGAAAAAGGGCGGCAGGCCGGCCATGGAGATCGCCGAGGCGAGCGCCGCAGCAAAGGTGATCGGCATGGCGGCCATCAGACCGCCGAGCCGGGTGATGTCCCGCGTGCCGGCCTCGTGATCGACAGCGCCGGCGACCATGAACAGCGCACCCTTGAACAGCGAGTGGGCGACCAGGTAGAGCACCGCGGCCTCGACGGCAATTTTCGATCCGAAACCGGTGAGCATGACCAGCAGACCCAGCGACGAGACCGTCGTATAGGCGAGCATCAGCTTCAAATCCGTCTGGCGGATGGCGAGCAGGGTTCCGACGATCAGCGTGGCGCCGCCGAAGACCGGCAGAACGGTCTCCCAGGCAACCGTGTCGCCAAGAACGGGATTGAGCCGCATCAGCAGATAGACCCCGGCCTTGACCATCGTCGCCGAATGCAGATAGGCCGAAACGGGCGTCGGCGCCTCCATGGCGTTGGGAAGCCAGAAATGCAGCGGAAACTGGGCGGACTTCGTAAAGGCGCCGCCAAGAACAAGCACGAAGACGGCAATGTAGAACGGGCTGTCGACAAGCGCAGTGCCCGACCGCAACAACAACGACATCTCGGAAATGCCGGTGATGTTCCAGATCATCAGCAGACCGGCCAGCAGGAACAGACCGCCGCCGCCGGTGACCACGAGCGCCTGCAACGCAGCCCGTCGCGACGCTTCCCGCTTGTGGTCGAAGCCGATCAGCAGGAAGGACGTGATCGATGTCAGTTCCCAAAAGACGAAGAACATCAGGAAACTGTCGGACACGACGAGGCCAAGCATCGAGCCCATGAACATCAGGATGAAGGAAAAAAAGCGTCCGAGATGCTCGTGCCCTTTCAGATATCCGCCCGAATAAAGGACAATCAGCGTGCCGATGCCGCAGATCAGCAGCGCGAATGTCAGCGACAGGCCATCGAGATACCAGGAAAAACTGACATTGAAGGCGGGAACCCACCGATATCCGCCGGTGACCACCTCACCATCCGCGACCTCGCCGAGGAATCCTGCGAAATGCCATGTCATCACCGCCGGCACCAGGGCCAGGATCCATGCCGCGTTGTGCTTGAACGACCGCGTGATCAGCGGGGCAAACAGGGCCGCGATGAACGGCAGAAGCAG
>JANQMU010000138.1 GCA_028279875.1 Rhizobiaceae bacterium
CAAAATCGGCTATTCCCGCAATGTTGAGCCAGCGATTGGCACGACCGATGAATCCCGTGCTCGCCCGCTCGGCCAATCGCTCCGCCTCCAGGCCGTAAATGGTCACCGAAGCGCCTTCGGACAGGGACGAGCGAATGGTGATGATTTCGGTCGTCCCGTCGCCGTCGAGATCGGCAAGGCGCGGGTAGCGGTCCTCGAACACCTCCGTTTCCGGAAGCGTCAGTTCCACGGTCCGTCCATCTTGCGTCGTGGCAATCAGGGATCCTGCCTCGATGCCGTCGCCAAGGATGGCATGGCCGTAACGGTCGGTCGGCGCCCCATACCAGGCGGCACGGATATCGCCGCCCTGATGCGTTGCGACAAGCCCGCCCGGAAGACCCGCCGGGGCCGGCCGACGCGTCTCGGCAACCGGCCCGCCGGCCGGCGCCTCGCGGATGGGCACGACATTCCAGACATCCTGCGCGGCAGCCGGCGGCGCAGCCAGCAACATCAAAATCAGGAACCAGCCGATACGACGATCAAAATGCCTTGTGCGCAAGCCTGTCTCCACCCGCCGGTCCGGCGAACAGTGCCCTCATCTCTCCATTTTGGAGATAGCATGCGGTTGCTTCGGCCAGCCAATCACAGGTTCGCGACCGCGATGTGGTCGCTCGGATGGTCTTGGAGTGTCAGTCCGCGATCAGTCGATCGATTTCGGCGGTCACTGTTGCAGAAAGCGGCCCCTTCTCCAGGGCACCGACATTGTCTTCCACCTGGCGCACCGTGCGAAATCCCGGGATCGGCATCACCCGCGGCGACTTTGCCCATATCCAGGCGAGCGCGCCCTGGGCCGCGGTCCGCCCGTCCGACATCAAAAGCTCCCGCACCGCGTCAACCGTTTCGAGCAATTTCGGGTTCGGTTTGCCGTCGATGAAGTAGGAAAGCCATTGCGGACCGCCGGCACGGATGTCTGAAGACTGGAAAGTCGCCTGCCCGGCCTTGAATTTGCCGCTGAGCAGCCCCATGGCGAGCGGCTGGCGCGCCATTGAGCACAGGGTGTAGCGCTCGAGCACCGGCAGCATCGACTCGGCCGGCTGAAACAGGTTCATGTCGTGCTGGACGAATTCGAACCCCTCCATGCCGGCATAGCGTGCCACGCTGTCAGGATTGTCGGTGCTCCAGCCGAAGACATCGACCTTTCCCTCCTGCCGCAATTGCGCCAGCGTTTCGAAGACGGGCGCCGCCGCATCAGCCGGATGTTCATTGATATGAAAGAACACGAGATCGATCCTGTCGCGCTTCAGCCTGCCCAGCGAGGCCTCGATCGCCGCGCGGATGCCGGCGGGATCGTCCACGACACCCGTCAGCTGCTTGGTGTCGGGGTCGAAGCGGTTGCCGAACTTGGTCGATATCAGAATGTCTGTGTCAACGCCGGCCAGGGCTCTGGCGAGCACGGTTTCGGAGTGACCACATCCGTAAACGTCGGCCGTATCGAAACACCTTATCCCCAGTTCCACGGCCCGCCGGATGGCGGCGATCGATTCATTATCGTCCACATCACCCCAGCCGAGTGCCTGTTCGCCGGCCCAGAATTGCCCGCCAATTGCCCAGCAGCCCATGCCGAGGCGGGGGATGGTTTGCCCGTTCCAAAGCCTGATACTTGTCACGATTTCACTCTTTCAATAATAGTTGATTAGTATCTTAGTTTCAGCAGTGTATTCGGCAATTTCTTCAAATCATATGCACAATCTCGAAAAGAGTATTTCAAAATTGAAAGAAGGCTACAACTGGAACGACCTGAAACTGTTCCTCGCCGTGGCGCGGGCAAACGGCCTGAGCGGGGCGGCCGGCCTCACCGGCGTCAGTGCACCGACCCTCGGCCGGCGTATGAACGCGCTTGAGAAACGGTTCGGCGTTGCGCTGTTCGAGCGGCGGCAGAACGGCTATCGGCTGACCGCGAAGGGACAGGCCCTGTTTGAAAGAACCGAAGGCGTCGAACTGGCCGTTGCGTCCATCGACCGCTGGCATGCGGGCACCGATGTGGCGCGGACCGTCAGCATCGCTGCCGGAACCTGGACGTCAGCCTATCTGGCAAAACATGTCGGTGCCCTGCGCGGACCGAATGATGAATTCAAAATCAGCTTTCTGGCCTCCGAAGCCCAGGTGGATATCGGCAGGCGAGCCGCCGATATCGGCATCCGCAACCGGCGGCCGGAGGAACGCTGGCTGGCGCGGCGGAAAATGGCGACGGTGGCCTTTGCGGCCTACCGGTCCAGCGGGGATCGGCCGGATTCATCCGGCTGGATCGGCTTGTCCGGCGCCAGGCGGCAAACGCCGTCGGCGCGATGGCTGGCAGATCGCCACGCGGCCGACATTGATGTGCGGGCAGACACGCCGCAATGTGCCATGACGCTTGCCAAGGCCGGTGCGGGTCGTGTTGTGCTGCCCTGTTTTGTCGGCGATGTGGAACCCGATCTGCAGCGTTGCTCGGATCCGATCACCGAGTTGCAGCACGATCAATGGCTGGTTACCCATCATGAGCAGCGTCACGAGCGGACCATACGTCGCGTCATGACGCGCATTGCCGATCTCATCGAGCGGGACCGCCTGCTCTTTGCAGGCCAACGTCAATAGCTGACTCCATCCGGAACTCGTGGACATTTCGCGCGGCAAGCCGTCTCCGGCTGTGCCGATTGGTCATCTGCGATTCACGGTGAAACCGGATTGCGGGCATCGGCCAGAATGCGCCCGCCAATGCCGATGAAACAGACGCCCGCCGCCCGTTCGATCCAGTGTTGCGCGTTGCGGAATCGCCGCATCACGGGACCGGAGGACATGAAGAGGCTGACGATGGCGTACCACAGCAGCGCGCTGACAATGACGAGTGCGATCATCAGTCCGAGGAACCAAAGTGGTGTCGACTGCGTCACGGCAGTCGCGAAGACACTGGTAAACAGAACGACGGCCTTCGGGTTGGTGAGTGTCACCAGAAAGCCGAAAAGCAGCGGATTGCCCCGCGCCCGTTCGGAGCCCTGGGAAACATCGATCGGCTGCTGCCGGGCCGATAACAGCCGGATCCCGAGATAAATCAGGTAGCAGCCGCCCAGAATGCGCACCAGCCAGGTCAGCCATTGATATTCGACCAGGATTGCCGACAGGCCGAGCAGGCTGAGTGTTGCATAGAGCCCAAGACCAAGCGACACGCCGAGTGTCGTCAGCAGGCCGCCTGCTGTTCCGCGTGTCATCGATGAGCGGACAACTGCCACGAAATCGGGGCCCGGCAGCATCAGCGCCGGAATGAACACGGCAAATACGCCGGCCAGCACGAGCGCATGGTCCATGGCATCACTCCTGTCGCGGTTCCCGGCGGCACTTGAACACGACAGCCCCGCTCATGCAATTCTCTTCGGTCGTGGCCGTCAGCCCGGTGTCGACGATACCAACGCCATGGGGCGACCACAGGGGCGCCTGCTGACAGCTTTCACAGCCAGGATAAAACAATATTCACCAGCGCCAGGACAGCCATTGCGGTAAGGGTCAGGACCATGCCGATCGTGCGCAGATTGTGTGTCTCCCGGGCGCGGCTGAGGCCGAAGGCATGGATGAAGCGTCCGGCCAGAAGGACAAGCCCGATAAGGATCAGTGCCCAGGCAGGCAAGCCCTGCAACTCCGCCAGCAGAAGTAAAAGCAAACCCAGTGGCGCATATTCGGCAAAATTGGAATGGACGCGCATGCGCCGCAAAAGGTCCGTATTTCCACCATCGCCGAGGCCGATGCCGTTGGCTCCCCGCGCCGATATCACGCGGGTTGCAAGATAGATGTAGAGAAGTGTCAGCACGCCTGCAAAAAGAGGGGTTATCATCTTGATCCGTCCAGTCTGTTTTCGCCAAAATGATACGCAGATGACGGACCCTTGGATTTGCAGCCGGAGGATGTTCCGATTGAAAGACCCGCTGCCCGGCGATTTCGGCGACCGCATCGATGCCGTATTTTCTGGCTACTTTCGTCGTTGTCCGACCATTCTCTGGAGATGCCGAATGGTGTCGATCGTCCGCCTTGCCGCATTGGTGATTATCTGCCTCGCGCTGCACGGTCCCGCTATTGCCGAGGATACGCTGATTTATCAGGGGCCAGTGCCGGTCAAATTGCGAGGGGAAGCCGCAACCGTTCCGGTCGCCCTGTTCGCATCGCCCGCAACCGGGCAGTCCGATCAGATCCAGCTTCACGCCCACACGAATGTTGGCGATCTGCGCCCGATCCTGCTGAGCCAGTTGCGAAGGCTGGCGGATGAAAGGGTCAATGCCTGCGAGTTACGGCTGTCTGTCCTCGATGCGGTGCCCCATCTGGGCGAGGGACAGATATATCTGGCGGCGACGCTGCAGGCCGAAATCTGGCTATGCACCAATCTGCTCAAAACGGTCCTTGGCAGCGATTCCTTCACGTTGACGCTTGGTGTCGTTCCGGAGGTTCGGGCCGGGCGGCTGTACCTGACGCCGGGAACCGTGTCCACCAGCGGGATGGATGAGACCGTGCGCACCATCGGCGGCGAACTGCTGCTGCAGCGGCTTTTCACGGAGGCCATAGCGCGATTCAATACGGATCCCAAACTGACAAGCCTGCCGGCGGAACTCGAAGCTGCGGGGTATCGCTATCATGCCGTGACAACCGGCAATCGGCAGATCGGCGCAAACACCCTGCGGATTTCCATTATCGGACCGAACGATCTGGTGACGCTGTTGGCCGCCCTTGCCAATCTCCGCTAGGGTTTTGAGGCGATCTTTGTTTCAACCGGCCGATCAGGCGGTTTTCCTGAAATATTCCGCCAGGGGCTGCCAGTAGCGCTGATCCCAACCGGCGGCAAGGTGTTCCGTCATGTCCTCCGGGCATCCGGTTTGATCGAGCGTCAGGCGTGTCGCTTCCCCATCGGCGTCGAGCCTGATGCGCAGCAATGTGTAGACCCCCTCGTCCCAGCCGGCCACCCGCCAGGCCTGGACGATCCTGCGATTGGGTTCCAGTTCAATGTTGTGCGCGATGATCTGACCATCATGCATTTCGGCCAGTCCGCCCACCTGCCGGTCGATTTTCGACACGCCGCCAGTCATGGCGCTGTGCTGCTTTTCGTCCATGAAGGCATTGTAGACGTCTTCTGGCCTGGCGTTCAGAACGACTTCCTGATGAATGTGGGTCGGCATGCCGATGCTCCTTGCAATAATCGTCGGTTCAGTCCAAAGTGTTGTGATATTCAACCAAATAGTTGAGAATTGAGCAAGGTGAAAAATAGCAGCCCAGAAAAAAAACCAGATTCCGAGGATCACCTGAACCGGATATTCCATGCTCTGTCCGATCCGACCCGGCGGGCATTGCTGGCGCGGCTTTCACAGGCGCCGGAGAAGGTGACAACACTTGCCGAGCCATTCGACATGTCTCTCAATGCCGTGTCCAAACATCTGAAAACGCTGGAGAAGGCGGATCTCATCCAGCGCGACAATGCGGGCCGGACCAGCATCTGTTCGTTGCGGGCCGAACCCCTGCAAAACGCCCAGGACTGGCTCGATCAATATTCGCGTTTCTGGGGTGACACGCTGGATGCCCTGTCGCGCCATATGGACCGTCAGATCGACGGCGGCCCTGATGACAAGAAGGGGCCGGCATAGTGGCTGGCGGCGCAACGACATCGTCGCTTTCGCTGTTGGTGCGGCGCACGGTGCGCGGGAGCCCGGACGCGGTTTTCAGGGCATGGACGGAGCCCGAGCAGGTCAAACAATGGTGGGGGCCCGGCACTATTCGCTGTGCGGACTGCGTGATCGAGCTGCGCGTCGGCGGCAGCTATCGCATCGCCAACCGGATGCCGGATGATTCAATCGTCTGGATCACCGGTGAATTCCTGCGCGTCGAGCCGCCGCATCTGATTGAATATACCTGGCGGCGCGGGCGGGATGCCGGTGCCGGCCGACAAGACGGCGAACGGGTCACCGTCCGCTTCACGGCGCAGGCGCACGGCACCGAAGTGACGGTGGCGCACAGTCGGATTGCCGATCAGGCAACCTATGAATCCCATGAATTCGGCTGGGCGGGATGCCTTGACGGTCTGGCGGCCTATCTGGATGGACCCTGACGCTACGGATCTTGTCCTGTCTCCAGCGGACGGGCCGGATTGCCGACAACCGTGGCGCCCGGCGCAACATCGCGCGTCACGACACTTCCCGCTCCGACAATCGCGCCGTCCCCGATCGTCACGCCCGGCAGGACGATGGCGGCGCCTCCGATCCAGACATCTTTTCCGATGGTGACCGGTTTGGCGATTTCGTACCCGGCCGCCCGAAGCGCCGTGTCCTTGCTGTGTTCGGCGCAGTAGATCTGCACGGCGGGCCCCAGCATCGATCCGGCACCGATTTCAATCCGCGCCGTGTCGAGAACAATGCAGCCGGCATTGAGATAAACGCCATCGCCAAGGAACAGGTTTCGGGCGTAGGCACAATGGAACAAGGCCTCGATGCAGGCATTTTCACCGACTGCGCCGAGAACGCTGCGCAGTTCGGGCCCCAGCATACCGCGCTCGCGCGGCGGCATGTGGTTATGCCGGTGGACGGCATCCTGCGCGCGCATGCGCAGTTCCTCGAGTTCGGGATCAATACAGCAATACCATTGACCCGCTTCCATCTTTTGCCGTTCTGTCAGCGCCATCAGCCCATCCAACCAGGAACGAATTGCGTTCGCGAAAGATCACCATGGCAACAATTCGGATATGCTTCAATCCACGCGCAGGCGCCGATACGGAAAAACCGGCGCATTGCGCAATATCAAAGACCGGCTTGCCTTGATCTCTAAGGTCGGGCCATCCGGTCACCAGTCAGGCAAGTGAGACATATGCGCAAGATCGTCATCATTCAGGGCCATCCCGACCCGTCCGAAGACCGGCTGTGCCGTGCCCTGGCGAAAGCCTATGAAGAAGGTGCCCGATCCGGCGGCCATAACGTCCACGTCATTGATCCGGCGCGGATCGATTTTCCGGTGCTGCGCACGCAGGATGACTGGAAAGGCGGCATTGACGGAACGCCCGCCAGCCTGCGGGACGCCCAGGCGCATTGCATCGAAGCAGATCATTTCATGATCATCTATCCTCTGTGGATGGGGACCATGCCGGCCCTGCTGAAAGCGTTCATGGAACAGGTCTTTCGACCTGGCGTCGCACTCAGCGCCGACGACACCTATCCGGGCGCGCTGATGAAGGGAAAGTCGGCCCGAATCGTCATAACGATGGGCATGCCTGCCCTCGCCTATCGCTGGTATTTCCGTGCCCACAGCTTGAAGAGCCTTCAGCGCAACATCCTTGGCTTTGCCGGTATCAAGCCGGTCAAAAACACCCTTTTCGGGATGGTGGAAAAGGCCGATGGGGCGCGGACCCAAAAGTGGTTCGACGCGATGACGGCGCTCGGCAAGGCGGCGCAGTAGTGGCGGCTCCACGATGACCGGGTTCGAAACGGATGCGGCGCCTGTTCCCGTCGGTCTCAAGTCCAGTCGTTGAGATCGGCGGCGTTGACATAGGTGAGACCGGCAGCCCCATCCTTCCGAACCGCAAATCCCGTAAATCCGGCCTGGCCGGCTTCCGGCCCCGGCGGTCCGACGCCGCCATCGAAGACATGTTGCAGTTCCAGCAACGCATAGGGCCTTTCCCAGAGCCATTGGCGATTGCCAACGGCCTGCAGGTCGTCATGTGGCGGCTCCTCGCGGTCGCCTGAAAAGAAATAGAGGCAAAACCGGTGGTCGGGCACCGGCTGCACCGATATCAGCCGGAGGCCGAGATTGTGTTCGCAGTGGGCGCGGGCTGCATCGATGTCGTTGACCCGCAAGGTAATGTGGGCAAACGTCGCCTGGCCGCCGATCGGATGGCCGGCGCCGGCGGGTTTTTCATGCCCGCAAAACCCATGCTGCAGGAGCTCGATGACAAACCCCTGCGGGTCGCGCAAGTGGCACAGATAGCCTATATCGCCAAATTGTCGCGGCTGCGACACCGGCCATCCGCGCTGCTGCAAATAGCCGACGGCGTAATCGAGATCGCGTAGCGTGATCCCGATCTTCCAGTAGAAATCGGACGGGCCGGCATGGATCGGGTATTTCGCGCCGCCGCGCCACTCCAGTAGGCACCGGTTTCGATCGTAGCCGAGCAGCGGCGCCTCGCCGGTGCCGAAATCACACATGCCCAAAGTGTCGGTGTAGAACGGACGCAGTTGCGCTATATCCGTGACGCGAAGACAGTGTCTGGCGATCGTCACCGACTATTCTCCCTACAGGCCGAAGGACAGGGCAACGCCCATTCCGGCGGAGATCGCCAGCACGCCCATCATGCTCCAGCGCAGCCGCAGAAGCAGGACGGTACTGATCAGCGCCATGACAAGAACCCGCCAGTCCATGCTGGAGAGCTGCGGCTGCCAGAGCGTCAGCGGTCCGAGGCGCTCCGGGCTGACCTCGGTGAAAAACACATGCAGGGCAAACCACACCGACAGGTTTAGGATGACGCCGACAACCGCCGCCGTGATGGCGGTCAGGGCACCGCGAAGGCGGGGCTGGGCACCGATCCACTCGATATAGGGCGCGCCTGCGAAGATCCACAAAAAGCACGGCACGAAGGTTGCCCACAGCGTGACGGCGGCGCCGGCAAGACCAAGCGCCAGGCCTCCCTGGCCGAACGCCGACAGGAAGCCGACGAACTGGGTTACCAGAATCAGCGGTCCGGGCGTCGTTTCGGCGAGGCCGAGACCATCCATCATGGCGCCGGCGGTCAGCCATCCATGCAGATTGACGACGTCCTGCGCCATATAGGCCAACACCGCGTAGGCCCCGCCGAACGTGACCACCGCCAGCTTGGAGAAAAACCAGCCGAGTTGCGCCAGAATGGGCGCATCCGACATCAAGGCCACGGCGATGATCGGCAGCCACCAGATCGCAAGCCATGAAACGGTTGTGGCAAGCGTTTCCGTCCAACCGACCCTGGCCGCCGCGGCAGGCGCTGTGTCCTGCACCCCGCCCTTGCCGACGAAAAACCCGTAGAGGCCTGCGGCCAGGATGAGCAGCGGAAAGGGCAATGTCAGGAAAAAAATGCCGATGAAGGCAAGGGCAGCGATGACCCAGTGCCCGGTGCTTTGCAGTGCCTTTTTCGACACCCGTAGCAGGGCCTCCACGACGATCACCAGCACTGCCGCCTTGATGCCAAGAAACAGGGCGCTGACCAGCGGAACATCGCCGAAATAGGCGTAGATCATGCCGAGACCCAGCATGACCAGCGCTCCCGGCAGGACAAACAGCAGTCCGGCAATCAGCCCGCCGACGACGCCGTGCAGCCGCCAGCCCGCATAGGTGGCCAATTGCATTGCCTCCGGTCCGGGCAGCAGCATGCAGAAGCTGAGGGCGCTGAGATATTGCCGCTCGCTGAGCCAGTTCCGCTCATCGACGACGAGGCGATGCATCAGCGCGATCTGCGCCGCCGGTCCGCCAAAGGAGAGCAGGCCGATCTTCGCCCAGGCGCGCGTCGCCTCGCCGAGCGACACCGGCTGGCCGGTTTCTAGTTCGACATTCCCGGGATCGACCATCGCATCAGTTCCATGACAAACCTCGTTCAGAGCAGGCGCGATGGGCGCATGTCGGCGGCAAAGATCGCTCGGTGCGCCTTGTTGCAGAGATCGCGATGGCCGGTCAAGGGGCATCACCACCGCCAGTCACCCGGCTTGATGCGAAGTTTCATCCCGATGTATCAAGCGCCCAGTTCCAATCTGAAAGCCCACGCGAAATGACTGCAAAACCCTATCAATTCGAACCGGTCACGGCGGCAGACATGCCGTTGCTGCGCCGATGGTTGCAGGAACCGGAGGTCCGCAAATGGTGGGGCGAGCCGGACCATGAAATCCGCCTGATCAAGGAGGACCTTGCAAAAGACCGGGTGGTCAGTTGCCTGGTACACTACGATGGCCGGCCTTTCGCCTATGCCCAGCACTACAGTGTGCATACCTGGCCGCAGGATCATATCGCCCATCTGCCAGAGGGCAGCCGGGCCGTCGATACGTTCATCGGCGACCCGGCGATGATCGGCGCCGGCCACGGGTCGGCCTATCTGCGGCAATTGGCTGAAGAACTGATCGCGGCCGGTGCTCCGGTGGTTGCGATCGATCCGGGCCTCGACAATGTTCGGGCGCAACGGGCCTATGGGAAGGCCGGCTTCACCCGAATCGACCGATTCGAGACATCCGACGGTCCTGTTGTGCTGATGCTGTTCACACCGGCGGACGATTGATTTCCCAAGGGTAACGTCTTGAATGGGGCAGAGTTTTCACAGCTCCAGTATAATCATTGACTTTTTTTATCCATGATATATTTTAACCATAATTATCCCGTTTGCCTGGGATGGCGCACCCGATCGCACCCGGCAAGCAGTCCAATAATGACATGACACGGATCCAGAACCATGAGCATATTCGTGACCGGAGCAACAGGTGTGCTGGGCCGCCCGGTGGTCCGGGAACTCGTCCAGCGGGGCCGCAGGGTCCATGCGCTGTGCCGCTCGCCGGACAATCGCAAAATGATTACACAGCTGGGCGCGGTGCCTGAAGACGTCGACCTCTACGATGTCGACGCCCTGACCCCGGTGTTGGAACGCTGCGACACAGTTCTGCATCTGGCCACCCGGATTCCGCCGTCCAATACGCTTCGAAAAGCCGGGGTCTGGGACGAAAACGACAGAATTCGACGCGACGGCATGGCATCCATCGTGCAGGCGGCCCGGTCCGCGGGCACGGTCGAGACCCTGCTCTATCCGAGCATATCCCTGTTTTACGGCGATGGCGGCACACATTGGCTGGATGCCGGCAATGCCGAGATCGAGCCGGCCTGCGTCCACAGATCGACCCTCGACGCCGAAGCCGAGATCGGCGCTTTTGCCGGCGAGGACGAGCGCCGGCGGGGGATTGTTCTGCGGTTCGGAACTTTTTACGGTCCCGCCTCGGCAGACAGCCGGCAGGGTCTGACGATGGCGCGCAAGGGCCTTTTCATGCCGCTTGCGCCGCCCAGCGCCCATAAATCGATGATCTGGATCGATGATGCGGCCCAGGCCGTCGTCAGGGCGATCGATGACGCGCCGTCCGGGATCTATGACGTCGTCGAAGACACGCCTTTTACACAGCGGCAGGCGGCGGACACCATGGCGGCGTCCGTCGGTCGGCCAAAGCTGCGAATGCTGCCGCGTCTGCTTCTGCTGTTCGCCGTGCCGGCCGAGTTGCGTTACCTGCTGGCGCGCAGTCAGCGCATCTCAAACAAACGGTTTCGCAACGCCACGGGCTGGCAACCCAGCGTTCCGTCCCAGGCCGACGGGTGGCGACGGCTTGCCGAGACGGTTGCCGCGAATCAATAGCCTTTCTATCGATGGCCTGTTTGGGTTTTGAATGGGAGCTGAGCGATGAAATTGAGCGACGGGGTGGAATGGGCCATCCACTGCACGATGGTCCTGGGCGGCATCCCTCCCGATACGACCTTGTCGGGAAAGGCGCTGGCCGAATTTCATGGTGTTCCGGAAAGCTACCTCCTGAAACACCTCAAGCTGATGGTGGCGAAGGGGCTGCTGCACTCCGTGCCGGGACCACGTGGCGGCTACAAGCTGGCGAAGCCCCTCGGCGACATCACGCTTCTCGACATCGTCGAAGCGATAGACGGAGAGCAACCGGCATTTCGCTGCACGGAAATCCGCCGTCGCGGCCCCTGCGGGCTCAATGACAGCGCCTATCCCCGCCCCTGCGGCATCAACCAGGCCATGTTGCGCGCCGAAAAGGAATACCGGGCCGCGCTGGCGCGCGAGAACCTCAAGGATCTGACCGAGGAGTTTCTGGCGACAGCCGATCCGCGGTTCATGGTTCTCGGGCGCAAATGGTTTGACGACAATGCAAGGGTGCAGAAATCATGAGTATTTTCGTCACCGGCGCAACCGGCGTGCTGGGCCGGCCTGTCATCAGGGAATTGGGTGAATGGGGTTACAGGGTCCATGCGCTGTGCCGCTCGCCCTCGGACCGAAGCACCATCATCCGGCAGGGCGCGATTCCCGAGGAGATAGATCCCGGCGATAGTGCGGCGCTGGCCGCGGTGCTTGAGCGCTGCGACATGATTCTGCTGCTTGCCACGATGATCCCGCCATCCGCGGCGCTGGAATTGCCCGGCATCTGGAAGGAAATCGACCGCGTTCGCCGGGACGGCATGGCCGCCATCGTGCAGGCGGCACGCCGCGCCGGCTCGATCAGGACACTGCTCTATCCCAGCATTTCCTATTTCTATGGCGACGGCGCCCACTGGCTGGACGCCGGCATGACATTGACCGCGCCGGCATCCTTCCAGAAGTCGACGCGCGACGCCAAGGCCCGCATAAAGGCATTCACCGATGAAGAGGCGGGACGCCGCGGTGTCGTCTTGCGGTTCGGCGCGCTCTACGGCCCGGTCTCGCCATACGACCTGCAAAGGCTCGGCATGACCCGAGGCGGTGCCTTCGTGCCGATCGCAGCGCCCTCCAGCGCCAGATCGACGATCCGGATCGAAGATGCGGTTCACGCCGTTGTCAGGGCTGTCGAACACGCACCGACCGGCCTTGCCGGGCCTGTTGGCATCCGGTCCGCACTTGAAAAAACCACGTGCTGCCATGCGACATCTGGTCTCGTGGCGCCGCCATATTGATGCCCGTTGCGGTGCGCAAAATGATATTCGAATCATCGCAACTTACACCCGAGACCATCCATGTTTTCCGACAAATGGCTTGCCGCCGTCTTTGCCCTGTGTGTTTTCCTGTCCGCTGCCGGCACCGCGGCTTTCGAACCGATCGCGCGCCCCGACCTTGAGAGGATTTTTGCTGAAAACGCTGTGACGGGCACCTTCGCGTTCCTCGATGTATCCGAGGATCGGCTTCATCTGGTCAATCCGGATCGAGCACGGCAGCGGTTTTTCCCGGCCTCAACATTCAAGATCGCCAACAGCCTTATCGCACTTGAGGCCGGTGTCGTTGGCGATGAGCATGAGATCATTCCCTATGGCGGCAAGCCGCAGCCCTTCAAAAGCTGGGAACGCGACATGTCGATGCGTGAGGCGATCAAAGTGTCGAATGTCCCGGTCTATCTGGAACTGGCGCGCCGGGTCGGGCTGGATCGGTATCGCGAATGGCTCGATCGGCTGGACTATGGCAACCAGCAAACGGGGTCCGTCGTCGAGCCCTTCTGGCTCACCGGGCCTCTGGCGGTCAGCGCCGTCGAGCAGGTCCGGTTTCTGGCACGGCTCGCCAAATCGGAGCTTCCGGCCAATATCGATACCCAGGCGATTGTCCGCGATATCGTGCTGGTGGAACAGCGAGACAGAGCGGCGCTCTTCGCCAAATCGGGATGGAGCACGTCACCCGACCCGCAAATCGGCTGGTTGGTCGGCTGGGTTGAGCGGGATGACAGGGTCTTTGCCTTCGCGCTGAACATCGACATCGGTTCCAGGAAGGACGTGGCGCTGAGGGAATCCCTGGCAAAAGAACTCCTTGAAGAATTCGGGGTCTGGAAAGGAATATGAGGTTTTACCCTTTGGATCGGCGCGCGCCTGCTCCATAATCACCGATGACACCAATTGGCAGTATTTGAAGCGGGCAAGGCCACATGATCACGCAAATCAAGGGACTTCACCATGTGACGTCGCTGGCAAGCGACCCACAACAGAACAATGATTTCTTCACGCAGATTCTGGGTCTGCGCCGGGTCAAGAAGACGGTCAATTTCGACCGCCCTGATGTCTACCACCTGTACTACGGCGATGAGATTGGCACGCCGGGCGGCGTCATGACCTACTTCCCCTTCCCCGACAAGGCCCGAGGCCGGGCGGGGACCGGCGAAGTCGGCATCACCGCCTTTGCCGTCGCCGAAGGGGCACTCGACTACTGGCAGCCAAGACTCGAGGGCCTGGGGCTCGATAACATCGTGCGGGAGCAGCATTTCGGAGAAAGCCGATTGCGGTTTCAAGGCCCGGACGGCGAAACTCTCGCACTTGTCGAAGTGCCGGATGATGCGCGCGCCACATGGTCCGGCTCCGATGTGCGTGACGATGCCGCAATTCGCGGACTGCATTCCGTGGTGCTCAATCTCAGCGCTCTGGAGGCAACCGCCGACCTGATGGGCATGATGGGGTATGAGCTGGCCGGACGGGAGGGAGATCATCTGAGATTTGCACTGCCCGACAGCAATGGCGCCGGGATTGTCGACCTTCATCATATGCCGGACAGCAATCCGTCTCGCGAGGGAGCCGGCTCGGTGCATCACGTTGCATTCGCCGTCGTCGACCGCACCGAACAGTTGAGCGTGCGCGGCGATCTGGTCGAGGCCGGGTACGAGGTCACCGAAGTGCGTGACAGAAATTATTTCTGGGCGATCTACTTTCGAACACCCGGCGGCGTGTTGTTCGAAGTCGCAACGGACGAGCCCGGTTTCACCAGCGATGAGGATGTCGCGCATCTCGGTGAAGCACTGAAGCTGCCCGCCCAGCATGCTCATCTGCGTGAGAAGCTGGAAAAGAGCCTGCTGCCGATTACCGGTTGAGCGCGCCCGAGTCCCCCGGCTTTGCGTCCGGGCTTTGTTCCGGGGCCGAAAATGCAACGGTTTCGGGCGTCGACGTTCTCGCTGGCGAGGACATCACGAATTCGGATTTCTCCTCCGGGTCGACCGCATCACGGCGGCGCATGCGCCATAGCGCGAAGCTGATCGTGATGATGTGGGCAGCCAGCGTGATGACAAACAAACCGCGCGGTCCCAAAAAGGACATGACAATCCCGGCCAGCAACGGGCCGGCTATCGAACCGATGCCGAAAATCAGCAGCAGTCCGCCGCTGACCTTGACGGCATCCTCCGGCGCGGCATGGTCGTTGGCATGGGCGACGACGATCGGATAAAGCGAAAACAAAGCCGCTCCGAACAGCGCTCCCGCCGCGATGACAAGTGGCGCCCATTGCGGTTGCAGCAGGACAAATATCAAGTCACCGACGAGCGCCACTACGGTCATGATGACGAGCACCATCCGCCGGTCGACACGGTCCGAGATGATGCCCACGGGCACCTGGGCGACCGCGCCGGCCAGGATTGATATGCTGACGAAAAGCGATATCGCCGCAATTCCGAGCCCGATCTGTTCACCGAAAACGGCTCCCAGGGTCCCGAAACTGCTGTTCGAGACGCCAACGAAAAACACCGCAACGACAGCCACGGGCGAATTGCGCCAGAGGGCCGGTATGTCGAGTTTCACCCGGGTCAGTGGCTTCGGGGTCGCCGTCGAGGAAACGGCCGTGGGGATCAGCGCCAGACAGTAGAAAGCGGCGGCAATGATGAAGAACTCGAGCCCGGACGTCCCGCCACCGGCCAGCGACAATTGCCCCAGCGTCATCGCGCCGAGATTGATCATCGTGTAGATTCCAAAGACCGTGCCGCGAAACTGGGCATCGGTGCGTTCACTGAGCCAGCTCTCGACGATCATCGCAGCGCCCGCGAAGGCAAAACCCGCAAAGGCGCGCAGCACGATCCATGCCACCGCGTCGATCAGCAGGGCCGACAGCAGCATCGACAGGGCCGCCGTTGCCGCCATGACGCTGAAGGAGCGGATATGCCCGACACCGGCCACCAGACCTGGAACCAGCAGGCAGCCGGTCACAAAACCGACAGCCCAACCGGTTCCCAGGAACCCCAGCGCGATATCGGAGAACCCTTCGGCCGACCCCCGAACCGGCAAAAGCAGGCCATTCATCCCGCCGGCGAAAAACAGGAAGGCCGCGCCGAGCAACAGCGTCGCCAATGAGAATATCTGCTGTTTCATCCGCCCGTGCCCGTTTGTCCGGTGCCAGCTTCGGGCAGGTCCGCGTATTTGGCAAGTCAGTGCAGCATTATCGAACGGGATAAACCGCTATCAGCATCCGCTCCATGATGGCCGGTTCGGCTCACCGGTGGCATTTTCCACTCTTTTCCGGCCGGTCAAAATCGCCGTTTCAGAAAGCTCAGGATGATATCGCGATAGATTCCCGGCTGCTCGGCAAAGGCATAATGCCCGGCGCGTTCGACAACGTGGAATTCGCTGTCACCGACCATCTCGTGCATCAAAGCCATGCCTTCGGCTGTGCAGGCCGGGTCTTCGCGGCCGGCAATCATCAAGGTAGGTACCTTCAAATCGCTCAGCGCGGGACGGCCGTCATAGGTGCTGATCGCGCGGATCGAGGTGGCGAAGGTCTCGGATTTCATCGCCAGGACCACGTCGAAAACCTTTTCGACCAATGGCCCCGAGGAACCGCTTGCCATCATGTGAGTGATCAGCGGTGTCGCGTATTCCCTGACGCTCATCCCGTTTTCGATGGGCGCAAGGCGTTCCTCCAGGTAACGCTTCTGGTCCTCCGGCGTGCGCGTGGGGAAGCCACGCGAACCGGCTGACAGGATCAGCCCGCTGATCAGCGGCTCGCGGTTTACCGCGTAGGGCCCGATCAGGCAGCCCATGGAATGACCCATCAGGATACTGGTTTTTGTGGCTTCCTTCCGGATCATCGCGATTGCCGCCTCGGCAAAGCGTTCGATGGTCGCGGGTTCCACGGCGGGTGACGTACCGTAGCCGGGACAATCCCAGACGACCAGCCGATACCCTTCTGCGGCCATATGTGTCGCGAAATCGTCGAAATAGCGGCCGTCGCCATAGGCGCCATGCAGGACGAACAATGTCGTCTCCCCTTCGCCGAAGACTCGGTAATGCGGAACGGATGTGGTCATGTCAGGTGCCCTTGGTTCAGGTCGCTATCCGCCCAGGCGGCGAGCGCGGATGCCAAAGCGGCGGGTTGTTCCGCAGGCAGCATGTGCCCGGCGGTTTCGATCAGCGTCAGCCTGGCGTCAAGGCGTTCGGCCATGTCGGTTTGGCGGTCGGTCGGGATCACCACGTCATGGTCAGCGGCGACGATCAGGACGGGTTTGCCGCTGTCTTTGAGCAGCGCGCCGCGGTCAGGGCGGGACGCACTGGCGCGCTGATGCGCGGCATAGCGTTCAGCGCCGTAGTTCTTCAGCCCTTCGGCACGCTCTGCCAGAAGATCGGCGCGGCCGTGATTGTCGGGATGGTACGCGCGGGCGCTCGCTGCCTCGGCCAGTGCGGCAAATTGACCGGCTTCGGCTTTTTGAGCGTTCTCTTCGCGCCGTGCCGCCAATGCTCCGGTGTCCGCCCAGTCGTTGGAGTTGACCAGAGCGACCGCCTGCACCCGATCCGGCGCAAGCTGCAGCATTGCCAGCGCCACATAGCCGCCAAAGGAATGCCCCACGGCGACGAATCTGTCCGGTGCGTCAGCCAGCAGCGCCTGCGCCACATCCTCGACGGTGTCCAGCGCAGGGCAATCCAGCGACAGGCAGTTATGCCTTTCGGGCATCGCCTCGATGACCGGCGCGAAAGTGGCGCTGGTGTTGTTGATCCCCGGGATCATCAGAAAATCCATTGGCCCCTCATGGTGGTTGCTCACGGAACCTCTTTACACCGGACAATTTTTTATGTCAAAAATTATATATATATGAAATGAGGGGACGTGATCCGCACCGGACAGCCGCGCTATCGAATTCTTGTCGGAGAGCGGCACGAGCCGCGGCTGACTGCACCTGCCGACGCCCTCGGGCCGGTGAAAAACCAGTTGGTTCGAACTCGAATGCAGTCGACCGGTCCATACGCTCGGCGCCCCATGGCGGCACCCGGGAAAACAATGTCACACTGCGGTTGATCAAGCACTTTCAAAGTCCAAGGCCTTGGAACTCCGCTGTTGATGATCGATCCTGACCGCTGCTGATGATCCTGGCCCGCGAAGATACCAACCCCCTACCGGCCCGGTGCTTGGAGCATATGAATCAGCAGGCGAGCCGAAATCGTTGTCGCTGATCGATGGAGAATCTCGAACGCCATCGTGCAGCATTCGCCAAAACATAAGGCGCGACAATTCAGAGGTTTGAACGTCGCCCAATACTATCTCAATATATAACTATTGACATATTGGATTTTGTTTCTCTATTTTGGACACAGGAACTGAAGAGCCAACCAAGAGGTCCACCCGTGCTGAGAATCAATGACAAACTCAACGTTACCGTTCCCGAGGACACCGACAATCCGTTCCTGAGAGGACTCTTCGCACCGCTTGGTACCGAGTATGACGCGGACACCGACAGCCTGACCGTGATCGGCAAGATCCCGCGGGACCTTAACGGCATGTATGTCCGCAACGGTCACAACCAGATCCACGCGCCGATGGGTGTCTATCACCCGTTCGACGGCGACGGCATGGTGCATTCAATCCGGTTCGATGATGGCAAGGCCACCTACCACAACCGTCTGGTCAAGACGGTTGGCTATCTGGCGGAAAAGGCAGCTGGCGGCATCTCGCTCTGGCCAGGCATGCTCGAGCCGCATCTGGGCACGCGCCGTGGGTGGGGCGCAATGGGAGCGATGAAAGACAATGCCGGCGTCGATGTCGTGGCCCATTGCGGCCATCTGATCGTCTCGATGACCCAATGCGGCGAGCCCTACAAGCTGAGCATGGACACGCTGGATACGATCGGGGTCGAGGACTGGGGCCGCAGACTGCAGCCCATCGGCATCTGCTCGCACTACAAGACAGACAACGATACAGGCGAGATGATGTTCTTCAACTTCACCGAAACCTATCCCTACATGCATTATGGAGTCGTTGATCGGAACAACAACCTGGCACATTACGTGCCTATCGAACTGCCCGGGCCGCGCTGGCCGCACGACATGGGCATGACCGCGAACTACTCGATCCTGCACGACCTGCCCTATCACTTCGACAAGGAGAAGCTGGAGCGTGGCGAACGCAAGCTGGAGTTCTTCGCCGAACAGCCGGCCCGCTTCGGCGTCGTCCCGCGCTACGGCGACAACAGCTCGATCCGCTGGTTCGAGACCAAACCCTGCTTCGTGCTCCACCTGTCGAATTGCTTCGAAGACGGCGACTGGGTGCACATGGACGGCTGCATCCAGAAGCGCCCGGGCAAACCGTCGGTTGGCGATCAGGGAGAGGACGCGCATGAGCGCATCCGCAAGCACCTCGACAAGCACAACACCCACACACATATGTACCGCTGGAGCTTCAACATGAAATCGGGCGAGGTCAAAGAAGGCTCGCTGGACGAAGAGGTGTCGGAATTCCCGGTCGTGGCCAACGACTTTGCAGGCAAACCCTACACCTACAGCTTCAACACACTCTTCAAGCCTGGCAACTGGTGGATGTGCGGCGTCAAGAAGTTGAACGTGCATACCGGCACCGACCAGCGCTTCAGTTATGGCGATAACCGGTTCGGCAGTGAGTGCTGCGTGGCGCTGCGTCAGGGCGCAACGTCGGAGGATGACGGTTATATCCTGACCTTCATCACCGATTTGAACGAGATGCAGTCAGAGGTTCTGATCCTCGATGCCCGTGATCTGGCCACCGGGCCGGTGGCACGGATCATCTTGCCCGAGCGTATCCCAAATGGCGCCCATGCCTGCTGGGTAGAGGCCGATCGTCTGTACGGCGAACGGGTCGCCTGAAGTTGCCTTTCGCACGGGCGCCAAAGCCCGCGTGGCATCGGACGGAATTGGAAACAACAAAGACGGCAGTGATGACAGGACCATCGATGCTAGAGGCCCGCAATCCGCGCACAGGCCAGATCGACTATCGATTTCAGTCGACGTCCGCCGACGAACTGAGAGCGATTGTCGTCCGGGCGCGGGCCGCGCAGCCGGCTTGGCAGGCGCTGGGCGTAGCCGGACGCGCCGAGGTCCTTCAGCGCTGGAAAGCGGAAATCGATGCCGCAAAGGACGCGCTGATCGCCGCCGTTACGCTGGACACCGGGCGGCGGCGTGAGTCGCTGCGCGAGGCGGACAGTCTGGGCAAATGGATCGACCGCTGGTCAGCCGTTGCCATGACGGCCCTGGCCTCGAATCCGGTCGAGACCGGTAATCCCGATATCATCTCTTACGCCGATTTTTCCCCCTATCCGCTTCTGGGTGTCATCAGCCCGTGGAATTTCCCGCTGTCGCTGTCGCTGATGGATGCGATTCCGGCGCTGCTGGCAGGCTGCGCGGTGATCGTCAAACCCTCCGAAGTGACGCCGCGTTTCGTCGATCCGCTGGCCGAGACCATCGCCTCGGTGCCAGAACTCGCCGCGGTGCTGCACTATGTGCGGGGCACTGGCGATGTAGGAGAAGCGCTGGTCGATCAGGCCGACATGATATGTTTTACCGGCTCGACCGCGACGGGCCGAAAGGTTGCCGCCAGGGCGGCGGCGCGGTTCATTCCCTGCTTCACCGAACTTGGCGGCAAGGATCCGGCCATAGTGCTCGAGGGCGCCGATCTGGGCCGCGCGACAACGGCTCTGGTCACCGGGTCAACGCTGGCGACCGGCCAGCAATGCTATTCCATCGAGCGCATCTATGTGGCGCGCTGCCTGCACGACGAATTCGTGTCGATGCTGGCTCGGAAGGCGGCACGGGTGGGGCTGGCTTATCCCACCACCGGCGACGGCCTCATCGGCCCCCTGACATTCGCGCCACAGGCCGAAATCATCAGGCGACATCTGGCCGACGCGCGCGAAAAGGGCGCGGTTGTCCATACCGGCGGTGAAATCGAACATCACGGCGGCGGACTCTGGTGCGCCCCGACAGTATTGTCGAATGTCGATCACTCGATGGCGATCATGACCGAGGAGAGCTTTGGCCCGCTAATGCCGGTGATGGCGTTCGACGGTGTCGACGAGGCCATCGCATTGGCCAATGACAGTGAATACGGACTGTCGGGCGCGGTTTTCGGACCCGAAAAGGAAGCGATCGCGGTCGCCCGCCGTGTCGATGGCGGCGGCATCTCGGTGAACGATGCGGGTGTGGCGCCGTTCTTCATCGGAGACCCCGTGGTCGCCGAAAAGACCGCCTATAAGGGGTCGGGCCTCGGCGGTTCGCGGCTTGGGCCAGGCTCGATCAAGCGCTTCGTGCGCCGCAAGGCCATCCTGGTGAACCAGTCATCGACCCGCTCGCCATGGTGGTTCGACGCATGAATATCGAAACAGGCCCGAAACCGATGACCTCACCATTCGACATGACCGGCCATACCGTGTGGATCACCGGCAGCGGCTCGGGCATTGGTCAGGCAACTGCGAGACTTTTTGCACAGTCGGGCGCCGACGTGGTGGTGCACGGATTCAATCAGATGGAAGCCTGCGCGACGCTGTGCGACGAAATTCGCGGGCTGGGCCGGCGGTCCATCGCGCTGGATGGTGATCTGACGCTGGAGAAAAACACCTCCGCCATGGCCGCCGAGATCGAGGCGGAACTGGGCGGCCTGTCGGTGCTGGTCAACTGCGCCGGCGGTTCGCCGCGAAAGTCGAAGATCGCGGACATGCCCGCCGAGGATTTCGATTTCGTGATTCGAACGAACCTGCACACGCAGTTTCTGGCCGTGCAGGCTGCCCTGCCGATGCTGGAGAGAGCCGACAAGGCCAGCATCGTCAACTACAGCTCTGCCGTAACCCGCAATGGCGGCGTTCCCGGCGGAACATCCTATGCAACGTCCAAGGGAGGTGTCGAGGGCTTCACCCGTGCGCTGGCCCGTGAGCTGGCGCCGCTGGGCATCCGCGTCAACGCCGTGGCACCCGGGCTGGTCGACAGCCCGTTTCACCCATTCGACGCCAGGGAGAAGTACGCCCATATCGTCGACCGTATCCCGCTAGGGCGGATCGGCAATCCGATAGACCTTGCCGCCCCCACGCTGTTTCTGGCTTCCGACGCCGCCGCTTACATCACCGGCGAACTCATCGAGGTCAGCGGCGGCACCCGGCTTGTCAGCTAATCCAGTTCGCAACAGGAGGAAAACCATGAAACTGTCCATCAAACTTCGCCGCCTTGCCGCGGCCTTGACCGCAGCCGCCGCGCTTGCCACCGGACCAGCCCTGGCGGCCGATTTTCCGAGCAAGCCAATCGAGTTGATTGTGCCCTATGGCGCCGGTGGCCTCACGGACGCATTTGCGCGCGCCATCGCACAGGCTGCCGAGGCAAATCTGCCAAACGGCCAGAGCATTGTCGTGGTCAACAAACCGGGTGGCGGTGCCACCATCGGCGCCACCGCCGCCTTCACCGCCAAGCCGGACGGGCATACTGTCCTGTTCACCACATCCTCGCCCATCGCGCTGCAGCCGATTTACGGAAAGACCCCGTACAAGCCGGGGGATTTCCAGGCGATCATCCGCACTTACGACATCCCTTCATCGATTAACGTACACACAAGCTCCGACATCAAATCCTACGAAGACTGGCTGGCCTGGGTGCAGGCCAATCCCGGCGATTTCACCTATGGGACCGCGGGCGGCACCGGGAGCGGTGGTCACATCGCGGCCGAACAGCTTGCCACCGCGCTGGATGTCGAACTGCGCCATATCCCCTATGAGGGCTCCGCGGCGCTGAAGGCCGCAGTGATGGGCGGGCAGATCATGGGCAGCAACCAGCTTCCGGACATTCACCGAGACGGGGAGATTCATCCGATCGTTTTCGTCACCGAGGCGCGTCCGGCGGCCGACATCTACGACGCGACACCGACGACCAGGGAGCTGGAAATTCCCGCCGTCGTCGCCTTCTTTTCGGGCATCGTCGGACACAAGGACATTCCGGCGGAAAACGTCGCGATCCTGCATGACGCGTTCAAGGCAGCGCTCGACGATCCGGCCGTGGCCGACCTCTTCGCCAAGTACAAGCTGTCGAAGCGCTATGCCGGACCGGACGAGTTCAACGCGATCATCACCGGTGCGGTCGCGGCAAATACAGAGACGATGAAGGCCCTGGGGCTGGTCGAATAAGCGACGATCGCAGCGGGCGCCGTCCGGCGCCCGCTCAGAACCCCGGAGGGTGAACAGGATGTCTTATCGCACCGTAAACCTGATGGCCTATTTCGGCATTGCCATCGTTTGTTTCATTGTCCAGCGCTCTGTCGTCGGGATCCCCGACATGATCCCCGATGACGTGGGCACCGGGTTCTTTCCGGCTATGCTGGCCTGGCTGACAATCGGGCTCTGCCTGTTGGGTGCGCTCAAAACCATCCTGACCGGCCCGGGTGATCTCTTCCTGATCAACAATGGCCAGCGGATAGCCATCACATTCGGGGCGGTCGCGATATTCATTCTCAGTTGGAAGAGTTTCGGATTTTTCTACATCCAGGAATTCGTCTTCCTCTTCGCTTTGTTCACCATCTACCGCATTCCGCTCGGCCTAAACCCGCAAAGACTCGGGCTTAACGCTGCCGCGGCGCTTGGCATCACCGCGTTCTGTTTTCTTGTCTTCAACCAGCTTATCTATGTCGACCTTTGAGGGAGCGGGCGCATGGAGCTTCTAGCCGCATTCGACTTCATGACCATGCTCTCGAGCTTCGGGGCGATCATGCTCGGGCTCTTCGTCGGAATGCTCTTCGGCGCGCTGCCCGGGCTTGGGCTGATCATAGGCGTTACGCTGCTGTTGCCGCTTTCCTATGCCATGGGACCGGTGGAATCGATCCTGATGCTGCTGGCGTGTTATCAGGGCGCGGAATATGGCGGTTCGATATCAGCCATCGTGCTGGGCATACCCGGCACGGCGATGGCAGCCCCCATCGTGCTCGATGGGCGGCAGATGGCGAAGGCCACCTCGCCCGGCAAGGCTCTGGCCTACTCGCTTTACGGATCAACCTTCGGCGGCATTTTCGGCGGGCTGATCCTGATCCTCTTCGCCCAGCCGGTTGCGCGGTTCGCGCTTCAGCTGGCTGACCCCGAATTCTTCTGGCTCGGCGTCGTGGGTCTTCTGGCCGTTGCGACCTTCGGCTCGCGTGATTTCATCAAGGCGATGATCTCGGTCACGCTGGGGTTGATCTTCGGCACCGTCGGCCTCGACCTGTTTACCGGCTCGCCGCGCCTGACCTTCGGGTTTTTCGAACTCTATGATGGCGTCAACCTGATCGCCGTCGCGGTGGGCCTGTTTGCATTTTCGGAAGTGCTCGTCATGCTCAGCGGCCAGATGAACCGGACCTACAAATTCGAAGCGCATCACATGAAAATCTGGCTCACGCCGAGTGAAATGAGGGGCGTCTTCAAATCGACCGTCGTCGGCTCCGCCCTCGGCTCTTTCATGGGTGTTCTGCCCGGCGTCGGATCCACCGTTTCCGGCTGGCTGGCCTATTCCGGCGCCAAAGGCATCTCCAGAGCGCCCGAGAAATTCGGCAAGGGCAGTTCCGAAGGTATTGCCGCACCGGATGCGGCCAACAACGCCACCGTCGGCGGCGCGCTTTTGCCGTTTATCGCGCTTGGCATTCCCGGCTCGGCCTCGATCGCCATCATCGCGGGCGCCTTCATTATCCATGGCATTCAGCCGGGTCCGCAAATCATGCGCAACAACCCGGAACTGGTCCGCGCGATCTTCATCGGCTTCATGGCAACGACCATCTGCATGTTCTTCATGGGCAAGCTGCTGACGACGGCCTTCACCCGTGCGCTGATCACGCCCAGTTCGTTTCTGGTGCCGGCCATCCTGATCTCGTCGATCATCGGCATCTACTCGTCCAAGGGCCATTTTTTCGACATCTGGCTGGCGCTCGGGTTAGGGGCCGTCGCCTATATCCTGCGTCGGCTTGATTATTCGGTGGCAGGCTTTGTGCTGGCCATGGTCCTGTCGCCGATCATCGAAAAGAGCTTCCGCCGATCGCTGGTGCTGTCCGAGGGCGACTACTCGATCTTTTTCAGCCGCATCTATTCGCAAGTCATCCTCGTTTTCATCGTCATCACTATCGGCTTTGCAATCTGGAAAACCATCAGGTCGGTCCGATCCGGGTCAGAATCCGCTGGAGTCGCGTCATGAAGGATGATGTAATTGCACCGGAGGCGCCCGTTATCACAGCGAAACTCAACACCCTTTGCTTTCAGATACTCGGCGTTTTGCTGCGGCAGCCGCGCTCGGGCTACGAGATCGTCAAACAACTCGAAATGGTATGGCCGGTCAAAACCAGCCAGATCTACCCGACGCTGGCGCGGCTGGAAAAGATGGGCCTTGTCGTTTCGGATGACGTCGAACAGCAGGGCCGTCCGAACAAACGGGTTTATTCGGTCACCCGGAGCGGCGAAAAAACACTGAGAGACTGGGTTGGTACCGAGCCGGCGCCACCGGTCTGGCGCGACGAGTTTCTGACGATGCTTTACTCCGCCTGGACCAAGGATCCCCAACAGGTCCTGGCCATGTTCGAATGCCGGCTGAAGTATCTCGACGACACGATGAACATGCTGCGGTCCCGTCTCGCTGAACATCGCGCGACATTCCCCGAGGAACTCAAAAACCCCCGAAACTGGCATTTTTTCCGCGATATCCTGATCTCGCGGCGGTTATTCAATTACGAGCAGGAATTGGTCTGGAGCCAGAGCGTGATCTACAAGCTGAGGGAGTTTATCGACGGTGAGCGAGAGTCATAAAACCTGTCCGATGACCCAATCCTGGGACCGGTTCCGCCCTTTTGATCATCAGGGCATGAACGAGTTTTTCGCGTGCAAGCGAAAGGAGCAGCCGGTTTTCTGGGACGACGGCATGCAGGCCTGGATCGTGACTCGGCGCGAGGACGTGCGCGCGGTGTTCTCGGACCCGGACACGTTTTCAGCGGTGAATGTGCACGATGCGATAACGCCATTTCCGCCGGAACTCGTCGCCTATCTGCGTGACAATGAATTCACCCGCGAGAAGACCCAGGCCAATTGCGACCGGCCCAAGCACACACGCATTCGCAAGGCCTCGCAAGGTTTCTTGAACATGCGGCAATTTAGGTCACTCGAACCGAAAATCCGCGAACTCACAAGGCTCGCCATCGGGACGCTGAAAGGCCGGGGTCGCGTCGATCTTGTGGACGATTTCACCTACGAACTCCCCGCCCGCGTTATATTTCAGCTCCTGGGTGTGCCGGAGATCGACGCCCGCAAGATCAAGGAATGGGCCGACAGCCGGTTCAACATGATTTCGGGCACTGCCACCTTCGACGAACGGATGGAGGCCGGGCGACTGGTTGTCGATTTCTGGCGCTATTGCATCGCGCTGGTGGAGGCGCGGCAGAAGGAACCGGGCGACGATTATCCCAGTCACCTGCTGGCCATCCACAAAGCCGACCCTGAGGCGCTGACGCTGAACGAGGTCAAGAACCTGATCTTCGGCGTGCTTCTGGCGGGGCATGAGACTACCACCAACTCAATGGGCACGGTCATGCATTACCTGCTGACCAACCGCAACGAGTGGCAAAAAATCGTCGACGACCCGGCGCTGATTCCCAACGCCGTTGAGGAAGGCCTGCGCGCCGGGCCACCGGTGGTGCTGTGGCGCAGGCGGACGATCGAGGAAACCGAGATCGGTGGCACCGCGATACCGGAAGGCGCCGACATCTTGATGTCGATCGCCTCTGCCAACCGCGATGAGGCACACTACGATCACGGCGAGGACTTCGATGTTACCCGCGAGAACGCCCGCGACCATGTCAGTTTCGGCTATGGCATTCATTTCTGCCTCGGCGCGACGCTGGCCCGGCTGGAACTGAAGATCGCGCTCGAGGAACTGACGACCGCATTTCCGAACATGACACTGGTACCCGACGAGGATACCGACTGGCAGAAGACTGTTCTCGTTCGCGGTCCGGGGCGGCTGATCGTAGACCTCAACGATTAGCGCATCGGGCGGTTATATTACCGGGCAGCCCACAGTGCGCCGCGCTCGAAAATGGTCTTCATCTGCGGCACCTCGAACTCGTCGACCACATGTCCGAGCGAACTGTAGAAGACGCGTCCCTTGCCGTATCGGCGTTTCCATACGACCGGCATCACGACGCCGTCGATTTCATCGAAATGCGTGCCGTCGAAGCGTGTTGTCGCCAGCACTTCGTTGCTTGGATCGAAATGCATGTAATACTGTTCGGAGCGATAGTCGAAATCGCCGATCCCGGCGACGATCGGGTCATCGCAATCGGCAATTTCCACCCTGTAATCGATGATGTCGCCGGGATGGGCTACCCATTGTCCGCCGGTCATGAACTGATAATCGGGCTCATTGCGAAATGAATCGCACATCAACCCGTGAAACCCGGCAATTCCGGTGCCGGCGCGAATGCTTTCCAGCAGGTTTTTCAGTTCCTCCTTTTCGATGCGGGACATCGTGACCGCCGGCACGATCAGATCGAAATCGCCCAAACTGGGATCGGCGAAGGCTTCCGTCGTGCTGTCGAGCACAACCTCGAAACCGTGTGTTTCCAGCATCGATTTGACAAGGCGGGCGCTTTGTTCGGGCGTGTGGCCGTCCCAGCCACCCCAGACGATAAGGGCGTTTTTCGTGCTCATGGGTTTGCGCTTTCCATTATTCGTAGAGTTGTCCGGCCGGCAGGGCGGCCTGCAGAGGCAAAGGTTGTTTGCATTGGTGTTTCATGGTCACGGCCTGTCCCGTTTGTGCCGAAATCGATATCGATTCCATGACTTCCAGCACGTGCAGGGACAATTCGAGGCTGGCGCGATGCGGCCGCTGTTTGAGGATCGCTTCGGCCATGTCGGCCAGACCGATGATGCGGAAATTGCCGTCACCGTAGCGGTGCTGCTGATCGGCCTGCTTCCACTCGCCGGCGGCATCCGAGATAAGAATATCGCCGCCGAACAGGTTGGGGTCGGCAACAATCATCGAACCTTGAGTCCCGTAAATCTCGATCGGACGATGGTCATGCTTGTGAACGTCGAAGCTGGTGACCAGCGTCACCGCAGCGCCGTTTTCAAACGTCAGCAGCGCCGATAGGTGGGTCGGCACTTCTACATCGATCGTTTCACCCTGCCTGTCGCCCGAGCCGATCGTCCGGCTGGCATGGGATGCCTTGGCTGTGCCGCAAACGGATGCCACCGGCCCCAGGAGATTGATGAGGTCCGTCAGATAATAGGGGCCCATATCCATTAGCGGACCACCGCCCGGTTTGTAATAGAAATCCGGATTGGGGTGCCAGCTCTCATGACCGGGCACCATCATGAAAGCGGTTCCGGCGACCGGGTCGCCGATCACTCCCTCATCGATCATCCTGCGGGCCGTCTGATGGGCGCCGCCGAGAAAGGTATCGGGCGCGCAGCCGACACGCAGGCCATTTTCCCGCGCCAGGTCCACGAGGCGCCCGGCTTCGGCGAGCGATACGCCAAGCGGCTTTTCGGAATAGGCGTGTTTGCCCGCCTGCAGGCTTGCGACCCCGACATCGACATGATGCTGCGGTGTCGTCAGGTTGAGAACAATGTCGATTCCGGGGTCTGCCAGCAGGGCGTCGACGGAAACGGATTGAAGATCGTAGTTCTCAGCCTTTTCGGCCGCCGCGTTGTGGTTGATGTCGGCGCAGGCAACGATTTTCAACACCGGAAAACGTGCCACGCCGGTCAGATAGGCATCCGAGATGTTGCCGCAGCCAATCAGCCCGACATTCAGTGATTTCATGTCCGGGTCTCCTTTGCCGCGGCATTCCATGGCGCGCGGTAGATGTCCCGCAGCATCAGGGCCGCCGCGCCGCGCGCCCAGAGCTGTTCGTCAATCGTGTGAAAGATGATTTCGGTGGTCTCGAAATGAGCGGCGAAGCTGTTCTTTTCAGCGCTGTCGCGCAGGAATGGCTCCAGCAAACGTCCGTAGTCCGCATCTTCCGTGACGATGATGATCTTTTCCGGATTGACCAGATTGATGATGTGGGACACACCGATTCCCAGCATTTTACCGTGCGTAGCCAATTCGGCGCAGGCCGCTTCGTCGCCTGACGAGGCGCGCGCACTCAGTTCGCACAGGGATCCGGCTTCGAATGCCCCATTCGATCCGTTGTGCTGATCCGGCCCCGGTCCGGTCTGGTCGGCCGATGGCTCTGCCGGCGCCAGGTAGGCGTTAAGACAGTCGAACTGTCCGCAGGTGCAGACGCGACCCTCATCGCCCACCTTGATATGTCCAAAGGCCGCGCCCAGCATGCTTGCACCGCGGTGCAGATCATCATCGATCCACAGCGCCATGCCCACCGTTTGCTCAACGGTGATCGCCGCAAAGGACCGATTGCGCTGAGCGTAGCCGAACCAGCTCTCCGCTAGCGCCACGAGGTCGGCGGGTTTGGCCATTCTCGACCGCAGCCCAAGGCGCGTTTCCAGCATCTGCGCCAGCGGCATCTCGCCTTCACCGAAGATCGAACTGGCATGCATCAGTCCCGATTCGGGGTCGAATATTCCCGGCACTCCGATGCCGATCCCCTGGATCTTGTCACGATCGATGCCATGGGCAGCGATACACACATGGATGCTGTTTTCGATGACATCGACGATTGCCTCCGTCGAGCGCAGGGCGATCTGGATGGGCATCTGAACCGAATAGATGGCTTCTCCCTTGAAATTGGCGACCGTCGTCGTGATGCGGGCCGGTGAAATCCTCACCCCCACCACATAGGCCGCATCCGGAATCAGATCGAGCAGGACCCGGGGGCGCCCGCGTTTGCCGTCCACCGGGCGCTGGACGTGGATCGCCTCCACAAGCCCCTCCTCGATCAGCGCTCCGGTGATGGCCGATACGGTGGTGCCGCTCAGCAGCGTACGCTCCGAGATTTCCACCCGGGAAATCCGGCTGTTGCACCGGATTGTCTCAAGGACGTGGTATTTGTTGATTTCCCGCATCAGCAGCGGGTCGGCGATTTTGACGACCAAACGGAAACTTCCTCAAGCGCAGCGCATCTTTTGTTTGTGTCCTTTATTAATTTGGTACTGGACCATGGGGCGTGAGTTTTTGACGATTATTCAGCGATAGTCAACCGCGGCCCGATCCGCGACTTCATGTGTCGGCAAAAACACGGCCCTGGCTCCGCGCCGCGAACGGCCTTCGTATTGCCGCCGTTGTCTCGAAGTAAAACAGCGGACCGGAGGCGGCCCCTCCCCGCTGTCTTCCGGCTCCAGAGCACCGCCGCCAAACGGAATACGTCACTAATCATTGTTTTTACTTGATTTTCCTAAGAGATGCAGCAATTTTAATCTGCTTGCTATTGTCTCGCCGATGCACTGGCTGGCGCCCTTGATCATGGTTTTCGATGGTGCTTCCATCCGGTGCGGCCGCCGGCGACGCCGGTCCGGGCATTCGGATTGCAGTCCCATGGAAATGCGATTTCACGCCCGCCGATTTGACTGCTACACCGCCGCCCGCTGCGCCTTTATCGGCTTCGGACAAGACGCCGCGCGCGCCGGATCAGATGATGGCGGATTGTGCGGGGCATTTCGTAATCTCATAAAAAAACATTATCTTTCATATATTTATTGAAATATCATCGGATTCGTTTCCTCTCTTGCCAATTAAAATTGGAATGTTTAATAAATAGCTGGAGGCCACATTGAAAGATGCCGGCGTTGTGCGTTTCACATTGACGCGGCTTGAAATGGCACGACGCCCAGGGAGGAAGATCATGAACAGATATCTCATCGGTGCCGGAATTCTGGCGCTCACCGCGGTTCCGGCCATGGCGGACGTGACCGTCGATTGGCTGCACATTGAGACCGTGCCGGGCACGGTCGAGATCATGGAATCTGCGGCAAAGGAATATGAAGCCGCCAATCCGGGCGTGAAGGTCAATGTGCAGTTCCTTGAAAACGAGGCCTTCAAGGCCAAGCTGACGACGCTTTTGCAGTCGGACGCGGCGCCCGACATTTTCTACAGTTGGGGCGGCGGCGTGATGAGCGACCAGGTCGACGCTGGCGTTTTGCGACCCATCGGCGATGTGGTTTCGGATGAAACGCGGGCAGCGATCGGAGATGCCGGCATCAACGCCTTTACGCGGGACGGCGATCTGTACGGACTTGCTCAAAATGTCAGCCAGGTGGTGTTCTGGGGCAACAAGGACCTTCTGGACCAGGCCGGTGTCAGCGCCGATGACATGAAAACCTGGGAGGGCTTCCTGGCATCGGTCCAGAAGATCAAGGATGCCGGAATCACTCCAATATCCATCGGCGCGCAGGACAAATGGCCAGCCCATTTCTACTGGTCATATCTGGTTGTTCGCCATGCCGGGCAGGATGCCTTCAACGCGGCGCGCGCCGGGGAAGGAGACGGCTTTTCCGGCGCACCCTTCGTCAAGGCCGGGGAGGATTTCCTTGAGCTGATTGCACTGGAGCCCTTCCAGGAGGGGTATCTTGCGGCCAATTACGGGACCGCATCCGGCCATTTTGGCGACGGCAAGGCGGCACTGCACCTGATGGGCAATTGGGACTATACGGTTCACCGCAACAATTCGGGAAGCGGAAACGGTCTGTCGGATGAGCAGTTGGTGATTGTCCCGTTCCCCACGGTTTCGGGTGGCGCCGGCAATGATGACGATACGCTGGGCGGGATCAATGGCTGGATATTCCACCGGGACGCGCCGGATGAAGCGGTCAAATTCATGGAATGGTACGCATCGAAGGACGTCCAGTCCCGTTTTGCGGCCGGCAATTCCTATATTCCGATCACCAAGGGTGCGGCCGACAAGCTTGCCAACCCGTTCTTCAAGGACGTATCGGGCAATATCAACAAAGCCAAATGGCACGCCATATTCTTCGATCAGGAACTCGGCGCGGATGTCGGCGGCGTTGTCAATGACGTGTCCGTCGAACTGACGGATAATGCGATCTCGGCGCAGGAGGCCGCTGATCTTGTGAAAGAGGCCGTAGACGACGCCCGGTGACATGACCACACAAGCTGGCCGGCCGCCATTGCATGTGCGGCCGACAACCCGGTCCGGCAGCCCCGCCGCACCCCGCGGCGACAAGCTCAAACGCCGCTTTTTCAGCAGACCTTCCGTCGCTCTCGTGCTGTTTGTTCCGGTGACTGTCGGGTTGTTTACGCTCCTCGTGGTCATGCCCATGGTCGACGCGGTCAGCTTCTCCTTCTACAACTGGAACGGCTTCGGTCCGATGACCAAATTCGTCGGCCTCGACAATTACGAGGATGTCGTCACCCACCGGCATTTTTCGAAGGCGGTTCGAAACAGCTTTCTGGTCGTCGCCGTCTCGCTGCTGGTGCAATTGCCGCTGGCCCTTTGGGCGGCCCTCGCCCTTGTCGAAAACAACTGGGGCGTCAATGTTCTCCGCACCCTGTTTTTTCTTCCCTATATGCTGGCCGAGGTTGCCGCCGGGCTGATGTGGCGGTTTGTCTATGACGGAAATTACGGGCTGGTGCCGGCCATCGGGGATACGCTTGGCGTCACCTTTCCTTTTGTTCTCGGCGACAAGTTCTGGGTGATGCCGGCGATCATGCTCGTCATTGTCTGGAAATATTTCGGCTTCCACATGATGATCTATATCGCGGCGCTGCAGTCGATCCCGCGGGAAATCATCGAGGCGGCGCGTCTCGACGGGGTCAGCCGGTGGCAGATCACCCGGCACATCCGCATCCCGATGATCCGTTCGGCGATCCTGATCACGGTGTTCTTTGCCATCATCGGCGCGATGCAGCTCTTCGACCTCATCATACCGCTCAGCGGCGGCGGGCCGAGCCATTCCAGCCACACCATCGTCAGCTTTCTCTACCAGTTCGGCATTACCCGCATGAAGCTCGGTTTCGGCGGAGCGGTCAGCGTCATCCTTTTTGTCGTCTGCGTGGCGATCACCATCGGCTACAGACGATATCTCATGTCGCGGGAGTGGAATTGATGGCGTCAAAACGATCCCGCAACCCCATGCGGCACTCCGAAATCTCCCCGGCCCAGTGGATCGGCCTTGGCGCGCTTGCCCTGTTCGTCGTCGTTCCGATCTATGCAACCGCGCTCGGCGGCTTCAAGCGGCTGGGCGAATTACGAGCCAACCCGTTCGGCCTGCCCGAAAGCTGGAGCCCGCAGAATTTTGTCGAAATTCTCACCCAGAGCACATTTTTCCTGACGCTGTGGAATTCGCTTCTGGTCTCGATCGCCACCGTTGTGTTGACCGTCATCCTGTCGTCCATGACCGCATTCGCGCTTGCCCATATCCGGTTTTTCGGTCGGCGCATGCTCACCAGTTTCTTGTTGCTGGGCCTGCTGTTTCCTGCCGCGACCGCAGTGCTACCACTGTTTCTCAAGCTCAGGGATCTCGGTCTCCTGGATTCGCATCTCGGCCTTATCCTGGCCCAATCGGCCTTCAGCCTCAGTTTCTCGATCCTGCTGTTTCACAATTTCTTCAAGGAACTGCCGACAGAACTGATTGACGCCGCCCGCATGGACAATTGCGGCTATGTGCAGATTTACTGGTACATCACCCTGCCCCTGTCACTGCCGATCATCGCCACCGTCAGCGTGTTCGCCTTCGTCGCCAGCTGGAACAACTTCCTTCTGCCGCTTGTCGTCCTGAATACGCCGGAGAAATACACCTGGCCGCTCGGTATCATGCAATACCGGGGCGAGTACGGCACCGACTGGACCATGATCCTTGCCTATCTGACCCTGACCATCCTGCCGGCCATCGCCTTCTTCCTGGCGGCGCAACGATACATCATTTCGGGTCTGACGGGCGGCGCGATCAAGGGCTGAGGCGCAGCCGGAGCCGGCGTCCCGATGAATTGGCGAGTGCGTCGCCGAATTGAATTCCTGTCGAAAAAATCGCAATGATGATCGCAGACGACCAGGGAGAAACGGACGTGCCGCATCTGCAGCCGAGACAGGCCGATATTCTGGAAATCGCCCGGCGCGACGGCCGGGTCGAGGTGGAGCGGCTGTCGTCCCATTTCGGCGTCACGCCGCAGACAATCCGCAAGGACCTCAATGAACTCTGCGACATGGAAAAGCTCCAGCGGGTCCATGGCGGCGCCATGTTCCCGTCGAGCACCGTCAATCTGGCCTATCAGTCGAGGCGCGATCTGGCATCCGGTGGCAAGGCGCGGATCGCCGGTGCCGTCGCGGCGATGATCCCCAACAACGCGTCGGTGATCCTCAATATCGGCACCACCACCGAGCAGGTGGCCCATGCGCTGCGCCGTCATGAAGGATTGCTGGCTATTACCAACAATCTGAATGTCGCCTTCATCCTGTCCGAGGCCGAACATGTCGAAGTCGTCGTCGCCGGCGGCATGGTCCGCAAAAGCGATCGCGGCATCATCGGCGCCGCGGCGATCGACCTTATCCGCCAGTTCAAGGTGGATTTTGCCGTCATCGGCACGTCGGCGATCGATGAAGGCGGCGAATTGCTGGATTTCGATTATCGGGAAGTGCGGGTCTCGCAGGTCATTCTCAAACAGGCGAGGAAGAAGATCCTCGTCGCCGACGCGATGAAGTTCCAGCGCCGGGCCCCGGTCCAGATCGGCCGGCTTGCGGATATGGATACATTCGTCACCGACGCGCAGCCGCCGCGACAAATCGGCGAAATATGCCGGCAAGCGCGCGTCGAACTCGTCGTCGCCGAATAACCTTCGACGTCCGCCAGCCGGATCTGCGGGACCTTCCCCGCCTGACGGTGACTGTTTTCGCGATTTATCCAGTTTATCGGATTTTTACGAAAACCGGCGAGAATTCCCTCATATTTTACGGTTTTTCGGATTGCGCCTGACATTATGGGGCAGAATATTGGTGATTAGTATCTTGTATCCGCAACCGGCGCACACGTCCCCAACCCGTTGCCTTTGGCCGGCGGGCACCGTGGCGGCTATGCGATGAGGCGTTCACACACATATTCCGGGCACATCTGGCTCCCGCTGATTCTGGTTTTCGTCCTCTGGACCGACTGGTCCGGACGTCTCGATGGGCTGAAAAACCTGGTCATAGAACAACGGATGGCGATGCGCGAACGCGCTGCCACCGGGGATATCATCCATGTGAAAATTGACGGGAAAAGTCTCGACCAGGTCGGTGTGTGGCCCTGGCCGCGCAGCAAAACCGCCGAAATCGTCGAAAGACTGCTGGGCAGCGGAGCCGGGTCGATTGTACTGGACCTCGATTTCAGTTCCGTTTCGAACCCTGAGGACGATCTCGCACTGTCCAGGGTGCTCGAAGCGGCCGATGGCGGGGTCATCCTGCCGGTCGGGACACGCAATTTCGGGACCGCCCGGGAACCACCCGTC
>JANQMU010000148.1 GCA_028279875.1 Rhizobiaceae bacterium
CGCGTCGCCGGGCGGCCGCCAGGCCGCGCCGGCCCCGTGGCAACATTGCGCCGGTCGAAAACAGTGACGGATCGATTGCCGCCGAGGCAGGCGAGGGCGAAACCGCCATTCTGCCGGAAACGAGACCTGCGGCCGGTGAGACGCAGGACGCAGCGCCGGAAGTTGTGGCTGCGGCGCCTGAAGCGTGATCTGGAAATCCGGATGATGACCTGAAAATGCCCGGTTCGCCGGGCTTTTTTGTGCCTGATGACTGTTTCATCGCCGCCGCCGGGAAGCGGTCGGCAAAGGGTGTACTCCGTGGTTTTTTCCACTTGAAGGAAACACCCGACCATCCCCATATAGGAGACATAGCAGGTCCGCCGTAAGCGGGGACCTATCCGGATCGATCGTTCTGCGCCGCTTGAAGGGCAGGACGGGAAAAGGAGATGTGATTGATGAATATGGAAAAATACAGCGAACGGGTGCGTGGATTTTTGCAGTCCGCGCAGACATATGCGCTGGCCGAGGGACATCAGCAGTTCACGCCGGAACATATGCTGAAAATCCTGCTGGACGATCCCGAAGGCATGGCCGCTTCGCTCATCGAACGGGCCGGCGGACGGGCAGACGATGCGCGCCTCGGCGTCGATGCGGCGCTCGGCAAGCTGCCGAAGGTCAGCGGCGGCAATGGACAGATTTATCTGGCGCAGCCGCTTGCCAAGGTCTTCTCGACCGCCGAGGAAATCGCCAAGAAAGCCGGTGACAGCTTTGTTACGGTCGAACGGCTGCTTCTGGCGCTGGCGATCGAGAAATCCGCCAGGACATCGGAAATCCTGGAGAAGGCCGGCGTGACGGCGTCAGGCCTCAACGAAGCCATCAATGAAATCCGCAAGGGACGGACCGCCGATTCAGCCAGCGCCGAGGAAGGCTATGATGCGCTGAAGAAATATGCCCGCGACCTGACGGCCGAGGCCCGCGAGGGCAAGCTCGACCCGGTCATCGGGCGCGACGACGAAATCCGCCGCACCATGCAGGTGCTGTCGCGCCGCACCAAGAACAACCCTGTGCTGATCGGTGAGCCCGGTGTCGGCAAGACGGCGATCGCCGAAGGCCTGGCCCTGCGGATCGTCAATGGCGACGTTCCCGAATCGCTGAAGGACAAGCAGCTTCTGGCGCTCGACATGGGCGCCCTGATCGCCGGGGCCAAATATCGCGGCGAGTTCGAGGAGAGGCTGAAGGCGGTCCTGTCGGAAGTGCAGGCCGCGGCCGGCAATATCATCCTGTTCATCGATGAGATGCACACGCTGGTCGGCGCCGGCAAGGCCGACGGGGCGATGGATGCGTCGAACCTCCTGAAGCCGGCGCTGGCGCGCGGCGAATTGCACTGTGTCGGCGCGACGACGCTCGATGAATACCGCAAACATGTCGAAAAGGATGCGGCCCTTGCCCGCCGGTTCCAGCCGGTGATGGTCGACGAGCCGACGGTCGAGGATTCCATCTCGATCCTGCGCGGTATCAAGGAAAAATACGAGCAGCACCACAAGGTGCGGATCTCGGATGCCGCGCTTGTATCGGCATCGACCCTGTCCAACCGCTATATCACGGACCGCTTCCTGCCGGACAAGGCGATTGACCTGGTCGATGAATCGGCATCGCGCCTGCGCATGCAGGTCGATTCGAAGCCGGAGGAACTCGACGAACTGGACCGGCGCATCATCCAGCTCAAGATCGAGCGCGAGGCGCTGCTGAAGGAAACCGACAAGGCCTCCAAGGACCGGTTGCAGAAGCTTGGAAAGGATCTCGCCTCGCTGGAGGAAAAGGCCGATTCCCTGACCGCCACATGGCAGTCGGAAAAGCAGAAGCTCGGGCTTGCCGCCGATTTGAAGAAGCAGCTTGACGATGCCCGCAACGAACTGGCGATCGCCCAGCGCGACGGCGAGTTCCAGCGGGCCGGTGAGCTTGCCTATGGCGAGATTCCCGATCTGGAACGCAAGCTGGCCGAGGCGGAGGAATCGAGCGAGGACGGCGCGGCGATGGTCGAGGAAACCGTGACGCCCGACCATATCGCCCATGTGGTGTCGCGCTGGACGGGTATTCCGGTCGACAAGATGCTGGAAGGCGAGCGTGACAAGCTGCTGCGCATGGAAGACGAGCTGTCCCGGCGGGTCGTTGGACAGGGCGAGGCCGTGCAGGCGGTCTCCAAGGCCGTGCGGCGGGCCCGGGCCGGGCTGCAGGATCCACACCGGCCGATCGGCTCGTTCATCTTCCTCGGGCCCACCGGTGTCGGCAAGACCGAACTGACCAAGGCGCTGGCGCATTTCCTGTTTGACGACGAGACCGCCATGGTGCGGCTCGACATGTCGGAATTCATGGAGAAGCACTCCGTCGCCCGCATGATCGGTGCGCCTCCGGGCTATGTCGGCTATGACGAAGGCGGCGCGCTGACGGAAGCGGTGCGCCGGCGGCCCTATCAGGTGATCCTGTTCGACGAGATCGAAAAGGCCCACCCCGACGTCTTCAACGTCCTGCTCCAGGTTCTCGATGACGGGCGGCTGACCGACGGGCAGGGGCGGACCGTGGACTTCCGCAACACGCTGGTGATCATGACGTCCAATCTGGGCGCCGAATATCTGACCGGGCTGGCCGACGACGAGGATGTCGATAAGGTGCGGGACCAGGTCATGGATGTCGTCAAGGCGTCGTTCCGACCTGAATTCCTCAATCGGGTCGACGAGACCATCCTGTTCCACCGGCTCCGCCGCGAGGAGATGGGCGCGATCGTCGATATCCAGATGGTGCGGCTGTCAAACCTCCTGGCCGAGCGCAAGATCACCATCGAGCTTGGTGAGGACGCCCGCAAATGGCTGGCCGACAAGGGCTATGATCCGGCCTATGGTGCCCGTCCTTTGAAGCGGGTGATCCAGAAATATGTCCAGGATCCGCTGGCCGAAAAGATGCTCGCCGGAGACATTGCCGACGGCCAGGTGATCCGCGTGTCGGCCGGTTCGGACCGGCTGCTGTTTGCAACGGAAGACAACGTCGTCGCCGCGGCGTAAACGGCACAGGCTGAAAAACAAGGCGGCCCGGACCTTGTCCGGACCGTTTTGGTTTGTGGGTACGCTAGAGCATCGGGCGACAATATTGAGCCATTTGATGATCCAAATCAGTTCGCTC